>NZ_JAJCXE010000005.1:0-99546 GCF_021056325.1 Lentzea sp. CC55 | reverse complement strand
CTCCGGCGCGCACCCGTCAGGCACCGGCGGCACGCACCCGACGCCGCCGAACCCCGGTTCGCACCCGTCGCCCGGTTCGGGCTTGCCGACGCCGCCGAACCCCGGTTCGCACCCGTCGCCCGGGTCCGGCCTGCCCACGCCTCCCGACCACCCGAGCGCGAGCTCCGGAACGGCGACCGCCCCGGCCCCGTCCGGCGCGGGCGGTGGCCTGCCGTCGCCTCCCGGGCACCCGGCCCCGAGCGCGGGCGGCGGTCTGCCCTCGCCTCCCGGACACCCGAGCCCCGGCACGGACCACCCGGCCCCGTCCGGCAGCACGCCGCACGACGGCGGAACGCGCCCGCACGACCCGACCCCGTCCGGCACGACCCCGGGCGACCAGTCGGGCCCGCGTCCGCACGACACCACGCCTCACGACGGCGGCACCAAGTCCCACGACACGACGCCGTCCGACGGCGGCACGCGCCCGCACGACCCGACCCCGTCTGGCACGACCCCAGGCGACCAGTCGGGCCCGCGTCCGCACGACACCACCCCCGGCGGGACGACGGACACCAAGCCCCACGACACCGACCCGCGGCCCCACGACACCGACCCGCGGCCCCACGACACCGACACCAGGCCGCACGACGGCGACCCCAAGCCGCACGACACCGACACCCGTCCCGACGACGGCAAGCCCCACGACACCGACACCAGCGGTGCCGAGGACGCGAAGCCGCACGACCCCACCCCGGACACCGACCCGACCCCGCCGGTCGACCGCGACCCCGGCACCAGGCCGTCCGACGAGGTCACCACGGGCAACAACGGCGACGGCGACGGGGGCGGCACCCCGCCGCCCGCCGGGCCCGACCTCAAGGGCCACTTCGACGCGGCGGCGATGGCCGCGCAGGGCCAGGGCTACCAGCACCAGCTGGAGCAGATCCTGCCCAGTCAGGCCGACCGGGACCGCTACGTCGAGCTGAGCCAGAAGCTGTCCACCGACCTCAGCGCGGACGAGGCCCAGCACGTCGCCGACGTCCGCAACCAGATCAAGGTCGACACCGGCGACATCGTCACCAAGGCGCTCAGCCCGAGCGCGGTCAGCACCTACCTGCCCGACCAGCCGCACGCCCCGGGCAGCAAGGGGGAGACCTGGCAGAACCAGATGGCGGGCTCCGTCGCCCGCGGCCAGGACGTGGTGGACGTCAACACCCCGCAGGGCCTGCGTGACGGCCTCGCCCTCGACGACAAGGGCAAGGGCTGGACGCCGATCCCCGAGGGCGCGCCGTCGGCCATGCAGCTGCGGTACGAGCTGACCGACCAGAACGCCGGCGCGCACAACGTGCCGTTCGGCGGGCCGAAGATGGACACGCCGGACTTCACGCAGCCCGGGCCGTACCCGGAGGGCCACTACCAGTCGCCGCAGGAGAAGGCGCACTACGAGGCGTCGCAGAAGCAGATGGCGGCGGCCGGTGGCAGCGCGAAGGTCTACGACGGCTACGACCCGTTCACCGGTACGGGCTCCACGATGGGCGGCATGCCGGAGTGGCGCGTCGACGCCGGCACACCGTTGCCCGATCGTGCCGAGATCTGGCAGGTGAACGAGGACGGCTCTGAGAAACTGCACGCCGTGTACGACCGCAAGTTCGGCTGGACGAAGCTCTGATGACCCAGTACTCCCAGGAGATGGCCGAGTACCGGGGCGAGGTGTACTTCGCCGGTGCCGAGGACACCGACCACGTCTGGATCCGCAAGGTCCCGGGCGTGGCGTACGTCCACGCCGACGGTTTCCAGACGTACGGCAACCGCGAGTTCAAGACGGTCGCGGTCACCGAGCTCGACGCCTGGTACCGCGAGACCTGCACGGCGACGTGGCGCGGGCAGCCGTTCAACGTCGTCGCCGTCCACGACGGCAAGGCCGAGGCGGGGTACGCGGGCGGCGAGTACGGCTGGGCGGCGGACAACGGCCTCGAAGGTGACCAGTACAACGGCTACCGGGCCACGCTCGACGTCGGCGAGCTCGCGGACGTGCAGGTCGACCGCACCGACTTCCTGGCGCGGTGGAAGGAGAAGAACCCGGGATGAGCACCCCTCAGGCCGTGCGCAAGGCGGCCGGCATCGGGCCGGAGACGATCCTGCAGAAGATCGTCCACCCGGCGATCGCGCAGCTCTACCTGGGCAACGTCGTCGTGACGGGCAAGTTCGAGCCGCACCGCGCGGCCGGGTTCGTGACGCGCGGGCAGGACTTCCCGCAGGGCACGTCCGAGCAGTTCGCCGAGGCGTTCGGCGTCGACAGGGTCGCCGACTGGCCGCGGGGAACCCAGTACCTGCTGCGCTTCCTCGCGCACACCACGGAGCTGTTCGACACGAGCTTCGGCGGCCCGACGCTCGAGGGCGCGCGGAAGATGGGCACCTCGCGCGTCTACCCGGTCCCGTTCACCGGCACCGGCTACACGCCGAGCGCGAACCCGATCCCCGAGTACGTCATGGAGCTCGCCGAGCTCCCGGCGGGCACGGAGCTGTGGCGCTTCGAACCGGACGGCACCGGCCGCAGCGTCGGCAAGTACCTGAACCGCCAGGTCGGCTGGATCCCCACGGGTGACGTCGGCTTCGGGCCCGCGAGGTTCTGGCAGGCACCGGTTCCGCACCGGCCCACCGTCCGCCGCGGGCTGATCGGCCGGTACCGCGGTCAGGACTTCGACGTCGACTTCGGACCGGCGCCCGGCTCCGTCCTGCTGCACCCGCTCGCCGGGCAGCCCGCGCCGCCGGACTTCACCGTCGAGCACGGTGCCGCGTTCCTCGAGGTGCCGGACGCGCTCGTCGAGGACCTGCAGCTGGTCCGCACGGTCTGCACGTACCGGGGCGCGGAGTTCGAGATCGTCGGTGTGCTGGGCGACCAGGCCGTGCTGCACTTCCTCGGCGAGAACTACGAGGTCGCCCAAGAGCTCGGGTTGTCCGAAGTGGACTTCCGGCAGTGGCGCACGGTCGCGCGGCGCGACGAGGTGAGCGACATCCGCGGGGACGCGAGGCCGGTCCAGCGGGGTCTCTTCGCGAGGGAGAACTGAGATGACCACGCCGAACGACAGCTGGAAGTCACCGGAGCTGCGCGCCGCCGAGGCGCAGGTCGACGCGCGCTTCAAGGAGGCGCAGGACCTCGCGAACCGCCTCAAGGACACGCCGCTGCCGCCCGTGCCGCCGGTCGACTACAAGGCGATCGCGCAGCAGGTCGAGCGGGCCGCGCAGGAACGCGACGCGCCCGAGCAGCTCAAGGCGTTGAAGCGCAAGGTCGACGCGGGCCAGTTCACGTGGGAGGACGTCGTCGCGGGCAAGGCGGCGCAGGACCCCGACGTGCAGGCCATGCAGCAGGAGAACGTCAAGAAGATGAAGCAGGCGTTCCAGATGCTGCAGGAGGGCCTGACGCCGGAAGAGATCATGAACGCCCAGGACCCGCGCAGGAACCGCGGCGGCGACGACGGCGACGAGAACGCGCCCGACATCTTCACGGAGGACAAGTGGTGATGACGGCCTGGCGGACACCGGACATCCTCGCGGCGGAGGACTTCCTCACGAACGCCGTCGCCGAGGCGGACCGCGCGATGCGGACCGCCCAGCAGGGTCTCAGGGGCAGGGAACCGTCCACTGAGGACATCCGCAGGGTGATGCAGTTCGCGAAGTCCGGCGAGGCCTCACCGGCGATGCGGCAGCTCGCGGACCGCATCGCGCGGGGCGCCGGCCTGAGCTGGCGTCAGGTGCTCACCGGCGAGGCGGGCCACGACCCGCTGGTGCGCCAGGCGCTCGAAGCCGACCGGGCCCGCCTCGACGAGCTGATCCGGGGCGAGACGGCCCCTCCGCCGCCTCCCCGCAGGCCCGCGCGCATCGACGACGACGAGCCCGTGCAGTTCACCGAGGACGCCTGGTGATCAGTCCAGGACGAGGGCGACGCTGACCAGAACGGCCCAGGCCAGCATGGCGATCCCGGTGAACTGCAGCACCGGGATCAGGTCCTTGCCGCCGCGCCCGGCGGCCACCCGGCGCACGGCGGGCAGCAGGACCGGCGCCGCGAGGAACCCGAGCAGCGCGTACGGCACCCGCACGACCATGCCCAGCGCGATCAGGAACGGCACCACGACCAGCGCCAGGTAGAGGCGGCGGGTGTCCTTGTCGCCCAGCACCACGGCCACCGTGCGCTTGCCCGACACGGCGTCCGTCGGGATGTCCCGCAGGTTGTTGGCCACCAGCACCGCGGCTGAGATCGCTCCCATGGCGATGGACGCCCCGATGCCGATGCCGGTGATCTCACCGGTCTGCACGTACAGCGTGCCCAGCACCGCGGCCGGGCCGAAGAAGAGGAACACCGCGATCTCGCCGAGGCCCGCGTAGCCGTACGGACGCTTGCCGCCCGTGTAGAACCACGCCCCGAGAACGCACACCGCACCGAACGCGAGCAGCCACCAGTAGCCGGACAACGCCACCAGCACGAGCCCGGCGACCGCGCCGAGGCCGAGCGAGATGAACGCGGCCAGCCGCACCTTCGCGGGCTCGGCCGCACCCGAGCCGGTCAGGCGGAACGGCCCCACGCGGTTGTCGTCCGTGCCGCGGATGCCGTCCGAGTAGTCGTTGGCGTAGTTCACACCGATCTGGAACGCCACCGACACGACGAGCGCGAGCACGGTGTAGAGCGCGTTGAACTCGTCGATGTGGTGCGCCGCGGCCGCACCCACGACCACGGGCGCGATCGAGTTCGGCAGCGTGCGCGGGCGGGTCCCCTGGATCCACTGGACGACTGAGGCCATGCCTCCATCCTCCGGTATGCCCGCTGAGGACCCGCCGACGGGTGTATCAGCAGGCAGTGGCGCCGGAGACGCCTGCCACGTAGGCCTTCGCGACGTGCTTGCCGGACGCGATGCGGTACCAGACGTTCGACGTGCCCTGCGTGCCCGACACCGACTCACCTGTGAGCTGGCAGGTCACCCTGACCTGGGCGTAGTTCGCGGCCAGACCGACCTGCGCGCTGGAGGAGCTCGCCCCGCCGCGGACGTTCACGGTGCCGTTGGCCGCCGCCGTGCGGACCGTCCCCACAGGACCGGAGCCGGTCCACAGGTACGTGACGGTCACCCACGCGTTGTTGGTGAGCTTCAGGCCGTCCCAGAACGTGCCGTCGGCGAGGTCGATGCCCGCCGGGTTCGCGACCTCGCGCCCGAACTGGTCCTTGCCGCCGTTGTAGTTGTTCTCGTACGCGGCCTGCGCCTGCGGCTTGCCCTGCGGCAGGTCCTTCCACATCTCCCGGGTCGCGGACGGGTTCCAGTAGTCGTCCTTGGTGTTCCACGGGCCGACGTCCCACACCGGCGCCCACTCGCAGCGGCCGTTCGACGCGCACACCTGCACGCTGTAGTTGCCGGAGTTCCTGCCCGCCAGGCCACGCCGCGACGGCAGCGCGACGAAGTGGTCGCGCGACCGGATCACGTGCCCGTTCGCCGTCGTGCCGCCGACGAGACCCTCGCGCGTCGCGTAGACCCGGTACGAACGTCCCGCCGCCGCGGCGGTGACGTCGTCCGCGGACGGTCCGGCCGGCACCTGCCCCGCCGAGAGCTGGACCTTCTTCGCCTTGCCGCTGCTGAGAACCAGGCGCGTCTCGACCGTGGACGTGGTCACCGGCAACGTCGCCGGCGCCTCCAGCCACTCCGTCCACTGACCGTCCGGGCGCAGGCCGCGCACGTCGACCACGCCGTCGCCGGTCACCACCGCCGCGACCGCGTTGGCGGGCCGGGCGAGTCTGTGCGAGCCGAGCTCGACCAGGCCCAGGCGCGGGGAGCCACCCCACGAGGCGGAACGGCCGCTGACGTCCGCGGTCCACTCGTTCGACGCGGGAGCCGCCTGAGCGGGAGACGCGAGTCCGGCCACCAACGCGGCGCCGGTGACCAGCGGTAACAGGTAGCGCATGAGAAACCCCCATCGCTGACGCGCACGGCGAGGGTGCCGGGCGCTTCGCGGCGAGGGTTGTCCTCAGCGGTAAAGGTTCACCTAAATCAGCGATCGTCGGGAGCGTTCATCGCCCCTTTGGCAGCTTCGACCAATGCCATGCTTCACCCCGTGAAGCAGTCGGTGCAGGTCCGGCTATTGCCGACGTCCGCGCAAGCGGGTGCGCTGCTGGCGACGCTGCAGGCCTGCAACGCTGCTGCTTCGTGGTTGTCCGAGTGGATGCACGGCGCCCGTGTGTTCAAGAAATTCGATGTGCAGAAACAGTGCTACGCCGAGCTGCGGGAGCGGTTCGGGCTCGCGGCTCAGCCGACCATCAGAGTGATCAGCAAGACTGTTGACGCATATACGACGTTGCATTCCAACCTCGCTGCGGGGAACTACGGGCCTCCGAGGTCCAAGCGGCGTCGTGCGGTCGAGTCCAGGCCGATCAGGTTCCGCTCGACAGCGGCACAACCGTTCGACGCGCGCTGCCTGTCGTGGAAGATCGAAGTCGCCGGACGCGCGAGCTCCGTGTCGATCTGGAGTGTCGCCGGCCGGCTCCGTGACGTGCGAATGATCGGGAAGCCGGCACATCTCAAGGCGTTGAGCTCTCGACCTGTCAAGGAAACCGACCTGGTCCACCGTGACGGCATGTGGTTGTTGCACGTGGCTGTCGACGTTCCCGAAGCGCCCAGACGGGAACCCGTGAACGGTTTCCTCGGTGTCGACATGGGAATCGTGAACCTCGCCACCACTTCCGACGGCGTTCGGATGTCAGGGACCTGCCTCAACCGCTACCGCAAGCGCCAGCAGCGCCTTCGCGGGCGTCTGATGACCAGGAGAACCGCTTCCGCACGAAGGTTGCTGAAACGTCGTCGTCGCAAGGAGCAGCGGTTCGCCGCCGACCTGAACCACCGGATCAGCAAACGCATCGTGGCCGAGGCTGAACGCACCGGACGAGGCATCGCCGTCGAGGAGTTGACGGGGATCCGCGAGCGGGTACGGCTTCGCAAGCCCCAACGGGTCGTGATGCACTCGTGGGCATTCGCCCAACTCGGGCGGTTCCTCGCGTACAAGGCCGAACGGGCGGGCGTGGTTCTCCTGAGGGTCGATCCCGCTCACACCTCTCAGCGGTGCAGCGGTTGCGGTGAGATCGACAAGAAGAACCGGCGCTCGCAAGCACTGTACGTCTGTGCTCGGTGTTGCTTCGTTGGGCACGCCGACCACAACGCGGCACGCAACATCGCGGCACGCGGTGTTGCGTGCTGGGGCGAAGTCATGCGTCCGCACGCAGCGCCCACCCCGTCAGCCAGCCGGGGCGGCAGCGGCAAGCCTGGTGGCGTCCCTGAATTCTAACGATCGCGCGGCGATCGATCGAACAGGGCTCATGACCTAAATGCTGCGGCCACCGCGGCCCGGTCGACCTTGCCCGGCCCGCGCAACGGCAGCTCGGACACGAACCGCACGAGCTTCGGCGCCGCCGCCCGGCCCACGGCCTCGGTGACGACGGCCTTGAGCTCGTCGACCGACGGCTGGACGCCGCGCGCGACGACGGCGGCGGCCACGGCCTGGCCCCACTCGTCGTCCGGCACGCCGACGACGCACGCCTCCAGCACGCCCTCGACGGTCGCCAGAGCCCGCTCCACCAGCACCGGGGGCACCTTCTCGCCGCCGGTGACGATCACGTCGTCCGCGCGTCCCAGCACCTCCAGCTGCCCGTCGCGCAGCCGCCCGAGGTCACCGGTGCGGAACCACTCGCCGAACGGCTCCGCGCTGCCGCGGTACCCGAGCGCCAGCACCGGCCCGCTGATCTCGATCAGGTCGTCGGTGCGCAACGAGACCCCGCGCAACGGGGAGCCGTCGTACACACATCCGCCGGCGGTCTCGCTCATGCCGTACGTCGTAACGACCCGCACGCCCAGAGCGCGCGCCTGCTCCAGCAGCTTCGGCGGGGTCGCGGCCCCGCCGATCAGCACGCCGTCGAACTGCCGCAGCGCCTCGAGCCCCGGCCCCTCGCCCACGACGAGCCGGGACAGCTGCGTGGGCACCAGCGCGGTGTAGTGGCGGCCCGGCCGGCCCAGCACCGGCCGGGCGGCCTGCGCGAACCCCATGGCGCGGAAGCCGCCGGCGAGGTCGAGCACGCCGGGCGTGGTGCCCGCCACGATCGACCGCACCAGCACCTGCGCCCCGGCGATGTGGTTCGTGGGCAGCGCCAGCAGCCACGTGCCGGGGCCGCCCAGCCGTTCGTGCGTCGCCTCCGCGGACGTGGTCAGCGCGTCCGCGTCGAGCAGCACGGTCTTCGGCTCGCCCGTCGACCCGGAGGTCGGCACGCCGAGCACGGCGCGCTTCTCCCAGCCGTCGAGCGGTCCGTCCACCAGCGGGTCGCCGCCTCGCAGCGCGGCGCGCAGTTCGTCCAGCATGGCCACCTGCCCAGGAGGAGTGCGGGCTCAGAAGTAGTACGGGTAGTTCGACCAGTCGGGGTCGCGCTTCTCCAGGAAGCTGTCGCGGCCCTCGACGGCCTCGTCGGTCATGTACGCGAGGCGGGTCGTCTCACCGGCGAACAGCTGCTGGCCCACCAGGCCGTCGTCGATCAGGTTGAACGCGTACTTGAGCATCCGCTGCGCCGTCGGCGACTTGCCGTTGATCTCCCGCGCCCACTGCAGCGCCGTGGTCTCCAGGTCGGCGTGCGGCACGACCTCGTTGACCGCGCCCATCTTGTACATGTCCTCGGCGGAGTACGTGCGGCCGAGGAAGAAGATCTCGCGGGCGAACTTCTGCCCGACCTGCCGCGCGAGGTACGCCGACCCGTAGCCGCCGTCGAACGAGCCGACGTCCGCGTCGGTCTGCTTGAACTTCGCGTGCTCGGCGCTCGCGATCGTGAGGTCGCACACCACGTGCAGGCTGTGCCCGCCCCCGGCCGCCCAGCCGGGCACGACGGCGATGACGACCTTCGGCATGAACCGGATCAGCCGCTGGCACTCCAGGATGTGCAACCGCCCCGCGCGCGCCGGGTCCACGGTCTCCGCCGTCTCACCGGAGGCGTACTGGTAGCCGCTGCGCCCGCGGATCCGCTGGTCACCGCCACTGCAGAAGGCCCAGCCGCCGTCCTTGGGACTCGGGCCGTTGCCGGTCAGCAGCACGCAGCCGACGTCGGAGGACATCCGCGCGTGGTCGAGCGCCCGGTACAGCTCGTCCACCGTGTGCGGCCGGAACGCGTTGCGCACCTCGGGCCGGTTGAACGCGATGCGGACGGTGCCCTGGTCGAGCGCACGGTGGTAGGTGATGTCGGTGAAGTCGAAGCCCTCAATCGGCTTCCACAGCGACGGGTCGAAGAGCTCCTGGTCTGCCACGGTCTGAGACTCTAGGCGCATGAATCCGTCCACGGCGCAGGCGAGGGTGATCGTCGACGAACTGGTCCGCAACGGCGTCCGGCACGCCGTGCTGAGCCCCGGTTCGCGCAACGCCCCGTTGTCGTTCGCCCTGCACCAGGCAGAACAGAACGGCCTGCTCACGCTGCACGTGCGCATCGACGAGCGCAGCGCGGGGTTCCTCGCGCTCGGCCTCGCCAAGACGGGCACCCCGGCCGTGGTCACCTGCACGAGTGGCACCGCCGTGGCGAACCTCCACCCGTCCGTGATCGAGGCGCAGCTCACGGGTGTGCCGTTGATCGCCCTGACGGCCGACCGCCCGGTCGACCTCTACCGCACCGGCGCGAGCCAGACGATCGACCAGTACGACGTGCTCGGCCTCCCGACGCTGCACATGCCCGAGGGTGCCGACGAGGCCACCACGCGCTCGCTGGTCTGCCGTGCCGTCGCCGCGGACGGCCCGTCGCACGTGAACGTGCCGTTCCGCCCGCCGCTGACGCCCGCCGACGCCGCCTGGCCCTCGTCGGACCGCGCCGGGGCGTGGACGGAGACGGACCGCGCGTTCACCGTCGAGACCCGGCCGTCCTCCCTGCCCGCGCGCACGCTGGTGCTGCTCGGGGACGACCGCCCCGAGCGGCTGCGGGAGGCCTCGCGGCTCGGCTGGCCGGTGATCGCCGAGCCGACCGCGCCCGGAGGCCTGCGCCACGGGTCGTTGCTGCTCAACGCGGGCCTGCCGGAGCACCTGCGACCCGAGGCGGTGCTGGTCGTGGGCCGTGTGACGCTCTCGCGCGGTCAGCAGTCGTTGTTGAAGGACACGCCGGTCGTGCACGCCGTGGGCGACCGGGCGCAGTGGCCGGACGTGCCGTTCACGGCCTCGCGCGCGTCGACCTGGTTGCCCGAGCCCGCCGCGCTCGACGACGACTGGACGCGGGTGTGGCAGGACGCGGTGAAGAGCGTCAGCGCGGCCGTCGACGACCTGCTGGACGCCGAGCCGTGGCCGACGGGCCTGCACGTCGCGCGCGACCTGGTGCAGGCCGTGCCGTCGGGGTCGCTGCTGTTCGTGGGCTCGTCCAACCCGATCCGCGACGTCGACTTCGCGGCCGAACGGCGCCCGGACGTGGTGGTGCACGCCAACCGGGGCGCCGCGGGCATCGATGGGAACGTGTCCACGGCGATCGGGCTGGCGTTGCAGCACGACGGGCCGTCGTACGCGCTGATGGGCGACCTGACGTTCCTGCACGACAGCAACGGCCTGCTCGCCGACCACCGGCCGGACCTCACGATCGTCGTGCTGAACGATGACGGAGGCGGGATCTTCTCCCTGCTGGAGCAGGGCTCACCCGAGCACGCGGCGAGTTTCGAGCGCGTTTTCGGCACCCCGCACGGGACCGATCTGAGTGCTTTGTGCGCGGGCTACCGAATTTCTCACTCCACAGTGGACGGACGGGAGGAGTTCCGCGGCGCGCTCGCCTCGCCGAAGGGCCTCCAGGTGGTCGAGGTGCCGGCGAAGCGCGACGACCTGCGCTCGTTGCACCGACGTCTCAAGGCGGCGGTGTCAACCGTTTTCAGCAGATAGGAAACATACGTAAGTCGGTAGGCGGTCCAGGGTGGTCTGGATAGCGTCCGCCGCATGGCGATCAGATCCAAGGCAACGGCCGCGGTGGCGTCCGCGGCCGCGATGACGCTCTTCGCGGGGACGGCCCTGGCGGCGTCTCCCGGTGCTCCCGGAGCCGGCGACCCGTACTTCCCGTTCTACGGCAACGGCGGGTACGACGTCTCCCACTACGACATCAGGCTCAACTACACCCCGTCCGGCGACCAGCTTTCGGGCACGACGACGATCCTGGCGAAGGCCACCCAGGACCTCACCCAGTTCAACCTGGACTTCCTGCTCAAGGTGAAGTCGGTCAGGGTCAACAACGCGCCGGCGTCGTTCGTCTCGGACGGCGGCGAGCTCACGCTCACCCCGCGCGGCGGCGTGCGCAAGGGCCAGGACCTCACGATCGTCGTCACCTACGCGGACAGCCCGTCGACCGTGAAGGACCGCAACGGCTTCACGGCGTGGACGAAGACCGCCGACGGCGCCCTCGCCATCGGTGAGCCGGAGATCGCCTCCTGGTGGTTCCCGTCCAACGACCACCCGACCGACAAGGCCACCTTCGACGTCAACGTCGCCGTCCCGAACGGCGTCGAGGCGATCTCGAACGGCACCTTCCTCGGCACCACCCGCCAGATCAACGGCTACACCCGCTGGAACTGGCGCAGCGCCAAGCCGCAGGCGACCTACCTGACGTTCCTCACCATCGGCCAGTTCGAGGTCCGCCAGTCGACCGCGCCGAACGGCCAGCCGGTCGTGAACGCCTACTCGGACCGCCTCGGCGCCAACGCCGACTCCGCACGTGCCAGCGTCGAGCGCACGCCCGAGGTCACCGAGTTCCTGGCGGACAACTTGGGCCCGTACCCGTTCGAGGCGCAGGGCGGCGTCGTCACGCCGGACCTCGGCTACGCGCTCGAGAACCAGACCCGCTCCACCTACGACGGCGGCTTCTTCCGCCGCGGCGCCAACACCTACGTCGTGGCGCACGAGATCGCCCACCAGTGGTTCGGCGACTCGGTGTCGGTGCACCACTGGCGCGACATCTGGCTGAACGAGGGCTTCGCCTCCTACGCGGAGTTCCTGTGGTCCGAGCACGTGGGTGAGGGCACCGCCCAGGAGAACGCCGACTTCGTCTACGACTCGTACCCGGCGGACAGCGAGTTCTGGAACGTCCTGCCCGGCGACCCCGGCGCCTCCAACGTGTTCCACGGGGCCGTCTACGACCGCGGCGCCCTGGCCGTGCACGCGCTGCGCGTCGCCGTGGGTGACGAGAAGTTCTTCGAGGTCCTGCGCACCTGGGTCGCCGAGAAGAAGTACTCGGACGCGACGATCGAGGAGTTCACCGCACTCGCGGAGCGGATCTCGGGTCAGCAGCTGGACCAGCTCTTCCAGACCTGGCTGTTCACCAAGGGCAAGCCCGCGGAGGCTCCCGGCCGTGCGGCCGACGCGTCGAGGTCGCTCTCCGTCGCGGCCGAGCCGAAGTCGCGCGCCAAGATCCAGCTGACGCACGAGCTGCTGGCCGCGCACAGGTAAACCCGGTGGCGTTCCGGACCCGGTGACGAGCACGATCGAGCCATGACCCCTCGTGTCGCGCTCGTCACCGGCGCCGGTTCCGGAATCGGCGCCGGAACGGCGAAAGCCCTTGCCGCCCAAGGCCACCACGTCGCCGTCGTGGACGTGTCCGACCGCGCCCGCGCCGTGGCCGAGCAGATCACGTCGTCCGGCGGGACGGCGTTGCCCGTGCTCGCCGACATCAGCGACCCCGACGCCGTGGCCGCCGCCGTGACCGAGGTGGCGGCGCGGCTCGGCCCGGTCGGCATCCTGGTCAACAACGCCGGCTTCGCGAGGGACAACATGGTCCTCGACATGCCGCTGGCCGACTGGGACGCCGTGGTGAACACCCACCTGCGCGGCGCGTTCCTGATGCTCAAGGCCACGGCACCGGCCATGCGCGAAGCGGGGTGGGGCCGCGTCGTGAACATCTCCAGCATCTCCGCACTCGTCGACAGCGACCGCGCCAACTACGTCGCCGCCAAGGCGGGCGTCGAGGGCTTCACCCGGGCCACCGCCCTTGACCTCGCCCCGTTCGGCATCACCGTGAACGCCATCGGCCCCGGCGTCATCGTCACGGAGATGACCAAGGTCTCCGCGGCCCGCGCCGGCCGCACCCTCGACGAACACGTCGAGGTGCAACGCAACTCGATCCCACGGGGCCGCGTGGGCACACCGCACGACATCGCCCGCGCCGTCCTGTTCTTCACCGCCGAGGACGCCGACTACGTGACGGGCCAGGTCATCTACGTCAGCGGAGGCCCCCACGGCTGACCCCGGCGTCCGTTTTCACCCGAACGAGCCCGTATCGTGGAACAGGTCCAAGTCATAGCGTCGAAGGCTATGGCACCAAGCACCCCCTCCACCGCGTACAGCCGCGATCTGGGCGACGAACTGCGGCGGTTGCGCGAGACCTGCACGAACCTCAAAGGCCACGAGGTGGCCGCCCGCCTCGGCTGGGACCCGAGCAAGGTCTCGACGATCGAGCGCGGCAAGGCGCGGCCGAGCGAGATCGACCTCGTGCAGTTCCTGACGATGTGCGGCAAGGACCTCGACTTCTTCGAGGACTTCAAACGGCGCTACCGCAACGCATTCGACGAGTACATCGTTCAGGTCCCCGACAACGTGCGCACGCTAGCGATGGCCGAGTCCACGGCCCGAACAATGCTCAACTACGACACGCTCACGGTGCCTGGTTTGCTGCAGACCGAGCTGTACGCGGAGGCGTTGTTCCGAGCGGCCGGAATCGCCGTCGAGGAGCGGATTCCCGCGCTCGTGCGGTCGCGCATGGAACGTCAGGCGGTCCTGCGCCGCCACGACCGGCCGGACTGCCTCTTTTACATCCACGAGTTGGCTCTGCGGCAGCAGGTTGGCGACGCCCAGATCATGGAGGACCAGTACCTCCAATTGCTGTTCAACGCGCACATCGTCCGGGTCGTGCCGGAGAACATGATCGTCAACTCGGCCGGCGTGCGTTTGTGGGAGTACGAGAAGGCGATGCCGATCGCCTACACCGAGACCGACCTGACGCAAGTCTTCGTGCAGGACCGAGGAGCTATCGCGCGGACGCGGTTGATCTTCAACCGCTTGGCTGAAGTCGCTTTGGATGAGGAACAATCGCGGAGGAAGCTGGCGGAGTACGTCAGCCCTCTGCGAGAGGATCTCGATGGCCGAGGATCGCGTTTGGCATAAGAGCACCTACAGCAACGGCACGCCGGAAGGTGATTGCGTCGAGGTGTCGCTCCAGCACGACGCGCATGTCCGCGACTCGAAGAACGCGGCCGGAGAGGTGCTGATGTTCAGCACCTCGGCCTGGCGCGCGTTCGTCGGCCACGTGCGGTGAGCGGCGACACCCCTGTCTGGGCCCACGAACGAGCCGAGGTCCGTCCGCACGACCCGCAGTGGCAGGCGCGTGCGACGGCGGAGTCCGGCAGGCTGACCGAACTCCTGGCCCCCTGGCTGGTCGACGGCGTCGAACACGTCGGATCGACATCCGTCCCCGGCCTGGCCGCCAAACCGGTCGTCGACCTGATGGCGTCCGTGACCGACCTGGACACCGTCGTGGACCAGGCAGCGGACCGGCTGGCAGCGGACGGCTGGGCCTACGTGCCACCGGAGCTCGACAACCGCCCGTGGCGCCGCTTCTTCGTCAAGCCCGACGCCACGCGGCAGCACCGAGAAGCCCACCTGCACCTGATCGAAGCGGGCCACCACAGGTGGACCGACCAGCTCAGCTTCCGCGACGCGCTCAGGAACGACCCGGAACTCGCTCAGCGGTACGAAGACCTGAAGCGGGAACTGGCGGGCCGCGAGGGCCACGACCGTGAGGCCTACACGGAGGGCAAGGCGGCGTTCGTGGCTAAAGCCCTTCGAGGGCCTCGCGCATAGGCCGCATCTTGGCGTGCGCCTCCTGCACCTCGATGTCCGGATCGGAGTCGGCCACCAGCCCGCACCCCGCGAACAACCGCGCCGTCGACCCGGAGATCTGCGCGCACCGCAGCGCGATCCCCAGTTCGCCGTCACCGTTGCCGTCGATCCACCCGACGGGTCCGGCGTACCGCCCGCGGTCCATCCCCTCCAGCTGCGCGATCAGCTGGGTGGCGTCCAGCCGGGGCGTTCCGCCGACGGCGGCGGTCGGGTGCACCGCGGAGCCGAGGTGCAGCAACGACGTCGGCGACTCCAGGGTGCCGATGACGTCCGACGACAGGTGCGAGACGTTCGGCAGCCGCAGAACGGACGGTCCCTCGACGGACATGGTCGTGCAAAAAGGGCGCAACGTCTCCGCGAGAGAGGTGATCGCGTAGTCGTGCTCTTCGAGGTTCTTCTCCGACGACATCAACGCCGCGGCGAGCTCCTCGTCCGAAACGCCGTCGTGCGGCCAGGTGGTGCCGGCGAGCACCCGTGAGTCGACCACGGAACCGGTCCGCCGCAACAACAACTCGGGCGTGGCGCCCACGAGGCCGTCCACGGCGTAGGCCCAGCACTCGGGGTACCGGCGCGCGAGCCCCTGCAGGACGAAGCGCTGGTCCAGACGGCGGTCGGTAGTGGCGACCAAGTCGTGCGCGAGCACGACCTTGTCCAGTTCGCCGGACCGCATCCGCCGGACGGCCGATCGCACTGCCTCGCGGTACTGCGTGACCGGCAGCTGACCGTTCGAGTAGCGGACGGAGGAGGGCCGCGAGAGAGGTGCGACCAGAGGTGCGGGGTCCGAGGCGCCGATGGTGGTGATCCACTGCTCGCCGTTGCGGCGGCCGACGACGACCTCGGGGACGATCAGCACCGAGTCGCCGGGGTCGTCGGCGAAGGCCATCGAGACGAACGCCACAGGTCCGCTACCGGGCACGCCCAGCGAGTCCTCGACGTCGAGGTGCGACACGAACTCCTGCCACCACCTGTCCGCCTGCGCGAACCGGTCGGGGCCGCTGACCTCGAACCGAGCGGCCTCGCCCCAGCCGACCAGGCCGGAACCGTCGCGCACCCAGGCGAGCGCGCGCTCCGGGTCCGGCAACAGTCCGAGCAGGTCGCCGGCGGTGTCGCGCCTGGACCGGACGCGGATTCGCTGCCGTGCTCTCGATGTCGGTGCAGAGGTCACAGTCCGACTGTATGGACCTCAACCTGAAAGTGCGGCACCCGCCCGGCTCTAGACTTCTCAGTTGTGGTGGAGGACGCAGTGACCAAGACGCCCCGCGGTGTTCGCGTCCGCCGTGCGGTCTGCAGGGTTTTGTTCGTCGTCGGGGGCGTGACCACGCTCGTCTGCGTGCTGCTGCCCATCGCGTGCTGGCGCGACGACGCGGCCATCGAGCGGTCGATGGGGCAGGCGGTCGCGCAGGTCGACTCCGTCGCCTTCAACAGGACCGTTGTGCGGTACGCCACACCGGACGGGCGCGTGATCATCCCGTCGCAGGGGGTGCTGTACCCGCAGGGGCTCAACGTCGGGGACAACGTGCGCGTCGAGTACGACCAGACGAACCCGGAACTCACCCGCGTGGCCGGCCGGACGGCCGTGCTCAGCCTGCTCCCCGTCGGCACCTTCCTCATGTCCGTCTGGATCGTCATCGCCGCGGTTGTGACAGTTCTACGCAGATTCGGCACTCAGGTGTAACATCGGAGCATGGCGGATGACCTGGAGCTGCGTTTCGAGCGCACCGTGCAGGCCGAATCGCGCATCGAGCCGCGCGACTGGATGCCCGACGGCTACCGCAAGACCCTGATCAGGCAGATCGCCCAGCACGCGCACTCCGAGATCATCGGGATGCAGCCGGAGGGCAACTGGATCAGCCGCGCGCCCTCGCTGCGGCGCAAGGCGATCCTGCTGGCGAAGGTGCAGGACGAGGCCGGCCACGGCCTGTACCTGTACTCGGCGACGGAGACGCTCGGCGCCGACCGCGAGGACCTGACGACCAAGCTCATCGAGGGCCACCAGAAGTACTCCTCGATCTTCAACTACCCGACGCTCACGTTCGCCGACGTCGGTGTCATCGGCTGGCTGGTCGACGGCGCCGCGATCTGCAACCAGGTGCCGCTGTGCCGCACGTCCTATGGGCCGTATGCGCGCGCGATGATCCGCATCTGCAAGGAAGAGTCGTTCCACCAGCGTCAGGGCTACGAGCTGCTCATGACGATGATGCGCGGCACGCAGCAGCAGCGCGACATGGTGCAGGACTCGGTGAACCGCTGGTGGTGGCCGGCGCTGATGATGTTCGGCCCGCCGGACGCGGAGTCCACGAACACCGAGCAGTCGATGGCGTGGCGGATCAAGCGCGACACCAACGACGAGCTGCGGCAGAAGTTCGTGAACATGAGCGTGCCGCAGGCCGAGGCGCTCGGCGTGACGTTCCCCGACCCCGAGCTCAGGTGGAACGAGGAGCGCGGTCAGTACGACTTCGGCTCGCCGGACTGGGACGAGTTCTGGCAGGTGGTCAAGGGTGGCGGCGTCTGCAACGAGCAGCGCATCGCCCACCGCCGCAAGGCGCACGAGGACGGCGCGTGGGTCCGCGAAGCCGCGGCCACCCACGCCGCCAAGCACGCCCCGTCGAAGGAAGGTGCCGCGTGAGCACGTCTTGGCCCCTGTGGGAAGTGTTCGTGCGCGGCAAGCGCGGGCTGAACCACGTGCACGTCGGTTCGCTGCACGCGCCGGACGCCGAGATGGCGCTGCGCAACGCCCGTGACGTCTACACGCGCCGCAACGAGGGCGTGTCGATCTGGGTCGTGCCCGCCACGGAGATCACGGCTTCCTCGCCGGATGAGAAGGACCCGTTCTTCGCGCCGTCCGGGGACAAGGTCTACCGGCACCCGACGTTCTACGCGATTCCCGAGGACGTGCCGCACCTATGAGCTTCGACAATGCCTACGAGTCCCTGCTGGGTGGTGAGGACGCGCACTGGGCGTTCGGAACGGGCTTCTCCGAGGCCCTGTCCGGCGTCGACCGCGAGTTCCCGGCCGGTGTCGACCGCGACGCCCTCGCCGCGTACTGCCTGATGCTGGGCGACGACGCGCTGATCTTCTCGCAGCGGCTCGCGGAGTGGTGCTCGCGCGCCCCCGAGCTCGAAGAGGACATCGCGCTCGCCAACATCGCGCTGGACCTCCTCGGTCAGGCCAGGATGCTGCTCACGCGCGCCGGCGAGGTGCTCGGCAAGACCGAGGACGAGCTGGCGTACCTGCGTGACGAGCGCGAGTTCCGCAACGTGCACCTCGCCGAGATCGACTGCGGTCCCGGCCCCGGCGGTGACTTCGCGACGACCATCGCGCGCCTGCTGGTGTTCTCGTCGTGGCGTCTCGCGCTCTTCTCGCGGTTGCGCGGCTCGGCCGACCCGGTGCTCGCCGCGATCGCCGAGAAGGGCCTGAAGGAGCTGGCGTACCACCGCGACCACGCCGCGCAGTGGACCGTCCGCCTCGGTGACGGCACCGACGAGTCGCACCGCCGCATGCAGGCGGGGCTGGAGCGCGTGTGGCCGTTCGTGGACGAGCTGTTCGCGCCGCACGCCGTCGAGGCGCGCCTGAGCGGTGTCGCTGTCGATCCGGCGTCGCTTCGGTCCGAAGTGGACGGTGTGCTGGAGGCGGTGCTGTCCGCCGCGGGCCTGACGCGTCCCACCGACACGAAGGCCGCCCGCGTCGCGGGCATGGCGGGTCGCGACGGCGTGCACACCGAGGCCATGGGCTACCTGCTCGCCGAGATGCAGCACCTGCACCGTTCGCTGCCGGGAGCGGTCTGGTGACGACGGCGCTGGAGGTCGCGTCGGCCGTGCGGGACCCGGAGCTCCCGGTCCTCACGCTGGCGGACCTCGGCGTGCTCCGCGAAGTGTCCGAAGTGGACGGTCGCGTTGTCGTCACCATCACCCCGACCTACTCGGGCTGTCCCGCGATCGACGAGATGGGCGCGGACCTGCGCCGGTCGTTGCTCGGCGCGGGGTTCTCCGAGGTCGAGGTGCGCCTGTCGCTGTCCCCGGCCTGGACCACGGACTGGATCAGCGCCGAAGGCCGCGAGAAGCTCGCCGCCGCGGGCATCGCACCGCCCGCGCGCATCGGCCCGTCGGTCGCGGGCCCGGTACCGCTGAACCTCGTGCCGCCGTCGAGGCAGGTCGCCTGCCCGCTGTGCGGCTCGCCGAACACCTCGGAGATTTCGCGGTTCGGCTCCACGGCGTGCAAGGCCCTGCGCCGCTGCAACGCCTGCTCCGAACCGTTCGAGCACGTCAAGGAGATCTGAGTTGTCGTCCAAGACCGGAAAACGCGCGGCTGCCTTCCACAAGCTCACCGTCGCCCGCGTCGACCGCCTCTGCGACGACGCCGTGGCGGTCACCTTCGACGTCCCCGGCGACCTGGCGGACGAGTTCGCCTTCACCGCGGGCCAGTACCTGACCCTGCGCCAGGGCGACGAACGCCGCTCGTACTCGATCTGCGCCCCGGCCGGCGCCGCCCCGCGCATCGGCGTCCGCCGCGTCGACGGCGGCCAGTTCTCGACCTGGCTCGTGGACCGCCTCGTCCCGGGCGACGTGGTCGAGGTCCTGCCGCCGCTGGGCAGGTTCACCCCGTCCGGCACCGGCACCCACCACGGCCTGGTCGTCGCCGGCTCCGGCATCACCCCGGCCCTGTCGATCGCCGCCACGGTCCTCGCCACCGGCGCCCGCGTGACCCTGCTGTACGGCAACCGCAGCACCAACACGGTGATGTTCGCCGACGAGCTCGCCGACCTGAAGGACCGCTACCCGGCGACGTTCCAGCTGATCCACGTCCTGTCCCGCGAACCGCGCGACGTGGAGCTCTTCACCGGCCGCCTGACCGCCGAGAAGCTGACGGCGCTGTTCGGCAGCGTCGTCCCGTTCGACGCCATCGACGAATGGTGGCTCTGCGGCCCGTACGAGATGGTCCAGGACGCCACAGCCGTGCTGCGCGACCGCGGCGTAGCTCCCGAACGCGTGCACCACGAGCTCTTCTACGTCGACGCGCCCCCGCCCCCTCCGCGCCGCGCGGAGACCGTCGTCGACGCCGCCTCGTCGGTGACGGTCGTCCTCGACGGCAGGTCGACAACCCTGCCGCTCCCGGCCGACGAACCGATCCTGGACGCCGCCCAGCGCGTGCGCGCCGACCTGCCGTTCGCCTGCAAGGGCGGTGTGTGCGGCACCTGTCGTGCGCTGGTAACGGAGGGCACGGTCGAGATGCGGCGCAACTACGCGCTCGACGAGTCCGAGGTGGCGGCCGGGTTCGTGCTCACCTGCCAGGCGGTGCCGACCAGCGAGTGCGTGACGGTCGACTTCGACGCCTGAACGGAGTAGTCCGTTACTCCTTTGAGACCATATGGTTCATGTGGCATGGGTTCTTGGACGAGTCGCGTCGCGGCACGACCTATTTGATCGTCGCTGTCGTGGTGCGACCGCGTGAACTGGACGTACTCCGCTCGTCCCTGCGACGGCTCGTGAGGCCCGGTCAGCGCCGTGTCCACTTCAAGAAGGAGAGCGACCCGCGCAGGCGAGAACTCGTTTCGCGGTTGCGTGAGCTGGGCGTCCGAGCAGCGGTGTGGACGGTTCGCGACTCCGACGACATCCGTGCTCGCGGGCTATGCCTGTCGGCCGCCGCGACCTGGCTCCAGGAACTCGGTGTCACCCGGCTGGCGATCGAAAGCTGCGCGCATCAGGACGTGCGTGACAGGCAGACGCTCGCCGCCGTGCTGGCGAAGGTGGACGAGCCGTTCACCTACGAGCACCTGCGACCCGCGGAAGACCCGGTCCTGTGGGTGAGCGACGCTCTCGCCTGGTGCTTCGGGGCGGGAGGTGACTGGCGGCAACGCGTGCAGCCGATGCTCGACGCGGTGGTCAGGCTCGACCAGTGCCCGGAAAGCGCGAAACCCGGCAACCGACCGTCCGGACGGTGAACCGGGTCCACTTCCGGCTCCTATTGGAACCGGCAAGAAGAACTATAGCAGCAACAGGATGCAATCCGTGGACCAGATGGCCCACGAACGGTCGAAGAACATGGCACGATCACGTGGCATGGGGGTTGTGGCCCGTTCAGCGCTCTGGGGTGCCGGCATCGGCACCCTGCTGATGGGCGCGCTCACCCTGGCGATCGACCTGGCCGTGCCGAACACGAGTGGTAAGCCGCCCGCGTCCGCCCTGGTCACGTTCGTCGCGATCGTGATGGTCGCCCTGCTGTTCGGCGGCATTCCCGGCACGGTCATCGGCACCGGTGTCGGTTTTCTGCGCCGCTCGGTGCAGCGGCCGCGCGCCGCGCCGCGCCCGATGTACCCGCCGATCCCGCAGCAGCCCTACGACATGTGGTCCGACCTGGTCGAACGCTGTGCCGAGTCGACGCGCCGGGTGGCGGCCGCGGTGCAGACCGTGCCGGACTCGCCCGCCAAGGAGTGGCTGCGGCGGATCAGCGAGCAGCTGGCCGGGGAGCTCGACGACGTGCGCGGCATCGCGCAGCTCGGGCGGGCGCTGGGGGCCGTCGACCGGCAGCACCCCGTCTACCAGCGGTTGCTCAAGGCCACGCACGACTTCCACCAGTTCGAGAACGAGGTCGGGCGCGTCGCCCTGCAGATGTTCGACCACCCCGAGCTGGACGAGGCCCGCACTCACCTCGAGTTCCTGGAGAAGCAGCTGCCTCAGCTGTCGGCCTGAAGCGCCGACTGCCACCAGGCGAGCACCTCGTCGGCCGCGTCCGGGGCCGCCACCAGTAAGCCGTCAACGGGCAGTTGAGCACCCTCGCCTCGTCTGTCGAGCACGACCGCCCCTGACTCCACGGCCAGTGACACCGCACCGGCGACGTCCCACTCGTGGTAGCCGTGCAGCACGGCTGCGGCCACGTGACCCAGCGCCACTTGTGCGACGGCGAGGCACTTCGAGCCGAGGACGCGCACGCCCGTGCCGGCTATCGCGGCCGTGGAGATGAATTCGCCCATGCCCGGCCACGGACCGGTACGCGTCATCTCGGTGCACACGACAAGAGAGTCGCCTTGGCGTTCGGTGAGGCGGACCGGGGTGCCGTTCGCGCGCATGCCACGGCCGCGCGCGGCGGCGTAGATCTGCGAGCGGTACGGGTCGGCGACGACGCCCACGACGGGGCCCCAGCGGTCCACCAGGGCGAGGCTGTAGGCGCACCACGGCATGCCCGCCGTGTAGTTCGCGGTGCCGTCCACGGGGTCGACGACCCAGCGGAACTCCGAGTCACCGGGGACGTCGGCGTCGGTGTTCTCGCAGAACACGGGGATCGAGGGGAACTCCGCCGTGAGCACGCGGCGGGTGTGGCGTTCCAGGGTGCGGTCGGTGTCGGTGACCCAGTCGAACGGGGACTCGCCGGAGTCCGGACGCACGCCGCGGCCGGCGGTGGCCATGATGACGTCCGAGGCGTCGTTCGCCAGGCGACCGGCCACTTCCAGCGCGATGGACACCAGGCCGGGGTCTACCGGGTGCGCGGGGCGGGACGACAAGACGGTCATGCTGGCCTAGTTTCACCGCGTCGTGTGTCCGGAAACCGAAGCGCAGATGACCAATCGACGATCACCTGGCCACGACGTGAGGTGTTCCGTCCGCGTCAAATCCCGCGTCACGCGGACTTCATGCGGGCACCTCAGGGTGGCGGTGTGCGAGTAGCGATCGTGACCGAGAGCTTCCTGCCCCAGGTGAACGGCGTCACCAACTCCGTGCTCCGCGTGCTGGAGCACCTGCGCCGAGGCGGCCACCAGGCGCTCGTCGTGGCGCCCGGCGCCGGCGCGGACGACCACCACGGCACGCCCGTCGTCAGGGTCCCCTCCGTCGACGTGCCGCTGGTGACCAGCCTTCCCATCGGCGTGCCGGGCCCGAGAGTGCTGCACGCCCTCGCCGGCTTCCAGCCCGACGTCGTGCACCTCGCGTCGCCGTTCGTGCTGGGCGCCTACGGCCTCAGAGCCGCGCGCAAGCTCGACGTGCCGACCGTGGCGGTCTACCAGACCGACGTGGCCGGGTTCGCGGGCAACTACGGCCTCGGCCTCACCAAGCGCGCCGCGTGGCGGTGGACCAAGCGCCTGCACACCCTCGCCGACCGCACCCTGGCACCGTCCAGCTCGGCGGTCGAGGCGCTGGAGCGGCACGGCGTGCCGCGGGTGCACCGCTGGGGCCGCGGCGTCGACGTCGACCTCTTCCACCCGCGGCCGAGGCACAACGACGAGCTGACCATCGGCTACGTCGGCCGCCTGGCCCCGGAGAAGCAGGTCCACCGGCTCAAGGAGCTGCACGGGCTGCCCGACGTGAAGCTGCGGATCGTCGGCGACGGCCCGGACCGCGAGCAGCTCGAGGCGGACATGCCGGACGCCGAGTTCCTGGGCTTCCGCACCGGCCAGGAGCTGGCGGAGGCCTACGCGTCGTTGGACGTCTTCATCCACACCGGTCCGCACGAGACGTTCTGCCAAGCCGTCCAGGAGGCCCTGGCCACCGGTCTGCCGGTGCTGGCCCCGAACGCGGGCGGCCCGCGCGACCTGGTGCGCCACGGCCGCACGGGGTACCTGTTCGAGGACGACATCGTCCGGTACGTCGACCTGCTGCGCGACCCGCTGCTGCGCAGGCGGTTCGGCGCCGCCGCCCGCAGGTCGGTGCTCACCCGCACGTGGCCCGCGGTCTGCGAGCAGCTGATGGGCCACTACGCGGCGGTCATGGGACTCACCCACCAGGCGGCCGCTTGAGGATCGTCCAGCTCGCCAACTTCTACGGACCGAAGTCCGGCGGCCTCCGCACAGCGCTGCACCACCTCGGCACCGGCTACGCGCAGCTGGGCCACGAGGTGGTGCTGGTCGTACCGGGTTCGCGCCACGCGGACGAGGAGCTCCCCGGCGGGGTCCGGCGCATCACCCTGCCCGCGGTCAAGATCCCGTGCACGGGCGGCTACCGCGTGGTCGACCCGTGGCGGGTGAAGACGCTGGTCGGCCACCTCCGCCCGGACCGCCTGGAGGTCTCCGACCGCCTGACCCTGCGCGGCATGGGGGCGTGGGCGGGCGAACGGGACATCCCGAACGTGGTCATCTCCCACGAACGCCTGGACCGCCTGCTCCGGTTCGTCCTCCCCGAACCGCAGGCCGTCACGGCCGCGGACTGGGCGAACCGCCGCATGGCCGCCTCCTACGACACCGTGGTCTGCACGACGGGCTTCGCTCGGGAGGAGTTCGACCGCATCGGCGCCACGAACGTCACCCGGGTCCCGCTCGGAGTGGACCTCGCCACGTTCACGCCGACCCGCCACTCCGCGGACCTGCGGCGAGACCTGTTGCAGGGCAGCGAGAACCTGCTGATCCACTGTGGACGGCTGTCACCGGAGAAGCACGTCGAACGCTCCGTCGACACCCTCGCCGAGCTCCACGAGCAGGGCCACTCCGCCCGCCTCGTGATCGCCGGCGACGGCCCCCGGCGCGCCGCCCTGGAGAAGCGCGCGGCCGGCCTGCCGGTGACGTTCCTGGGCTTCGTGAAGTCCCGTTCGGACGTGGCGACCCTCCTCGCCTCGGCCGACCTCTCCCTGGCGCCGGGCCCGCACGAGACGTTCGGCCTGGCCGCGCTGGAGGCATTGGCCAGCGGCACACCGGTGGTCGTCAGCAGGAGCAGCGCCCTGAAGGAGATCGTGCAGCCCTCGTGCGGCGCCGCCGTCCCCGACCACGCCGCGGCCTTCGCGACGGCGGCCCGGCACCTGCTGGCGACGGGCTCGCGGGAGGCCGCGAGGGCCCGCGCCGAGCAGTACCCGTGGCACACCGCCGTCACCGGCATGCTCGCCGCGCTGAAGGTGCCCTGGAGATGATCTCAGGGACGCTGACCTAGTCTGGGAGCATGTCGCGAGCCGGCCTGGACAAGAACCCCCGCGAGGTAGCCGAGATGTTCGACGGCGTGGCCAAGGGCTACGACCGCACGAACTCGGTCATGACGCTGGGCTTCGACCGCCGCTGGCGGGAGTGGAGCAGGCGGGTCCTCGACGCCCGCCCCGGCGAGAGGGTCCTCGACCTCGCCGCGGGCACCGCGGTCTCCACCGTCGAGTACGCCGCCTCGGGCGCCTGGTGCGTGGCGGCGGACTTCTCCGTGGGCATGCTCGCCTCGGGCTCCCACCGCCGCGTGCCGAAGGTGGCCGCGGACGCCCTCCGCCTGCCCTTCAAGGACGAGTCCTTCGACGCCGTCACCGTCTCCTTCGGCATCCGCAACTTCAACGACACCGTCGCCGCCCTGCGTGAGATGGCCCGCGTGACGAAGCCGGGCGGACGCATGGTCATCTGCGAGGTCTCCACCCCGGTGTGGAGGCCGTTCCGCTTCGTCTACATGCGCTACCTGCTCAAACTCCTCCCCCTCATCGCGAAGTTCGTGTCGTCGAACCCGGTCGCCTACTCCTACCTGGCCGAATCCATGGCCAGCTGGCCGGACCAGCGCGCGCTGGGCGAGCTGATCTCGCAGGCGGGCTGGGAGGACGTGGCCTGGTTCAACCTGACCGGCGGCATGGTGGCGCTGCACCGCGCCACGAAGCCGAAGGTCACCCGGAACGACGGCTGATCCGGCCGCCGCACCACGTCACACTGGGTCGTGTGCACACGAACGACCTCGGTGAGAACCACGGCAACGCCGTGCAGGCGGCGTACGTCGCGCACCTGTCCGTGGGTGCGGTGCCGGACCGGCCTGCGGTTCCGAGGCAGCTGCCGTTCGCCTCACCCGGCTTCGTCGGCCGCGCCGGGCACCTGGCCGTCCTCGACCGGCTGACCACCGCGCTCGACACCGGCACCACCGTGCTCGCCGCCGTGGTCGGCACCGCGGGGGTGGGCAAGACGTCCCTGGTGCTCAGGTGGGCGCGGGAGGCCCAGCGGCACTTCCCCGACGGCACCCTGTACGTGAACCTGCGCGGCTACGGACCCGGCGGACCGGTCGCCCCCGGCGACGTCCTGGCCGACTTCCTCGTCGCCCTCGGGATCCCGCCGGAACGGGTCCCGCCGCGCCAGGAGGCCCGTGCCGCGCTCTACCGGTCGCTGCTGGCCGACCGGCGCGTGCTGGTCGTGCTCGACAACGCCAACGGCGCGGGACAGCTGCGCCCGCTGCTGCCCGCCGGTCCCGGCTGCGTGGTGGTGACGAGCCGGTCCGACCTGGTGGGGCTGGAGATCGGCGAGGGAGCGGTGCGCATCCCGTTGCCGCTGCTCAGCGACTCCGAGGCGCGGGAGCTGGTCGGCGCGGTGCTGAAGCGGCCCGCCGAGACCGCCGCCGTCGCCGAACTGGTCGACGCGTGCGCACGGCTGCCGCTGGCGCTGCGGATCGCGGCCGGACGCGTCGCCACGACCCCGCACCTCACGGTCGCGCAGCTCGTGGCGGAACTGCGGGCGCAGCGGTGGGAGGTGCTGAGCGTCCCGGACGACGAGCAGCAGGCGGTGCGGACCGTCTTCGACTGGTCCTACCGGCGGCTGCGGCCGGAGGAGGCGCTGCTGTTCCGGCGGATCGGACTCCTGCCGGTGGAGAGCTTCGGCGTGCTCACCTCCGCCGTGCTGTGCGACGTCGAACCGCACACCGCGCGCACGCTGCTGGCCGGGCTCGCCGCCCAGCACCTGGTCGAACCGGCCGGCAAGGACCGGTACACCTGCCACGACCTGCTCCGGGCGTACGCCGCCGACCTCGCCGAGCGGGACGAGGACCGGGACGAGGCGGTGCACCGGCTGCTCGACTGGGTCGCCCACCACGCCAGGAAGGCGTTCCTGACGCTCTTCCCCGAGTACGCCGACCTGCACGCCGGCGCTCAGATCGTCACCAGTCCACGCCTGGAGCTGCGGTTCGACGGCAAGGCGGACGCGTGGGCCTGGGTGGAAGCCGAGTTCGGCAACGCCGCCACGTACGTGCGGGCCGCGGAGCGCCACAACCTGCCGATGATCGCGATGCTGCTCGGTGACGTCGCCTCCGCCCAGCTGGCCCTGGTCGGCCGGTTCGACGAGGCGCTGGAGGTGTGCGGCATCGGGGTGCGCGCCGCCGCGGCGCTCGGCGACCGGCGGGCGCAGTGCCTGATGGCGCAGAGCCTCGGCCAGCTGTGGTGCGTCGTCGGCGACTGGCGGCGTGCCGAAGAGGTGTACCGCGCCAACGCGGTGACCGCGCGAGAGCTCGGCGACACGGAGCTGATCGCGGAGGTGTGCGTACACCTCGGCTGGGTGGCGGTGGAGGTGGGATGGCACGCCGACGCGCTAACCCACCTCCACGAGGCGCTGGCCGTTCGTCCGCGCGGCGCCAAGAGGCGCAGCTTCATCGAGTTCTGCCTCAGCGCGGCGCACGCGGGCCTCGGTGATCACGAGCGGGCGCTCGCGCACGCGGAACGGAGCCTGCGCCTGCTCGGCGAGACGGACAGCCACCGGAGCTTCGCGTGGCAGGCGATGGCACGGGCGAGGCAGGTCGCGGGAGCCCACGCCGAAGCCGCCGAGCTGTGCGAACGGGCGCTGGCCTGCGAGGACCACCACGACAACCCCCGCAACCACGCGCTGCGGCTCGACCTCCTCGGCGAGTCCCTGCGGCACCTCGGCGACACCGCGCGGGCGCTGGAGTGCTGGCGGGAAGCGCTGCGGGTGCTGGAGGAACGCGGCGACCACCGCGCGCCCGACCTGCGGCAGCGACTGGCGGCGCTGGTCTCAGCGGACTCCGGTTAGAGTCGCGGAGGAGTCACGGCACACGTTAGGGAGTCTGGATGAGCAGGCGCGGGATCAACGAGGACGCCGACGTCATCGTGGTGGGCGCGGGACCCGCGGGCTCGACCGCGGCGACCTACCTGGCCAGGGCGGGCCTCGACGTCCTCCTGCTGGAGAAGAGCACCTTCCCCAGGGAGAAGGTCTGCGGCGACGGCCTGACCCCCCGAGGCGTCAAGCAGCTCATCGACCTGGGCATCGACACCCGCGAAAGCAACGGCTGGCTGCACAACAAGGGTCTGCGCGTGGTCGGCGGCGGCGTCACGATGGAGCTCGACTGGCCGGACCTGGCGACCTTCCCGAACTACGGCGTGGTCCGCCCGCGCATGGACTTCGACGAGATGCTCGCGAACGCCGCGAAGGCTGCCGGCGCGCGCATGCACGAGCACACGACCGTCACGAAGGCCATCGTCGAGAACGGCCGGGTCGTGGGCGTGGAGGGCAAGCAGGGGCCGGAGAGGAACCCGGTCACCTACCGGGCCCCGATCGTCGTGGGCTGCGACGGGGTGAGCGCCAGGCTGGCTCTCTCCGTCGGCCTGCAGAAGGACGACGCCAAGCCCATGGGCGTCGCGGTCCGCCGGTACTACAACAGCCCGCGCACCAAGGACGACTACCTCGAGTCGCACCTCGAGCTGTGGGCGCCGGACGGCCAGCTGCTGCCCGGCTACGGCTGGATCTTCGGCATGGGCGACGGCAGCGTGAACGTCGGCCTGGGCATCCTCAGCACCTCGAAGGCCTACGGCACCACCGACTACCGCCAGCTCCTGCGCAGCTGGCTCGACGCGACGCCGGAGGAGTGGGGCTTCCGCGAGGAGAACGCGACGAGCCGCATCGGGGGCGCCGCGCTGCCGATGGGCCTCAACCGCAAGCCGCACTACCGGGCCGGGCTCGTGCTCGTCGGCGACGCCGGCGGCATGGTCAACCCGTTCAACGGCGAGGGCATCGGCTACGCCATGGAGTCGGCCAAGATCGCGAGCGAGTCGATCGTCCAGGCCCTCGCGCGGACCGGCGTCAACCGTGAACGGGCGCTGCACGGCTACCCGGTCCGGATCGAGGAGGCGCTCGGCAGTTACTACCGGCTCGGGAACGTCTTCTCGAAGCTCATCGGCAACCCGGCGATCATGCGGACCGCAACGAAGTACGGAATGCCGCGGAAACGCCTGATGAAACTCGTGCTCAAGCTCCTGGCGGGCCTCTACGACCCCAAGGACGGCGACGCAATGGACAAGCTGATCGTGGCCGCGACGAAGCTCGCTCCGACCGCATAAATTACTCCGAATAGGTGACGGCACCGGCTCAATACGAGCCGGTGCCGTTTCGTTTGTGTCCATCACGTTAAAGGTCCTGGTCAGACCCTGTGACCTAGGTCATTTACAGGCGTTCTACACTGGCGATCGAGCTTGTGAATCACTTCACAACAGTGTGATCAAGCTTGTGAACTGTTTCACAAGCGTTTGTTAGGTCCGCCTAACAAACGACTGGCAGATCTACACCCTTAGGGTGCGCCTCGACACGCGAGGAAAGGACGACGGAGCGTGCTTGACCCTTACCTCCCCCTCGTATTGATGTTCGCGCTTGCCGGGGCGTTCGCACTGTTCTCGGTGACCGCAGCTCCCTACATCGGCCCCCGCCGCTACAACAAGGCGAAGCTCGACGCGTACGAGTGCGGCATCGAGCCGAGCCCGCAGCCGGTCGTGGGTGGAGGGCGCATGCCCGTCGCCTACTACCTGACGGCGATGCTGTTCATCCTGTTCGACATCGAAATGGTCTTCCTCTACCCGTTCGCCGTGGCCGCCGACAAGCTCGGCCTGTTCGGGCTGGTGGAGATCGTCCTGTTCGTCGCCACGGTCGGCTTCGCGTACGTCTACGTGTGGCGTCGCGGCGGCCTCGACTGGAACTGAGGAAGTCATGGGTCTCGAGGAGAAGCTCCCGAACGGCATCCTGCTGGTCAGCGTCGAGAAGCTGGTCAACTGGACCCGCAAGTCCTCGCTCTGGCCTGCCACCTTCGGCCTGGCCTGCTGCGCCATCGAGATGATGACGACGGGTGGTCCGCGCTACGACCTCGCCCGCTTCGGCATGGAGGTCTTCCGCGCCTCACCGCGCCAGGCGGACCTGATGATCGTCGCGGGTCGCGTCACCAACAAGATGGCGCCGGTCCTGCGGCAGATCTACGACCAGATGCCCGAGCCGCGCTGGGTGCTGGCCATGGGCGTGTGCGCCAGCAGCGGCGGCATGTTCAACAACTACGCGGTGGTGCAGGGCGTCGACCACGTCGTGCCCGTCGACATGTACCTGCCGGGCTGCCCGCCGCGGCCGGAGATGCTGATGGACGCGATCCTCAAGATCCACGCCAAGATCATGGACGAGCCGCTGGGCGCCGTGCGCGCCAAGGCGCTCGCCGACTCGGGCCACCGCACCGATCTCATCCCGTCGTCCGAGCGTTTTGCGAGGAAGAAGTGACCGAGCCAGGGGGAGAGCACTCCAGCGTCAACAACCGCGCGGGAGAGGACCTCGAGAAGACCAACGGGGACGAGGCGAAGGCCAAGGCGCCGATCCTCGCGGGCAAGGAGCGCAAGGGCCTGTTCGGCGTCACCGGCTCCGGTGACACGTCCGGCTTCGGCGGCCTGCGCCTGCCCGCCCACGTGGCGGCTCCGTCCGAGCGCCCGTTCGGCGGCTGGTTCGACGAGGTCGCGGACGAGCTGTTCGCCGCCATCGCCGACAAGGGCCTGCCCACCGACACGGTGCAGCAGGTGACGGTCGACCGCGGCGAGATCACCTTCTACCTCAGGCCGGAGACGCTGCTGGAGGTGGCGCGCATCTGCCGCGACACCCCGGCGCTGCGCTTCGAGCTCTGCAGCTCGGTGTCCGGTGTGGACTACGGCGCCGACGTGCCGCAGCGCCTGCACTCGGTCACGCACCTGACGTCGATGACGTACCGCCGCCGCATCCGGCTGGAGGTCGCGGTCGACGTCGAGCACCCGCACGTGCCGAGCCTCGTCGAGGTCTACCCGACGGCGGACTGGCAGGAGCGCGAGACCTGGGACATGTTCGGGATCATCTACGACGGTCACCCCGGACTGACCCGCATCCTCATGCCGGACGACTGGGACGGCCACCCGCAGCGCAAGGACTACCCGCTGGGCGGCATCCCGGTCGAGTACAAGGGCGCGGAGATCCCTCCGCCGGACCAGAGGCGGTCGTACTCATGACCGAGCGGCTTTCGGACTTCACCACCGGGACGAACACCAGCGCGACCGGTAGCGACAGCACGGACGACGTCAAGACCAGCACCGAGGCCCCGCAGGTCGCGGACTCCGGGAGGACCAACGGGACCCCCGAGGCCCCCGAGGTCGCGGACTCCCGGAAGACCACCGAGGGCACCGTCTACACGGTGACCGGCGGCGACTGGGACGAGGTCCTCGCGGACGCGGTCCACGACGAGCGCATCGTCATGAACCTCGGCCCGCAGCACCCCTCGACTCACGGCGTGCTCCGCCTGGTGCTGGAGCTCGAGGGCGAGACGGTGACCCACGCCCGCAGCGTCATCGGGTACCTGCACACGGGTATCGAGAAGAACTGCGAGTACCGGACCTGGGTCCAGGGCGTCACGTTCGTCACGCGCACCGACTACCTGGCGCCGCTGCACCACGAGGCCGCGTACTGCATGGGCGTCGAGAAGCTGCTCGGCATCACGGTGCCGGACAAGGCGCAGGCGATCCGCGTGCTGCTGATGGAGATCAACCGCATCAGCTCGCACCTCGTCGCGCTCGCCACCGGCGGCATGGAGCTCGGCGCCCTCACGGGCATGACCTCCGGCTTCCGCGAGCGTGAAGAGGCGCTGCACCTGCTGGAGCACCTCACCGGTCTGCGGATGAACCACGCGTTCATCCGGCCCGGCGGTCTCGCGCAGGACCTGCCGGACGACGCGGTCGAGAAGATCACCGCGTTCGTCAAGGTCATGGAGAAGCGCCTCCCGGACTACGACAAGCTGCTCACCGGCCAGCCGATCTGGCGCAACCGCCTCGCGGGCGTGGGCTACCTGCCCGTCGACGCGTGCCTCGCGCTCGGCATCACCGGCCCGATCCTGCGCTCCGCCGGCCTCGCCTGGGACCTGCGCAAGATCGAGCCGTACAGCGGCTACGAGAACTACAGCTTCGACGTGCCCACCTCGAACGCGGCGGACTGCTTCGCGCGGTACCTGCTGCGCCTCGAGGAGATGCACCAGTCGCTGAAGATCATCAAGCAGGTCGTGAAGAACCTGCCGACCGGTCCGGTGATGGTGGAAGACGCGAAGATCGCGTGGCCCGCGCAGCTCACGATCGGCAGCGACGGCATGGGCAACTCGCTCGAGCACGTCCGCAAGATCATGGGCCAGTCCATGGAGTCCCTGATCCACCACTTCAAGCTGGTGACCGAGGGCTTCAAGGTGCCGGCCGGCCAGGTGTACGTGCCGGTCGAGTCGCCGCGCGGCGAGCTGGGCTACCACCTCGTCTCCGACGGCGGCACGAGGCCGATGCGCGTGCACCTGCGCGAGCCCAGTTTCGTGAACCTCCAGTCGATGCCCGCGATGTGCGAGGGCGGCATGGTCGCCGACGTGATCGCCGCCGTCGCCTCGATCGACCCGGTGATGGGTGGTTGCGACCGATGACCCAGGCAGCTGAGAACACCACGTTCGACCAGACCGCCGTGGACCGCGCGCAGGCGATCATCGCCCGCTACCCGCAGGCCCGCAGCGCCCTGCTGCCGATGCTGCACCTGGTGCAGTCGGTGGAGGGCTACGTCTCCCAGGACGGCATCCGGTTCTGCGCCGGGCAGCTCGACCTGACCGAGGCCGAGGTCAGCGCGGTCGCGACGTTCTACACGATGTACAAGCGCCGCCCGTGCGGTGAGCACCTCGTGAGCGTCTGCACCAACACGCTGTGCGCGGCGCTGGGCGGCGACGAGATCTACTCGACGCTCAAGAGCCACCTCGGCGTGGGCCACGAGGAGACCGCGGGCGAGCCGGGCACGCCGGGCTCGATCACGCTGGAGCACGCCGAGTGCCTCGCCGCGTGCGACCTCGGCCCTGTGCTGCAGGTGAACTACGAGTTCTACGACAACCAGACGCCCGAGAAGGCGCTGGGACTCGTGAAGGCGTTGCAGGCGGGGGAGAAGCCCGACCCCACCCGCGGCGCCCCGCTCACCGACTTCAAGCAGGCCGAGCTGCAGCTCGCCGGGTTCTTCGAGGGCCGCGACGCGGACCTCGACGGCCCGTCGGCGGCTCCGGAGTCGCTGCGCGGCGCGAAGATCGCCCAGGAACGCGGCTGGGACGCGCCGGCCATGCCGGACAACGCCGAGTTCCCGGCCCTGCCGGAAAAGAAGTAGGGGGCACAAGATGGTCGACCCGCTGACTCCCGTCCTCACCAAGCGCTGGACCGAGCCCCGGTCCTGGACGATCGAGACCTACGAGCGCACCGGTGGCTACACCGCCCTGCCCAAGGCGCTGAAGGCCCACCCGGACCAGCTCATCCAGCAGTGCAAGGACTCCGGGCTGCGCGGCCGCGGCGGCGCGGGGTTCCCCACCGGCATGAAGTGGGGCTTCATCCCGCAGGGCGACGGCAAGCCGCACTACCTCGTCATCAACGCCGACGAGGGCGAGCCGGGAACCTGCAAGGACATCCCCACGATGATGGCGGACCCGCACTCGCTGATCGAGGGCGTGATCATCACGTCGTACGCGATCCGCGCGAACTTCGCGGCGATCTACGTCCGCGGCGAGGTCCTGCACTGCATCCGCCGCCTCAACGCGGCGGTGCGCGAGGCGTACGCCAAGGGCTACCTGGGCAAGGACATCCTCGGCAGCGGGTTCGACCTGGACGTCGTCGTCCACGCGGGCGCCGGCGCGTACATCTGCGGCGAGGAGACCGCGCTGCTCGACTCGCTGGAGGGCCGTCGCGGCCAGCCGCGGCTCAAGCCGCCGTTCCCCGCGACCTCGGGCCTCTACGCGTCGCCCACCGTGGTGAACAACGTCGAGACGATCGCGTCGGTTCCCTTCATCGTCAACGGCGGCGCCGACTGGTTCCGCGCGATGGGCCGCGACCGGTCGCCCGGTCCGAAGATCTACTCGCTGTCCGGCCACGTGACGAACCCCGGCCAGTACGAGGCGCCGATGGGCACGACCCTGCGGCAGCTGCTCGACATGGCCGGGGGCATGAAGGACGGCATCCCGCTGAAGTTCTGGACGCCGGGTGGCTCGTCCACCCCGCTGTTCACGGCGGAGCACCTCGACGTGCCGCTGGACTTCGAGGGCGCGGCCGAGGCGGGCTCGATGCTCGGCACGACCGCGATCCAGATCTTCAACGAGACCGTGTCCGTGCCGTGGGCCGTCATGAAGTGGACGGAGTTCTACAAGCACGAGTCGTGCGGCAAGTGCACGCCGTGCCGCGAGGGCACGTACTGGCTCGTGCAGATCCTGCAGCGGATGGTGGCGGGCAACGGCACGGCGAGCGACATCGACACGTTGCTCGACGTCTGCGACAACATCCTCGGCCGTTCCTTCTGCGCGCTCGGTGACGGTGCGGTCAGCCCGATCACCAGTGGCATCAAGTACTTCAAGGACGAGTTCCTGGCTCTGTGCGACCAGAACTCCAAGGTCCTGGCTGGAGCGAACGCATGACCATCGCGCCTGACAAGCCCAACGCAACCGAGCTCGTCGTGCCCGAGGGTCACGTCAAGCTCGTCATCGACGGTGTGGAGGTGGTCGCTCCCAAGGGAGAGCTGCTGATCCGCACCGCCGAGCGCCTCGGCACGGTCATCCCGCGCTTCTGCGACCACCCGCTGCTGGAGCCCGCGGGCGCCTGCCGCCAGTGCCTCGTCGAGGTCGAGATGGGCGGCCGGCCGATGCCGAAGCCGCAGGCCTCCTGCACGATGACGGTCGCGGACGGCATGGTCGTGAAGACCCAGCTGACCTCGCCGGTCGCGGACAAGGCCCAGCAGGGTGTGATGGAGCTGCTGCTCATCAACCACCCGCTGGACTGCCCGGTCTGCGACAAGGGCGGTGAGTGCCCGCTGCAGAACCAGGCGATCGCCCACGGCCGCAGCGACTCCCGCTTCCACGAGCGCAAGCGCACGTTCCCGAAGCCGATCAACATCTCCACGCAGGTGCTGCTCGACCGCGAACGCTGCGTGCTCTGCCAGCGCTGTACCCGGTTCTCCGCGCAGATCGCCGGCGACCCGTTCATCGAGCTGCTGGAGCGCGGTGCGCTGCAGCAGATCGGCACGGCGCCGGAGAAGCCGTTCCAGAGCTACTTCTCCGGCAACACCATCCAGATCTGCCCGGTCGGTGCCCTCACCAGTGCCGCCTACCGGTTCCGCGCCCGTCCGTTCGACCTCGTGTCGACGCCGAGCGTCTGCGAGCACTGCTCGTCGGGCTGCGCCGAGCGCACCGACTGGCGGCGCGGCAAGGTGCAGCGCAAGCTCGCCGGCGACGACCCGCAGGTCAACGAGGAGTGGATCTGCGACAAGGGCCGGTTCGCCTTCCGCTACGCCACGACGGCCGACCGCATCAAGCGGCCGCTGGTGCGCGACGCGGAGACCGGTGAGCTGCGCGAGTCGTCCTGGACCGAGGCGCTGCAGGTCGCGGCGGCCGGTCTGACGGCGGCCCGCGAGGCGAACGGCGTCGGTGTGCTGACCGGTGGCCGGCTGACCGTCGAGGACGCCTACGCGTACTCGAAGTTCGCCCGGATCGCGTTGCGCACCAACGACATCGACTTCCGCGCCCGGCCGCACAGCGCCGAGGAGCTGGAGTTCCTGTCCGGCACCACGGTGTTCACCAACCCGGACAACGGCGTCACGTTCGGGGGCATCGAGTCCGCACCGGCCGCGCTGCTGGTCGCGTTCGAGCCGGAGGAAGAGGCGCCGATCGTCTTCCTGCGCCTGCGCAAGGCCGCCCGCAAGGGCACCAAGGTCTTCCACCTCGGTCAGTTCACGACCCCGGCCGTGGAGAAGACGCTCGGCACGCTGCTCGCCTGCGTGCCCGGTGCCGAGGCGAACGCGATCAACGCGCTGCCGGACCACGCGGCCGACGTCGTCGAGCTGCTGTCCAAGCCCGGTGCGGTGATCCTCGTCGGCGAACGCGCCGCCGTGATCCCCGGCGCGTTCACCGCGGTCGCCCGGCTGGCCGAGCGCACCGGCGCGAAGGTCGCGTGGATCCCGCGCCGTGCCGGCGAGCGCGGTGCGCTCGCGGTCGGTGCCACGCCGAACCTGCTGCCCGGTGGCCGTCACGTCGCGAACGCCGCGGCACGCCTGGAGGTCGAGCGCACCTGGGGCGTCGAGGAGGGCTCGCTGCCCGCGACGCCCGGCCGCGACACCACCGGCATCCTCGAGGCCGCCGCGAGCGGTCAGCTGTCCGGCCTGGTGGTCGGTGGCGTCGACCCGTTCGACCTGCCCGACCCCGTGCTGGCCGAGCAGGCCCTGGCCGGCGCCGGCTTCATCGTGAGCCTGGAGCTGCGGCCGAGCGCGGTCACCGCGCACGCGGACGTCGTGCTCCCGATCGCCCCGGCGGTCGAGAAGGCCGGCAGCTACCTCAACTGGGAGGGCCGCCGCCGCGAGTTCGGCACCACGCTCGAGGGCACCGGCTCGCTGCCGGACTGCCGCGTGCTCGACACCCTCGCGGTGGAGATGGACGCGGACCTGTTCACGCAGACGCCCGCCGCCTCGGCCGCCGACCTGGCCCGCCTCGGCGAGGGCGCCGTCACCGGCTCCTCGCTGAACGTCGCCGCGCCGCTGGTGTCCCCGGCCGGTCCCGGCCAGGCCGTGCTCGCCACGTGGCACCGCCTGATCGGCAACGGCTCGCTGCAGGTCGACGAGCCGCACCTCGCCGGCACGGCCCGCCCGGTCGTCGCGAAGGTCGCGGAGACCACCGCGGCGCAGTTCGGCCTGGAGACCGGCGGCCACGTGACGGTCTCCACGGAGCGCGGCGCGATCACGCTCCCGGTCGAGACCGACGACCTGCCCGAGGGCGTCATCTGGCTGCCCACCAACTCGGGTGACGTGACCGTCCGCGCCACGCTCGGCGCGGGTCACGGCTCGATCGTCTCCGTCAGCGGAGGGAAGTCATGACCCAGCAGTTCGTCGCAGCGGAGATCGGCGAGACCGCCAAGCTCCTCGCGGACGACCCGATCTGGCTGATCCTGGTCAAGGTCGTCGCGATCTTCGCGTTCCTCGTGGTCATGACGCTGTTCATGATCAACTGGGAGCGCAAGGTCGTTGCCCGGATGCAGCACCGCCCCGGCCCCAACCGGGTCGGCCCGAACGGCTGGCTGCAGTCGCTCGCGGACGGTCTGAAGCTCGCGTTCAAGGAAGACATCCGCCCGGTCCTCGCGGACAAGTGGGTGTTCTTCCTCGCCCCGGTGATCTCCTGCATCCCCGCGTTCCTCGCGTTCTCGGTCATCCCGCTCGCGGGCGAGGTCAACCTGTTCGGCGAGCAGACCGCGCTGCAGCTCGTCGACCTCCCGGTCGGCGTGCTCGTGGTGCTCGCCTGCTCCTCGATCGGCGTCTACGGCATCGTGCTGTCCGGCTGGGCCTCCGGCTCGCCGTACCCGCTGCTGGGCGCGCTGCGGTCGGCCGCGCAGGTGATCTCCTACGAGATCGCGATGGGCCTGTCGATCGTCGCGGTGATCATGTTCACCGGCTCGATGTCGACCGGTGACATCGTCGGTGCGCAGGCGTCCACCGTGCTCGGGTTCGCGCCCGGCTGGTTCGGACTGCTGCTCTTCCCCAGCTTCGCGATCTACGTCGTGTCGATGGTCGGCGAGACCAACCGCGCCCCGTTCGACCTCCCCGAGGCCGAGTCGGAGCTCGTCGGTGGTTTCCACACGGAGTACAGCTCGCTGAAGTTCGCGCTGTTCTTCCTCGCCGAGTACGTGAACATGGTGACCGTCTCGGCGCTCGCGACGACGCTCTTCCTCGGCGGCTACCACGCCCCGTGGAGCGGCGACTTCATGAACACCGGCTGGTGGGGCCTGCTCTGGTTCATCATCAAGACGCTGGGCTTCCTGTTCATCTTCATCTGGCTGCGCGGCACGCTCCCCCGCATGCGCTACGACCAGTTCATGCGCCTGGGCTGGAAGGTGCTGGTCCCGACCAGCCTCGTCTGGATCATGGCCGTCGCGGTCATCCGCACCGGTGCGATCCAGCAGCTCTCCACGGCGCAGCGGCTCATCGCGCTGGGCGTGGTCGTCGGCCTCGTGCTGCTGGTCTCGTTCCTGCTGCCGGACAAGAAGGTCCAGGACTCCAAGGGCGTTCCGCTCGCGGGTTCGGGCTTCCCCGTCCCGCCGCTCGACCTCGCGGTCCCCAAGTCAGCGCCCAAGCGCAAGGTCAAGGTCGCCACCATCCCCGCGGAGAAGGCAGCCGTCACCACCGGTAAGGAGGCTGAGTAGGGATGTTCGAGTCCCTGAAAGGCTTCGGCGTCACCTTCGGCACCATGTTCAAGAAGGTGGTGACGGAGGAGTACCCCGAGGTCAAGAAGGTGACCGCGCCGCGGTTCCACGGTCGTCACCAGCTGAACCGGCACCCGGACGGGCTGGAGAAGTGCGTCGGCTGCGAGTTGTGCGCGTGGGCCTGCCCCGCGGACGCGATCTTCGTCGAAGGTGGCGACAACACCGAGGAGGCGCGCTACTCACCCGGTGAGCGCTTCGGTGCCGACTACCAGATCAACTACCTGCGCTGCATCGGCTGCGGCCTGTGCATCGAGGCCTGCCCGACCCGTTCGCTCACGATGACGAACGAGTACGAGCTGGCCGACGACAACCGCCAGGACCTGATCTTCACGAAGGAGGACCTGCTCGCCCCGCTGCTGCCCGGCATGGAGCAGCCGCCGCACCCGATGCGGCTCGGCGAGAACGAGCAGGACTACTACGTGAACGGCCCGCGGCTCGCCAAGGAGGCCCAGCAGTGAGCCTCCTCGCGTTCCTCGCCCAGCAGCCGGAACCGGTGCAGCGCGCGGTCGACACCGTGACGACCGGCGAGGCGATCTCGTTCTGGGTGCTCGGCCCGCTCGCGCTGGCCGGCGCGCTCGGCATGCTCTTCGCGCGCAATGCGGTGCACTCCGCGCTGTGGCTCGTCGTGACGATGCTCAGCCTCGGTGTGCTCTACATGGTCCAGCAGGCGCCGTTCCTCGGCTTCGTGCAGATCATCGTCTACACCGGCGCGATCATGATGCTGTTCCTGTTCGTGCTCATGATGGTCGGCCGCGACAGCTCGGACTCCGTGGTCGAGGTCATCCGCGGGCAGCGGCTCGCGGCCGCGTTGCTCGGCATCGGCTTCGCCGTGCTGATGGTCGCCTCGATCGCCCGCGCGCTCACCTCGGTGCAGTCCGCCGGCCTGGCCGAGGCGAACACCACCAACGGCGGCAACGTCGGCAACATCGGCACGAAGCTCTTCACGGAGTACCTCTTCGCGTTCGAGCTCACCTCGGCGCTGCTGATCACCGCCGCCCTCGGCGCGATGATCCTGGCGTTCGTCGGCCGCGACGGGAAGCCCGCCAAGAAGACGCAGAAGGAACTCGTCGAGGAGCGCTTCCAGGAGGGCAAGCGGGTCGGGTCCATCCCCGGCCCCGGTGTCTTCGCCACCGCGAACTCGGTGGCCACCCCCGCCCTGCTGCCCGACGGCAGCGTCGCGGAGGAGTCGCTGTTCGACGTCATCGAGACGACCGACAGGTCCGCCCTCTCCGACGACGTCTCCGAGGTCGCGGGCACCGGTCACCAGCCGGACTCGCACGCGCTCAAGGGAAGTGAGTCGTGACTCCCACGTACTACCTGCTGCTGTCGGCACTGCTGTTCAGCATCGGCGCCGTCGGTGTCCTGGTGCGGCGCAACGCCATCGTGGTCTTCATGTGCGTCGAGCTCATGCTCAACGCGGTCAACCTGAGCCTCGTGACGTTCGCGCGGATCAACGGCTCGCTCGACGGTCAGGTGATGGCGTTCTTCGTGATGGTCGTCGCCGCGGCGGAGGTCGTCGTCGGCCTCGCGATCATCATGTCCATCTTCCGGACGCGTCGCTCGGCCTCGGTCGACGACTCGAACCTGCTGAAGTACTGAGGGGTCACCGGTGACGGAACCTGTTGTCGCCAGCGGGGTCGCGAGCTTCGCCTGGTTGCTGTTGGCGCTGCCCGCGTTCGGCGCGGCGGTGCTGTTGGTCAGTGGTCGGCGCGCGGACAGGTGGGGCCACCTGCTCGGCAGCGCCACGCTGCTGGCGTCGTTCGGCTACGCGCTCGCGCTGTTCTTCTCGACGCTCGGTGTGTCGAACCCCGAGGAGCGGGTGCAGAACCTGCACCTGTTCAACTGGATCGACGTCAACGCGCTGACCGTCGAGTTCGGACTGCGGCTCGACCCGCTGTCGCTCACGTTCGTGCTGCTGATCACCGGTGTGGGCTCGCTGATCCACATCTACTCGATCGGCTACATGGCGCACGAGGAGGGCAGGCGCAAGTTCTTCGCCTACCTCAACCTCTTCGTCTCGGCGATGCTCCTGCTGGTGCTGGGCAACGGTTTCGTGACCCTGTACTTCGGCTGGGAGGGCGTCGGTCTCGCCTCGTACCTGCTGATCGGCTGGTACCAGTACAAGCCGGAAGCGGCGTCGGCGGCCAAGAAGGCCTTCCTGATGAACCGCGTCGGTGACCTGGGCCTCGCGATCGCGATCTTCCTGATGTTCAACCGCCTCGGCAGCACGCAGTACACCGAGGTCTTCGCGCGGGTGAGCGAGTTCTCCTCCGCCGAGGTCCTCGCGATCACGCTGCTGCTGCTCCTGGGCGCCTGCGGCAAGTCGGGCCAGTTCCCGCTCCAGGCCTGGTTGCCGGACGCGATGGCCGGCCCGACGCCGGTGTCCGCCCTGATCCACGCGGCGACGATGGTCACCGCGGGCGTGTACCTCATCGCCCGCTCGAACCCGCTCTACAACCTGAGCGCGGACGGCCGCCTGGTCGTGATGATCATCGGTGGCGTCACGCTGCTGATCGGCTGCATCATCGGTTGCGCCTACGACGACTTCAAAAAGGTCCTGGCGTACTCGACGGTCTCGCAGATCGGCTACATGATCCTCGCGGTGGGTCTCGGCCCGATCGGGTACGCGCTCGGCATCATGCACCTGCTGACGCACGGCTTCTTCAAGGCCGGGCTCTTCCTCGGTGCCGGTTCGGTCATGCACGGCATGAACGACGAGGGCAACATCCGCCGGATGGGCGGGCTCTACAAGTTCCTGCCGATCACCTTCGTCACCTGGACGCTCGGCTACCTCGCGCTGATCGGCATCCCGCCGTTCGCGGGCTACTTCTCGAAGGACGCCATCATCGCGGCGGCGTTCGGCGCGGAGGGCTGGCGCGGGTACGTCTTCGGCGGTGTCGCGCTGCTCGGTGCCCTGCTGACCGCGTTCTACATGACGCGCCTGCTGATCCTGGTCTTCCTGGGCAAGCCCCGCTGGAAGGACCTGAAGGCGGAGAACGGCAAGGACTACCACCCGCACGAGTCCCCGCTGACGATGACCGTTCCGATGATCGTCCTCGCGGTCGGCTCCGTCGCCGGTGGCTGGTTCCTCTCCTCCGGTGGCCGTCTCGCCGGGTGGCTCGAGCCCTCGCTGGGCGAGCTGCAGGAGTCGCACGGTGTGCTGTCGCACGGCATGGTCGGGATCCTGACCGTCGCCCTGTCGCTCGTCGGCGCCGGCCTCGCGTTCCTGCTCTTCGGCCGCGGCAAGCAGCCGGTCGAGCGGCCGGAGCGGGTGTCGTTCCCGGTGCGCGCGGCCCGTGCGGACCTCTACGGCAACGCACTGAACGAGGCCCTCTTCGCGCGGCCGGGCACCTGGCTCACCCGCGCGCTGGTGTACCTCGACCTCAAGGGCGTCGACGGTGTGGTCAACGGCACCGCGGCGCTGCTCGGCGGTAGCTCCGGCCGGTTGCGCAGGCTGCAGACCGGGTTCGTCCGCTCCTACGCACTGTCCATGCTGCTGGGCTCGATCTTCGTGCTCGGGGCGCTCCTGGTGGTGAGGTTCTCGTGAGCTGGGTTCTGATCGCACTCATGGTGGTGCCGCTCGTCGGCGCACTGGTGGTGGCGTTCCTGCGCAAGAACGACCGCACGGCCAAGCTCGTCGCACTGGCGATCTCGCTCGTGGAGCTCGTGCTCGCCGTTCTGCTGTGGACCGCCTACGACCCGGACGGCGAGCGCATCCAGCTCGCCTCGGGCGTCGACTGGATCCCGGCGTTCGGCGTGCGGCTGTCGTTCGGCATCGACGGCATCGCGCTGGTGATGATCGCGGTCATCGCGCTGCTGATCCCGCTGGTGATCGGCGCGGGCTGGACGGAGAAGCTGCCCGCCGGTCGTTCGCAGGGCGGCTACCTCGCGCTGATCCTTGTGCAGGAGGCCGTGACGGTCGCGGTGTTCGCCGCCACCGACGTCTTCCTGTTCTACGTGCTGTTCGAGGTCATGCTCATCCCGATGTACTTCCTGATCGGCGGCTACGGCGGCGCGCGCAGGCAGTACGCGGCGGTCAAGTTCTTCCTGTACTCGTTCCTCGGCGGCCTGATCATGCTGGCCTCCGCGATCGGCGCCTACGCGATGGCGTCGGACGAGCTGGGCAAGGGCACGTTCGACTGGGCGACGCTCGTGACCGTGGTCCGCGACGCCGACTCGACGACGCAGACCTGGCTGTTCCTCGGCTTCTTCCTCGCGTTCGCGATCAAGGCGCCGCTCGTGCCGTTCCACACCTGGCTGCCCGATGCCGCGGCCGAGGCGCCCATCGGCGTCACGGTGATCGTCGTCGGCATCCTCGACAAGGTCGGCACGTTCGGCATGCTGCGCTACCTGCTGCCGATGTTCCCGGAGGCGTCGAAGAACCTGGCGCCGTACGTGCTCGTGCTCGCGGTGGCCGGTGTCCTCTACGGATCGCTGCTCGCCACGGGCCAGCGGGACATGAAGCGGTTCCTGGCCTACGTCTCGATCGCGCACTTCGGCTTCATCGCGCTCGGCATCTTCTCGTTCACGTCGCAGGCCGGCGTGGGCTCGGTGTCGTACATGCTCAACCACTCGATCTCGACCGGCATGCTGATCCTGGTGATCGGCATGGTGATCGCGCGCGGTGGTTCGTCGCAGATCTCCGACTACGGCGGCATGTCGAAGGTGGCGCCGCTGCTCGCCGGCATGCTGCTGATCTCCGGTCTGACCACGCTGTCGCTGCCGGGCACGAACTCGTTCGTCTCGGAGTTCCTGGTGCTGATCGGCTCGTTCCCGACCCGTCCGGTGTTCACGATCATCGCGACGGTCGGCATGGTGCTCGCGGCGCTCTACGTGCTGTGGCTCTACCAGCGGATCATGACCGGCCCGCTGCGCGGCGACGCCCTCATCGGTGCCGCGGCCGGTCCGGGTGCCGTCGGTGACCCGGAGAAGAAGACCGCCATCGGCGACCTCACCAAGCGCGAGATCGCCGTGCTGGCACCGCTCGTTGTCATCGTGCTGGCACTCGGGTTCTACCCGCAGCCGGTGCTCGACGTCATCACCCCGACTGTCGGGGCGACGCTGACCGAGGTCGGCGTGACCGACCCGGTCACCGTGCAGGAAGGCAAGTGACGTGAACCTTCTCGTCGCTCAGGCGCAGACGATCGAGGCGCCGGAGATCGATTACGGCGCCATCGCGCCGCTGCTGGTCGTGCTCGGTGCCGCGTGCATCAGCGTGCTGCTGGAGGCGTTGCTGCCCAAGCACCAGCGCTGGGCCGTGCAGCTCGTCCTGACGCTCGTCACGATGGTCGGCGCGACCGGTGCGCTGATCCTCTACGCGACGTCGGAACGTCCCGAGCAGGGCGTGGCGACGCTGGCGGGCGCGATCGCGGTCGACTCGCCGTCGCTCTTCCTGTGGGCCACCCTGCTGGTGCTCGGGTTCGGCTCGGTGCTGCTGATGGCCGACCGCTCGGTGGAGCCGGGCGGCGCGTTCGTGGCGCAGGCCGCGATCCGTCCCGGCACGGTCCAGGACCGCGCGCAGGCGACGAAGACCGGCATGCAGACCGAGATCTTCCCGCTCACGCTGTTCGCGCTCGGCGGCATGATGACGTTCGTCGCCTCGAACGACCTGCTGACGATGTTCATCGCGCTGGAAGTGCTGTCGCTGCCGCTGTACCTGCTGTGCGGCCTGGCTCGCCGCCGTCGCCTGCTCTCGCAGGAAGCGGCCGTGAAGTACTTCCTGCTCGGCGCGTTCGCCTCCGCGTTCTTCCTCTACGGCGTGGCCCTGCTGTACGGCTACGCGGGTTCGGTGAAGCTCTCGGCCATCGCGACCGCCGCGGGCGGCACGGACCGCTCCGACACGCTGCTGTTCGCGGGCTTCGGCCTGCTGGTGGTGGGTCTGCTGTTCAAGGCGGCCGTCGGCCCGTTCCACGCCTGGACCCCGGACGTGTACCAGGGCGCCCCGACGCCGGTGACGGCGTTCATGGCGGCCTGCACCAAGGTCGCCGCGTTCGGCGGCATCCTGCGCGTGCTCACGGTGGCGTTCGAGAACACGCAGTGGGAGTGGCGCGGCGTGCTCTACGGCGTCGCGGTCGTGTCGATGGTGATCGGCGCGGTCCTGGGTCTCACCCAGACCGACGTGAAGCGCATGATCGCGTACTCCTCCGTGGCGCACGCGGGCTTCCTGCTGATCGGCTCGATCGCGTTGACCCCCGAGGGCGACGCCCCCGGTGTGAGCGCGACCATGTTCTACCTGCTGGCGTACGGCTTCACCACGATCGCCGCGTTCGGCATCGTGTCGCTGGTCCGCAACTCGGACGGCGAGGCGACGCACCTGTCGCAGTGGGCGGGTCTCGCCAAGCGGTCGCCGATCGTGGCGGGCGTCTTCACGTTCCTGCTGCTGGCCCTGGCCGGCATCCCGCTGACGTCCGGCTTCATCGGCAAGTTCGTCGTGTTCAGCGCGGCGATCGACGCCGGCCTGACGCCGCTCGTGGTGATCGCCCTCGTGGCCTCGGCCGTGGCGGCGTTCTTCTACCTGCGGGTGATCGTGCTGATGTACTTCAGCGACCCGGCCCCGGACGGCCCGACCGTCACGGTCCCCGGTGCGTTCACCACGATCGCGATCACGTTGGGTGCCGTCGTGACGTTGGTGCTGGGTCTGTGGCCCACCTTCGTGCTCGATTGGGCGGGTACCGGCACCTTCCTCAGCTAGGTGTACGTACGCTGCTGGTGTGACCAGTAGCGAGCAGTTGGGGCCGGGGTTCGCGTTGGTGGACCCCGTGCTCACCGAGGTAGTCCAGGACGGCCTGGCCGAGGTGGAGCGCATCCTGCACGACGTCGTGCAGAGCGAGTTCCACCCGGTCACGGAAACCTCGCTTCACCTTGTGGAGGCGGGCGGGAAGCGGATCCGCCCGCTCTTCACGCTGCTCGCATCGCAGTTCGGCGCCGACTGGGACCGGGACAAGGTCATCAAGGCCGCCACTGTGGTCGAGCTCACCCACCTCGCGACGCTCTACCACGACGACGTCATGGACGAGGCGACCATGCGGCGCGGAGCGGTCTCCGCGAACGTCAAGTGGGACAACAGCATCGCGATCCTGACGGGCGACTTCCTGTTCGCCCACGCGTCCCGGCTGACCGCCGACCTGGGGACGGACGCGGCGCGGATCATCGCGGAGACGTTCTCGGTCCTCGTGACCGGCCAGATGCGCGAGACCGTCGGCCCGCGGCCCGGCGAGGACCCGATCTCCCACTACCTCAAGGTGATCGAGGAGAAGACCGGCGTCCTGATCGCCACCGCGGCGCTGTTCGGCGGCATGTTCTCCGACGCGACCGACGAGCAGACGGACGCCCTGCGCCGGTACGCCGAGGTGATCGGGGCCGCGTTCCAGATCTCGGACGACGTGATCGACATCGCCTCCCCGTCCGTCGAGTCCGGCAAGACGCCCGGCACCGACCTGCGCGAGGGCGTGAAGACGCTGCCGATGCTCCACTCGCTCGCCGACCCGGCCGAGACGCGCCTGCACGAGCTGCTGGCGGGACCGATCACCGACGACGCGCTGGTGGACGAGGCCCTCGAACTGCTGCGGAAGTCCTCGGGCATGGACAAGGCCCGCGAGACCCTCGACGACTACGCGGACCGGGCCCGCACGGAGCTGGGCAAGCTGCCGCCGTGCGCCGCGCGGGACGCGTTGGAGGAACTGGCCACGTACGTGGTCGAGCGCACTCGCTAGGGCCCGCTGACCGGCGCGAGCGCCTGCTTGCGCCGGTTCCGCACCGCGTCGACGGTGAAGACCGCCAAGGCCAGCCACACCAGGCCGAACCCGATCCACCGGCTGGCCGGCATCGGTTCGTGCACGACGAACACGCCCCACGCGAACTGCAGGATCGGCGCGATGTACTGCAGCATCCCCATGGTGCTCAGCGGGATCAGCCGGGCACCCGCGCCGAACGCCAGCAACGGGATCACCGTCACGACGCCGGTGCTGACGAGGAGCAGGGCGTGGCCGGTGCCGGCGGCGGCGAACGTGTTCGCGGTGCCGAGCGTGAGCAGGTAGATCAGCGCGATCGGCGCGATGACGGCGTTCTCGGCGGTGAGGCTGGAGATCGCGTCCAGCGGGACCTTCTTCTTCAGCAGGCCGTAGATGCCGAACGAGCAGGCCAGCACCAGCGAGATCACCGGTAGCCTGCCGTAGTCGATGGTGAGCACGATCACAGCGATCACGGCCACGCCGATGGCCGCGACCTGAGTGATGCGCAATCGTTCCTTGAGGAAGATCATGCCCAGTGCCACGCTCACCAACGGGTTGATGAAGTAGCCGAGTGCGGCCTCGACGACATGATGGCTGTTCACGGCGTAGATGTACGTTCCCCAGTTGACCGTGATCAGAACGGCCGCTGCGGTGACGATGAGCCAGCCCTGTCCTGACAGTTCGAGCAGGGGACGCCACCGGCGGAGCACCGCGACGACGACGGCGAGCACGACGAACGACCAGACGATCCGGTGTGCGAGCACCTCGACCGGCTGGGCGGGTACGAGGAGTGGCCAGTACGCCGGGAAGAGGCCCCAGAGGACGTAGGCGATTGCGCCGTAGGTGACCCCTCGCCCCTGGGTGTGAACTTCTGGCGAAGTGCGGGCAGAGGTTGTCGGAGGGGGCACAAAACCCCACTCTACGCTGGGCTTTCCAGCCGTTATTTGCGCTGAACGGCGTAGTGACGGAGCATCATCAAAGGCACTGTAGTTTGGCCATGCTCACCCTTCCGAGTGAGTGAGGTCGGAGTGTGGTCGTAGAAGGGGCTTACCCGTGAACATCTTCGGGCAGGTCTGGCTGTGGAGCCTGCTGTCCTTCGTTGCGGGAGCGCTGGTCACCTGGCTGGTGTACGTACGCCCCGCGCGCAAGCGGATCGCCGACCTCAATGATCAACTTGTCGACGCCCGCAGGTCGTCCGCGCCCGTCGCGGCGCCGGCCCCGGCCGACGACTTCGTGATCGACGAGTGGGCCGACGCGCCGCCGCGGTCGCTGAGCGACGAGGTGCCGGCACCCCCGGCACCCGTGCCCGCTCCTGTGCCCGCGCCCGCGCCGTACGTGGAGCCGCCCGCCTACTTCGGCGAGCCCGTCGCGGCACCCGCGCCGCCGCCCGTCGTCGAGGAGGAGCCCGCTCCCGCCGCCGAGGAGCGCCGCGACCAGCCGGAGGAGCACGACGAGCCCTCCGCCCCGGTCCGCCAGTACCTGGAGCCCGACGAGGCGCAGCGCCGCTTCGAGGAGCAGCTGGCCGAGCAGAGGGCGCTGGCCGACACCGAGGACGACGACCGCCCGCGGTCGCTGTTCGAGCGCCTCCCGCACGACGAGGTGCCCGCCGAGACCCCGGCCGAGCAGACGACGGTCCTGTCGCAGTCCGGCCTCGAGGCCGCGGACTTCGACGACGAGCCGGAGCTCCCGGCCGAGCAGACCTCGTACGTGCCCGCGGTCCCGCCGGTCGCCGAGCCCGGTGCCCCGGCGGCGCAGCCGACCGCCGGTCCCGAGGTCGAGCAGACCGACGACTTCGTCTACCAGCCTCGCGAGGTGTGGGCGCAGGACGAGCCGGAGACGTACCTCGACGAGGCCGCCGAGCAGGAGGACGAGCCCGCGCCGACGCGCTCCGAGCAGACGACGTTCATCGCCGTCGAGGAGAGCAGCTGGCCCGACAACGACCTCACCGGCGAGTACCCCGGCCTGCGCGACGAGATCTCCGGCCAGCTGGACGGCTTCACCGAGCCGGAGCCCGACCCCGAGGCCGAGGCCGAGGTCCAGCCGGAGGAGCCCGCCGAGCAGACCGGCCTGATCGAGCCGATCGACCTCGACGCCCCGCAGGTGCGCAACGGCGTCTTCGAGCCGACGCAGGCCGAGGAGCCGCAGCCGGAGCCCGAGCCCGCTCACGCCCCGCGCGAGGAGCCGGCCCACCGGGAACCGGTCTACGAGGAGTTCGTCGAGCCCGAGTACACCGGCTCGTTCACCCAGCCGTTCGTGGCTCCGGGAGCCCCCGCCCCCGCACCGTTCTCGGCGTTCGAGCCGCGCGTGGAGACCGACGAGGCCCCGGAACGCACCCCGCGTGCCGTCGGCGCGGCCTTCTCGCACAACGCGGAGGCCTCCGAGACCCCCGAGGCCCCCGCGGCACCGGTGGCCGACCGCCCGCGGTCGCTCTTCGAACCGCTGCTGGACGCCGACGAGCCGCTGCCGCCCCTCGGCCAGACCCGCACGCTCCCGGACACGACGAACGACCAGCCGTTCGTCCCGAAGTTCGTGCCGAGCGACGAGCCCCTGCTCGCCGCCCCGCCGGAGCCCGAACCCGAGCCGGTGCACCTGCCCCAGCGCCACACCGAGGCGGGCCTGCCCATCCGCGAGGCCAGGCGCACGACCCCGCAACGCCAGCAGAGCTTCCCGGCGTTCGCGGCGTTCGAGTCCCCGAAGCAGGAGGCTCCCAAGCCCGCTCCCGCACTCCCGGCGCGCCCCCGCCCGGTCGGCTTCTCGCCGTCCACCGGCGGCCGCCCGAACGGTGCCCCGGCAGGCGGCGGCACCGGACCGGCCCGCTTCCAGCAGCCGGAGGGCTTCAACCCGCGCTCGCCGTTCGGTCCGGGCTCGGTGCTGCCGAAGTCGGACGGCACGGCGCCGGCCGTGGACTTCGCCGTGAAGGCCACGCTGACCGGGCGTCGTTACTACTCCGAGGGGTCCGCGAACTTCGTGGAGACGCGGGCCGACGTGTGGTTCCGCACGGAGGCCGACGCGGAGAAGGCCGGGTTCCGCCCGGCACCCTGATCCCCGAGGCACAGCGAAAAGGCCCCCACCGCGTTCGGTGGGGGCCTTTTCCGTCACTCCGCGGTCAGCCGACCACGGTCCAGGTGTCCTTGCCGTGCAACAGCTTGGCCAGGTCCGCGGCCTTCGTGGCCTTGGCCTCGCCGACCTGCGCCCGCACCCCGTCGTCGTACGTCGTGCGGTTCGCCCGCCGGAACACACCGGTGACGGTGTGCGTGAGGTCCTGCGTCGACAGCCTCGACAGCGCGAACGACAGGTTCAGGTCCGACGCGTCGTGCACCACGACGTCGCTCGCGTCCACGTCCGCGGACTTGGCGACCGCGAGCCCGAAGCCCTCGCGCACCACGCAGTACTCGCCCTCGCGGCCGAAGCGGATCGGCTCGCCGTCGACGACGTTGATGATCCGCCGCTGCGCCTCGTCCGCGTCCTTCAGCACGTCGAACGCGCCGTCGTTGAAGATCGGGCAGTTCTGGTAGATCTCGACGAGCGCCGACCCGCGGTGCTCGGCCGCCTGGCGCAGCACCGAGGTCAGACCGGCCTTGTCCGAGTCGAGCGCCCGGCCGACGAAGGAGGCCTCCGCGCCCAGCGCCAGCGACACCGGGTTGAACGGGTGGTCGAGCGACCCGAGCGGGGTCGACTTGGTGACCTTGCCCTCCTCGGAGGTGGGCGAGTACTGGCCCTTGGTGAGGCCGTAGATCCTGTTGTTGAACAGCAGGATCTTGAGGTTCACGTTGCGCCGCAGCGTGTGGATCAGGTGGTTGCCGCCGATCGACAGCGCGTCGCCGTCACCGGTCACCACCCACACGCTCAGGTCCGGCCGCGCCACGGCGAGACCCGTGGCGATGGCCGGCGCACGGCCGTGGATGGAGTGCATGCCGTAGGTGTTCATGTAGTACGGGAAGCGGGACGAACACCCGATGCCCGACACGAACACGATGTTCTCGCGCTTGAGACCCAGCGACGGCAGGAACGACTGCACGGTGTTGAGCACGATGTAGTCGCCGCAGCCGGGGCACCAGCGGACTTCCTGGTCGGACTTGTAGTCCCTGGCCGTCTGCTTCTCGTCGGTGGTGGGAACCCCGGTCAGGCCGGGGATTCCGAGGTCGATCGCGGTCACGCCGACACCCCCTTGATCACGTCAGCGAGCACGTCCTGCAACTCCTCCGCCTTGAAGGGCAGGCCCTGGACCTTCGTGTACGACACGGCGTCCACCAGGTACTTCGCCCTCAACAACAACGCGAGCTGGCCCAGGTTCATTTCCGGCACGACCACCTTGTCGTAGCTGCGGAGCACCTCGCCCAGGTTCTTCGGGAACGGGTTGAGGTGCCGCAGGTGTGCGTGCGCGACCGGCAGGCCCAGCTTGCGGACCCGGCGGGCCGCCGCGCCGATCGGGCCGTACGACGAACCCCAGCCCACGACGAGCACGCGGGCGTTGCCGTCCGGGTCCTCGACCTCGACGTCCGGCACCTCGATGCCGTCGATCTTCGCCTGGCGCAGGCGGACCATCTTGTCGTGGTTCTCGGGGTCGTAGGAGATGTTGCCGGTGACGTCCTGCTTCTCCAGGCCGCCGATGCGGTGCTGCAGACCCGGGGTGCCCGGCACGGCCCACGGGCGGGCCAGCGTCTCCGGGTCGCGGGAGTACGGCTGGAAGTTCTCCGGGTCGGTCGCGAACTCGACCGTGAGGTCGGGCAGCGAGTCGACGTCCGGGATCAGCCACGGCTCGGAGCCGTTCGCCACCGCGCCGTCGGACAGGAACAGCACCGGCGTGCGGTACTTCAGCGCGATCCGGCACGCGTCGACCACGGCGTCGAAGCAGTCCGAGGGGGACCGCGGCGCCACGACCGGCACCGGCGACTCGCCGTTGCGGCCGAACATCGCCTGCAGCAGGTCGGCCTGCTCGGTCTTGGTCGGCAGGCCGGTGGACGGGCCACCGCGCTGCACGTCGATCACGAGCAGCGGCAGCTCGGTCATCACGGCGAGGCCGATGGTCTCGGACTTCAGCGCGATGCCGGGGCCGGACGTCGACGTCACGCCGAGCGCGCCGCCGTAGGACGCGCCGAGGGCGATGCCGATGCCCGCGATCTCGTCCTCGGCCTGCACCGTGGTGATGTCGAAGTTCTTGTGCTTGCTGAGCTCGTGCAGGATGTCCGACGCCGGCGTGATCGGGTACGTGCCGAGCACGACGGGCAGCTTCGACAGCTGTGCCGCCGCGACGATGCCGTACGCCGTCGCCGTGTTGCCGGTGATCTGGCGGTAGGTGCCGACGTTGAGCTTCGCGGGAGCCACCTCGTAGGTGACGGCGAAGGCCTCGGTCGTCTCGCCGTAGTTCCAGCCGGCGCGGAACGCGAGGACGTTGGCCTCGGCGATGTCGGGCTTCTTCGCGAACTTCTCGCGCAGGAACCGTTCCGTGCCCTCGGTCGGCCGGTGGTACATCCACGAGAGCAGCCCGAGCGCGAACATGTTCTTCGCGCGCTCGGCGTCCTTCTTGCCGAGGCCGGTCTCCTCGAGGGCGCCGATGGTCAGCGTCGCCATGGCGATCTTGTGGACCTGGAACCGCTCGAGCGAGTCGTCCTCGAGCGGGTTCGAGTCGTAGCCGACCTTCGTCAGGTTCCGCTTCGAGAACTCGTCGGTGTTGACGATGAGGATGCCGCCGTCCGGCAGTTCGCCGACGTTCGCCTTGAGCGCGGCCGGGTTCATCGCGACGAGGACGTCGGGACGGTCGCCGGGCGTCAGGATGTCGTAGTCGGCGAAGTGCAGCTGGAACGACGACACACCGGGCAGGGTCCCCTGTGGTGCGCGGATCTCGGCGGGGAAGTTGGGCTGCGTGGCGAGGTCGTTGCCGAACGCCGCCGCTTCCGACGTGAACCGGTCTCCGGTGAGCTGCATACCGTCACCGGAGTCGCCGGCGAAGCGGATCACAACGCGATCCAGCTTGCGGGTCTCAGTGCTCATTCCTACGCCGATACCTCTCTCCAAGGGTGGCTGTGCCCCACCGCGAGGGTAGCCGCCAGGACCGCCTGCGAGACGGGCCGTGTACCACTAGGCGAGACGAACTGTCCCATCTGCCGCAGCGGGTCCCCAACTGGACGGTGAGCACAGCACTACCAGCGGATACCCGAACGCGGCAGACGTCACCCTCGATACCTGTTACCAAAGGTAACACCTAACGCCCGCTGATCCGAGCCTTCATCGCGGCAAGCCTGGCAGCGAATTCTGGAGTGTCGATCGAAGTCACCTGTGGCCGCAGCTCGGTCTCGACGGCGTGCCCGTGGTCCTGCATCGCATCGGTCAGCCGCATCGTCGCCTTGATGGTCCGGACGAGGCCGGCCGGAGCGTCGGCGGCGGCCCGCGCCATCTCCAGGGCCGCCGCCAGCGGGTCCTCGGCCCTGGAGTGGGCGAGTCCGACGCGCACCGCCTCGTCGGCGTCGAGGATCTGCCCGAACAGCGTCATGGCCGTCGCGGTCTGCCTGTTCGTGATCCTCTGCAGCATCCAGGTCATGCCGCCGCCGGGGTGGATGCCGAGCTGGAGGAACCGCGCGTCGAACCGCGCCTTCGGCCCCGCGATCCGCACGTCGGCGGCCAGCGCGAGGTTGAGCCCGGCGCCGACCGCCGCGCCGTTGACCGCGGCGATCGTCGGGATGGTGGCGTCGGCCACCGCGAGGAAGCCCCGGTAGATCTGCTTGAGGCCCTCGTCCTTCGAGTTGCCGAGCTGCGTGAGGTCCGCGCCGGCGCAGAACGCGGGCGGCGCACCCGTGACGATCAGCGCGTTGGCTTCCCGCTCGGCCTGCTTGACCTTGTCGTGCAGCTCCCGCGACAGGTCGATCGTCAGTGCGTTGCGCCGGTCCGGATCGTTGATCGTGATGACGGCGACGGAGTCGTGGTGCTCCAGCAGAACCTCAGCCATGCCCGAACCCTAGGGTGCGGGCGGCCGGTCCAGGAGGCGGGACAGCACGACCGTGGACACGGTCCGGTCGATGATCTCGACGGCCCGCAGCCGCTCCAGCGCCGTCTCGAGGTGGTGGATGTCCGCCGCGCGCAGGTGCACGATCGCGTCCGCCGCGCCCGACACCGTGTAGGCCGCGCTGACCTCGGCCATCGGCTCCAGCCGGTGCTGGATGTCGTGCGGCGCCACGTTCCCCTTGCAGTGCACCTCGACGAAGGCCTCGGTGCCCCACCCGAGCGCCTCGGGGTCCACCACGGCCGTGAAGCCGCGCAGAACCCCGGTGTCCAGCAGTTTGTCCACCCGCCGCTTGACCGCGGGAGCGCTCAGCCCCACCTCCTTGCCGATCTCCGCGTAGCTGGAGCGCGCGTTGGCCATGAGGCACGAAATGATTCGATGGTCGATGCTGTCCACACGCAACATTCTGCCCTAATCAACGCAATGTCGCGGCGTTGTTCGATGGTCCAGCGGCCCTTTACATTTCGATCCATGACCGTCTCCATCTCCGGGCCCGGCGAGCCGATCACGCTCGACATCGCAACGCCCCTCGTGCCGACGCGCGTGCCGACCACCCGTCGGTACCTGATGTGCCCGCCGACGTACTTCACGGTGGAGTACGCCATCAACCCGTGGATGGACCCCACCAGGCCGACCAGCACAACCCTGGCCGTGGAGCAGTGGACGGCCCTGAAGGAGACCTACGAGCGCCTCGGCCACGACGTCGAGGTCATCGACCCCGTCCCCGGCCTGCCCGACATGGTCTTCTCGGCCAACAGCGGCACCGTGATCGACGGCCGAGTCCTCGGCTCCCGCTTCCGCGCCTCCCAGCGCTCGGCCGAAGCCGACCACTTCCGCCGCTGGTTCCTCGGCGCGGGCTACAAGTCCGTGGTCATGCCCACCGCCGTCAACGAGGCCGAGGGCGACTTCACCTGGACCGGCTCCCTGCTGCTGGCCGGCACGGGCTTCCGCACCGACCCCCACGCGCACGCCGAGGCCCAGGAGGTCCTGGGCGTCCCGGTCGTCTCGCTGCAGCTGGTCGACCCGCGCTTCTACCACCTCGACGTGGCCCTGTTCATGCTCGACGACCAGTCCGCCTCACCGCTGGTCGCCTACTACCCGGAGGCGTTCTCGCCGGGCTCGCAGCAGGTCCTGAAGCGCCTGTTCCCGGACGCCGTGATCGCCAACGACGACGACGCCGTCTGCCTGGGCCTGAACGCGGTGTCCGACGGCAAGCACGTCGTCATGCCCGTCGAGGCCGTGCACCTGGCGGAGCAGGTGGCGCGACGCGGGTTCGAGCCCGTGTTCGTGGACATCTCGGAGTTGCGCAAGTCGGGCGGCGGCCCGAAGTGCTGCACGATGGAACTGCGCGGCTAGACCTCGCCCACGCAGCCATCTGGATCTGCGCTGGTGGAAGGCTCGAAACGAGCTTTCCACCAGCGCAGTTTCATATCCGGCTCTGCATGGCTCCGTCACTGTCCGGCAGCGACGACGGGAGTTGTCACGCTCCACGGGGCAGTTACGGACAGAAACCCCCGGCAGACGTGTTGCCTACTCCTTCCAAAAAGTTGCAGATAGTTGTACCGGTCCGTTTGTGCTCTGGATTTCGAGGTACCCAACCTGAACCGTGCCGGCTGGCGGTTTATCCGTTCGAACGCACGCGAAGCCGACCTCCTCGAAGGCATCGTCGGAAAGTCGATTCGGCCAGGGGCTCTGGTTCAAAGATTGTTCGCATTGTTCACGCGTGGGTGCCTGCTGGCCCAAATGCGGCGCTACAGTGTGGCGCGCCGGTATCTCCCAGTGCGCCGAGGGGCCGAAGGGGGCCCCGCAGGATCCGAATCGCATCAACTCGGCAGTTGCGGCGAGATTGCGGTTGCTGTCGGATGAAGAACCTTCGAAGAGCTCGGATACTTTGCGCGCGTTGAAGTCGACTGCTACACCTTCGCAGCTGGGAACCTGAGGCACGATGAAGACACTCCCCTTGTAGGCGATGTTGCCCTCGGAAGTTGCCGATGTGCTTACGGTAGTGCTGGTAGGGGGTGGTGGTGGCTGCAGTCGCGAAGAGGATGTAGGCGAGTCGGAGGTGGTCAGTGTGGTCGAGGTTGACGCCTCCGTTTTGCCAGACGGAAAAAGAATGAATTTGACCATTGGCGTCAGAATGATCACTGCGATGATCGCAGGAACTGCAGTGATCAAAAGTTTGCGACGAAGATCGTGACCGGAGGTAAATCTCGGTTTCTGCGTAGGCGCGTTCCGCGTGTGTGGCGGCGCGCCTGGAAACTGCGGTTCCACCGGAACTGCGCGCGCAAGCGGCTTGCCAGGAAATCTGGGGGTGGTCTGCGGTTTCAAGCGCCCTTCCACGGCACCGCGCACAACTCGCCGCAGACGTTGCCGAGCTTCCTCCTCGGAAATGCCGAACAGGTCCGCCGACACCACCGAGCCCAGCAGGCCTGACCGATCGCATTCCTCGACCCGCAGGACCAGTAGCTTGCGACCTGCGCCTGCAGGGTCCTCGCGCCATGCTGCCTGCCACTCGGTCTTCCCGTACACCGACGACAGGTATGCCGACGACAACACCGCGATGGTGCGTGCAGTGCCTTGAACGCCATCGTGCATCTTGGCGACCCAGTTGCTACCCGGCACAAAGTCCCACTCTTGGATCAAGACTTTGTGACCGGACTCTTCCAACTCCCACGCCACCCACTCCGCCCACGCGCGGTCCGCCGACGTGTAAGAGACGAAGAAGTCCCGATCGTCCGTCACCGGTCACACCCCCTCGGTTCGTTCGCACCGGCACATGGTGGCCTAGTACGCTGCGTTACCGCGTTGAGCCTGGAGATGCACCGAGTGATCGAACTATGAGACCTGGTCAACGGCAGTCAATTGCAGTCGCTCGTGACTTGGCGGATCGCTCCGCGGTTCCCGGGTTCGCGCTGGGCGGAGTCCCGAGTGGGCTCCACCAAACGCAGGAGCCTTGTCGATCTTGGTGACTACGAACGGCTTCCCAGGGCAGTTTGGTGACCATCCGGTGGCGAGGGCCGTGCGGATGCTGTTGGCGACGTCGGCCGGCGTGATTGGAGTGGCAGGTGCATTGATCCAGTTGCTCGGGTGTGGCTGACTGGTCCTCACGACCAGGACGGTTCCTGCTGAGTCGACCTGTTCGACCGCATAGCTCAACGGCGTCCAGGCGAGGCATTGGCAGTACGTCGGCTTGTGCCGAATGCGCCAGCGGTAGACCGTGTCATCCACGACGATCCGCCGAGAGCCCTTTCTTGCCAAAGCCATGCTCATCCCACAGTTCGCTCGTCAGAGCGCAAAACATAACGCGTGCCGACGCTGTCGTTCGCGCCAATATCCGCTGATAATCGCGGCCAGCTTGCCTTGATGCTCCGCGGTTTCATCCGCGAATGCGCGGCGCGGGACAGGGGGCGTCTGCACAGACGTACCTGAAGCTTCTGATCTGCGCTGGTGGAAGGTTCGAACGAGCTTTCACCAGCGCAGCTTCATGTCCGGCCCACCACGCTCCGCTGCACGGACGAACTCACACGCCTTGCAACGGCGGATGCGGCTCTTCAGGTGCGGAAGCAGGCGCCAACTGGGCGTTGAGCGCCCGAGCTTCCTCGAGTTGGTCTTCCAGGGTGACGATGCGGCAGGCGGCGTCGAGGCCGGTGCCCTGGTCGACCAGGGCGCGGACGCGGGCGGCCAGGCGCAGTTGGTGGCGGCTGTAGCGGCGGTGCCCGCCGGCGGAGCGTTGCGGCTCGATGAGCTTCGCCTCGTCGAGGCTCCGCAGGAAGTTCGCTGAGGTGTTGAGCAGTTCCGCGGCACGGCCCATCGTGTAGGCGGGGTAGTGCTCGTCGTCGAACTTCTCGGCTGTTGTCTGCGGTTCGTCGTCCGCTCGTTCATGGACAGCTGGGGTCATCGCGCCTCCGCATCACGAGGGGCCCCGGTGCAGTAGCACCGGGGCCCCGGGGTTGTTGGGTTTCACTTCCACCTAGCCGACCGTGAGATCGGCTCTCTCTGTCCGCGTGGCCCCTGGAAGAAGCGGGCGAAGCGGGGATCGCTTGTGCGTAACCGAAGACCACCTACCAATCTGATGGAACTGCGGTACCCGTTCGGCAGAGCTCAGCCGAAGCCGGGCGATCCGATGGGGTGCAACCCTTCCCTTCTCCTCTGATAACTACTTTTTCTCTCACGTGGCTGTCGGCGCCGGTCCTCATGCACGTGCCGGCTTCACTTCCACCGACTGCCTCGACCGCCTCCGGGAGCCACTTCCACTGACCGGCTCCGGTGCGACCGTCCTGCACTTGCTACAGCCGGTTCCTGTTCTTGCTGGTACTGCTCACCGGCTGCCTTCGGTCATCTGCCGCAAAGCAAGCGTCTGACCGTCCTGCAATCGAGCTCACGGGTAGTTCGTCATCTCCCGTGCCATGTTATCTCTCGTTCAACGAGGAGAAGCATACACATGATCGAAGGAGCATGTCTACCTCCGTCGCAGTAGATTTTCTCCGCCAGGCGGCCGCCAACGCCGCGGAGGTCGCCGTCCTCTCTAATACGGGTCGATGAGCTTCCACTACGAGGTGGTCTTCTCGTTGTTCCTGCGCGAGAACACCCCAGCCGAGGTCCTGGACGAGCTGCGCTACCACCTCGGCCTCGCGCCCGAGCCGCCGCGGAACCCGGTCCTCGACTACGACTTCCCGGTCCTGCGGCCGAACCCGGACAGCTACCTCCCCGGTGGCGAGCACGCCGCGCTGCGCGAACAGCTCCGCGGGTTCAACGACGAGGGCGACCTGCACGCCTGGGGGCTGCACGCACGGCTGTTCTGGCTGGATGACCAGTGGGCCGAGGTGTGGTGGCAGGTCGTGCAGTGGCTGGCGCCGCACGTCGAGGACAACGGCTACGCGGGCTTCGTCCGCGAGGAAGCCGACGAGCGGCCCGCTGTGCTGACGTTCCACAACGGCGAGTTCCGCCTCGACGAGCCCTAGACCTCCAGCGCCCACTTCACGTACCGGATCGAGGGCGTGAAGCCCGCCTTCTCGAAGAGCCCGGTGGCTCCGAAGGCGTTCGCGGAGGACCTCGGTCGTCCCGATCCCTGCGTGCGCGAGTCGCGCCGACGCACGGTGGTGACAAGAAGGACGAGCGCGTCCAAGGCCATGTAGTTCTCGCCGTTCCGGTCGCCACGTGAGCTCGGGCATGCGGCGGACGCCAGCGAGTCGCGAGGACGATGTCGCCGCGGTGTCCGGAGGCGTGCTCAAGGCGCTGGAGCAGAACGCAGGCGCTAGAACGCCAGCCGGTACGCCTCCACCACCAGCAGGCCGGCGACGACCACGATCGCCAGTGCGCCCGCGAGGAGGAGAAGGCCGGCCAGCTCTCCGCCCAGCTCACGCGCCCACCACTTCGCCGAGCGCCACAGCCGCGACGGCAAAGAGGCGAACCAGCGGTGGAGTTGCCTCTGCCACCACGGGCGCGAGGCCTCCAGCCGCGCCTGCAGCACGGCCTCCTGAGCTGCCCGGCGGCGCGCGGCGCGGTCGTCCATCCGAAGCTCCCCAATCGAGCTGAACCGCCGGCGCGGCTCCTCCGTACCCCTCACCAGACCCAGGACGCACTGTCCGGCTCACAAGGGCAGGACTTGCGCCGAACCGCAGACAGCGCCGCCAGTTCGTCAGAAGGCAACGATGAACTCACGAAGGACGAACACGGCTCACTAACTGTCTGTTAGCAACGCGAAGTCCAACTGATCGGAAACGTGACGAGAGTCACCCAACGGGCGCTCAAGCTTGCCTGCGCTCGTGACACGAGGTTACGTTCTCGCCCGCCGATAACGGTTTGGTCACCGGCAGGACAAGGAACCGCAGCCAGTAGGGTCCGAAGTCCGGCCCGGAATCCCCCGCCGGGAGAGTCCGGTGGCCAAGCTCCCCGACGCAGGAGGCTTCCCCTTGGCCCGGCACAGCAAGGCCGATGGCCGAACCGTGTACACGGTCGTGCCCAAAGCAGCAGTGAAACCCGGTGCGCATCGAGTCGAGGACGACAAGGTCCCGCTCGCCCACCGCGTGAGCGCCATCGTCGTCGCGGCGGGTGTCGCCGCCGGCACCGCCGCCATCGCCAACGCCGCGACCAGCGGCACGGCCACCGAACTCGCCGCGGGTGCGGCCGAGCTGGGCGCTCTCCCCGACCAGCAGGTCAAGACCATCCAGACGGTGCACGACGTCAACCCGGGCAACCAGGTCGGTCGGCTCCTGCAGTTCCAGCAGATGTACGCGCAGCAGACCTTCGAGCAGGCCACCAAGGTCGCCGCCGACGCGCACGCCCAGCGCGAAGCGGCCGCCAAGGCCGAGGCCGAGCGTCAGGCCGAGATGCGCAAGCCCGCGAAGCAGCGCGAGGTCGAGGGCTGGATCAAGGAAGCCATCAAGGTCCTGCAGGCCAACGGCACCAACATCGACAACGGCTCCATGGACGAGATCTACACGATCATCATGAAGGAGTCGAACGGCAACCCCAACGCCGTGAACAACTGGGACTCCAACGCGATGCGCGGCACGCCGTCGAAGGGCCTGATGCAGTGCATCGACCCGACGTTCCGCGCGTACAAGCTGCCGGGGTACGACAACATCCTGGCGCCGGTGGACAACATCATCGCGGGCGTTCGCTACACCTACGCGCGCTACGGCGGCTTCCACAACCACCCCGGTCTGGTCTCCATGAACCTGGGTGGCGGGTACCTGGGGTACTGAGGAAGCGGCACGACGCGCCGTGTCGGGGTGCGGGGGACGTATCGACGGGCAATGCTGTCAATCAGGTTCACCCACAAGAATGGCGGCCCTAGCGGGCGCACGCCCGGTAGTGCTCCCATCGAACGCGATCCCCGAACGCAGGGAGTGGCCGATGAACGAGCAACAGGCACGCGAGAACGAGCTGGAGAAGATCCGCTCGGAGGCGACGAGCTGGCTGGCCAAGATGGCCCAGGCGCAGCACCGTCCCCGGGTCGAGCAACGCAGGCCTGAGCACGACGCCATGACACCCGCGAAGCAGTAGGCGGCATCCAGCGGAAGCGCCCCGGTCACGGCCGGGGCGCTTCCGCGTTCCCGGGCGGGGGACGCCTCGGGGGAGCTGGTGTTCCTGAGGGTGACGTCGGTTAGCCCGTTCGAGGCCTCGGACCGCGAGGGCGTAGCCGCTCCCGGTAGCGCTTCCGGGCCCTGAGATCCACTCAGGACGCCCGCGGCACGGGGAACCGGGTCCCGAGGCCCGGAGGGCTCGAGCGAGAGTCGGTGGACGCGCCTGCCGATCACGCGGTCGGAGCCTCCCGTTCGAACGCGGTCCACAGCAGCTTCAACGGGTGGTCCGCGGGGTGCTTCGCGAGTGCGTCGGTGCGGGCGAACACGCCCACCAGCCGTTCGAGCGAGTCGTCGGCGAGCTGCACCACGCGCAGACCGCTGCCCTCGCGCAGTTCGTTGTTCGCCGCCACCACCCCCAGGCCGGACGTCACGATCATCGCGCCCTTGACCAGGTTGGAGCGCAGCAGGGAGATGCCGTACTGGATCTCGTCGATCTCGGCGGCGATGTCGAGGCCCTGCCGGTAGTCGGGGCCGAACCAGCCGCGCAGGAACTCCGCGATCAGCCCGGCGCCGGGCACGACCAGCGGCACCGACCGCAGCGCCGGCACGCGCACCTTGTCGCCGACGACGGTCTCCGGCAGGTTCGTCAGCAGCGCGAGCCCTCCCCGGCGCCACTCGATCACGTCGAACTCGGGGCGCTCCCACCCCGCGCCGGCCCTCGTGACGACGCTGCCGCACACGAGGTCGACCTCCTGCGTCTCCAGCTTGGTCCAGATGTCCTTGGTGCGGATGTGCACGACCTTGAGGTCGACGTCGCGCTCCTGGAACTCGTCCTCGACGTGGTGCCACGCCTTCGCGAGCGTGTCGAGCATGTACCGCGTGGTTCCCACGGTGACGGTCGTGCCGAGCTTGCGGCGGCACTCGTGAATTCCGTCGAGCCACTCCGCGAGCGTGTCCCGCGCCAATTCGACGAGCGACTCACCGGTTGGCGTGAACAGCACGTCCTTTCCGCGTCCCTGCTTCACCACGAGCGCTTCGCCGCACAGTTCCAGGAAGTTCCTGTTCAACGTGTCGAGCTGCTTCTGCACGCTCGACTGCTCGCGCCCCAGCGCCCGCGCCGCCCGCAGCGCCGAACGGGTCTCGTGCACCGTCAGCAGTGTCCTGAGCTGGTCCATCGTGGTGTCCAGCAGGGCTCCGGGCATGTTCAACAGGCGGTGCAGCGTGGTACTTGTGGGGAGCACCAACTGGGACGAGCCGGACATCGAGACCCTCTCTGGTGTTCTGTCGATCAGTTGAACTGAACTTGACCGCATTTCGCCGACAAATATTCTGGAGATCCTGTCGGCAAATCCCTGGACACTTATCGCGCGGTGTACAAAACTATCCGCGGCGACCACGCGTGGGAGCCGATTCCGGGGGGAATCATTGGGGGGTGGGGGTCCGCCAGGCGTGAGCCGGCGGGCCCCCAAGTACTACTCTCAGCCGTTGTGACGGCTTCCGCTCGCCTGGACTGGGGCACCACCTACCAGGTCACCGTTCTCGAACTCGGACTCGCCTGCTGCGGGGTCGAAGTGATGGCGGCTCTCGACCGCCTTCCCGACCTCGGCGTCACGCCGGTGGACGGCGCGGGCGAGGCGCACGTCCTCGTCGTCTCCGGCACCGTCACCGACGTCATGTTGCCCGCTGTCCTCCGCAGTTTCGAGGCCATGCCCGAACCCCGTTACGTCATCTCCGTGGGCGCCTGCAGCAACACGGGCGGCCCGTACTGGGATTCCTACAGCGTCACCAAGGGCATCGACCAGGCCCTCCCCGTCCACGTCGCCGTTCCCGGCTGCCCGCCGCGCCCCGAAGCGCTGCTCGAAGGCCTCAAGGCGCTGCACCGGCTGGTGAACGCGTGACGACCCCGAAGACCGCTTTCGGTCAGACGATCCACCACGTGGAGCTCGCCGCCTGGAGCGCGACGGCCGCGGCGCACCACGCCGAGGGGTTCGTGATGTTCGACTGGCTCGGCGTCGAGGACGCGGGCCGTCCCGGTGCCGTCGGGCAGCGCCACGCCGTGTTCCTGCACGTGATCGACCCGCGGACGCGCGAGGGCGTGATGCTGCGCACCGAGCTCGGCCCCGACGAGGCGCTGCCGAGCGTCGCCCACCTCTGGAAGGGCGCGCACTGGCACGAGCGCGAGGCCGCCGAGATGTTCGGCATCACCGTCGGCGGCGCGCCGGAGCACCTGCTGCTGTCGGACAGCTTCCAGGGCCACCCGCTGCGCAAGGACTTCGTGCTCGCCTCCCGCGTCGTGCGCCCGTGGCCCGGCCGCCTGGAGCCGGGCGAGGACACCACCAGCGCGCCGAGCCGCCGCCGCACCGCACCGCCAGGAGTGCCGGACCCCTCGTGGGGCCCGCGTCGTGAAGAGGAGCAGTCGTGACGAACCTTCCACCGCGCACGAGAGGCGTCATCGCGCTGCTGGAGGCCAACTGCACGGTCTGCATGATCTGCGCGCGCGAATGTCCCGACTGGTGCATCCACATCACCAGCCACACCGAGGTCGAGCAGCAGCCCGGCAGCGCCCGCCCGCGCAGCCGCAACGTCCTCGACCGGTTCGCGATCGACTACGGCCAGTGCCTCTACTGCGGCATCTGCGTCGAGGTGTGCCCGTTCGACGCCCTGCACTGGGCGCCGGCGTTCGGCTACCCGGGAACGGGCTCGGTCGAGGGCGACGGTGCCGTGGCGGAACTGGTCCACGAACGGGACGTGCTCGCGACGTGGGTCGAGAAGGTGCCACCGCCGCCACCGCTCGACCCGGCGGCGGAGGCCGCGCCGGAGACGGCGACAGGAACTGGCAGGCGGCCTGGTTCGTTGAGAGGTAGGACGTAAAGACCCGGAGGCGCAACCGTGCACAAGCACTTCAACGGGTTGAAGACGGCCGTGCTGCTCGGCGGGATGAGCGCGCTGATCGTGCTGGTCAGCAGCTTGTTCGGGCGAACGGCACTGGTCATCGGCCTGGTGCTGGCCTTGGGCGTGAACGCCTACGCGTACTTCAACTCGGACAAGCTCGCGCTGCGGGCGATGCGGGCGCGGCCCGTGTCGCAGGTGGAGCAGCCCGTGCTCTTCGCGATCGTGCGGGAGCTGTCGCAGAAGGCCCGCCAGCCCATGCCCAGGCTGTACCTGAGCCCGACGGTGGCCCCCAACGCGTTCGCGACGGGCCGCAACCCCCGCAACGCCGCCGTGTGCTGCACGACCGGCATTCTCGACCTGCTCGACGAACGCGAACTGCGCGCCGTGCTCGGCCACGAGCTCGCGCACGTCTACAACCGCGACATCCTGATCAGCTGCGTCGCCGGCGCGCTGGCCGGCGTGATCACGATGCTCGCGAACCTGGCCCTGTTCGCCGGGATCTTCGGCGGCAGCGACGACGACGAGGGCCCCGGCCCGCTCGGCCTGCTGCTGATCGCGTTGCTCGGCCCGGTCGCGGCCACGGTCGTGCGCCTGGCTGTGAGCCGCTCCCGCGAGTTCCAGGCAGACCAGTCCGGCGCCGAGCTCACCGGCGACCCGCTCGCGCTGGCCTCGGCGCTGCGCAAGATCGAGCAGGGGACGCGGGCGGCGCCGCTCGCGCCGGAGCCGGAGGTGGTGTCGCAGAGCCACCTGATGATCGCGAACCCGTTCCGCTCCGGGGAGCAGTTCGCGAAGTGGTTCTCGACCCACCCGCCGATCGCCGACCGCATCCGCAGGCTCGAGGAGATGGCCCGGCGCTAGCGGATCGCCTGCGCCACGGCCATGAGGTACTCGCCGTACCCGGACTTGCCGAGCTTCTCGCCGAGCGCATAGCACTCCTGCGCGGAGATGAAGCCCATGCGCAGTGCGATCTCCTCGGGACACGCGATGCGCACGCCGGTCCGGTGCTCCAGCACCTGCACGAACTGCGCGGCTTCGAGCATCGAGTCGTGCGTGCCGGTGTCGAGCCACGCGAAGCCGCGGCTGAGGTCCACCAGGTGCGCACGACCCTCGCGCAGGTACGCGAGGTTGACGTCGGTGATCTCCAGCTCGCCGCGCGGCGACGGCTTGAGGCCGCGCGCGATGTCCACCACGCCGTTGTCGTAGAAGTAGAGCCCGGTGATCGCCCGGTTCGACTTCGGCTCCTTCGGCTTCTCCTCGATGGACAGCAGCTTCCCGGTCGCGTCGACCTCGCCCACGCCGTACCGCTCGGGGTCCTTCACCTGGTACCCGAACAGCACGCACCCGTCCAAAGTGGACGCGTGGTGCTGCAGCGTCGTGGAGAAGCCCTGGCCGTAGAAGATGTTGTCGCCCAGCACCAGCGCCACGTCGTCGTCCCCGACGAAGCCGGCGCCGATGACGAACGCCTCCGCGAGCCCGTTCGGCGCGGCCTGCTCCGCGTACTCGAACGACATGCCCCACTGCGACCCGTCGCCGAGCAACCGCCGGAACAGCGGTAAGTCGACCGGCGTGGAGATGATCAGCACTTCCCGGATGCCGGCCAGCATGAGCACCGACAGCGGGTAGTAGATCATCGGCTTGTCGTACACCGGCAGCAGCTGCTTGGAGACGGCCTGCGTGATCGGGTGCAGGCGCGTCCCGCTGCCACCGGCGAGGACGATCCCCTTCACCGGTAGTTGGTGAACTGGAGGGCGATGCCGAAATCGGAGCCCTTGAGCAGCGCGATGACCTCCTGCAGGTGGTCCTTCTTCTTGCCCGACACCCGCAGCTGGTCGCCCTGGATCTGCGCCTGGACGCCCTTCGGCGCCTCCTCGCGGATCTTCTTGGCGATCTCCTTGGCCTTCTCGGAAGTGATGCCCTGCACGAGGTTCCCCGTGACCTTGAACACCTTTCCGGACACGGCCGGCTCGCCCACCTCGAACGCCTTCATCGAGATGTTGCGCTTGACCAGCTTCTCCTGGAAGACGTCGATCGCCGCCTTGCAGCGCTCCTCGGTCTCCGAGGTGAAGGTGATTGCCTCCTCGCCGGCCCAGGCCACTGTGGTGCCGGTCCCGCGGAAGTCGAAGCGGGTGCTCAGCTCCTTGGCCGCCTGGTTGAGCGCGTTGTCGACCTCCTGCCGGTCCACCTTGCTCACCACGTCGAACGACGGGTCCGCCACGACTTCACTCCTCCACGATCTCGGGGTCACAGCCAGCGTCGATGCTACTGGGGTACCCCGATTTGGGGCCTCCCGAAGGGGTTATGTATTGTTCTGCCCGCACCGTTACGACGGTGTGGGGCGGGTTGCCCGAGCGGCCAATGGGAGCGGACTGTAAATCCGTCGCGAAAGCTACAGAGGTTCGAATCCTCTACCCGCCACAGCAGGACCGAAGGCCCTGTGACCAGCGAGAACTGGTCACAGGGCCTTTGTCGTGCTGGCCGGCTCGATCCGGCCGGTTGCTGGTGTCTGTGCCGAAGAAGCGCCGAAGTTCGGCAAGCTCTACCCGCATCCTATGGCCGGCCACATCGGTCGCCGTTCGAGGGCGTGTGCCGGGGCTGTCAGGTCTTGAAGTACGCAGCCAGGCAAGAAGGCCGCTCAGCAGGAACGCGCGCTTCTGGGGCCATGTCGGAGTCTTGTACGTCGGTCCGCCGCCAGGTCCGGCTCCACGGCGGACTGCGCGTCTCTGGGTTCGCGGGCTATCGGCCGCATGAGCAGAGCCTGGTGAGTCGGCGCAATCGCTGCGGTCTTCAGGGCCATCGTGTCAATACGGGGTAGCCGCTAGGTAAGTGCTGCTTGCATCTCTTCGAGATGGAGCCGCGCGACGAGGGGCGTGGTTCAGGCAGTAGGACACGCCGGGTACATCCGCTTATAGGTGTACCCGGCGTTCATCCCCGTGTGCCCAGGCTATCTGAGTCAGCTGCCATGCCTCGGGAGTTTGAATTAACTGGTCAGTCGAAGTTTCCCGAGAAGCTATGAGGCGTTGGCTCGGCTACCGAACAAGCCGCCACCACGAGTGAGGATGCGTTGCTCTACATTGACCAGACCGAGCAGGCCTGCTGTAAGCGACGCAGGACTAAGGAGTTCCTTGACGTCCTCCGGGCCCAGTCGAACGATCGTGCCATCGTCGTCACGACCGACCACGGAGCCGTTAAGCCTATCTGCGTGTACGACATGGGCTACAGCCTCCTGGCCGTAAACGTCTTGCACTAGGCGAGTGACCTCGCTCGGGTCCGCCTTCGGCCATACCTCGTCAGTCCAGTAATTGATCTCCTGGATGAATACGGGGTGCTTGGTGTTCAAGTACACTACACCCTGAAAGGTGTGCCCATCTTCTGTGCGCGGGCTATCTTTTTCGTTGTAATCGGCAAGGTACTTGCGCTGATCTCCTTCGAACGCCTTCCATTCAAAGGTGGGGTAGCCGCCGCGCAGGCTCGTTTCTTTTGCCTTCACTGGACCGCCTGGGGAAGGTGTGACAATTTCCTGGCTACCCGAGGTGCCCCCTGGGCCGCCGGGAGTGCCTCCAGTTTTTGGGACCACTTTGACTGGACGAATTCCTGGTGTGCCAGCCTTTGCGCTCGTTGTAAACCCGGCGATCTTGCCGATGGCGGAGGATACGAGTCGAGAGGCTTTGAAGCGAGGATTGAGCCGATCCAGGATGCGCGAAAGATTCTTGGCCATGTTTGGATCTGTGTTCGCGGTGATCTTCGCCCGCGCTTTGTCGCGAGCGTCGGCCAACTCCTTCGGAAAGCTGTTGTAGAAGTTGTTGCCCCACGCCTCCCAAGGAAGTTCTCCGCCTCCCTTTGTCATCAGTATGTTTCGCGAAGCCTGCGTGAGCACGCCCCATTTTGTGGGACGCTGGTCGCTATATACGGGTGGCCGAATCACAATCCAAGTTCGACCGCGGATTTCATCCGTAACGCCGAACTGGCGGTATCGATGGATGCTCGCATCGGCGTGATACGCCTCGCCTTGATAGTCGACGACCACCACAGGCTTGGAGGCGATGTAGTCAGCGCTACCCCCAACTGGAGAGTGCGGCTCCGGAACGTAGTGCCACTCCAAGAGGGTGCCGTGATCATCGATCGTGATAGCAGGTCCTGTGACGGCCTCGGTGGGGATGAAACTTTTCATCCCGCGGACCTTGCGCTGATGAACCGCAAGGATGCTTTGATCGGGAAGGGTGATGGTGCTGTCTTTCGTCGATCGCCGGTCTGCGGTGCGTGCTTTTACCTGCTCCAAGATGACGATGGTGGTATCCACGGGTTTTCCTTCGCGCACCGGCACGTCCAGAAGCCGGCTGTTGAGGTAGCGAAGTAGTCCCTTTGCGGTCTCCTGTCTATTGGGGTCCGGGTCACCGTCAACGGTGTTTGCGTTCGGCCCGTCTCCAAGAAGCACCATGATGGTGCCGGTCTCAAGCCAGTCCGGCTTTACCAGCGACCAGTTGCAACCGTGCTCTTGATCATCAAAAGGCTCGACCTGATTCGTTACAGCTACGTCACCCGACTCGTCTCTAATTTCCCATTCGCGAAGGAGAAAGCGGCCTTGTGGATCCTTTTCGATCCAAAGCATCGAACCTTCTGGGGTCATGCGGGTGTAGCTGATTACGACTACGCCGTATGGATTCCACGGAAGAACGGAAGATTTGAAACCCTGTCCGAAGTTGGAGTCGACTCCGATGGGTTTTCCTCCGCCGCCGAAGGTGGTCAAGAATGTCCTCATATCATCCGGCTCCATGCCTTCACCGTTGTCGATGATGACTCGCCGGAGCACTCCGGTGCGCTCTGCTGCCTGACGTTCGACGTCGAAGACGATACGAGTGGCGCCGCTCTCGTCTGAATTCCGCCACGCCTCGCGGGCCCATTGGTATGGACCACCGGCGTCATATGCTTGGCGGATCAAGTGTTGCGTTGCGTCTGTGGGAACGCTGACATATCTGGGCATGCTTCGCCAATCTCTCGGCCTAGAGAACCTTGCTCTAGACAACGTGCACAAGGAGCCCTTGTGCGCCGTCTACCTTAGATCGTTGGCTACATCCTGGCTACTCTTTACTTAATGGATTTGTCTCGTCACCGTCAGTTCAGCAAGATTCCGCGACAGAAGGAATATCTCGGATTCCCGGATGCTGATCGTGAGATCGCAAAGAGTTGATTCTGATGTCCCTCCCCTGCCGCAGCTATGCTGCCTTGAACGCAGCGATTGGGCCTCCAAGCCCCTCCTGCATGTTCCGCAAAGCTTCTTGCTCACCCCCGTCGGAGCACTTGGCGTATTCGCGGAGCAACACTGCGAGGCTGTGTCCTGCCCACTTAGCTACTCGCTTAGGCTCCTTGACCAGGTTGAGCCAGAACGTCACACAGGCATGGCGTAGGTCGTACGGCCGTTTCGCCAGCGGGCCAGCCGCCGCCTCCGCAGTGAACGCGATCTTGCGGGCGAGATCCCAGATCCGCCTTTAAGTCGAGCTGCCGATGCGCCCGCCGTGCTCGGCGACGAACAGCAGCTCACGCGGCCCAATGCCGAACATCGCTATGTGTTCGTAGAGGTAGAGAGCCAACTCCGGGCACATTGGGACCGGTCGGCCGAAGCCCTTGTGACGGTGCTTGAGCTCTCGCTCCTCATGCCGCTTGCCGCTGTCCGTCCACTCGCCACCTACCTCGGGGGCTGCCCCCTCAAGGTCGATCACGCCCCACTCATGAACTTCCCAACGCTGTGCCTCCTCGTTCCACACCTTCGGAGGCAGCCGCAGGTTGTAGAGCCTGACGTTGGAAGCCTCCTCAGGCCGAAGCGCCGTGAAGAACATCAGCGCGAAGAACGCCACCAGCTTGGCGCCCGTGCGGCCGATGCCCCCGGCCTCACGAAGCACCGTGCGGAACTGAATCGGGTTCGCCACACAACGACGATCGGGTCTACTGCACGAGTAGGTGACAGTGATAGTCACGCAGCCTGACTGGCTGACGTGGTCATGATTGCTTCGTATTCGACGCGGGTCAACCGGCCGAGGGCGGTTTGGCGCCGTCGGCGGTGATAGGTGCGTTCGATCCAGGTGACGATCGCCGTCCGCAGTTCATCGCGGGTGGACCAGGTGCGGCGGTCGAGAACATTGTTCTGCAGCAACGCAAAGAAGCGTTCCATGGCTGCGTTGTCACCCGCCGCGCCCACCCGCCCCATCGACCCGGACAGGCCGTGACGCGCGAGCGCACGGACGAATTTCCTGGACCGGAACTGGATCCGCGGTCGGTGTGCACCACGCAGCCGCCGACCTCACTGCGGCGGGCGATGGCGTTGGTGAGCGCGGTGACGGCGAGGCGGGACTTCATCCGGGAGTCGATGGAGTAGCCGACGATCCGGTTGGAGCAGACGTCCTTGACCGCGCACAGGTACAGCTTTCCTTCTGTGGTGCGGTGTTCGGTGATGTCGGCCAGCTACAGCCGGTTCGGCGCGGTGGCGGTGAAATCGCGGCGGACCAGGTCGTCGTGGACCGGCGGACCGGCCTTCTTGCCGTTGCGGCCGCGTTTCTTGCCGAACGCGCTGCACCAGCCCAGCGACGAGCAGATCCGCCACGCGGTCCGGTCCGCCATCGACACACCGGCGTCACGGGCTTCGTCGGCCAGGAACCGGTAGACGAACTCCGGATCGTCGCGGTGAGCGTCGCACAACGCGTCCGCCCGATACGCCTGTTCGAGTTCTGTGTCGGTGACCGGGCGGGCACGCCACCGGTAGTACGGCTGTCGAGCGAATCGGCTGGTCTGCATCACCAGTCCCAGAGTGATGTTCGGCCCGAGGCGCGTGCGCCGAGCCGATACCGAAGTTATAGCTGTAGGCTGTGAATTACCAGTTCAAGCGTAGTGGTTGCGGTGCTCTATAAATCCGTCGCGAAAGCTACAGAGGTTCGAATCCTCTACCCGCCACAGCAAAAGGTCCCTGTGACCAGCGCGAGCTGAGTCACAGGGACCTTTTCTGTCGTGTGCGCCGATTCCGGCGTTCTCCGACTCCGCCTCACGTCACGCGGAAGACCGGCCAGCCGATCTCGGTGCGCCACTCGGCGGGATCGCTCGAGTCACGAGGGCCGACGAGGTAGACCTCCCGCACCGGCCCGGCCACCGACATCGCGTTCTCCACCACCCAGGTCCCCAGTGCGCCGTACGTGACCTCGATGCCGTCGTGCTCGCCGACGTGCGTGGTGACGGCCAGTTCCGCGGCCGGGAGGGTTGCGGGGTGCACGCGTCCGGTGCGAGGCGGCGCGGCGGTCGGCAGGTAGACGAGCGCGTGACCGCGCTCCTGTTCGAAGAGGGCGTTGTCGTAGTTGCCGCCCGGCGGTCCGGTCACGGCGGCGCCGACGGCCGCCTCCAGCTCGGCCATCGCGCCCGCGTACCAGGTCGTGATGTCGCGGCTTGCGACCACGGCCTCCACCGCCGCGACGGTCCTGGCCGGCTCCGCGCGCAGCTCGACGTCGATCGGCGCGGGGTCGGGCCGGAGCAGGCGCCGCAGCGACACGACCGCGGCCCGCGTGCGGTCGAGCACGTCCTCGAGGCGGTGCAGGTGGTCCGCGACCAGGGTCGCCCGGACGTCCGGGTCGGGGGTCCGCAGGACTCGCTGCACGTCGCTCAGGGGGACGTCGAGCTCGCGGAGCCGGTGGATGACCTGCGCGGTCGGGATCTGGTCGACGCCGTAGTAGCGGTAGCCGGAGTTCTCGTCCACCACGGCGGGTTCCAGCAGGGCCGCCTCGTGGTACCGGCGCAGGGTCCGCACGCTCAGGTGGGTCAGGCGCGAGAACTCCCCGATGGTCAACATCCGTTCATTGTGGACTCTCTCCCCGGGGGAGGGTCCACGGCTTGACCCTCCCGCGCCGCGAGGCCGCACGGTGGGCTCATGACACAGCACACCGACCTCCCGTCCGATCTGCTCCCGGCCACCGTGCGCGAGTTCCTCGCCGCCCACGTCGTCCGCGACGCCGGCACCGCCTCGTCGTTCCTCACCGAGGACGTGGTGGTCGTCGACCAGGACGAGACCTTCCGCGGCAGGGAAGAGGTCCACGCGTTCCTGCGGGACGCCGGGTCCGAGTTCGAGTACACCACCGAGCAGATCGGTGCCCGCCGCGTCGACGACGACCACTGGGTGGTGACCGTGCGGATCGAGGGCACCTTCCCGGGCGGAGTCGCCGAGCTCGACTACCGGTTCGCGCTGCGGGACGACCTCGTCGCCGAACTCGTCATCGCCAACCACACGGTCTGACCGAAGCCGTGCCACACCGATCTCCAGTGGAGGAACAGATGTCCGGTTCGGATCGCGATCGTCTCGACGGTCGCCGCGCGCTGGTCACGGGCGGGTCGAAGGGCTCCGGCAAGGCCGTCGCGGAGAGGCTGCGGGAGATGGGCGCCGACGTCTACGTGACGGCGCGAACGATGCCCGACGGGTACGAGCACCCCGACCGGTTCATCGAAGCGGACGTGACGACGGTCGAAGGCACCACCGCGGTGGCCGCTCGGATCGCCGAGGCCGGCGGCGCGCTCGACATCCTGGTGCACGTCGTCGGAGGTGCTTCGACGCCGCCCGGTGGATTCGCGGTCATCACCGATGACCAGTGGCTCACCGAGCTGAACCTCAACTTCCTGGGGGCGGTGCGGCTCGACCGCGCCCTTCTGCCGGCGATGGTCGAGTCCGGGGCGGGCGTGGTGCTGCACTTCACCTCGATCCAGCGGGAACTGCCCCTGTACGACGCGTCCCTGGCGTACGCGGCGGCGAAGGCCGCTCTGCGCACGTACAGCAAGGGACTCGCCAACGAGCTCGCGCCGCGCGGCGTGCGGGTCAACGCGATCAGCCCCGGCGGGATCGAGACCGAGGCCTACGAGAGGTTCGTGGACCGGATCGCCGAGGGCAACGGACTCACGCGCGAGGCGGCCAAGCAGACCATCTACGACTCCTTGGGAGGCGTGCCCCTGGGGCGGTTCGCGCAGACCGAGGAGATCGCGGACCTGGTCGGGTTCCTGGTCTCGGACCGCGCCTCGGCGATCGTGGGCGCCGAGTACGTGATCGACGGCGGGACCGTTCCGACCGTCTGAGCCAGGAGCCGGTTCCGGCAAGCCACCCACGAGCGACCAGCATGGAGAACGCATGACCACGCAAGTCGAGGACCGGTCCTCCAGACAGCCGGTCGGACCGCCGCCACCCTTCGACCCGGAGCTCGCTCCCGTCGTCGAGGTGCTGACCGGCCTGCGGCCCCCCGACGCGTACCGCCCGGACAACATCGTCGAGATGCGCGCGCCCGTTCCCGGGGTGGAGACCCCGACCGACGAGGTCCTCTCGCGCGGTGGCGCCTACAGCGTGCGGGAGCGGACGGTCCCGGGGCCGGACGGGGAACCGGACGTCCCGCTGCTGATCTGCCTCCCGCAGCACGCGGCGGTCCCGGCCCCGGCGCTCTACCACGTCCACGGCGGCGGCATGATCGTCGGGGACAACCGGTTCGGCCTGGCCGAGATGCTGGACCTGGCCGCACCGCTGGGCATGGCCGTGGTCTCGGTCGAGTACCGGCTCGCACCCGAGACACCCCACCCCGGTCCCGTCGAGGACTGCTACGCGGGCCTGGAGTGGCTGTCGCGTCACGCCCACGAGCTGAACATCGACCCCGAGCGCATCGTCATCGGCGGTGCGAGCGCCGGCGGCGGCCTCGCGGCAGGTGTAGCCCTGATGGCACGCGACCGCAACGGCCCCGCCGTCCTGGCCCAGCTGCTCCTGTCGCCGATGCTCGACGACCGCAACGACTCGCCCTCCGCGCGGCAGATGCGCGGCCTCGGCATCTGGGACAGCTCCTCGAACGAGACCGGGTGGAACGCGCTCCTCGGCGACGGTGTTCGCGGAGGGCCGGACGTGTCCCCGTACGCCGCGCCTTCCCGCGCCGCGGACCTCTCCGGACTGCCGCCCGCCTTCGTCGACGTCGGGTCGGCCGAGACGTTCCGGGACGAGGACGTCGCCCACGCGAGCCGCATGTGGCAGGCGGGCTGCGACGTCGAACTGCACGTGTGGCCCGGCGGGTTCCACGGGTTCGACGTCGTGGTCCCTCATGCCGTGCTCTCGCGGGACGCCGTCGCGGCCCGAGCGGCGTGGCTGCGCCGTCAACTGGGGCGGGTTTCCCGGTGAGGCGCTGAGCCGGGCGCGTGACCCGTGATCAAGTGCCGGTTCAGGACCGGATCGCGAAACCGTGCCGGTAGGCTCCGCGGGGCCAGGCCGAACGATGGGCCTCTGACCGGCGAGGTCAGAGGCCCATCGTCGTACATCGGGTGTTGTCGCGGAGGGGGACGCTGTGCGCACGCAGATGGCAACGGAGGCGGGACGGACGACCGCGCCGAGCGAGGACCGGGCGCTCGTCGGGCCGAACCTGCTCGCCGTGCTCGACGGCGTCACGGCCAAGCCGGAGACCGGCTGCGAGCACGGCGTCGGCTGGTTCGCCGACCAGCTCTCCGCGGAGATCCTGCGCTTCGCCCACCTCGACCCGTCCGCGGCGCTCACCGAAGCCGTCCGGCAGGCCGCCGATCTGCACTCCGGCACGTGCGACCTCGAGCACCCGGACTCGCCGAGCGCGGCGATCGCGGTGGTGCAGATCAAGGACGACGTGCTGCGGTACCTGGTGCTCGGCGACGCCACGGTGGTGGTCGACGGCAAGCGCGAGCTGCTCGTGGTGAGCGACACGCGGTCCCGGCGCACGGCCGGCCCCCGGGTCGCCGACGTCGAGCACGCGCTCACGGGTGAGGTGCCGCTGCAGGACGTGCGGAGGGTCGCGATCCTGTCCGACGGGGCGGCGCGGGCCGTGGACCTGTTCAACCTCTTCGACTGGCGCCAGGCCCTCGAGTTGATGGCGGCCAACGGGCCGGATGACCTCATCCGCAAAATGCGCGCCGTCGAAAAGGAAGACGCGAAGGCCGTGGAGTGGCCGCGCGAGAAGGTTTCCGACGACGCCACTGTCGTGTACTTCGACCGGTGACCCTCCTCGGCGCGGCCCGGCGGTCGGTCGCCCAGGCCCGTCCGGATGCGGCTCGCCAACGCTGAGGGGGAGATCCCGGGGTGGGCGGAACCACCGCCGCGCAAGGTTAGTGCCGGGGCGCCGGCTCCACCCCACGACGGCGCGCGATCGTCCGCATGTTCTCCTCGCCCCAGTCGCCCAACGGCAGCAGCGCCTCGTTCAGCCGCACGCCGAGTGGCGTCAGCGAGTACTCGACGCGGGGCGGGACCTCGTGGAACACCTCGCGGTGCACGATCTCGTCCGCCTCCATCTCGCGCAGCACCTGGATGAGCATCTTCTCGCTGATGCCGGACACGGACCGGCGCAGCTCACCCGTGCGCGTCGGGCCGTGGTGCAGCGCCCAGAGGATCAGGGCCTTCCAGCGGCCGCCGATGACGTCGATCGCCGCGTCGAGTCCGCAAGCGTAACTTCGTGGCTTCATCAGGATCCTTACCAAAAGGTGGGTACCTGACAAAATAGTAGGTACTTGTCGAGAAGTCAGTGTCGGAACGAGCATTTCCGGCATGGAGATCAAGAAGACCGTGAGTGTGCTCGGCCTGGGACGCATGGGCAGCGCGCTCGCCGCGGCCCTCGTCGACAAGGGCTACGAGGTGACCGTGTGGAACCGGTCCGAGGACAAGCCGACGCCGCCGAACACCACGCGTGTCAGCACCCCGGAAGAGGCGTTCAAGAGCGACATCGTCGTCACGTGCCTGTCCACGTACGACGCTCAGCGGCCGTTGCTCACCAACGACATCAAGACGCTCGTCAACCTGACGTCCGGCACTCCGGAGGAGGCCAGGAACACCGCTCAGTGGGCCGAGGCCAACGGCATCGAGTACGTGGACGGCGTGATCATGGCGGTGCCGCAGCAGATCGGCACACCGCAGGCGCGGATCCTGTTCAGCGGCAACGAGAACCACTACGTGCTCGACGCGTTCGGCGAGCCGGTGCACGTGGGGGAGGACGCCGGGCTGGCCGCGCTGTACGACCTGGCGCTGCTCGGACTCATGTGGGCCGCGTTCGGCGGTTACCTGCAGGCGGTCGCGTTGATGGGCACCGCGGGCATCGCGCCCGAGAAGTTCACGCCGATGGCCGTGAGCTGGCTGAACGAGATGACCACCCTCCTGCCCCGGATGGGCGAGGAGACGCAGAGCAGGCAGTACGAGACCGAGGTGTCCGCGGTGGACATCAACGTGGCCGGGCTGCGGATGTTCACCGAGGCCGGCCGGGAGCAGGGGCTCGACACCACCCTCCCGCAGGCCCTGCACGACCTGTTCGAACGCGCCCAGCGCAACGGCCACGGCGCGCACAGCATCGCGAGTGTCATCGAGGAGATCCGCAAGTGAAGTACCTGGGCAAGAAGGCCGTCGTCACGGGCGGCACGCACGGCATGGGCCGCGCGACCGTGGAAATGCTCGTCGAGAACGGCGTCGACGTCGTGCTGACCGGCCGCACCGCGGAGCGGATCGAGGGGCTCAAGGCCCACGCGATCGCCTCCGACGCGACGGACCTCGGCGACATCGCCAGGCTCAGGTCCGAGGTGGAGCACCGGTTCCAGGACGTCGACCTGCTGTTCGTCAACGTCGGCTTCTCCACCCTCACGCCGTTCGACCAGACGAGCGAGGCCGACTACGACCGCACGTTCGACGTGAACACCAAGGGCGCGTTCTTCACCGCCCAGCACCTGGCGCCGCTGGTCAAGGAGGGCGGCTCGATCGTCTTCACGACGAGCGTCGCCACGGTCCTCGGCTCGCCGGGCCTGAGCGTCTACGCGGGGGCGAAGGCGGCGGTGCGGGCGTTCGCGCGGGGGCTCGCGGCCGAACTGGCGCCGCGGAACGTCCGGGTCAACGTCGTCAGCCCCGGCTTCATCGACACGCCGTCGATGGGCGTCTCGGGTGTGCCGCGGGAGGTGCTCGAGCAGTTCAAGGAGGAGGGCGACCGCATCACGCCGCTCAAGCGCCACGGCACGATGGACGAGGTGGCGAGCGCCGTGCTGTTCCTCGCCTTCGAGGCCACGTTCACGACCGGTGCCGAGCTCGCGGTCGACGGCGGTCTCGGCCAGGGGGTCAGCGCGTAGGGAAGATCTTCGGAGAACCTGTCACACCTCCGCCGCCCGCCGGGTCGAGAGGGCGGAAGACGAAGAGACGACAGGGAGAACGACGATGAGGATCGCCAACCCGATCATGTCCGTGCCCGGCGCGATGAAGGCACTGCTGGACCTGTCCGAGGCCGCGGCCGCCACGGGCCTCGACGGGAACTACGTGGAGCTGATCTGCCTGCGCGTCAGCATCATGAACGGCTGCGGCACGTGCATCGACTACCACACCAAGCTGCTGCGCAAGGCGAACGTGGCGGACGAGAAGGTCTACGCCGTCGCGGGGTGGCGGGACGTGCCGTACTACACCGACGCCGAGAAGGCCGGATTCGCTCTCGCGGAGCAGATCACGCGCGTGCACGTGAGCGACGACGTCTGGGACGAGGCGGCGAAGCACTACTCCGACGACCAGCTCGCGGGTCTCGTGATCGCGATCGGCGCCATCAACTTCTGGAACCGGATGAACGTCGCGACCGGGCAGAAGGTCGCTTGAGGAAGAGTGAGGCCGGCGCGCAAGAGCTTCCTCTCTCTTGCGTGCCGGCCTCAGCGCGCAGCATACCTCATATCGAACAAATGTTCGATCATCAGGTGATCGACGCGCCGGTCAGCTGGCGGCGAGTGCCGCCCGGCCGTCGTCGGTCAGTTCCGCGCCGACGCGCAGGCCGAAGCTGGTCGGCCGCGAGGGTCGCAGCAGTCCGGCGTGCACGAGGTCGTGCGTCGCCATCTGGTCGCAGCAGGGGAGTCCGTCGACGTAGAGCTCGGGCTCCACGCCGCCTGTCACCTCGGCACGTCCTGCGGCGACAGCCCGCAGCATCGCCCTCGCTCTTCCGCTGAGTTCCATCTCGACCCCCCAGGAGTGGTGTCCGAATCGCTTACCCCTTTGTCGAATTAGAGGCCGGATTCGTTCCACAAGTACGGGCTCGTCGGCTTCTTCCCTTGTGCGAACGGCTGGATCATGTCTCATTAGGCCGTTCGGGGAGCGCAGACACGCCGGGGGACGAGCGCAGCGCGGGGCGGCGGACCCACACCGTCCACCGCGGGCGGTAGCCGTGGGAGTACCAGAACGGTGTCGGGCGCGGGTTCGGCAGGGCGTGGTGGAGCAGGGTCGACGCCACTCCGGCGCGGTCGAGGACGTCGTGCGCGTGTGCCGTCAGGACACTCCCGGCGCCTGTGCCGCGTGCGTCCGGCCGAACACCCAGGTGCGCCAAGTACGCGAACGGCCGCGCGGAGGCGAACCGCTCCATCCACCCCGCGTGCTCCGGCATGTCGACGTAAAGCATGCCGACGGGCGTGTCGCCGTGGAGCGCGAGCCACATCGCCTCGTGGTCTCGGTCGAGCACCTCGGCGAGCGCGGTCCTCAGGTGCTCCGCGGTGTTCGCGCGTTCGGTCACCATGCCGAACGCGGAGTCGTACCGGACCGTGTGCAGGTTCAGTTCGACCGCCACGTCCAGGTCGGCCTTCGTCGCCGGGCGGAGGCCGACCTCGGCCGGCCGCGACGGCACCGGCGTCCCGGCGCGGCGCTCGGCGATCACGGTGAGCGGGGCGAAGCCGTGGCGGAGCAAGGGCGGGGTCTCGGAGACCTCGTGGCTCGGCACCGTCACGAGCGCGGCGGTGTCGGGGTCGTCGAGGCCCGTCAGCCGGGCCTCCCACTCGTCGAGCAACGCGGGCAGGTCGCAGCCCGGCTGCCAGGTGAGCCTGTGCGTGCGCAACGGCCCCCACGTCGCCGCCAGGGAGTCCAGACCGGTTTCGGTGTAGGAGAAGATCTCGGTCACGCCCCATCCGAGCATGGCAGGGTCGGCCGTGTGGAGATCTTCGTCGTGGATTCGTTCACCAGCAGGCCCTTCGCGGGCAACCCCGCCGGGGTCGTCCTCCTGACCGAGCCGCGCGACGACGCCTGGATGCAGCGGGTCGCCGCCGAGATGAAGCACGCCGAGACCGCGTTCGTCACCCCGGACAACCACCTCCGCTGGTTCACGCCGGAGGTCGAGGTGGACCTCTGCGGGCACGCCACGCTCGCCACCGCGCACGTGCTGGGCGGGGACCAGGAGTTCACCACGCGTAGCGGGGTGCTCACATGCGCAAACGACGATGGGTGGGTGCGGATGGACTTCCCGGCGGACCCGCCAGAGTTGACTGACCCGCCAATCGGTCTAGCGGAAGCGCTGCCACATGCGACGATCAAGTCCGTGGCGCGCGGGCGCTTCGACTTCCTGGTGGAGCTGGAGAGCGCCGCGGAAGTCCGCTCCGTGCGACCCGACGTCCAAGGACTGGCACAAATCCGGTCACGCGGAGTGATCGTCACGGCCGTCGGCGACGGGGAGGCGGACATCGTCAGCCGGTGCTTCTACCCGGCCGTCGGCGTCCCGGAGGACCCCGTCACCGGTTCGGCCCACTGCACGCTTGCGTCCTATTGGGTGCCTCGGCTCCAGCGCGCTGACCTGCTCGCGGAGCAGGCGTCGCCGCGCGGGGGCTTCGTCAGGGCGACCCTCGGCCAAGATCGCGTGCTGCTCGCGGGCCAGGCCGTGACGGTGCTTCGGGGACGCCTGAGCGTCTAATCACGTCTGGGTGAATCGATGTCACCAAACGTGCTCGACCTGCCATTTCGTACCCCGAGAGGGGTACATTGGTGCCCCTGGAGGGGTCCTGATCGCGAAGTGCGGGACCCCTCAGTCACGCCCAGAGGTCCCCCCACACCCAGGCCGACGAGGAGGCTGGATGTCCGACCGAGCGTCGGCCCCCGTGTCGGACTCGGCCGCCTGGTCGGCCAAGTCGACCAACCGCGCGTTCAGCGCGTTCGCCATCACCCTCCTGGTGGCCGGCGTGGTCTGCGCGGGCATGGTCGCGGCGTGGCTCCCGGAGAAGGAGAACACCTCCCTCTTCTGGATCGGCCCCCTCCTCGTCGTCGGCTTCCTGCTGGCGGAACAGCTCGCGATCAACGTCGACGTCCGCAGCGGCGTCGCGTGGACGATCTCCTTCACCGAGATCCCGCTGGTCCTGGGCCTGCTGGTCGCCCCGTTCGAGATAGTGCTCGCCGCGCACGTGGTCGCGGGCGTCGGCACGTTGCTCGGCAGGCGGATCCTCGACCGCGCCGTCTACAACGCGGGCCTGATGTTCATGGAGATCTCCGTGGCCTTCGCGGCCGCGGAGGCGGTGAACCGGATGATCGGCGCCGGTGGCCCGTTCTGGGCGGGCGCCTTCGTCGGCACGATCACCGTGCCGCTCCTCGCGAGCGTGCTCGGCCTCTGCGCGTTGCGCCTCATGGGCAAGTCGATGCGCGTGGGCAACAGCGTCCGTCTCGTGCTGCAGACGCTCGTCGTGGCGCTGCTGAACACCTCCGCCGGCCTCGTCGGCTTCCAGATCGTCTCCACCACCGAGTGGGGCGGCGTCCTCATCTTCCTGGTGCTCGCGGGCATCGTGGCCACCTACCTCGCCTACTCCGGGCTCCTGCGCGAGCAGCGCGACCTCGAGGCGCTGAGCGAGGTCAGCCTGCGCGTCGCGAGGTCGGGACAGCACGGCACCGGCCCCCGCCAGCCCGACGACGACCTCACGACGGGCGTCGAAGAGGACGAGTGGCAGCTCATCGCGGAACGCATCCGCGAGCAGCTCAACGCCAACAGGGTCGTGCTGCGCCTGCGCACCGACCCGCAGGAAGCCATGATCACCCTCGTCGCCGGCGAACCGCTGCCGGAGGAGATGACGGCGACGGACCCGCGTGCCGTGCGCGAGGACCCCGTCCTCCAGCTTCCGGGCACGCACGTCCGCTACTACCGCGTGGCCGACGCGACCGAGGACATCACCGAGGCCTTGCTGCGCCGCGACGCCCAGGAGGCGCTCGTCGTCCCGTTGCGCGGCGCCACCCAGCTGCTCGGCGCCGTCGAGGCCCACGACCGGCTGTCCCGCTGGCGCGGCTTCGGCAAGGCCGACATCCAGCTGCTGCGGACCCTGGCCTCGCACCTCGCGACGGCCGTCGACAACCGCCGCCTGCTCGCCAGGCTGCGCCACGACGCCTACCACGACCCGCTGACCGGCCTGCTGAACCGGCCGGGCTTCCGCGAGGCCTGCGCCGAGCCGCTGCGCGAGTCCCGGGGCGGAGTGGTGCTGCGCATAGACCTCGACATCCTGTCGACCGTGTCCGACGCGCTGGGCCAGGCCTGGGGCAACCGGATGGTGGTCGCGGCCGGACGCCGGCTGCGCGACGCCCTCGGCGCCGACGTGCCGCTCGCACGCCTGGAGGGTGGCGCGTTCGCCGCCTACCTCGACGACGACCGCGCCGCCACGGCCCGCGAGACCGCCGAACGCCTGCGCGCCGGCCTGTCCGTGCCGTACCCGGTCGACCGGCTCACCGTCGAGGCCTCCGCGGTCGTCGGCTACGCGTCGAAGGCCGACTCCGAGACCGAGGACCCGGACCCCGACGTGTTGCTGCAACGCGCGGACGTCGCCGTGCGCGCAACGTCCGAGGGCACGCCCGTGAAGGCCTACGCGCCGTCGATGGGCCACCTGTTCCTGCGCCGCTTCCAGCTCGTCACGCAGTTCCGCCAGGCCGTCGAGACCGGCCAGATCTCGGTGCACTACCAGCCGAAGGTCGCCCTGCCGTCACGTCAGGTCGTGGGCGCGGAGGCCCTGGTGCGCTGGACGCACCCGGAGTTCGGCCGCGTCGACCCGGACGAGTTCGTGCCGGCCGTCGAGGCCACCGGGCTCGTGGACGTGCTGACCGACTTCGTGATGGACCGGGCGCTGGAACGCGTGCGCCGCTGGCTCGACCGCGGCCTGCGCATGTCCATCGCGGTCAACCTCTCGGTCCGCACGCTGGGCGACGAGGACTTCCCGAACCGCGTCGAGGCCGCTCTGCGCCGCCACGACGTGCCGTCGGGCCTGCTGACCTTCGAGCTCACCGAGTCGGGCGTCATGGCCGACCCCGAACGCGCCCTGCCGGTGCTGCGGCGCCTGCACGCGATCGGCGTCGTGCTGGCCGTCGACGACTTCGGCACCGGCTACTCGTCCCTGGCGTACCTGAGGCAGCTGCCGGTCGACGAGGTGAAGATCGACAAGTCGTTCGTGCTCGGGATGGGCACGGATCTCGGCGACATGGCCGTGGTCCGGTCGATCGTCGAGCTCGGGCACTCGCTCGGTCTGGTCGTCGTGGCCGAGGGCGTGGAAGACGACGCCGCGCGCGACCAGCTGGTCGGCATGGGCTGCGATGTCGCGCAGGGCTACCTGATCTCCCGGCCGCTGTCCGAGGACCGCTTCGAGGCCTGGCTGCGGGCGCGAACGGTGCAGGTCAGGGGTGCTCGGGATGAGACGGTGCTCACCTTGGTCCACTAAAGGGACCCCCGGATTTCGTTCTCGGTGGACGCGTGTTGTAGAGTTCTCCTCGCTCGGCAAGAACGAAAGAGCAAGCCCCTTTAGCTCAGTCGGCAGAGCGTCTCCATGGTAAGGAGAAGGTCTACGGTTCGATTCCGTAAAGGGGCTCCACGACTCGGCCGCAGTGCAGTGCGCTGCGGCTTGTGTTGTGTAAAGCGGTGTAGCTCAGTTGGTAGAGCAAGCGGCTCATAATCGCTGTGTCGCCGGTTCAAGTCCGGCCACCGCTACGTGAGTGGGTGAGGATGGCTGGCGGAGAGCGCCAGCCATCCTCACTCCGCCATGATTTTGGGGCCGAGCCCCCATACCCCCGGTACGCAGGTTCACCGGGAAGCATTGCCAGGGCAGCGTCTTGTTGCCCGCCCCGCCAGACGGTAAGCCCGGACTGGGTTACACGGGGTCTCATGTGCTCTCAGGAAGGCAAGGACCGTGGCTGCAACCGACGTACGCCCCAAGATCACCCTCGCGTGCGAGGAGTGCAAGCACCGGAACTACATCACCAGGAAGAACCGGCGCAACGACCCGGACCGCCTGGAGATCAAGAAGTTCTGCCCGAACTGCAAGACGCACCGCGCGCACAAGGAAACCCGCTGAGCGCGTAGCAGTCTTCGGCGAAGCCCGTCCCGCACCCCGGGGCGGGCTTCGTCGTTTCTGCGGCGTCCGAGGGGCCCTATAGGCTGCTCAGGTGCCTCTCGACCCCGCTTTCACCGGACGTAGTTATCCGCCGTCGCAGCCGTACGACGTGAGCCGCGAGAAGATCCGCGAGTTCGCCGACGCGATCGGCGCGACCAGCCCGGCCTACCGCGACGCCGAAGCCGCGAAGGCGTTGGGGCACAGGGACGTCATCGCCCCGCCGACGTTCGCGATCGTCGTGTCGATGAAGACGAACGAGACGGTCATGTTCGACCCGGAGCTGCAGCTCGACTACAGCCGCGTCGTGCACGGCGACCAGAACTTCACCCACCACCGGCCCATCACCGCGGGCGACCAGCTCGTCAGCGTGGCGCACATCGACTCCATCACGTCCCGCATGGGCAACGACATGGTGACCGTGCGGACCGAGATCAGCACGGTCGACGGCGAGCTCGTCGCCACCGCCAAGTCGATGCTCGTCGTGAGGGGACAGGACGCATGACCGTCGAAGTGGGCACCGAGCTGCCGGCGCTGTCCGTGCGCCTCACGCGAGCCGACCTGGTGCGCTACGCGGGCGCCTCGCTGGACTTCAACCCCATCCACTGGAACGAGAAGACCGCGAAGGACGTCGGCCTCCCGGACGTCATCGCGCACGGCATGCTGACGATGGCCGTGGCGTCGCGGATCGTCGCCGAGTGGGTCGGCGACCCCGGCGCGATCGTCGAGTACGGCTGCCGCTTCGGACGGCCGGTCGTCGTGCCGAACGACGACGAGGGCGCGCTGGTCGAGGTCACCGCGAAGGTCACCAAGGACTTCGGGGACGGAACTGTGAAGGTCAACATCAACGCGGCTTTTGACGGCAAGTCGGTGTTGACGGGCGCCTTCGCCCGCGTGCGCGTCGCGTGATCTTGTGATCAAGAACACCACCGGGTCACCCGGTCCGGTGGTGTTTGCCGTGCTCACGGGATGTCCGGGCCCGCGGGCGCCCTCGGTTGCACGACCCTGATTCGTGTTCTCGGCCCACGTGTGGGTAGGCTGTGCGACAGGCCGCTCGGCAGGTGATTGAGCGGTCTGGTTGGAATGGACGGGACAGCCTCCCGTACACTTCCTGCTTGGCCAGGGGATCCCGATCGGGATCTCGAAGGGGTGTAGCTCAACTGGCAGAGCAGCGGTCTCCAAAACCGCAGGTTGCAGGTTCAAGTCCTGTCGCCCCTGCTGTCGAAGCGTCATGGGTGGAGTGGAGGACGGCATGAGCGAGGGCCGCGAGCAGGACCAGCCGGAGGAGCGCGAAGGCGCTGTCCGGCCGTCCACTGCTGCGGCGCGGCGTGAACGTCGTGCCTCCTCTCGCCCGGCCGCCCGCAAGGACGGCAGCAGCGCTGAGTCGAAGAAGAGCGTCCTCAAGGCCGACACCTCGGACGAGGACGTGAAGAAGGGTCGCCCGACCAAGACCCGTGAAGGACAGGAGAAGCGTCCCTCGCTGATCGGGCGGGTCTTCCGCTACATCCGCGAGGTCGTCGGCGAACTCCGCAAGGTGATCTGGCCGACGCGCAAGCAGTTGGTCACCTACACCGGCGTCGTGCTGGTGTTCGTGGTCTTCATGGTGGCGCTGGTGTGGGCTCTCGACCTCGGCTTCGGCGCGGCTGTTTTCGAGCTGTTCGGCTGAGCCGGACAGCTGCCGCTGCAACCAGGAAGCGAGATCCACAGTGAGCTCCGACAACGGCGTTGACGCCCAGGAGAAGACCGACCTCATCGACGACGAGGTGTCCGAGGACACCACCGCCGACGAGACGGTCGAGTCGGAGGCTGTGGACTCCGAGGACGTCGAGGACGCCGACGTCGAGGCCTCGTCCGAAGAGGACGTGGACGTTCTCGCGATCGACGAGACCCCGATCGACGAAGAGATCGCCGACCCCGCCGAAGAGCTGCGTCAGGCCCTGCGCCACGCGCCCGGCGACTGGTACGTCGTGCACTCCTACGCCGGTTACGAGAACAAGGTCAAGGCGAACCTCGAGACTCGTATCCACACCCTCGACATGGAGGACTACATCTTCCAGGTCGAGGTGCCGACCGAAGAGGTCACCGAGATCAAGAACGGCCAGCGCAAGCTGGTGCAGCGCAAGGTGCTGCCCGGCTACATCCTGGTCCGCATGGAGCTCACCGACGCGTCCTGGAGCGCCGTCCGCAACACGCCGGGCGTCACCGGGTTCGTCGGAGCCACCTCGAAGCCCTCGCCCCTCACGATCGACGAGGTGCTGAAGTTCCTGCTCCCGCAGCAGGAGCAGAAGCCGGCCGAGGGCAAGAAGGCCGCCTCCACCAGCGCACCGAAGCCGACCATCGAGGTCGACTTCGAGGTCGGCGAGTCGGTCACCGTCATGGACGGCCCGTTCGCCACGCTGCCCGCCACGATCAGCGAGGTCAACGCGGACGGCCAGAAGCTGAAGGTCCTGGTGTCGATCTTCGGCCGGGAGACGCCGGTCGAGCTGTCGTTCAGCCAGGTCTCCAAGATCTGAGCGGTCTCCCTCCGGGACGACCGATCGGCCACGCTGCGGCTGGCAGGGCCGCGCGCGGACACCGCAATAACAGGAAGTACGGACAATGCCACCCAAGAAGAAGAAGCTGTCAGCGATCATCAAGCTGCAGATCAAGGCTGGTGCCGCCAACCCGGCGCCGCCCGTTGGTCCCGCGCTGGGTCAGCACGGCGTCAACATCATGGAGTTCTGCAAGGCCTACAACGCCGCGACCGAGTCGCAGCGCGGTCAGGTCGTGCCGGTCGAGATCTCCGTGTACGAAGACCGCTCGTTCGACTTCAAGCTCAAGACCCCTCCGGCCGCGCGACTCATCCTCGCCGCCGCGGGTGTCGACAAGGGCAGCGGCGAGCCGCACCGCCTCAAGGTCGCCAAGGTGACCATGGAGCAGGTGCGTCAGATCGCGCAGACCAAGATGGTCGACCTGAACGCGAACGACATCGACCAGGCCGCGAAGATCATCGCCGGCACCGCCCGTTCCATGGGCATCACGGTCGAAGGCTGACCACACCCTCTTTCGAGCAAGCGTGGGAGAGCCGAGCGCGGCTCATTCACCACGAACTGATCCACGGTAAGGACAGAGTTTATGAAGCGCAGCAAGGCCTACAAGGCCGCCGCCGAGCTGGTGGACCGGGAGCGGCTGTACTCGCCGCTGGAGGCCGCCAAGCTCGCCAAGGAAACGTCCAAGGTGAAGCTGGACGCGACCGTCGAGGTCGCGATTCGCCTCGGCGTCGACCCTCGCAAGGCCGACCAGATGGTCCGCGGCACCGTGAACCTGCCGCACGGTACGGGCAAGACCGCCCGCGTGATCGTCTTCGCAACCGGTGACAAGGCCGCCGAGGCCGAGGCCGCCGGTGCGGACGCCGTCGGCTCCGAGGACCTGATCGAGCGCATCCAGGGTGGCTGGCTCGACTTCGACGCCGCGATCGCGACCCCCGACCAGATGGCGAAGGTCGGCCGCATCGCCCGCATCCTCGGCCCGCGTGGCCTGATGCCGAACCCCAAGACCGGCACCGTGACCCCCGAGGTCTCCAAGGCCGTCAACGACATCAAGGGCGGAAAGATCAACTTCCGCGTTGACAAGCAGGCCAACCTGCACTTCGTCATCGGCAAGGTGTCGTTCGACTCCGAGAAGCTGGTCGAGAACTACGCTGCCGCGCTGGACGAGGTGCTCCGCGCCAAGCCGTCCGCGGCCAAGGGCCGGTACGTCAAGAAGGTCACCGTCTCCACGACGATGGGCCCCGGCATCCCGGTGGACCCGAACCGCACCCGCAACCTGCTGGTGGACGAGGCCTGAGCCTCTCCGGTTCGAGCACGACCCCGTGAAAGGCCCCCGGTTCGCCGGGGGCCTTTTCGCCGTTCAGCGCCGGAACGCCTGCCGGTGGTCGCTGGGGGACCTCCCCACGTGCTTCAGGAAGTGGTGGCGCAGGTTGTTGGCCGTGCCGATGCCGCTCAGCGCCGCGACCTTCTCCATCGGCAGGTCGGTCGACTCCAGCAGGACCTGCGCCCTGGTGATGCGTTCGCCCAGCAGCCACTGCAGCGGTGTCGTGCCGGTGGTGGCCTGGAGCCTGCGGTAGAACGTCCGGGGGCTCATCGCCGCCTTGCGGGCGAGGTCCTCGATCGTCAGCGGCTCGTCGAGGCGGGCGCGGGCCCAGTCGAGCACCGGCGCCAGGCCGTGGGCGTCACTGGTGGGGACGGACAGGTCGACGAACTGCCCGAGGTGGCCGGGGCGGTGTCCCGGCACGACCATCCGGCGGGCCAACTGGTTCGCGACGTGGGCGCCGAGGTCGCGGCGCACGAGGTGCAGGCACACGTCGAGACCCGCGGACATGCCCGCGCTGGTCAGCACGTCCCCCTCGTCGACGTAGAGCTGCGAGTCGTCGACGTGGATCTTCGGGTAGCGCTCGGCCAGCAGCGCCGTGTGCATCCAGTGCGCGGTGGCCCTCTTGCCGTCCAGCAGGCCGGCTTCGGCCAGGGCGTACGCGCCGACGCACGCCGACACGATCCGTGCGCCGTTGTCGTGAGCGGCGCGCAAGGCCGCGACCAGGTCGGGCGGCACGGGCGCGTTGTCCTCGATGACCTCGTCCGGCACCCACGACACGATGACGGTGTCCGCGCGCACGACGTCCGCAAGCTCGTGCGTGCTGTGCAGGGTGAAGCTCGGAGTGGTGGTGCCGGTGCGGTTTCCGGTGCCGCACAACCACAACTCGTACCAGGGGTCGGCGAGGTCGGGCTGGGGCGTGCCGAAGACGGCGGCGGGGATGCCCAGTTCGTAGAGGTCGGCGACGCCGAAGTCGCCGGGGACGATCAGGGCGACGGAACCAGCGCTCATGCCCGCCAGCCTATGGCAGGAATTTGGTGAAAGGGGTCATTCCGGTCACTCGCCAGAGGTGATCACCTCTGGCGAAGCTGGAGCCATGACATCTGAAGCGATCACCGTGCTGGGACTGGGCAATCTGGGACGTGCGCTGGCCGAGGCGTTCCTGCGGGGCGGGCACTCGGTCACCGTGTGGAACCGTTCCGCCGCAAAGGCTTCCGAGCTCGCGGTGGGCGGAGCGGTGGTGGCGCCGACGGTCGTCGAGGCGGTGGCGTCCGCCGATCTCGTGGTCGTCGCCGTGCTCGACCACGCGGCGGCGCGGGAGGTTCTGCGCGGGGCGGACGTGCGCGGGCGGGCGCTGGTGAACGTCACCTCCGGCACCCCGGAGGAGGCGCGCGAGATGGCCCGCTGGGCGGCGGAGCAGGGCGCCGAGTACCTGCACGGCGCCGTGTACGCCGTGCCGCAGACGATCGGGACCGCCGAGTCGTCCATCAACTACAGCGGTTCCTCCGCGGTGCACACCCGGTGGCGGGAAGTGCTGGAGCTGCTGGGAAAGGTGACGTTCCACGGGGACGACGCCGGGCGCGCGTCCGGGTTCGACGTGGCGATCCTGTCCGCGATGTACGGGTTGCTCGGCGGCTTCCTGCACGCGGCGGCGCTGGCCCGGTCGAGTGGGATCGAGGTCGCCGAGCTCACGCCGCCGCTGCTGTCGTGGCTGGCTGACCTGCGGCCCGCGCTGGTCACGTTCGCCGGCGAGATCGACAGCGGGAGCTACGCCGCGGGGGAGTCGAGCCTCGCGATGAACCAGACGGGACTGGGCATGCTCCTGCGTGCCACGCGGGCGCAGGGCGTTCCGTTCGCCGCGCTCGAGTCGGTCAAGGAGCTGGTCGACCGGCAGGTCGCCGAGGGGCACGGAACGGACAGCCTCGCCCGTGCCGTCGAGTCTTTCGAGGCGTTCCGGCGGTTTGCGGTTCGCGAATAGGAACACGGGAGGTCACCGGGGCGCGGGCCGCGCACCCGATCAACCACAGGTGCTGGGGTTCCAGTCGGTGATGACCCAGCCGGCGTTGACCTTCTCGACGACGAACGAGCCGAGCCGCGGGCCGCCCTCGACGGTCAGGGCGCAGGAGTCGATGGTGACCACGCTGGAGGTCGGGGTCTTCAGCATGTCCGGCGGGAACATGACCTGCTGGTACCTGTCGACGCTGGTCACCTGGGCCTTCAGCGTCTTGATCGCCGCCGCGCAATCGCTTGCGCCGTGGGCGTTCGCGAACTTCTGGCGGGTGTCGTCGCGCAGGAACAGCGTGCAGGCGCGGGTCGTGTCCGCGAACGAGACGTGCTTGTAGAACATGCCGACCGTGCCCTGCAGGCCCGCCGGCGCCGAGAGGCCCTGGGCGGGGCCGGTGACGCCACCGCTGTCCTGGGCGATGTCGCCGGGGTCGTCGACGCCGAAGAAGTGGTTGTAGGCCCACATCGCCGAGAAGACGACGAGCAGGAAGAACAGCGCGCGCCAGAAGATGCGGCTGCCGAGCACGACGAGCCACCAGCGCTTGCCGCCGGGCTGCCGCGGGACCTGCGGTGCCTGGCCCGTCGCCTCCTGGTAGCGCTGGAACTCCTGGAAGCGCTGGAACTCCTGGAACTGCCGCAGCTGCTCCGGGTCGATCTGCGGCGCGGGGTGCTGCGGCGCCGGGGGCTGCGGCGTGGGCGGCTGGCGGGGCGCGAGGTCCTTGCCGGGCTCGTCGGTCACACGTCACATCATGCCGATTTGGTCCGCCGCTACACAGTCGAGTACTGTTTTCGATGGTTCTACCGAAGACCGCAGGTTTTCTCCGCGAGGAGAACGAAGGCCCCGTTGCAACACGGGCGGCCCGCGCAGGGAGGACGAGGCAAAGCTTCTTGTGACGCCCCGTGCTGCTTGTGCGCGTGGGCGTTTTTGTTGTTTCGGGACCTTCTCCGATCTGTGGTCTAACCCAGCCCAGAGAGGAGGCGATCATGGCGAAGCCCAGCAAGGTTACGGCGGTCGCTGAGCTCGCGGACCAGTTCCGCACCAGCTCGGCAGCGGTTGTCACCGAGTACCGTGGCCTCTCCATGGCGCAGCTCACGACGCTGCGTCGCGCTCTCGGCGCGGGCACCAAGTACACCGTCGCGAAGAACACGCTGGTCAAGCTGGCCGCCGCGGACGCCGGCATCGAAGGCCTCGAGGCCCTCATGTCCGGTCCGACCGCCATCGCGTTCGTCGAGGGCGAGCCCGTCGACGCCGCCAAGGCGATCCGCGACTTCGCGAAGGACAACAAGGCCCTGGTCATCAAGGGCGGCTACATGGATGGCCGCCCGCTCTCGGTCGAAGAGGTCACCGCCATCGCGGACCTCGAAAGCCGTGAGGTGCTGCTCGCGAAGCTCGCGGGCGCGATGAAGGGCAACCTGGCCAAGGCCGCGGGTCTGTTCAACGCCCCGGCTTCCCAGGTCGCTCGCCTGGCTGCTGCCCTGCAGGAGAAGAAGGCCGCCACGGCTCCCGCCGCCGAGGCCGACGCTCCCGCCGAAAGCTGATCACCCGAAGACACGCCCGGCGCTTTCGCGCGGGAGATTAGAAAGGACCGCCGATCATGGCGAAGCTCAGCACCGAAGAGCTGCTCGACGCTTTCAAGGAGATGACCCTCCTGGAGCTGTCCGAGTTCGTGAAGCAGTTCGAGGAGACCTTCGAGGTCACCGCCGCGGCGCCCGTCGCCGTTGCCGCAGCGGGCCCGGCCGGCCCCGCTGCCGCCGCCGAGGAGGAGAAGGACGAGTTCACCGTCGTTCTCGAGGGCGCCGGCGAGAAGAAGATCCAGGTCATCAAGGTCGTCCGCGAGGTCGTCTCGGGCCTGGGCCTGAAGGAGGCCAAGGAGCTCGTCGAGTCCGCTCCGAAGCCGCTGCTCGAGAACGTCGCCAAGGACGTTGCCGAGGCCGCCAAGGAGAAGCTCGAGGCTGCCGGCGCCAAGATCTCGCTCAAGTGAGACCGGCCCCTTCGGGGGCTTGACCCCTCCGGGGGTCGGCGTTCTGCCTTGCAGTGCCTGAAGCGGGCGCGCACCTTTCAACGGGGGTGCACGCCCGCTTTTCGCGTTCTCCGGGTTCGCCCGGTTCGCGGGCGGCAGGCGGTGTGTTCGTAGTCACACCGGTCTCGCAAATCCCGGTTGTCAGGCGGTGGTCCCGGCGCCGGTGACCGTTTTGCGAGGTCACGCTGCGTGCTGTTATCCGACCGCAACCGTCGTTAGCCCAACTGGTGAGTAACCTGCCGCGAACGAACTCGTTGCCCCAGTGTGACGCCGATCGCCTCGGCGTCCTCGGGCCGTGTGCGGAGGTGCGTGGATGGGTGTCGAGGTGGTCGTCGAGGGTCTGACCAAGTCCTTCGGCAAGCAGACCATCTGGCAGGACGTCACGCTCACGTTGCCGCCGGGTGAGGTCAGCGTGATGCTCGGGCCGTCGGGCACGGGCAAGAGCGTGTTCCTGAAGTCGTTGGTCGGGTTGCTCAAGCCCGAGCAGGGCAAGATCGTCATCAACGGCACGGACCTCGTGCGGTGCTCCGAGCACAAGCTGTACGAGATCCGGAAGATGTTCGGCGTGCTGTTCCAGGACGGTGCGCTGTTCGGGTCGATGAACCTGTACGACAACATCGCCTTCCCGTTGCGGGAGCACACCCGCAAGACCGAGGCCGAGGTCCGGCGGATCGTCCTCGAGAAGATGGAGATGGTCGGTCTCGTCGGTGCGGAGAAGAAGCTCCCCGGTGAGATCTCCGGCGGTATGCGCAAGAGGGCCGGTTTGGCCCGTGCGCTGGTGCTCGACCCCGAGATCATCCTGTGCGACGAGCCGGACTCCGGGCTGGACCCCGTCCGGACCGCCTACCTCAGCCAGTTGCTGATCGACCTCAACGCGCAGATCGACGCGACGATCCTGATCGTCACGCACAACATCAACATCGCCCGGACCGTGCCGGACAACCTCGGGATGCTGTTCCGGCGCGAGCTCGTCATGTTCGGGCCGCGTGAGGTGCTGCTGACCAGCGACGAGCCCGTGGTCGAGCAGTTCCTGAACGGACGGCGGCTCGGGCCCATCGGCATGTCCGAGGAGAAGGACCAGGCCACGATGGCCGCCGAGCAGGCCCACGCCGACGCCGGGCACTCGGACGGGTCACCGGACGAGGACATGCGGGGCGTCGTGCCGCAGCTGGAGCCGACGCCCGGGCTGCCCTACCGGGATGCGGTGCGGCGGCGGAAGGACCGGGTCATGTCGATCATCCACCAGCTGCCGCCCGAGGCCCAGCAGGGGATCATCGCGAGCCTGACGAACGAGGAGCAGGTGCGGTACGGCGTGCACGTCGGGACGCCCGTCGCCGCTCCCGCGCCTTCCCCCTGGCCGCGGCACGGTGGTGTGCTGTGAGCACCCAGACCTTTCCCGGGGCCGGCGCCCTGCGGGAGACCGGCAAGCTGTGCCAGCTCGGGATCGACGTCGTGCGGACGTCGTTCCGGCGGCCCTTCCAGCTGCGCGAGTTCATCCAGCAGAGCTGGTTCATCGTCAGCGTGACGGTGTTGCCGACGGCGCTCGTGTCGATTCCGTTCGGCGCGGTCATCGCGCTGCAGCTCGGGTCGCTGACGCGGCAGATCGGTGCCCAGTCGTTCACGGGTGCGGCGAGCGTGCTGGCGATCATCCAGCAGGCCAGTCCGATCGTGACGGCGCTGCTCATCGCGGGCGCGGGTGGCAGCGCCATCTGCGCGGACCTCGGGTCGCGGAAGATCCGCGAGGAGATCGACGCGATGGAGGTGCTCGGCGTCAGTCCGATCCACCGGCTCGTGGTGCCGCGGGTGCTGGCGGCGATGCTGGTGTCCGTGCTGCTCAACGGCATGGTCAGCGTCGTCGGTGTGCTCGGCGGCTACTTCTTCAACGTGATCATGCAGGACGGCACGCCCGGCGCGTACCTCGCGAGCTTCTCCGCGCTGGCGCAGCTGCCCGACCTGTGGATCAGCGAGCTCAAGGCGCTGATCTTCGGGTTCATCGCGGGCATCGTCGCCGCCTACCGGGGTCTCAACCCGGCCGGTGGGCCGAAGGGCGTCGGCGACGCGGTCAACCAGGCCGTGGTCATCACGTTCCTGCTGCTGTTCTTCGTCAACTTCGTCCTCACCACGATCTACCTGCAGGTCGTGCCCGCGAAGGGGAGCTGATGGCGAACAAGGTGCTGTCCACCCTGGACGGGTTCGGCGACCAGCTGTCGTTCTACATCAAGGCGCTGGCCTGGACGCCCCGCGCGCTCAAGCGGTACTCCAAGGAGACGCTGCGGCTGCTGGCCGAGGTGAGCTTCGGCAGCGGTGCGCTCGCGGTCATCGGCGGCACGATCGGCGTGATGGTCGGGCTGAGCGTGTTCACCGGAACCGTCGTCGGCCTGCAGGGCTTCACGGCCCTCAACCAGATCGGCACGTCCGCGTTCGCGGGCTTCGTGTCCGCCTACTTCAACACCCGCGAGATCGCGCCGCTGGTCGCGGGCCTGGCCCTGAGCGCCACGGTCGGGTCCGGCTTCACGGCCCAGCTCGGCGCGATGCGGATCTCCGAGGAGATCGACGCGCTGGAGGTCATGGGCATCCCCAGCCTGCCGTTCCTCGTGACCACGCGGATCATCGCGGGCTTCGTCGCGATCATCCCGCTCTACGTGATCGGCCTGCTGACGAGCTACCTGGCGGCGAGAACGATCACCGTCGAGTTCTACGGGCAGTCGGCCGGCACGTACGACCACTACTTCAACCTGTTCCTACCGCCGATCGACGTGCTCTGGTCGTTCGGCAAGGTGCTGGTCTTCGCGGTCGTGATCATCATGACCCACTGCTACTACGGCTACCGCGCGTCCGGTGGCCCCGCCGGTGTCGGTGTCGCGGTCGGCCGCGCGGTGCGGACCGCGATCGTCACGACGGCGCTGCTCGACTTCTTCCTGAGCCTCGCGATCTGGGGCGCGACCACGACGGTGAGGATCGCCGGATGAGGAAACGCGTGCTGGGCATCGCCTTTCTCATGGCGATCGCCATGTTCCTGTCGCTCACGGTGGCGCTCTACAAGGACGTCTTCAGCGACTACGTCGAGGTCACGCTCAAGACCGACCGCATCGGCAACCAGCTGCAGACCGCGAGCGACGTCAAGGTGCGCGGGCTGATCGTCGGCTCGGTCAAGGCCGTGCGCACCAGCGGGGACGGTGCCGAGCTGGAGCTCGCGCTGCTGCCGGACAAGGTGGAGCAGATCCCCGCCAACGTCAGCGCGCGGCTGCTGCCCAAGACGTTGTTCGGCGAGCGGTACGTGAACCTCGTGCTGCCGCAGCGCAAGGGCGCGGCCATCACCGAGGGCGCGGTCATCGAGCAGGACCGCACCAGCAGCGCGATCGAGCTCGAACGCGTGCTGGACAACCTGATGCCGGTGCTGCAGGCGATCCAGCCGGAGAAGCTCGCCACCACCCTCACCGCGTTGTCGCAGGCGCTCGACGGCCGCGGCAAGCCGCTCGGCGAGACGCTGGTGTCGCTCGACTCCTACCTCGGCGAGCTCAACCCGCAGCTGCCCGCGCTGAAGGAGAACATCTCCCGGCTCGCGGACGTCTCGAACGTCTACGCGGACGCCGCGCCGGACCTGCTGCAGGCGCTCAACGACATGACCACGACGACCAGGACCGTCGTCGAGCAGCGCGACAACCTGCTGTCGCTCTACGGCACGCTGACCACGACGTCGCAGGACCTCACGAGCTTCGTCACGGTCAACAAGAACAACATCATCAACCTCGCCGGCACGAGCCGCCCGACGCTCGAGCTGCTCGCGAAGTACGCGCCCGAGTACCCCTGCCTGATCAAGGGCCTCGCGGAGTTCGAACCGATCATCAGCAAGGCGTTCGGCCAGGGCACCGGCGAGCCCGGTCTGCACATCACGCTGGAGATCACGCAGAACCGCGGCAAGTACCGGCCGAACCTCGACGAGCCCGAGTACCGCGACAAGCGCGGACCCCGCTGCTACGACCTGGTCCCGCGGCCGGACCCCTTCCCGCAGTACCCGCCGGACGGGCCGGTGCAGGACGGCTCCAGCTCACCGCCGCCCGCCCGCGTCGCGAGCGACGGGGTCCTGCCGCCCGGCTCCACCATCCCGTCGTCCGCGCGGGACGCCGTCAACCTCGCCAACTCTCCGGAGGAGGCGCGGCTGATCGCGGCGCTGTTCGGGCCCCGCGTCGGCGTCGAGCCGCAGGACATGCCGGGCTGGTCGAGCCTGCTGCTGGGACCGCTCGTGCGCGGAGCGGAGGTGACGGTCGAGTGAAGGGCGTGCTCGCACCGCTGCTCAAGCTGATCACCTTCGCGCTGGTCACGATCCTCGCCACGACGCTGCTCGCGGTGACGATCGCGAACGTGGACCTCGGCGCCGCCACGGACTACAAGGCGCAGTTCACCGACGTCACGGCGTTGAACGAGGGTGACGACGTCCGCATCGCCGGCGTCCGCGTCGGCCAGGTCGACGAGATCAGGGTCGTCGACCGCAAGACCGCCGAGGTGGCGTTCTCGATCGACGGCGACCGCAGGCTGCCGGGATCGGTGACGGCGACGATCAAGTACCGCAACCTGGTGGGGCAGCGGTACATCGCGCTGGAGTCCGGCACGGGCGACACCAGCGCCGTGCTGCCCGAGGGCGGCACGATCCCGCTGGACCGCACGAAGCCGGCGCTCGACCTCACGGTGCTGTTCAACGGCTTCAAGCCGCTCTTCCAGGCGTTGTCGCCGGAGGACGTGAACAAGCTGTCGTTCGAGATCATCCAGGTGCTGCAGGGAGAAGGCAGCACGATCGACAGCCTGCTGCGGCACACGGCGTCGCTGACCAGCACCCTCGCGAGCAAGGACGCGGTGATCGGCGAGGTCGTCGACAACCTCAACACCGCCCTCGAGACCGTGAACTCGCGCGACGAGGACTTCACCAACCTCGTCGTCACGTTGCAGACGCTGGTGTCCGGCCTCGCGCAGGACCGCCAGCCGATCGGGGACGCGATCACCGCGCTCGGCGACCTCACCCAGGCCACCTCCGGGCTGCTGGAGCAGGGGCGCGAGCCGTTGCGCAACGACATCGCGCAGCTCGGCATCGTCTCGAAGACGCTGGGGGACAGCGAGGCCGTGGTCGACGGCATGCTGCAACGCCTGCCGAACAAGCTGGAGACGATCACGCGGACCGCGACCTACGGCTCGTGGTTCAACTTCTACCTGTGCGAGGCCAGCGGCCAGGTCGCCGTGCCGCCGGTCATCAGCAACCCGATCCCGATCACGGCGCTGCCGGTGACGCAGCAGAGGTGCCGCCGATGAAGACCACCAACCCGATCAGGACCGGCGCGATCAGCCTGACGTTGATCGCCCTGCTGTTGCTGGCCGCGTTCTACTCCGACGACCTGCCGATCGTCGGCGGCGGCACGAGCTACGCCGCGGACTTCAGCGAGGCCGCGGGACTGGTGCCGGGCAACGAGGTCCGCGTCGCCGGCGTGAAGGTCGGCAAGGTCACCAAGGTGAAGCTCAACGGCGACAGGGTGCGGGTGACGTTCAAGGTCAAGGACGCCTGGGTGGGCGACCGGACGACCGCGATGATCCGCATCAAGACGTTGCTGGGCCAGAAGTTCGTGGCACTGGACCCGCAGGGCAGCCAGCCGCTGTCGCCGGGCAACCCGATCCCGAAGGAACGCACGCTCGCGCCGTACGACGTGAACGAGGCGTTCAACGGGCTCGCGACGACGGTCGGCCAGATCGACACCAAGCAGCTCGCGGACAGCTTCACGGTGCTGTCCGACACCTTCAAGAACTCGCCGGAGCACGTCCGCGGCGCGCTGGACGGCCTGTCCGCGCTGTCGAAGACGATCTCCTCGCGCGACGAGCAGCTCGCGAAGCTCCTGGACAACACCCGGCAGCTGACCAAGACGCTCGCCGACCGCAACGCGGAGTTCGAGAAGCTGCTGTCGGACGGCAACCTGCTGCTCGGCGAGCTGCGCAAGCGCCGCGAGGCGATCAGCGCGCTGCTGACCGGCACCCGCGACCTGTCCCGTGAGCTCAGCGGTCTGGTGCAGGACAACCAGAACCAGCTCAAGCCGGCCCTGGAGCAGCTCGGCCGGGTCACCGGGGTGCTGGAGCGCAACCAGGAGAACCTCGACCGCAGCCTCGCGCTGATGGCGCCGTTCTACCGGGTGTTCGCGAACACCCTGGGCAACGGTCGCTGGTTCGACACCTACATCTGCGGCCTGCTGCCGCCCTCGGTGAACCTCGGCGTCGTCGGGTTCAACGAGGAAGGCTGCCTGCCTCCGGGGGTGCGGCGATGACTGACGTGGCACAGAGCAGGGTCGGGCGCTTCATCGCGATCGCGTGCGTGCTCGCACTGGTCGTGACGGCGGCGCTCTGGTGGGTCTTCGCCGGCATGAACGGCCGCAAGGTCACCGCGCACTTCGCGGCGGCCGTCGGCGTCTACCCCGGCGGTGACGTGCGGGTGCTCGGCGTGAAGGTCGGCACGATCGACGAGGTCACGCCCGAGGGCAGGACCGCGAAGGTCGTGTTCACCCTCGACCGCGACGTGCGGGTGCCCGAGAACGCGCAGGCCGTCGTGGTCTCGCCGAGCGTGGTCAGCGACCGGTACGTGCAGCTCGCGCCCGCCTACACCGGTGGTCCCGCGCTGGGCGACGACGCCGTGATCCCGCGCGAGCGCACCGCGACGCCGGTCGAGCTGGACGAGCTGTACTCGTCGCTCGACAAGCTCACGACCGCGTTGGGACCCAACGGCGCGAACGCCGACGGGGCGCTGGCCGACCTGCTGAACTCGGCGGCGAAGAACCTCGAGGGCAACGGCCAGGCGCTCAACGACACGCTGAAGAACCTGGGCCAGGCCACGCGCACGCTGTCGGGGTCCAAGGAGGACCTGTTCGCGACCGTGGACAACCTGCAGAAGTTCACCGCGATGCTGGCGGCGAACGACAGCCAGGTGCGGGACTTCAACAAGCAGCTCGCCGACGTGTCGAAGATGCTCGCCGACGAACGCGGCGACCTCGGTGCCGCGCTCGCGGAGCTCGCCACCGCGCTGGGGCAGGTGCAGGGGTTCGTCAAGGACAACCGCGAGGTGCTCAAGTCCAACGTGGACAAGCTCGCCACGATCACGCAGGTGCTCGTGAACCAGCGGGCGGCGCTGGCCGAGACGCTCGACGTCGCCCCGCTGGCCCTGGGCAACCTGCAGAACTCCTACAACGCGGCGTCCGGCACGCTCGACACCCGCGCGAACATCAACGAGCTGAACCAGCCGCCGATCGTGCTGGTCTGCAAGCTCGTGCAGCAGGCGACGCCGAACAAGGTGCCGCCCGTGCTCGCGCAGACGTGCAAGCAGCTGGAGCCGTTGCTGACCGGCGCGATCCCGCTGAAGTCGCCGGCCGAGGTGCTGGGCGACCTGAACGCGGGCAGGCTGCCGCTGCCCCTGCCGCTCGCGGGGGTGCCCCAGTGAGGTCGGGTGCGGTGGGGAAGCTCGTGGCGGGACTGGCCGCGGTGCTGCTCGTGTCGGGCTGCGGCTCGGGTGGCTTCGACGGCGTCTACACCATGCCGCTGCCGGGCGGCGCCGACGTCGGTGACCACCCGTACCGGGTGAAGGCGCAGTTCAAGGACGTCCTCGACCTCGTGCCGCAGGCCGGCGTGAAGGTCAACGACGTCCCGGTGGGACGCGTGGAGAAGATCGACCTGGGCTCCGACGGCTGGACCGCCGAGGTGACCATGCTGGTCAACGGCGACGTGCGGCTGCCGGCCAACGCGTTCGCGAAGCTGCGCCAGTCCGCGCTGCTGGGCGAGAAGTTCGTGGAGCTCGGCAAGCCCTCCGACGCGACCGGCACGCTGGCGGACAACGCGGTGATCCCGTTGTCGAAGACCAACCGCAACCCCGAGGTCGAAGAGGTCTTCGGCGCGTTGTCGATGCTGCTCAACGGCGGTGGTGTGGCGCAGCTGCAGAACATCACCAAGGAGCTCAACGCGGCGCTGGAGGGCAACGAGCAGGAGATCCGCTCGTTGCTGGGCAACCTCACCACGTTCGTCGGGGAGCTCGACGAGCACAAGGCGGAGATCGTCCGCGCGCTCGACTCGATGAACCGGCTCGCCGGGACGCTGGCGCAGCAGCGCCAGAAGATCGCCGTCGCGCTGACCGACCTGGGGCCCGGCCTGCGCGTGCTCGCGGAACAGCGCACCCAGCTCGTGACGTTGCTGAAGTCCCTGGACACCCTCTCCGACGTCGCCACGGACACCGTGAACCGCAGCCGTGACGACATCGTGGCGGACCTGAAGGCGTTGCAGCCGACACTGACGAAGCTCGCCGAGTCGGGGCAGAACCTGCCGAAGTCGCTCGAGCTGCTGCTGACCTACCCGTTCCCGGACGAGGCGCTCGACGGCATCAAGGGCGACTACACCAACGCGTTCATCGACCTCGACCTGAACCTCGGGACGATCGTCGACAACCTGGGCCGGTCGCGGCAGTCGCCGATCGACTCGCTGCTGCCGACGCCGGGGACGCCGTTGCCGATGCCGAACATCCCGCTGCCGAACCCCGGGCAACCGACCGGGTCCGGGCTGGGCGACCTGCTCGGCGGTCTGCTGGGAGGGGGTCGCAAGTGATCCTGCGGTCGACGAAGCTCAAGATCGGCGCGTTCGTGCTGGTCGCGCTGCTGGGCATCTCGTACGTCAGCGCGACGTACGTGGGGCTGTTCAAGTCGGCGTCGACGGTGGTGACGATGCAGCTCGCCGACTCCGGCGGCATCTTCACCAACGCCGAGGTCACCTACCGCGGCGTCACGATCGGCCGGGTCGGGCAGCTGCGGCTGACCTCCGACGGCATCGAGGTCGACCTGGAGCTCGACGCGGACGCCCCGCGCGTGCCGGCCGCGACCGAGGCCGTCGTGGCCAACCGGTCCGCCGTCGGTGAGCAGTACGTGGACCTGCGGCCGAAGTCGGACGAGGGCCCGTTCCTCCAGGCCGGGTCGGTCATCCCGCGCTCGGCCACCAAGACGCCGCCGCCGGTCGACGGGCTGCTGTCGAACCTGGACGCGTTCGCGTCATCGGTGCCCACGGACTCGTTGAAGACCGTGGTCGACGAGCTGCACACGGCGTTCAACGGGACCGGTGGCGACCTCCAGCTGCTGATCGACAACACCGCCGCGTTCACGGCCGCCGCGCGCGAGCACCTGCCGCAGACCACGAAGCTGCTCGCGGACGGGCGGATCGTGCTCGGCACGCAGGCCGCCGCCGGTGGCGCCATCCGGTCGTTCAGCGGTGACCTGCGGCTGCTCGCCGAGCAGCTCAAGGCCTCCGACGGCGACCTGCGGCGGCTCATCGTCGCCGTGCCGCCCGCGTCCGAGCAGGTGTCGGCGTTGCTGAAGGAGAGCGGGCCGAACCTCGGGGTGGTCTTCGCGAACCTGCTGACCACCTCGAACATCCTCGTGACCAGGCGCGACGGTCTGGAGCAGATCGCCGTGACGTACCCGATCGCCGTCGGTGGCGGCTTCACCGTGGCGCCGGGCGACGGGACGGCCCACTTCGGGCTCGCGCTGAACGTCTTCGACCCGATGCCGTGCACGGCCGGGTACGAGGGCACGACCATCCGCACGGGCGCCGACACGTCCGCCGCGCCGCTGAACACGCAGGCCTACTGCGCTCTGGCGCGCGGGTCGGCGACGTCGGTGCGAGGCTCGCAGAACGCGCCGTACGGAGGAACGCCGACCACACCGGTGGGCAACGCGACGACGCAGCCCGGTCAGGAGCCCGCCGGGCAGCAGGCGGCGCCCGAGGTGCCGCTGCTGACGTCGCTGGGCCAGCTGCTCGGTTTGCCAGAGGAGAAGAAGTAGTGCGGA
>NZ_JAJCXE010000051.1:0-1200 GCF_021056325.1 Lentzea sp. CC55 | reverse complement strand
CTGGTTGTTCTTCCAGAACCGCACAGTGGATGCGTAGCGTCTTCGTAACAAGTCCTCGGCCTATTAGTACCAGTCAGCTCCAACCGTTACCGGTCTTCCACCTCTGGCCTATCAACCCAGTGGTCTAGCTGGGGGCCTTAACCCACGAAGGGTGGGATACCTCATCTTGGAACGAGCTTCCCGCTTAGATGCCTTCAGCGGTTATCCCTTCCGAACGTAGCCAACCAGCAATGCTCTTGGCAGAACAACTGGCACACCAGCGGTCCGTCCGTCCCGGTCCTCTCGTACTAGGGACAGCCTTCCTCAAGTATCCTACGCGCGCGGCGGATAGGGACCGAACTGTCTCACGACGTTCTAAACCCAGCTCGCGTACCGCTTTAATGGGCGAACAGCCCAACCCTTGGGACCTACTCCAGCCCCAGGATGCGACGAGCCGACATCGAGGTGCCAAACCATCCCGTCGATATGGACTCTTGGGGAAGATCAGCCTGTTATCCCCGGGGTACCTTTTATCCGTTGAGCGACCACGCTTCCACAAGCCATGGCCGGATCACTAGTTCCGACTTTCGTCCCTGCTCGACCCGTCAGTCTCACAGTCAAGCTCCCTTGTGCACTTGCACTCGACACCTGATTGCCAACCAGGCTGAGGGAACCTTTGAGCGCCTCCGTTACTCTTTGGGAAGGCAACCGCCCCAGTTAAACTACCCACCAGGCACTGTCCCTGATCCGGATCACGGACCGAGGTTAGACATCCAATACGACCAGAGTGGTATTTCAACGATGACTCCACAACCACTGGCGTGGCCGCTTCACAGTCTCCCACCTATCCTACACAAGCCGAATCGAACACCAATACCAAGCTATAGTAAAGGTCCCGGGGTCTTTCCGTCCTGCCGCGCGTAACGAGCATCTTTACTCGTAATGCAATTTCGCCGGGCCTGCGGTTGAGACAGTCGAGAAGTCGTTACGCCATTCGTGCAGGTCGGAACTTACCCGACAAGGAATTTCGCTACCTTAGGATGGTTATAGTTACCACCGCCGTTTACTGGCGCTTAAGTTCTCAGCTTCGCCACCGAAGTGACTAACCGGTCCCCTTAACGTTCCAGCACCGGGCAGGCGTCAGTCCATATACATCGTCTTGCGACTTCGCATGGACCTGTGTTTTTAGTAAACAGTCGCTTCTCGCTGGTCTCTGCGGCC
>NZ_JAJCXE010000050.1:0-7024 GCF_021056325.1 Lentzea sp. CC55 | reverse complement strand
GATACCTTGTCGGTCAGCAGTACCAGCCGGTCAACCCGTTCGGGCAGATCTTCACCGCCAAGGTCGGTGCGGGCATGGAGGAACCCGGACCGCTCATGCCCGTTACGTTTCGCGCGACCATGAGCAGATGTGAACGCATGACACCTGGCGTTTCCGCGCGACTTGATCGGTGTGGTACTTGGCCAGCGGCCGTGCTACTCGCTCGCCCGAGTGGCCTGTTGGTCAGCATCAGGCCGGCACGTCGGCTGCCTGGAAGACCAGTGCGCTTGCGGGATTGATCGACTGGCGGGGGTCTCCCGGTGTTCAGGCGGGTGGACTGAGCGTGGTGATCTTCCGCAGCTGAACCCGAAAGCCGTCCGGCGTGTCCTTGTTCAGCGCCGCGGCAAGCTCGTCGAGCAAGTCCCAGTACCGCCACTTGTCCTGCCACTTCAGCGGGATCGACGCGACCCGCACCGCACACATGCGTACTGCTAATCGCATACGAATGACAACGTGCTCTCCATCGTAGGCAGGAGCCTCCCACAGTGCGCTCGCCGTGGACAGTTCCGCGAGCAGTGCAGCGTGTGCTTCTCGTGCGGCGCTGTGCCGGCTCTGCTTGGTGTGTTCCGTCAGCACGCGGTCGGCGCCCATCTGCAAGGCGGCGGCGACCAGCGCGATGACCCCGGTCTTGATGACTTCCTTGACCACTGATTCACCCACGGCGAACGCGCCCGAGGCCGCCGAGGCGAGGGCGATGATCCCGAGCAGGACGAACTTGGACACGAAAGCCAGCAGCCGATCGAGCAACGAGTGGTCTTCGGTGACCATCACCTGCTGCAACTGGCCGCGCAGCCACCTGATCTGCTCCAGCGCTTTTTGCCGTTGGGCGGGGCTGATGCCGCCGTGCCGGGCCAACGAGGTTAGCACGGCCTCGACGCGGTCAGGTGGGAGGTCGAGGAACTCGCCTACTTCCGCCAAGGGCAGAGCGGCGACCGCGGAGATCGCCACGAGATGTGGCATGGCATCCCGCACGCGCTGCCGTGCCCTGCCACGGCCGGTCTGGCGCAAGTAGCGCTCCACGCCGTCCAGCAACACGTCGAGGTCGCGGACGACCCCGACGAGTGCGCTGGTTGCGAGCCGCAGATCGCCGGAGGACCGCGCTGCTGCTCGCTCTTCCTCGTGGTGGAGGAGAAGTTCGAGTACGGGCGGCGCAGCTGCAGCCGTCTGCTCCTCTTGGCGTTGCGGCCGTGAGACGACGGTGTCGTCCTTAGGCGGTGGTGTGGGGAGCTGCTCCGCCGCTTGCCGTGCTTGGGCGACAACCGAGGCGTCTTCTTTCCGCTTCTTGCGGTAAAAATCGTCTTCCCGCCTGAAGGGGGTGGAGTAACTCATCACACTCCTCTCACTGCACGCCCAGCCTACTGATCGACCCCCTGCGGCCGGAGAGAAACGCACTGAACGCACATCGGATGACAGGCAGGCTGACCCGGAGAATTCCCCCGGCCGGCCGCGAACGATGTGGGCCGGACGCCACGAGCGGGACGTTCCACTGGCGCCACGCCGGCAGGGGCGGAGTTCGACGTGGTGCCAAGCAGGAACGCGCCGCCCTTCACTGCACGATAAGGCCGCCGGGCGGATTGCCCCGGCGTAGCCGTCGCTGTTGTGACGGTAGTTGTCGATCTGCACGGTGGCCGAAGGTCGGGGCGTTCATCATGAGTCCGCCGCCGATGTAGAGGCGACGTGGTGGATGTTGCCTGGTGTGCCGTAGAAGACGGGCCGCTCGGCAACAACGCCTGCCCGGCCGGGACGCGCGGACCCGCGTCGAGCTGGGTCTGGGCGGCGCGCGGCAGGTCACTCCAGCAGTGGCGTAGGCGGCCTTGGTCAGACCGGAGCAGTCGAAGCCCATATGGCCACCGTCGGGGCCGTCGCCACCCCACACGTACGGTAGACCCCTTTGACCGCAGGTGTAGTTGATCGCTGCGAGGGTGATGGCGTTGCAGCCGACGCGGGTGACGCCGGCAACGGCGTGGACGGCGTCGTGCGGGTTGCACCGCGAGGCGGATTCGCGCCGTCTGGCGGGATCTGGTGTTTGACGAAGACGCCGTCGAAAGTCGGGGCGAGGAAATGCATCGGTCCGCCGACACCGGCGAGATTCTCGCCCTCGGTCACGCCGCGGGCTTGAGGCGCTTGTGGTCGGTCTCGACTTTGCCGATCGCGGCGAGCACGGTTCAGTCCTGGTCCGGGGCAGCGTGGGGCGGCGATGACGTAGAGCAGGCAGTACTCGGGTGGGATGTCGGCGATCGGTGACGTTGTGCGTGCCGAAACTGCATCCGTGGAGGTTAAGCGGCATGACGGTATTCATGGATGACTCAGCTGAGACGGTCCTGTCGATCTGCGGTGAGGCGGGTTCAGGCTCCTGCGAGGACGAGCTTTGAGACCTCGGTGTCGATGAACCGGGCGAACGAGGTGGTCGGTCGCGCATGAGGGCTCCGCATCTCACCACGCGCAGGTCGTCACGCTCGCGCAGCAACCGCACCAGCACTCCCAAGTCGTCCGGAATGCGGATCACAGCCAGCGACCGACGACAGTTCTCGGACCGGGGCGTCGAGTTCATGCCGGCACCTTGACGACGAGCGCTCCGGGGTTCACCTCGACCTTCAGCGATCTGGTTGTCCCGCAGACTTCTCCGTCGACCTCGAACGGCTTGGTGCGGCTGCTGCGCAACTCCAAGCGCCGGAACCGGAACCGCTCCACCGCCGGCCCGTCCACCCGGCGCGAACCGATCAGGCGCCCCGCCGTGACCAGCCAACCCCTGGCGCGCACGTCACGCAGCAACGCCAAGTCCAGGAGTCCATCGCCGGGATCTGCCTCCGGCAGGAGGGAAACACCGCCCTGCAAGGCGCCTATGTTGCCGACGACAGCCCCGAGCACGCGGCGGGTCAGCCAGCGGCCGTCGTCCAACCGGACGGTCACCCGACTGGCGCCCGACCTCAGACCCTTGAGAACCGCCGGTACATATGCGGGCCACCCCAGCAGGCGCTTCATCCTGGGCGAGGTGTCGCGGACCATCTCCGCGTCCAGACCGATCCCAGCCATGCCGACGAAAGGGCGTCCGTCCAGCAGGCCCATGTCGACGCGGCGGTCCGCCCCGTCGAACGCCGACGTGACGGCGTCCTCCACCCCACTGCCGATTCCCAGGTTCCGGGCCACGAGGTTCCCCGTGCCGATCGGCACGATCCCCATCGCCACCCCGGTGTGCGCCAGCCCGGCGGCCACCGCGTTCACCGTGCCGTCTCCACCACACGCCAAAACCAACCGCGGGTGGTCGCGCAGGGCGAGTGCCGTCACCCCCGTCCCGGCATCGTCACAGGTGGTCTCGAACCACTGCGGCTCGCACCAGCCGCGGTCCCGGGCGGTACGAGATATGAGGTCCCGCAATCCGGAGTGGTCCACCGCGGCGACCGGATGAACGACCACCGCCACACGAAGCCTGTCACGCCATGGATCCACCCGAACCGCCTTCACGAGGTCGACAACGGACCGGATGCCCTGCGACAGGCGAACGTACACGCGGACGTGACACACAAGGCGCTGCGAACGCGGCCGGGCCCCGTCCACAGCGTCACGCCCCGCGTCACCGCCGCGGGTGCGGCAGGCGCCAGCCCGCATTGCTGCGCTCGTCGATCAAGCCATGTCGATGAGAGAGATGCCGTCGCCGCAGCAATTTTGGTGTCGGTGACAACTCTGCTCCCTTGAACCACGCACAGGCATTCGACGCCCGCGGCGATCGACATGGACCCGTCGTGCGAGGAAGATGGGAGGAAATCGGGAGAAGTCAAAGTGTGGCAACAGGATCGAGCTGCGCTCAAGCGCATCCAACCGCACGGGTCTGCTGCACGAGTAGGTGACAGTGGTGACCTGCCCCACCGGCAGGGTTCCAGTCGTTGTGGCTAACTGGCAGCGGCGATGGCGTCGTGGTCCGAGCGTAGTTCGTACTCGATTGGGGTGAGGTAGCCGAGGGCGGAGTGCCGTCGGCGGCGGTTGTGGAAGATCTCGATGTAGTCGAAGATCGCGTTGGCCAGCTCTACGCGGGTCTTCCATCGTTGACGGTTCAGCAGCTCGATCTGCATCGATGACCAGAAGGATTCCATCATCGCGTTGTCGAGTCCGTCGCCGCCGCTTCCGAAGGATGGCAGCAGTCCGGCTGAGCGGATCTTCTCGCCGAAGACCCAGGAGGTGAACTGGGTTCCGTGGTCGGCGTGGACGATGCCGCCGGGCCCGGGGTGCCGGTTGCGGATGGCCATGTCGAGTGCGTTGACGACCAGGGTTGAGTCCTGTGTGGAGTCGATAGACCAGCCCACGATCCGACGGCTGAACGCGCCCAGAACGGCCGCGCAGTAGAGCCATCCCTCTCTCGTCCTGTGCTGGGTGATGTCGGTGACCCACAGTTCGTTCGGTTTCAGTCGGTGGAACTTGCGGTTCACCAGGTCGCCGGCGGTGGCGACGCCGCGGAGCTGTTTGACCCGTGCCGGCCCGGGAAGTCCGTGGATGCCGGCCTGGTTCATCAGCTGCCAGACAGTGCGTTCGCAGACGCCCATGCCCATGCCCAAAGTGAGTTCGGCGTGGATCCGTCGATGGCCGTAGGTGCCGCGTGAGGCGACGTGCACTTCGCGTATCACGCCGGTCGGCCAGCGGCGTCGTAGCTCGGTCGGCGTCGTCGGAGTTCGTGTGGCTTTGTAGTAGTTCTGTCTGGCGACTCCGAGGACGCGGCAGCATCGGTCAATGGGGATCCCGGCGTCGGCAAGTCTGTCGATCACTGGGTAGAACCTCTTGGGCGAGCGCGATCCTGCTTGACCCATTTCGACAGCGTCGCCGAATGGATACCGAGGTCCACCGCGGTCTGCTTCTGTTCTCTGCGAGCTCGAACAAGCGCGACGGCACGCGCTCGGAACTCGGCGGGGTACGCACAGTGCACAGCCTCTCGAACAAGCCGCCAGTTAGCCAACAACTCTGGAACCCATCCAGTAGGGCAGGTCACAAGCTTTAGTCCTTGTCAACGAGACGCTACGGCCAGGTGTCTCACATGTGCGTCGTTGCACCGGCGACCGGGTCTTTCTGCCCTCGTTGCAGCGCCGCTTCGTCGAGGAGATCGACGCCGTCTCGGCCCGTGCGACCACGGTCGTGAAGCTGCCGACGTCGCACTTCCCGTTCCTGTCCGCCCCGGACGACCTGGCCGCCGCTCAGATCTTGCCGGTTCCCGCGCCCTGGGTTACCAGCGCTTTCACGTTCGCCGGAGTGTCCAGGGTGTAGGCGTAGTAGCCGCGCGGGTCCTCCACGCTGCCGCCCACCACCGGTTTGCCGCTGTTGACGTAGACGTTGTCCCGCTCGACGATGCTGCCCTTCGGGCCCGCGTAGCTGTTCGTCATGGGCTCCTCGACGTTCTCGAAGTAGTTGCCCTCGACCCAGCAGCCGGACTTGTTCTGGCAGGCGACGCCCGTGTCGCTGTTGGCGATGTAGTAGTTGTTGAACACGTGGACCGGGTTGCCGAAGCGGGTGCGCGGGTTGCGTTGCGGCGTCCGGTCGAAGAAGTTGTGGTGGTAGGTCACCTTGAGGTGGCCGGTGTCCTGTGCGGCGTTGCCGTCGTCGTGGCCGAGCAGCATGTTCTTGGTGTGGTGGTGGGTGTGGTTCCACGACACGGTCACGTAGCTGGACCCGCGCTTGATGTCGATCAGGCCGTCCTTGCCGGTGGACAGGTCGTTGTGGTCGATCCAGACGTGGTGGGAGAACATCTGCACGTTGATCGAGTCGTCGCTGGCGTTGCGGAACACCAGGTTGCGGATGATCACGTTGTGCACGGCGTTCGCCGGGGGCGTGGTCACCGAGCTGACCGGCAGGCCGATGTTCAGCCCGCCGCCGGTGATGCCGGAGTTCGCGCCGACGCCGATGACCGTCTTGTCCGAGGAGACGTCGTACATGCCGGCCGCCAACGTGATCATGCCCTGCACGCGGACCACGCGCGGGCCGTCGGCCTTGATGGCGGCGGTGAAGTCGGCCGCCGTGGAGACCGTGACCTCCGGTCCTCCGGCGCCGCCGGTGGTCCCGCTCTGGCCGAGTGCCGTCACCGAGGCGAACCCGATGGGCGCGGCCTCGGCGGCGGACGCGGGCGCGGTGGCCACCGGCGTGGCACCGCCGACGAGCACCGCGGCGAGCGCGAAAGCGCTTGTCCTCCTCATGAAGTCCTCCGTTGGACTCGGCCGACGCCCGCGCCCGCGGTGACGAGCGCTGGTACGTCGGCGGCGTGGTCGAGCGAGTAGGCGTAGTAGGTGCGGGGTTCGACGACGGTGCCGAGGGTCTGCGGGGTACCGGAGCCGACGTAGACGTTGCCGCGCTCCACCACGCGGCCCGGTCCGCTCTTGTCGTAGCCGGACAGGACCGGGTGGGCGACGTTCTCGAAGTAGTTGGCCTCGACCAGCACCCCGGCGTCCTCTGTGGACGCGACGCCGTAGAGGGAGTTGCCGCGGTAGTAGTTGTTGTAGACGTGAACGGGCTCGCCGAACCGCACGCGCGGGTGCCGCTGGTCGGTGCGGTCGAAGAAGTTGTGGTGGTAGGTGACGCGCAGCTTGCCGCGGTCGGCGGTGTAGCTGTCGGAGTGGCCCAGCAGCGCGGCCTTGCTGTGGTCGTGGAAGTGGTTCCACGACACCGTGACGTAGTCGGACTGCCGCTTGATGTCGAGCAGGCCGTCGAAGCCGCGCGACAGGTCGCAGTGGTCGATCCACACGTGGTGCGCGGAGTTGGTGACGCTGATGGAGTCGTCCGAGGCGTCGGTGAAGCGCAGGTTGCGGATGATCACGTTGTTGCCGGGACGGGTGGTCGAGCCCAGTTGCAGCCCACCGCCGGTGATCTCGGCGGTGGAGCCGATCCCGAAGATCGTCTTGTTCGCGACGACGGTCAGCATGCCGTCGACCTCGATGCGACCGGACACCGAGATGACGTAGGGCTCCTTGCGCCCGACGTAGTCCCGCAGCGCCTCCGCGGTCGTCACGGTGAC
>NZ_JAJCXE010000049.1:0-6079 GCF_021056325.1 Lentzea sp. CC55 | reverse complement strand
CCCAGGCCTTGTCCGTCAGCTCACCACGTCCGACCACACACCATCATCTGCACACGATCATGAGAAAGATCCGCAGGACACGCCCTAGCCGGACCGGCAGCGCGTCCGTCTCCCCCCGGATCCACGTGAAGGGCCCCCTCTCCGCAGTAGAGGGGGCCCTTCACGTGGATCCGAGTTGCTCCGCGAGCCAGGCTTACGGCTCTTCGCGCTGACGGCGGAGCTTGGCGAGAGCCTCTTCGAGGATCGCCTCGCCGTCCGCGTCGGAGCGCCGCTCCTTCACGTACGCAAGGTGCGTCTTGTACGGCTCGTTGCGCGGAGGCGCGGGTGGCGTCTGCTCGTCACGACCTGCCGGCAGGCCGCAACGCGGGCAGTCCCAGTTCTCCGGGATCTCCGCGTCGACCGCGAAGGAAGGCCGAGACTCGTGACCGTTCGCGCACCAGTACGACACCCGACGACGGGGCGCGGACTCGCCGCGCTCCGATTCACCCATCGGGCCTGCGCCGACGCGGGTACCGCGAATCGCGTTACCACCAGACATCGACCGTTACACCCCCACCAAGTGGTTACCCCAAGCCCCTGAGGGCTTCTGCCGCTGAACGGAAGATCAGGCTCCGGGGAGCTTGATCAGCAGCCCGATGCCCACGATGGCGATGACCCAGATCGCGCCGACGAACAACGTCAGGCGGTCGAGGTTCTTCTCGACAACGGAGGAACCGGACAGACTCGACTGCATACCGCCGCCGAACAGCGAGGAAAGGCCACCGCCCCGGCCGCGGTGCAGCAGCACGAGCAGCACCAGCAGCACGCTGGAGACGATCAACAGGATCTGCAGGAACAGGATCATTTCTTCCTCGCTGTCAGGCAGCCGACGCCATAGAGTACCTGTTCGACTGCCGAACGTGTGCAACCAGTGGGATTAAGGGTTCAGACGCGCTGACCGCCCACCTTAGCCGTCTCCTGCGGTGGTCAGCGGGACACCGGAGGAGGCGGACCAGGGCGAGCGGTCGGCACCTGTGATCAACCTAGGGCAGAGGCCCGCCGGCAGCCAGAGCGCACAGCTTGGTGAACTCGTCGGCCTGCAGGCTGGCGCCGCCGACGAGAGCGCCGTCGATGTCCTTCTGCCCGATCAGCTCACTGATGTTGGACGACTTCACCGAACCGCCGTAGAGCACGCGGACGACGGCAGCGGTCTCCTCGCCGTACTTCTCCGCCACGAACGACCGGACCAGCGAGCACACCTCCTGCGCGTCGGCCGAGGAGGCGGTCTTGCCGGTGCCGATGGCCCAGACCGGCTCGTACGCGAACACGATCTTGGCGACCTGCTCGGCGGTGAAGCCCTTGAGGCCGTCCTCCAGCTGCTGGCGCACGAGCTCCAGGTGACCCTTGGCCTCGCGGACGTCCAGCTTCTCGCCGAAGCAGAAGATCGGGGTGACGTCGACCTTCAGCGCCGCCTTGACCTTGGCGTTGACGATCGCGTCCGTCTCGCCGTGGTACTCGCGGCGCTCGGAGTGCCCGACGACCACGTAGTGGCAGCCGAGCTTCGCGAGCATCGGGCCGGACACCTCACCGGTGTAGGCGCCGGAGTCGTGCCGCGAGATGTCCTGCGCGCCGTACTTGATCAGCAGCTTGTCGCCGTCGACCAGCGTCTGGATGCTGCGGATGTCGACGAACGGGGGAAGAACGGCCACCTCGACCTTGGCGAAGTACTTCTCCGGCAGGGAGAAGGCGATCTTCTGCACGAGACCGATCGCCTCGAGGTGGTTGAGGTTCATCTTCCAGTTGCCCGCGATGAGCGGGAGCCGGGCTGCCATCAGGACTCCAAAACGCTGATGCCGGGGAGTTCCTTGCCCTCCAGGAACTCGAGGGACGCGCCACCACCGGTGGAGATGTGCGAGAAACCGTCCTCGGGCAGACCGAGCGCGCGCACGGCCGCGGCGGAGTCGCCACCGCCGACGACGGTGAACGCCTCGGACTCGACCAGGGCCTCCGCGACGGCACGGGTGCCGCCGGCGTAGGTCTCGATCTCGAAGACGCCCATCGGGCCGTTCCAGAACACGGTCTTGGCGTCGGCCAGCTTCGAGGCGAACAGCTCGCGCGACTTCGGGCCGATGTCGAGGCCCATCTTGTCGGCGGGGATCGCGTCGGTGCCGACGACGTCGTGCTCGGGGTTGCCGAACTCGGCCGTGACCAGCACGTCGACCGGCAGCACGAGCTCGACGCCGCGCTTCTCCGCCTCCGCGAGGAAGCCCTTGACCTGGTCGAGCTGGTCTTCCTGCAGCAGCGACGTGCCGACCTCGTGGCCCTGGGCCTTGAGGAACGTGTACGCCATGCCGCCGCCGATGAGGAGCTTGTCGACCTTGGTCAGCAGGTTCGCGATGACGCCGAGCTTGTCGGACACCTTCGAGCCGCCGAGCGCGACGACGTACGGGCGCTCCAGGTCGTCGGTGAGCTTGCGCAGCACGCCGAGCTCGGCTTCGACGAGACCGCCGACGTACGCGGGCAGCTTCTTCGCGACGTCGTAGACCGAGGCCTGCTTGCGGTGCACGACGCCGAAGCCGTCGGACACGAACGCGTCCGCGAACGACGCGAGCTCCTCGGCCAGCTCCTCGCGCTCCGCGTCGACCTTCGAGGTCTCCCGGGCGTCGAAGCGGACGTTCTCCAGCATCACGACGCCGCCGTCGGTCAGCGCGCCGACCACGGACGTGGCGGACGGGCCGACGAGGTCCGACGCCAGCGCGACCTCGGTGCCGAGCAGCTCACCGAGGCGGGCGGCGGCCGGGGCGAGCGAGAACTTCGGGTCCGGCTCGCCCTTGGGGCGGCCGAGGTGAGCGGTGACGACCACGCGGGCACCCGCGTCGGCGAGGGCCTTGATCGTCGGGACCGACGCGCGGACGCGGCCGTCGTCGGTGATCTTGTCTCCGTCGAGGGGGACGTTCAGGTCGGCGCGCACCAGCACGCGCCGACCCGCGACACCCTCGGCGAGCAGGTCGCTGAGAGTCTTCAACGCACTCGCTCCCGGACTCAGATCTTCGAGGCGACGAGCTTGACCAGGTCCGCGAGGCGGTTGGAGTAGCCCCACTCGTTGTCGTACCAGCCGACGACCTTGACCTGGTTGCCGATCACCTTGGTCAGCGGCGCGTCGTAGATGCACGAGTGCGGGTCGGTGACGATGTCGGCCGACACGATCGGGTCGGTCGAGTACTTGAGGATGCCGGCCAGCGGGCCCTCGGCGGCGGCCTTGTACGCGGCGTTGATCTCGTCGACGGTGACCTCGCGCTTGAGCGTGACGGTCAGGTCGGTGGCCGAGCCGGTGGGGATCGGCACGCGCAGCGCGTAGCCGTCGAGCTTGCCCTTGAGCTCCGGCAGCACCAGGCCGATGGCCTTGGCGGCACCCGTCGAGGTCGGCACGATGTTCAGCGCGGCGGCGCGGGCACGGCGGAGGTCGCTGTGCGGCGCGTCCTGCAGGTTCTGGTCCTGCGTGTACGCGTGGATCGTGGTCATGAGGCCCTGCTCGATGCCGAAGCTGTCGTTGAGGACCTTGGCCAGCGGCGCGAGGCAGTTGGTGGTGCAGGACGCGTTCGAGATGATCGTCTGCGAACCGTCGAACTTCTCCTCGTTGGCGCCGATGACGACCGTCAGGTCCTCGTTCTTGGCCGGCGCGGAGATGATGACCTTCTTGGCGCCGCCCTCGTCCACGTGCGCGCGGGCCTTGGTGGCGTCGGTGAAGAAGCCGGTCGACTCGACCACGACGTCGACGCCGAGGTCCTTCCAGGGCAGAGCGCCCGGGTTGCGCTCGGCGAGGGCCTTGATGACCTTGCCGTCGACGGAGATGCCCTCGTCGGTGACCTGCACGTCGGCGTCCAGACGACCGAGGATGCTGTCGTACTTCAGCAGGTGGGCCATGGTGGCGACGTCACCGAGGTCGTTGAACGCGACGATCTCGATGTCGTGGCCGCCGGCCCTCACGGCGCGGAAGAAGTTGCGCCCGATCCGACCGAAACCGTTGACACCTACACGAACCGTCACGACTGACTCCTTGCGTTCAGCTTGGGCAGGAACAAGCCCACCCTATCTGCCGAACTGCGTCCCTGGTCACAGGGATAGTGCGGATCTCTTGATCGAGCCAGAGAAACAGGCCCTGATTAGGCCGTTCGGCGGCGGAGCGAGCGGAGCATCCAGGGGAACCGCGACGAGGCCGGCCAGGTGTTCCGCGAAGGCCTCGTCGTCGGCTCCGAACACCCCGCGGACCAGTACCACGACCTCGAAGGGCTCGCGCTGGCCCTGGTCGGCACGGGCTCCGACGACGAACGCGCGCTCTCCCTGCTGACCGCCGCCTCCGTCGTCCGCACCCGCTACGACTTCCGTGCCGAGCCCTACTGGCAGGACCTGCTCGACGAGGCCCGCGCCGTGTGCCGCGCCCGGATCCCCGCCGCCCGGCTGCGCGCCGCGGAGTCGACCGGCGAGCGGATGTCGCTGGCGCAGGCCGTCTCCCACGGCCTGACCGCCCAGCCGGTCGCCGGGGACGCCGACGACGCGATCTCCGCCCGCGAGCGGCACGTGGCGACGCTGGTGGCGGAAGGGCTGACGAACCGGCAGATCGGACAGCGGCTGGGGATCTCGCCGCACACCGTCGCCCGTCACGTGACCCACGCGAGGTCGAAGCTGGGGCTGCGGTCGCGGGCCCAGCTGGCCGTGTGGGCGGGCCGTCAGGTCACATGATCGACTGAGGCCGCAGGTCAGATCGACTCGGTCACAATCCGTACATCAACTTGGGCCCTGGTTGCACATTCGGGTTAATCTCCGCGCCTCGAACGCGGACCCGGTCCGCAGACCTCCGCAACCAGGAGTCACCTGTGGCGACCTTGTCCGCCGAGCGCCCGTCCCCGGCGCTCGACCCGGCACCGCGCCCTCGGCACGCGCTGAGAGGCGACATCCAGGGCCTGCGCGCACTGGCCGTCGGCATCGTGCTGCTCTACCACCTGCGCCCGTCGTGGCTGCCGGGCGGTTTCGTCGGCGTCGACGTCTTCTTCGTCATCTCGGGCTTCCTCATCATCGGCACGCTCACCTCGGAGCTGCGCCGCACCGGCACCGTGAGCCTGCGCGACTTCTACGCCCGCCGCATCCGCCGTCTGCTGCCCGCCGCCACCGCCACGCTGCTGGCCGTCGTCGCCGCCGTTGTGCTGCTGCTCCCGCGGTCGCAGTGGCCGAAGATCATGCGCGAGGTCGTCGGCTCCGCCCTGAACGCCCAGAACTGGCTGCTCGCGGTGCTGTCCAACGACTACGGGCACGCCACCGCCGACGCCTCCCCGGTCCAGCACTACTGGTCGCTCGCGGTCGAGGAGCAGTTCTACCTCGTCATCCCGCTGCTGCTGATCGCGGTCGCCGCGCTCGCCCGCCGCCTCGGTGGTCGCACGGCGCGGTACGCCGTGGTCGCCGTCGCACTCGTCACGGTGGCGTCGTTCGTCTTCTCCGTGGTCTACGCCCGCGTCGACCACGGCGCCGCGTACTTCGTGACGCCGACACGCATGTGGGAGCTCGGCATCGGCGGCCTGGCCGCGATGGTGCTGCACCGCGTCTCGCTGCCCCGCGCGGCCCGGGAGCTGCTCGGCTGGCTGGGGTTCGCCGCGGTGGCGTTCAGCGCCGTGCACTACACGACCGACCTGCGGTTCCCCGGCTGGGTGGCCGCGGTGCCGGTGCTCGGCACGGCGGCGATGCTCGTCGCCACCGGGACGCTGCTCGGGCGCCTGCTCGGCGTCGCGCCGGTCCGCTACACCGGCGACATCTCCTACAGCCTCTACCTGTGGCACTGGCCGGTCATCGTCGTGATGCTCGAACTGAGCGACAACGAGCGGCTGTCCGGGAAGGAGATGCTCGCCGCCGCCGTGCTGAGCTTCGCGCTCGCCGCGCTGTCCAAGCGGTTCGTCGAGGACCCGTTCCGCCGCAACAGGTTCCGCCGCCGCCGCGGCACCTACGCGTTCGGCGCGGTGCTCGTGGTCGTCTCGGTGGTCGCGGCCTCGGTACCCTGGTACGCCGCCGCCCGGACGCTGGACCGCCTCGCGAACAGCATGGTCCTCGACGC
>NZ_JAJCXE010000048.1:69992-75457 GCF_021056325.1 Lentzea sp. CC55 | reverse complement strand
CTCGCAGGCCTGACCGGGATGGCTCTTGCGACGGCCGCTGTCGCGGGAGCAACCCGCAGCTGGATCCTCCCGCTGTTCTACCTGATGTCCTGCCTGCTGTTCGACGCCCGTCTGCGTTACACCTCGGAGGGAGGAATCGGAACGCAATGGTGGGCTTTCGCCACCGCGCAGGCGGATGATCGTGGGGCATTGGCGGTCGCACTGCTCTCTTGCGCCACAGGAGTGATTTTGTTTGTACTTCGATCAAGACCGATCGCCGCGCACGGCCCGGAGGAACACCCGAACGGAGGACACGATTCGCTTTAGGCAACGCGACCCCATTTCGCCCCGCGCGAACCGATTCTCCCAAAATCCTCCCAAACACCGGGTTACCGACCAGTACAGACGACTATGGACAGTCACTTCAAGATCGAAAGGAGCCCACGAAAAAACCCGCCGACCTGGGCTTTCACCCAGAATCAGCGGGCTGATTCAGACCGTCGGGACGACAGGATTTGAACCTGCGACCCCTTGACCCCCAGGGTGAGCCAGATAGCAACCCGACCTACAGAAACGCAAAATAACAGATCGCGACGGCGCAGTTGGATGCACTTGAGCGCAGCTCGATCCTGTTGCCATACCTTGACCTCTCCCAATTTCCTCCCATAGTCCTCCCATTGCAGACAGGCATCGACCGCAACCTTTTCGAGCGACACAGGATCGATGCGATGCGGAAATTCTCCTGCGAGGAAGGTGATCGACAACCCTTCAACAAGACCCACGTCAACATTCGACCACTTGAGTCGAACGACACTACCCATTCGATTCAAAACGCGAAAACCCAGGGATTCCAGCTCAAAGGCAGCCTCAGCGGCGCAGGTCGATATCACCCGAATGATCGCCCACCCGTACCACGCCAGGGACAGTTCGATAACTCACGAACCGCCGAGCGGAAGAAGGCACGCAACGATGCCTTGGCAGCGAGTTCGTCGATCAGTCGATCATCTACCGGCGGGCGAGGTCTACATGTGCCACAAGTACACGATCGGCGCGATCGCCTGAGCTTCGGCGACCTGGTCTGCAGTGGCGTCGAAAACGCCGGGCGCCGAATCAAGCCATGTTGCCGGAACTCGACCAGGGTGCCGTTACTCCATGACCGCCAGCAGAGTGAGGGTCGAGTCACCGAGCTTCTCGTGGGCACCTCACCTCTCCCGCAATCACCCGCCCACACAGCGGAGCGGGCCTCCTCGCAGGCAACCACGCCCAGCATCGCCTCGACACTGAAGGGGCGAATCAGCAAGTTAATGCCCTGCAGACCCTTATTCATATCCATGAATCAGCGAGGTGGTCGCCGGGAAGTCACGTCGCGCTCGCTTGATCAAGGCGCGCGGTGTTCATAACCGTGAATTTTATTGCCAGTAATGCAACGTTGCGCAATACTCGCTGGGAGCGTTCCCAGCGACGCCGCCACCGCGATAAGTCGCTGGGAATCCGTCAGACAGTCCTGCTCACAAGGAGGCGACGCAAGAATCTGCGTACGGACAAGTGCGACAAAGCGAATCACGGCTTTCCGCCGGTATTACCGCCGCCTCCACCTCGAGTTCGACCACCGACGTCGCCCAGCGGTGATCAACCCGGCGCGGCAGGGGCGTCAGTCTGCTTGAAAGTACCGACCGAGCACACCGCCGCGAGTGCGACCACACCCGTCCACCTTCGAAGACGCAGGAGACGAAATGAAACGATCAGTCGCATGGCGGATCCCCGCAGTCGTGGCCGCGTTGGCCGTCGCGACCTCGACCAGCGCGGTGCTGGCGATGTCACCGGCGTCGGCGGCGGCCGGTGACGCGACCGGCTACGCCTCCCAGAACGGCGGCACCACCGGCGGCCAGGGTGGGGCGACGGTCCAGGCCACCACGGGAACCCAGATCCACCAGGCCCTGTGCAGCCGGGCGAGCAGCAGCACGCCGATCATCATCGAGGTCTCGGGCACGATCAACCACGGCAACACCGCCAAGGTCTCGGGCAACAGCTGCGAAACCGCTGCCGGCGTGATCGAGCTCAAGCGGATCAGCAACGTCACCATCATCGGCGTCGGCGGCGGAGCCGTCTTCGACCAGCTGGGCATCCACATCCGCGAGTCCCGCAACATCATCATCCGGAACGTGACCGTCCGAAACGTCAAGAAGTCGGGCTCTCCCACGTCCAACGGCGGCGACGCCATCGGGATGGAGAGCAACGTCCGCAACGTCTGGGTCGACCACGTCAACCTTCTTGCGTCGGGCGGTGAGTCGGAAGGCTTCGACGGCCTGTTCGACATGAAGAACAACACCCAGTACGTCACCCTGTCCTACAGCACCCTGCGCAACTCCGGTCGCGGCGGGCTCGTCGGGTCCAGTGAGAGCGACCGCTCGAACGGGTTCATCACCTACCACCACAACCTCTACGAGAACATCGACTCCCGGGCGCCTTTGCTGCGGGGCGGCATCGCCCACATGTACAACAACCACTACGTGAGCCTCAACGAGTCCGGCATCAACTCCCGGGCCGGCGCCAAGGCCAAAGTGGACAACAACTACTTCAAGAACTCCCATGACGTCCTCGGCACCTTCTACACCACCGAGGCCGGCTACTGGCAGGTCAGCGGCAACGTCTTCGACAACGTGACGTGGTCCGCCCCGAGCAGCGATCACAAGCCCGCCGGTCCCGAGGTCAAGTCCACCACCACCGTCTCCGTGCCCTACAACTTCACCCTCGACCAAGCCAACTGCGTGCCGAACATCGTTGGCCGCACGGCGGGCGCCAACACGGGTCTGAGGGAGTCGGACGGCAGCTGCTAGGAAGGCTTCGCACGTTCGGTCGAGCAAGCGGACACTGACCTCCCCGGTCGAATATGACGTCGAACGAATCGCCGTACCTGCCATCGCGATGTGGATCATCGATCATGCCAGGGGCGGTATCTGGGTGCTGATGGTCGCGCGAACGCTGCAGTCGTGTAGCCGGACGACGAACTGGATGATGCCGAACGGCCTGTGCAGCAAGGGCGCCAGAGCGCGTGGAAAACAGTCGCCGGGTCCGGCCAGGCGTTCGCCCAGTGCCAAGACAATCCTGATCCCGCACGAATTCCTGGCCGGCAGGTTCGGGAAGACGTTGAGCAACTTCAGTTGCTCAACGTCGAACAGGGGGATGAATGTCTCCAGCCGGGTCTGGTCCAGTACGCCACGCCCCTGGCGCCGCGGGGTGTTCGCCGACCGGGTCGAGGTCCCGAACTGCTGCGCGACGACGCGCTGTGGGCGAGCCTGCTCGACACCTGACGTGAACCCGCGCCGCCCACCCCCGTCGAATTCATTCGACACTATTCTCCACAACCTCGAATCAATCGCCCGAAAAGACTATTCGAACACCACTGAAAAGCAATCCTACAGACCACGTATGTGAACCGGTTCTCATATGTGACGCGACGTTGACACGCCCGAAACACGAGTCCTATGGTCCGAATCAGGAAAGTGATTTCCCAACGCCGCCGCCGTTGCGCAGCAGCATTCTCGAAAGGACCACCAAATGCGGACGCACGTCGGGTACGAACGCGCCCTCGCACGGGTCGCGGTGGTGGTGGCCCTGGTGGCCGCCGCGGTCGGAGCACCGCCCGCAATGGCGGCCGGGCACGCCGCCGACGGGTTCGCCGGGGTGACCGCGCTGGGGCAGGGCGGGACCACCGGCGGGGCGGGGGGCGCGGTGGTCACGGCGACGACCACCGCGCAGTTCCTGGACTACATCGCTCGACCTGAACCGCTGGTGGTGCAGGTCAGCGGCACTATCGTGCTGCCCACCGGCACCAGGGACGGGATGCACGACATCGCTTCCGACAAGACGATCACCGGTCTCGGCGGTGACGCACGACTGGTCGGCGGCGGGCTGAACATCGGGCTCCCGGTGGACGACGACGTGATCTCGCCGCCCGCGAACGCGGTGCACAACGTGATCATCCGGAACCTGTCGATCACCGGCGCCACCGATGACCTGATCAACGTGCAGATGTTCAGCCACCACATCTGGATCGACCACAACGACTTCTCCGACGGTGATGACGGAGCCGTCGACATCAAACGCGGGTCCGATTTCATCACCGTTTCCTGGAACAGGTTCCACGACCACGACAAGACGTTGTTGCTCGGGCACGACGACGACAACGCGGCGCAGGACGCAGGGCGTCTCAGGGTGACCTACCACCACAACTACTTCGACGGTTCCGATCAGCGCAACCCGCGAGTCCGCTTCGGCGAGTCGGTGCACGTCTACAACAACTACTACCGGGACAACAGCTACGGCGTCGCGTCGGCGATGAACGCGGGCGTGGTGCTGGAGGGCAACTACTTCTTCAGCGTCAACAACCCCGGCCGGGTCGACTTCAGCGGCGACCTCGGTCGGATCGTCGCCAGGGACAACGTCCTCGTCGAGTGCAACCACGAGATCGAGGTGCGCGGGTCCGTCGTCGAGCCGCGCACCTACTACGCCTACACACCGCACCGGGCCGTCGAGGTCCCGACCGTCGTGCCCGCCGGTGCGGGTGTCGGCCGAGTCTGAGGAGGACGGGCACATGAGCAGCATCAGCCGGCGGGCGCTCCTCGCGGGCGCCGCCGCGACCGCGCTGGCCACGACCACCAAGCCCGCCTGGGCGGCGCCGTTCGCCACCGCCGACGGCTTCGCCGGGGTGAACTCGCTCGGCCAGAACGGCACCACCGGCGGTGCGGGCGGTCCGGTCGTCACGGTGCGGGACGCGGACACGTTCCTGGACTACTGCGACCGCAACGAGCCGTACGTCATCCAGGTCGAGGGGGTGATGCGGATCAGCAGCAAGCAGGGCGTGCGGTCGAACAAGACGATCATCGGCCTGGGGTCGGACGCCGAGATCAGCGGCGGCGGCCTCGACCTGTACCGCAGGCAGAACGTGATCATCCGCAACCTCCGGTTCACCGGCGCGGACGACGACGCGATCAGCATCCAGCAGTCCTCGCACCACGTCTGGATCGACCACTGCGACCTCAGCGGCGGCGCCGACGGGCTGATCGACATCGTCCGCGGCGCCGACTACATCACCGTCTCGTGGAACCACTTCCACGACCACAGCAAGACCGCGCTGCTGGGCCACTCCGACTCCAACGCGGGCCAGGACACCGGCAAGCTCCGGGTGACGTTCCACCACAACTTCTTCGACGGCACCGCGCAACGGCACCCGAGGGTCCGCTTCGGTGAGCCGATCCACGTCTACAACAACTACTTCCGCAACAACACCCTCTACGGCGTCGCGTCGACCGAGAACGCGGGAGTCCTGGTGGAGGCCAACTACTTCGAGAACGTCCCCCATCCGATCTACTCCGGCTACGACGAGAGCGGGCCGGGGCGCGTGGTCGAGCGCGGCAACGTCTACGTCCGCTCCGGCATCCCCGAGACGCTCGGCACCGTGGTGGAGCCGCGCACCTACTACGCCT
>NZ_JAJCXE010000048.1:7720-69982 GCF_021056325.1 Lentzea sp. CC55 | reverse complement strand
CTCGCAGGCCTGACCGGGATGGCTCTTGCGACGGCCGCTGTCGCGGGAGCAACCCGCAGCTGGATCCTCCCGCTGTTCTACCTGATGTGCTGCCTGCTGTTCGGCGCCCGTCTGCGTTACACCTCGGAGGGAGGAATCGGAACGCAATGGTGGGCTTTTGCCACCGCGCAGGCGGATGATCGTGGAGCATTGGCGGTCGCCCTGCTCTCCTGCGCCACAGGGTTGATTTTGTTCGTGCTTCGCGGCCCGCGCGACGAAACAACTCATCACAACTGACAAACCGTTCTTCATTCGCATCGCCGAGAGCAGGCGGCAGGATCGCATCTGATAGCTCCAGACGCGCGCTCCGTGCGATCGCGGCGCTAGCCCGGGCAAAGAGGCCACTTGGACCTCCGCGGAGGGCGAACCCGCCGAGTTGCTCTTCGTCCGCTGCATGGCGCTGCCGTCCATACTGCGGTTCGAACGCGCCCTGATCGAGGACATCTGCATGCCCCGCTCTCGGCTGGCCGAGGCCTTCGAGGACGTGGGCCGCATCGCACGCGAGCGAGGGGTGAAGATCTGGCACAAGGCGTGGCGGCGCGAAGGCGAGCACATCGGGAAGGGGGCCGTCGTAGGGTTCGACGTCGACCAGCACGCTGTGGGCGCTGGGGCCTTGGGACAGGCGCGAGCACGGTCGATCGGCAGTGAGGACGTTCGGGGTGCCGTGGCGGTCCAGCGTTCCGCTCAGGCCTGGCTGGATCGGATCCCACCACGCTCCCGTGGACAGTTGCACGACCCCTGGCATGACGTCGTCCGACAGGATCGCCCCCGCAAGACAGCTGCCGCGGTCGTTGTGGACGCGCACGATCATGCTGTTCTCGATACCGCGTGCCGCGGCGCCCGCGGGGTTGATCGTCATGGGCTCACGACCGTTGATCTTCGAGGCGAGTCTGTGGCCGCCGTTGTCGTACTGGCTGTGCAGGCGTGAGGCCGGTTGGTTCGAGATCAGGTGCAGCGGGAAGCGGTCCGACAGCTCGGCGTGAAGCCACTCCACCGGCTCGAACCACTTCGGGTGCCCGGCACAGTCGTCGTAGCCGAACGAGTCGATCTTCTCGGAGAAGATCTCGATCCGGCCCCAGGGCGTCGGCAGGGGGAACTGCTGCGGATCCGAGCGGAGGGCTTCGAAGCTGCCGGGGAACGGGCCGGTCGAGGCCGGCAGTGCGGCGCTGAAGCTTCGCCAGAAGTCGTCGAAGTCCGGCAGGGCAGCGGCGTCGCCGAGTTGTGCCCTCGTCTGTTCGTAGAGGTGGCGGAGCCATTCGCTCTCGGAGCGCGACTCGGTGAACTCCTTCTCGTACCCGAGCCGAGAGGCCAAGTCGGTGAAGATGTGGTGATCTGTGCGCGACTCGCCTGCCGGTTCACGGACTTTGGGCATCGCCACGAGGTGGGGGGCGGAGAAGCCGGCGGCGAAGTCGTCGCGCTCGAGGCTGGTGGCGATGGGCAGGACGACGTCCGCGAACTTGGCCGTCGTATTCCGCCACGCTTCGTGCGCCACCACCGTGTCGGGGATCTGCCAGGCCCGGGTCAACCGGTGCAGGTCTTGGTGGTGGTGGAACGGGTTCCCCCGCACCAGTAGACCAGGCGGAGTTCGGGCAGCGTGAGCCGACTGCCGTCGTAGTCGATGACCTCACCGGGGTGCAGCAGGGTGTCGGCGATCCTCGCGACGGGGATGAAGTCCGCAACGGGGTTAGGGACTGCGGGAATGGTCGCCACGAAAGGGCGGTCCGGGGCGACGCCCGTCGCGTCCAGCGTCGCGTACCCCGCGCCCCAGCCGCAGCCTGCCCGGCCCATCGAGCCCGCCATGGCGGGCAGCACCACGGACATCCAGATCGGTTGTTCTCCGTGGTCCGCGCGTTGCACCGCATAGTTGACCATGACGAGTGACCGTTGAGAGGTCAGGCGGCGGGCGAGGTCGTCGATCACGTCCTCTCCGATGCCGGTGATCCGCGCGGCCCAGGCGGCGTCCTTGCGGACGCCGTCGAGCTCGCCGGTCAGGTAGGCGGCGAAGCGGTCGAACCCGACGCAGCACCGGCGCAGGAAGTCCTCGTCGTGCCAGCCGTTGACCAGCATCGTGTGGGCAATGCCGAGCATCGCGGCGGTATCGGTGTCGGGAACGACGGGCAGCCACTCGGCGTCGAGGAACTCGGCGGTGTCGCTGCGGATGGGACTGATGTTCACGAACCGCACCCCGGCCTCGCGGCACCGGCGTTGCAGGTCTCGCGTCTGGTGCCTGGCCAGCTCGCCGGGGTTGATCTGACTGTTCTTCAGGGCCAGCCCGCCGAACGCCACCACGAGTTCGCAGTTCTCGGCTATTTCGTCCCACATCGGCATGCGGCTCTGGTAGCTCCACGGATGACCGCCGATCACGTGCGGGAGGATGACCTCCACAGCCGCGGTGCTGTAGGTGTTGCGGGAGTCGGTGAATCCCCCGCCCAGCGCCAGGAACCGGTGCAGTTGTCCCTGCGCGTGGTGGAACCTGCCCGCACTGGCCCAGCCGTAGGACCCGCCGAACACCGCGCTGTCGCCGTGCTGTGCACGAACTCGGCGGAGTTCGTCGCTCACCAGCGTGATCGCGTGGTCCCAGCTCACCTCCACGAAGGCGTCGGTGCCCCTGGCCGTGCCGTGGACGCGTGGCTCGCCGTTCAGCCAGCCCTTGCGCACCGCGGGGCGCTGCACGCGAGCAGTGTCGTCGGCGGCTGTCACCATGCCGGGACCAATGGGCGAGGGAGCGGGGTCATCAGGCCTCGGCTCGATTCGCACCAGCCGGCCGGAGTCGACCACGGCGACGAAACTGCCCCAGTGCGTCGCGACCGACATGCGCCGTTCCACCACGCATCACCTCTGCCGCTGACGTTTCCCGACCGCGAACAATGGTCGCTCACGTCGCCGGGTAGCGATGTAGTGCAAACTGGCCCGTCGCCCATCAGGCCGGACGACACGGCGCGGCCGGTCAGGCGTGATCTTGCCGAACAGGTGGACGGCGGGTGCGTCCGGATCGTCGCCGTAGAAGAACTTCGCGAGCGCCCGGTGGAACTCGGCGCGATCCAGCCAGCCCGAGCCGTCCAGGTCCAACGCGTCGAAAACCGCGGCACAGTCCTCCGAGGAGACGTTGCCCGCCAGGCCGAAGATCTCCCCGAACTCCGCCCGGTCGACCCTGTCGTCGCCGTCGAGGTCGATCAGGTCGAAGTAGCAGTCGGCCACAGGCCCGACCTGCTGCGGGTACAGGGTGCGATCGGCCAAGGCGCGCTCGAACCCCTCGGTCATCTCCCGCAGATCGACCTTCCCGTCACCGTCCTGGTCCATCGGCTCGATCACACCTGCCCAGAACGCCTCCAACCCTTCAACGAGCCGGCGAGTGGTCGCGGGCTGCTGCGCGGCATCACGGGCCGCGACGTAACACTCGCCCATCATCCGGACGTCCCGAGAGGCGATGACTCCATCGCCGTCGACGTCGGCGCCCCTGAACCACTGGCAGTACTTGAGATCACGAACTCCAGTCGCGACAACGCAACATAGGCATTCCGCCACGCAGGTGCCCGGCGACACGGCCATCGAGAACCTCGGGTCATCCATCCGGGTGACGCTCTCATAGAGAGGACACTCGTCCCATCAACACGTGGGCGCTCGAGTCCTTCTCGGACATTCGGCTGTCCAAGCGCGGCAGCCCGTTCCGCGAGGTCGCTGCAGATCGCCGGTCAGAAGCTGAAGTCGCGGATCGCGGCGCCGCCCACCGCGGCCGTCTCCTGGAAGAACCGCACCAGGTCGACGTAGTGGTCCCGCAGGTAGTCGAGGTCGTCGGCGTCCCACAGGTGCCTCATCGGGTAGACCTCCTCCGCGCTGAGCTTCGCCGGATCGTAGTGGCTCACCAGCACCTCGACGGGCGTGGCGCCGAGGGCGTCGGCGGCCTCGGCGATCATCTGCTCACTCCAGCCGAACCGCGTGGCTTCGTCGTCGATCGGATCGCCGTCCTCGTACAGGTCCACGTCCACGCCGGCCGCACGCAACAGGAACCCGATGCCGGCCCACGCCTTCTCCAGGAAGCAGTACGGCCGGCTCTCGTCCTCCAGGAACTCCTCCGCCGACTCGGGATCCTCGAACGCCCGGTCCAGTTCCTCCGGCGTGACCCTCGTGAACGACAACGTCATACTCATGACAACTCCCCCATCGGCTGATTCAACCGGGTGGAAGCTTGCCATGCCGGCGCCCGATCACCGGATCTGCCAACAGCAGTCGGTCGTACTCGCTGCTCGCGGAACTCACCACCACGGTGGCTCTGCCTCGGGCTCGAAAAGGGCCGCGTACAACGTCACCTCGTCGCGACCGGGCACCACTGCCAACGGCACCGGCGTCTCCAGGTGGTGGACGGGAACCAGTCGCAACCCGTGCGCCTGCACCAGGTCGAGCACCCGCGACTCGAACGGCCCGGCGGGGCGGGAGAGGAGCTCGCCGGGCCCGTGACCGTCCTCGCCGAACGCCAGCACCACCGCGTACGGGCCCACCATCGACAGCTTGACGACCAGCAGCCGATTGCCGCGCACGAAGTAGGTGAAAGCGACTTCGTGGTTGATGTCCGTGTCGTCCTCGGTCTCACCTATGGCCGAGAGATCGAGCAAGAGCGCCGAGTACGGATCACGTTTCACCATCTCCCGCGTGAAATCACGCCGTGGAGCAGCGACATCCCCGTACGCCTTGCGCAGATCCGCTTCGTACAGCGAACGGATCGATGTGGCGCTCCTGCTCTTCCCCATCAGCACCTTGGGCCTGTCATCGGCGTCCTCAGACCACGATGAACCCCGTGGTCCACTCGTCTTCGTCCAGCATGTACTCGTCGATGTAGAAGCACGCCGGTTCGTCGCAGAACCCCTCGAGCTCCTTGGCTCGCTCGATACGGGCCGACGCGTTCTCCCGTGAGGAGTAGACGCCGAGCAGTTTCACGTCGTCACCCTCCTCCTCGTGGGCCGAGAACTCGCCGTCAGGTTCGAAGTGCTTGACCGTCCCGCTCTCGTCTTCGGCGACGTGATGCACGTGCCAGAGCAGGAAAACCCGGTCGCCCATCCGAATCGCTCCGCCAGTTCGTTCGAAGTGCTTCTTGATCTTCATTGTATTCAGGGCCGGGCTCTGTCGTACTTGCCTTTGGGAACCTCTGACGTATCGCCGTCAGGTTGCAGGCCTGCTGGTCGGCCGCTGTGCAACTCGTGATCGTCATCGGCGCCTGCACGCTGCCTGGCGACGTCCCGGCGCAAGAGCCCGACGGGTCGGCAGCCGTAGTGGCGGCCGCGGTCGCACCGGCACCCTGCTGGCGTGCCTGTCCGTCCTGGACGGGATGCCGACCGCCGAGGTGATCACGTACGTGCGGGCGCACTACGACCACCGGGGCGGTCAGGCGCGCTCGACGGAGTCGGCCTGCGGGCCCCGGTCGCTCTGCCGGATGCGGAAGTGCACCCGCTCGCCGGCCACCAGGGGCTCGCTGCCGGAGACCACCGAGACGTGCACGAACAGGTCCGGCCCGCCCGCGTCGGGGGTGATGAAGCCGAAGCCGCGGTCGGCGTCGTAGCGGGCCACCGTGCCGTCGCCGGCGCGGGCCGCGGGCCGGGTGGCAGGACGGGCCTGGCCGGGGGCCGCGGCGGCCTGCACCGGCTCGCCGCTGGCCACGAACCGCACGTCGCGCGCCTGACGACCCTGGTCCACGGTGACCGTGGTGAACGAGATCCGGTCGCCCTCGGCCGGCAGGTACCACTCGTCGACCAGGGCGCGCACGTGCAGGAAGACGTCGCCCGCCCCGTCGTCGGCGGCCGCGAAACCGAACGACTTCTCCTCGTCGAACCACAGCACGGAGCCGTCGGCGCCGTCGCCGGCCGCGACCAGAGGAGCGCGGTGGACTCCGGCGTCGAAGCTCAGCGGCACCACGTGCTGGGCCTGCGGCCCCTTCTCCCCTGCGGTGACGACGAAGGCCACCCGCTGCCCGGCCGCGAGCACGCCCCCGGTGACGATGGCGGAGGAGTGCACGAACACCTCCGCACCCCCGCCGTCCGGCGCGGCGAACCCGTAGCCCTTGGCCGGCTCGTACCAGGAGACGGTGGCGAGCACGCCCAGGGTCGCGTCGGGCGCGGTGTCCCCGGTGACAACGACGTGCAGCGCCTGCGGACCGCGGGGTCCCTCACCGGTCTCGAATTCCACCGTCTGGCCTTCGCGCAGCCCACGGGCCGCGCCCTCGCCCTGCACCTGCGAGACGTGCACGAAGATGTCGGCGCTGCCGTCGTCGGGGGCGAGGAAGCCGAAGCCTCGCTCGAGGTCGTACCAACGGACGGTTCCCTGCTGCACGGTGCACTCCTGGTCTAGCGGATGGTCGAGGCTCCAGTGTCCCAGGCGCCGTCTGCACATCCTGACCCCGACGCGCGGCAGGTCCGCCGTGTTGCTGTTTGCGACGATCTGTCGTAATGTTTACGACAGATCGTCGCAAAGACGCACCGGCACCTCGGATGCAGCGACACCATGAGAGAACGAGGACAGACATGACCACGCTGAACGATCGCGACGAGCTCATCGAAGTGATGAGCCACTACGCCGACATCGCAGATCTGAAGGAGTTCGACGTGCTGCCCGGCCGGGTCTTCACCGACGAGGTCACGCTCGACTTCTCGTCCGTCACGGGGACTCCACCGATGACGATCGCCCTGGGCCAGTACGTGGAAGGTCTCCGTGCGAGCTTCGCGCCGTTCAAGGCGACGCACCACGCCATCACCGGTCATGTCATCGAGATCGACGGCGACAAGGCCAGGATCCACGCCCACGTCCGCGCCGAGCACTGGCTGCCGGAGGAGTTCACCGCCGACGGCGTCGGTCCATGGCTGGTGGTCGGCTTCTACGACAACGAGGCGATCCGCACGCCGAACGGCTGGCGGCTCACGCACGTCAAGCTGACCGCGATTCACCAGGAGAACCAGCCTCGGCTGCCGGACGCCGTGCCGACGGCGTAGGACGCGACCTGTCCCCGCCGACCTCCTGAGGAGAACGGCCGGATGCCGCGGATCAAAGCCGCCACCATCGAGGAACACCACGAGAAGGTGTGGGCCGACCTCACCGAGGCGTTGCGGCACCTGCTGCTCGAACGCGACTACGACTCCATCACCATGGGCCACATCGCCGCGCAGGCAGGACTCGCGCGCAACACCCTTTACAACTACGCCGGCGACAAACGCGCGCTGGTCCTCGAACTGGCCCGGCGAGCCAGCCGTCCGCTGGTGCACCAGGTGTCCGCGATCGCCGCACGCTCCGCGGCTCCGGCTGCCGACAGGATGCGGACGATCATCGAAGCGATCCTGTCGGCCTCCACGAACCACGCCATGCGCCTGATGTTCCTCCCGAACTCCACAACGCTGGTCGCCGATCTCCCGGCAGGGCCGGAGAACCCGTTCGCCACCCTGGTGACCGAAGTGGAGAGCGTCGTCCGCGACGGCATCGGCGCAGGCGAGTTCCGTGGAGTCGACGACGTCTCGCTCACCGTCGCTCTCCTGACCGGCACCGTGCGCGCCGGCATCGACCGGATCAACAGGGACCCTGACGGACTCCCCGCCACCGTTCGCGCGGTGCAGCACATCGTCCTCGCTGCGATCACCCGCGAACAGGGCTGATCCCTGCTCCGCAGGTAGTACCCCCGCCAGTTCCGTCGATCACCGAACGGGTGATCGATCGCCCTCACCTGTCCCGAGAGGACTTCACCATGAAGGTCATCGCCTACGCGGCCCGCACCGCCGGCGGCGCCTTGCAGCCCTACGAGTACGAGTCAGGACCGCTGGGCCCCAACGAAGTCGACGTGCGCGTCACTCACGGCGGCATCTGCCACACCGATCTCGCCGCCATCGACGACGAGTGGGGCCTTGCCCGGTTCCCGGCCGTGGCCGGGCATGAGGTCGTGGGCGAGGTGGTCGCCATCGGCGCCGCCGTCGACGAGGCGGCGTTGCCGATCGGGCAGCGCGTCGGCGTCGGCGCGCTCGCCGGGTCGTGCTTCCGGTGCGAGTCGTGCATCAGCGGGCGCACCAACCTGTGCCCGCGCCGCGACGCTTTGGTGCTCCGCGGCGACCGCGGTGGCTTCGCCCACCACGTCAGGGCGAGCGACTGGCGGCACGTCTACCCGATCCCGGACTCGATGCCGTCCGAGCACGCCGCACCGCTGATGTGCGCCGGCACCACGGTGTTCTCACCGCTGATCGCCAACCGGGTGCTCCCGACGCACCGCGTCGCCGTCGTCGGCATCGGCGGACTCGGCCACCTCGCCCTCCAGTTCCTGAACAAGTGGGGGTGCGAGGTCACCGCCATCTCGACCACAAAGAACAAGCAGGCCGACGCCGAACGCTTCGGCGCCACCGGCTTCATCGCCTCCCGGGAGCCGGGAGCCCTGCGGGCGGCAGCCGGCTCGTTCGACTTCGTGCTGTCCACCGTCTCCGGCGACCTGCCCTGGGACGACTACCTGGGAATCCTCAGCCCCCAAGGCCGTCTCTGCGTCGCGGGGGTGCCGGAGCGACCCATCTCGGTATCGGCCCTGGGACTGGTGTCCGAGGCGAAGGAGATCGTGGGAGGCATCGTCGGGACGGTGGCGGAGACCCGGCAGATGCTCGACTTCGCGGCTCGCCATGCCATCCGGCCCGAAGTGGAGATGTTCGCGCTGGCCGACTTCGACCAGGCGCTCGACCGGGTTCGCAAGGGAAACGTGCGCTATCGCGCCGTCGTCGACTTCACCTGAGCGGTCCGGTCAGTCCTGTGATCACGCCGGATGGATGAGACGGCTTTCGTAGGCGAAGACCACGGCTTGGATCCGGTCGCGGAGCTCGAGCTTGTGCAGGATCCGGCCCAGGTGGGACTTCACGGTCGCCTCCGCGAGGTGCAGGGCGGCGGCGATCTCGGCGTTGGACAGGCCGGAGCCCACCTGGACGAGCACCTCGCGCTCACGGGCGCTGAGCCTGCTCAGCCGCCCGTCGCGGGCGATCGCGGCGGCACCGGGGATGTGCGGGCGGAGCTTGTCCAGCAGGCGGCGGGTGATGCGCGGGGAAACCACCGCGTCGCCCGCGGCCACGGTGCGGATCGCGGTGAGCAGTTCCTCGGGCCTGGTGTTCTTCAGCAGGAAGCCCGAGGCTCCGGCTTCGAGCCCGGCGAAGGCGTACTCGTCGAGGTCGAAGGTGGTGAGGAGCAGCACCCTGGTCCGCGGGCAGGTCCGGACGATCTCCCGGGTCGCCTCGATTCCGTCGGTTCCCGGCATGCGGACGTCCATGAGGACGACATCGGGGCGCAGGTCGGCGGCGAGGCGGACGGCGGCGGCGCCGTCCTCGGCCTCGCCGACCGGTGCCAGGTCCGGCTGCGCCTCCAGGACCATGCCGAACGCCATGCGCAACAGCGCCTCGTCGTCGGCGATCAGGACGCGGATCGTCATGCGGACGCCGCCGCGCCGCCGAAGACGAGGCGGGTGTGCACTCCCCAGCCGCCGCCGGGAAGCGGTCCGGCCAGCACCGTCCCTCCGTAGCCGGCCGAACGCTCGCGCATGCCGGTGATGCCGTGGCCGGAGGAGGCGGCGGGGGAAGTCGGCGGGCCGGTGTCCGTGACGGCGACGGTGACGGTCTCGGCGGCGCACTCGATCCGGACCTCCGCCCGGGTGCCCGTGGGTGTGTGTTTGAGGGTGTTGGTCAAGGCTTCCTGCACCAGGCGGTAGACGGTCAGCTGCGCGGTGGCGGGGATGTGCGTGTAGCCGCCGGCGATGTCGAGAGTGGTCGGGAGCCCGGCGGTGCGCATCTGGCCCGCGAGGGTTTCCAGGTGCGCGATGCCGGGCAGCGGGTGGCGCGCCGCGTCCGGTTCGTCGGTGCGCAGGACGCCGAGCGAGCGCCGCATGTCGGTCAGTGCCTGCCTGCCTGTTTCGGCGACCTGGAGCATGGCGGCGGTGGCTTTGGCGGGCGACCGGTGCTGCGCGTGGACGGCCGCGTCGGTGAGCGCGACCATGACGGACAGGTTGTGGGTGACGATGTCGTGCATCTCCCTGGTGATCCTGGCTCTTTCCTCGGCGACGGCCCGTCCTCGCACGGCTTCCAGGTAGGCACGGGTGGCCCGGTCGTTCACGCCGAGGACAGCCGCGGCGACGACCATCGCGGTGAGCGCGGCGAACGGGGTCAGGAACGCGCCCTCCGACGCCCAGCGCAGGCAGGCCAGAACGGCCCCGATCTCCACGACGGTGGCGGCGACGAGTGTGACGCGCCTGCTCGACTCCGCGGCCACCGTGTGGAGCGCCACCAGCAGTGCGATGTCCGCGGGTAGCTGGACGTCCACCAGCCACTGGACGAGGGCCGCGGTCGCCACCACGCCGAACACCGCGAGCGGGGCCCGGCGCCGCCACAGCAGGGGCAGCGCGAGAGCGGCGGTGAGCGCGGCGGCCACCGGTAGCTCCGCAGGCGGCCACGTGGTCAGGACGTGCAGCAGGAGAAGCGCCGGCAGCAGCGCGTCCCACACCGCCGGCGGCAGCCGGGACGCCCAGCGCCGCTCGGTAGTCACACGGCGATCGTAGGCCGACGGCCCGCCCCGTACATGAGCCTGCCGTCTGACTACGGCGAGCCGGATTGCGACTGCGGTAGGACTCCCGACACCTCCCGTGGTCGTAGTCCGGCCGCTGATCCGGGCGCCCGACTGCCACCGGAGACGGCACCGGGATCGCGCCCGGCGAGCGATGCGGTCGCGCGGGTCCGGCACCGACCATGGCCGGGTGACCGAGATCATCACGGGACTGGACCTGTCCCCGTTGGAAGTCCTGGCGTTGCTCAGCGCCGTCGCGCTGGTGGTGGCGCGCTGGCTGCCCGCCGCTGCCCGCCCCCGCGTCACCACCGCGGCGGGGGCCGTGTTCCTGCTGTCCGCGATCTGGCTGGGCGTGACGGGGATCCGCTGGCAACTGCTGCCGGTGCTGGCGGGGGCGGCCGTCGCGGCGCCGTTCGCCTTCTCCCCGCTGGTGCGAGGCCGTGCCCGGCGGGTCCGCTGGTGGCTGGCGTTGCCGGGATCGCTGGCGTGCGCCAGCCTGATCGCCACAGGCCCCGTCACGGCGTGGGCTTTTCCCGTCCCCGTCTTCCCGGAGCCCTCCGGTGGCTTCGCGGTCGGCACCCGCGTGCTGCAGTGGACCGACCCGGACCGCCCGGAGACCTTCACCGCCGATCCGCTGGACCGGCGCACGGTCGTGGCGCAACTCTGGTACCCCGCGCGGGACGGCTCGGCGGACGTGGCACGTGCCCGGTACCTCGGACGCACCGAGGACGAAGCGCGCACCGTCTCCGAAGCACTGGCCGGCGGGGTCGGCTTGCCGGGTTTCCTCCTCGACGGCCTGCCGCGCGCCCGCACCCACGCGATTCCGGACGCCCCGGTGGCCGGTGCGGGAGAACGGTTCCCGATCGTGCTGTTCTCCCCGGGATCCGGCGGAGTGCGCACCCAGAACACCGCGTGGGCGGAGCAACTCGCCTCCCACGGCTACGTGGTGGCCGCGCTCGACCACCCGTACGACTCCGCCGCCGTCGTGCTCGCCGACGGCAGGACGATCACCACCGCGACCGTCTCCACCGGCGACCGGGACGAGGACGACAGGCTGGGTGCCGGTTGGACGGCGGTCCGGGCCGCCGACCTCGGTTTCGCGCTGACCCGGCTGGAGGGTCTCGACCGAGGTGACGGCGCCGACGCGCTGGCCGGGCGCCTGGACACCGGCAGGGTCGCCGCGACCGGTCACTCCATGGGTGGTGCCGCCGCGCTGCAGGCGGCCCGGCAGGACCACCGGTTCGACGCCGTCATCGACCTCGACGGCTACCCCCGCGGTCCCCTGACGCCCGACCTCGGCCGGCCGACGCTCGCGCTCACCCAGGCCATCACCCCGGCCACCGATCCCCGCTACCTGCCCCAGCTCACCGAGGTGCTCACGCGCGGCACGGCGACGAACCACCGGCTCACCGTCCCCGGTGCCGCGCACCTCACCTTCACGGACGGCCCTCTGTACCTGCCGCCGGTGCCCTCGGTGGTCGGCTCGCTGGGCCGCGCCGAGAGCCCGCGCGTCGTCGCCGCAGCCACTCTGACGTTCCTGGATTCGGTTCTGCGCAACGGAACCGGTGACCTGGCAGGTGCCCTGGCGGCCTACGGCGAGCTCAGCGTGTTCCACCCGGGCAACGGCCGCTGACCGGCTCAGGCCCGGAACGGGCCGGTGGCAACGTTTGAACCGGCCGCTCCCGTGGTATCGCCCAAGACCATTTGATACTCGTTCCGGAGGGTGCTCATGCAGATCCAGGTCAACACCGACCACAACATCCACGGTGGCGAACGACTGGCCACCTATGTGACCACCGACCTGGAAAGCAGCCTGTCCCGGTTCAGCGGATGGTTGACCCGCGTGGAAGTGCACCTCAGCGAGGACGGCGGCAGCAAGCCGGAGGACAAGAAGTGCGTCATCGAGGCACGGCCGGGAGGCAAGCAGCCGGTCGCGGTCACCCACCACGCGACCACTGTGGACGACGCGTACACCGGGGCGGCGCACAAGTTGGGAAGGGTGCTGGATTCCCGCTACACCCGTGCCCACGACCACAAGGGCAGTGACAGCATCCGCCACATGCCCGCCCCGGAAGACCCTGAGCTGGTCGGCGCGATCGAGGACGAGCCTCGGGCCTGACACGGCGACATGGCGCCGTAGGCCTCATCGCCCGAACCTCGGGTCGGGTGCAGCCCGGCCAGAGCCGCTCGCGCGGAACCGAAGTCCGCGCGAGCGGCACGGTCCTACGGCACCTCATCGGGGCCGAGAACACCGGCACCGTGCGGTCAGGCGCTGCTGGGCACCGGCCTGGCGGTGATCAGGTGGTTGAGCAGCGCGGCGAACACCGCCAGGCCGCCGAACACGTACGCGAGCGCGGCCGGCGCTCCCCCGCTCGCGAGCACCATGCCGCCCAGACCGGCGCCCAGCGACGAGCCGAGGTAGATCGCGGAGGCGTTGAGCGACACGGCCACCGGGCCCTCGGCGGGTCTGGCGGCCATCACCCGGTGCTGCTGCGTCGCCGGGCAGCTCCACGCGCTCGCACCCCACAGGAAGACCAGCAGGCCGGGCGGACCGACGGGCAGCAGGGCCAGGCTCACGCCCATCACGGTGAGCAGCACGCCCATCAACGCTCTCGTGTCCCGCCAGCGGTCGATCACCGCGCCGGTCAGGAGGTTGCCCAGCAGGCCGCCGACACCCCAGATCACCAGGTACACCACCACGTCGTCGCGGCCGAGGATCGGTGCGATGTAGGTGTAGGTGCCGAGGCTGGTGAGCGTCGAGAACACGGTCACCAGCACGATCGACAGGACGTGCCGGTCGGCCAGCACGCCCAGGCGTGCCCTCAGCGACGGCGGTGCGGCGGGCGGGATGGCGGGCAACAACACCGCCACCCCGCCGATCGCCACCACCCCGAGTGCGGTGACGAGCCAGAAGGTGCCGCGCCAGCCGACGTGGTCCGCGAGCAGCAGGCCGAGCGGGACGCCCGCGACCGTGCCGGAGCTCAGGCCGATGGTGATCAGCGCCAAGGCTCGGCCGCGGCGTTCGGGCGGCACCAGTGCGGCCGCGGTGGCGGCGGACATCGGTGAGTAGAGGCCCGCACCGAAGCCCGCGACCACCCGTGACAGCAACAGGAACGTCAACGTCTCCGCGACCGCGCTCAGCGCGTTGCCGAGGGTGAAGACGGCCAGCGCGGTCAGGAGCACCGCGCGCATCGGCTTGCCGGTCAGCAGTGTCGCGGCGATCGGCGACAGGAGCGCGTACGACAGCGTGAACACGGTGACGAGCTGGCCCACCGCGGGCACCGGCTGGTGCAGGGAGGCGCTGAGCTGGGGCAGCACGCCGGCGACGACGTACGCGTCCAGCCCCAGCGCCACCATGCCGGGCAGGAGCGGAAACACCCGCGGCATCAGACGCCTCGGACCGCGCCGCTGTCCGTCCAGCCGTCCACTCCCCAGTCGCGCAACGCCGACGCGGTGTGCTGCCCCACGTAGGGAGCGGGTGCCGGAACCACACCCTCCGAGCGGGAGAAGCGCGGCGCCGGTGCGGGCTGCTGCTGACCTCCGACGTCCACGAACGACCGTCGAGCCCGCAGGTGCGGATGGTCGGCGACCTCCCCCGGTGCCAGAACCGGTGCCACACACGCGTCCGAGTCGGCGAACACCTTCTCCCACTCGGCGCTGTCCCGGGACAGGAACGCCTCCCCGATCTTGGCGGTCAGCAGCGGCCAGCCGGACTCGTCGTACTGGCCGGGCAGGTCGAGATCGCCCAGGTCGAGCTTGTCGAGCAGCTCGCGGTAGAAGTGCGGCTCCACCGCGCCGACCGACAGGAAGCGGCCGTCCGCGCACTCGTAGGTCGTGTAGAACGGCGCGTCGACGACCGTGACGCGGCCGGGGGTCCTGCGCCACTGGTCGACCATCACCGACAGCAGCGCGGTGCCCTCGACCATCGCCGCGTCGACCACCTGGCCCTGACCGGACCTGGCGCGCTCCAGCAACGCCGCCTGGACGCCGATCACCAGTTGCAGCGCGCCACCCGCGAAGCTCGACAGGTAGTACGGCGGCGGCGTGGCAGGCGCCTGGCCGGGCACCGTCAACGCGCCCGTGACACCGAGGAACGTGATGTCGTGGCCGGCCCGTCTGGCCAGCGGGCCGTCCTGTCCCCATCCGGTGACCCGGCCGTAGACCAGCCCGGGGTTGCGCCGCAGGCAGATCTCCGGGCCGATGCCGAGCTTCTCCGCGCTGCCCGGCCGTCCGCCCTCGACCAGCACGTCGGCCCGCTCCACCAGGTCCAGGACCACCGCCGGGCCGTCCGCGTGCTTCAGGTCCACGGCCACGGATCGGCGGCCACGCGCCAACGGGTCCGGCAACGGCTCGGCCGGCGCGTCCGGCACCTGCGCCGCACGGTCGATGCGCAGCACGTCGGCGCCGAGGTCGGCGAGCACGGTCGCGGCGAACGCCGCGGCGACCGACCCGCCGACCTCCAGCACCCGCACGCCTTCCAACGGACCAGGCACGGTCCCTCCCACAACTCGAGAACGTCAACACCGCCCACCTTTCCCGCGCGGGCGCGCGATGTCCCTACGAGGTTCCGTAGTGACCTGCCACCGCAACGGCTCCTAGTTTCGGCGCCAAACACGAACCCTGAGGAGCAACGAGAATGTCTGTGGTCTACACGGCGGACGTGACGTCGAGCGGCGACGGCCGGCAGGGCGCGGCGACGTCCGCCGACGGCGTGCTCGACTTGAAGCTGGCGAGCCCCAGGGAGGTGGGCGGCAGCGGCGCGGGCACGAACCCCGAGCAGCTCTTCGCCGCGGGCTGGGGCGCGTGCTTCCACTCGGCGCTGCGGCTGGTCGCCCGCAACGCCCAGGCCGACCTCACCGACAGCACCGTGACGGTCTCGGTGGACCTGGTGAAGGGCGACGACGGCTACCACCTCGGCGCACGGATCGTCGCCGTCCTGCCCGGTCTCACCCAGGAGCGGGCGGACGACCTGGTCGGCCAGGCGCACCGGCGTTGCCCCTACTCGAAGGCCACCCGCGGCAACATCGACGTCGAGGTCACCGCGAAGGTCTGAGAACGCGCGGGAAAGGGGGATGCCGGTTGATCGCCGGCATCCCCCTTTCCCGTTCTGTCAGGCCGAAGCCGCGGCCTTCGCGGCCAGCGGCAGCGCCGAGGCGATCCGGTCGAGCGCCGAGTCGTCGTGCGCGGCCGACAGGAACCACGACTCCAGCGCCGACGGCGGCAGGTAGACGCCCTGGTTCAGCATCGCGTGGAAGAACGCGTTGTACCGGAACGTCTCGCTGGCCTTCGCCGACTCGAAGTCGGTGACGGGCTGCTCGGCGAAGAACACCGAGAACATGTTCCCGCTGTGCTGCACCTGGTGCGCCACGCCTTCGCGGGTCAGCGCGTCGGAGATCATGCCGCCGACGACCGTCGCCGTGGCGTCGAGGTGCGTGTACACCTCGGGCGTGCAGTGCCGCAGCGTGGCCAGGCCCGCCGCCGTCGCAACGGGATTCCCGGACAGCGTGCCCGCCTGGTACACCGGGCCGGCCGGCGCGAGGTGGGCCATCACGTCCGCCCGCCCGCCGAACGCGGCCGCCGGGAACCCGCCGCCCATGACCTTGCCGAACGTGAAGAGGTCCGCGGCCACGCCCTCGCGCCCGAACCACCCCGAGCGGGAGAGCCGGAACCCGGTCATGACCTCGTCCGAGACCAGCAGAGCGCCGTACCTGGACGTCAGCTCGCGCAGCCCCGCGGTGAAACCGGGTGCGGGCGGGATGACGCCCATGTTGCCCGGCGACGCCTCGGTGATCACGCACGCGATCGTGCCGGGGTTCGCCTCGAAGGCCGCCCGCACCGCGCCCAGGTCGTTGTACGGCAACACGATGGTGTCGCCGGCCTGCGCACCCGTGACGCCCGGCGTGTCCGGCAGCGCGAACGTCGCCACACCGGAGCCCGCCGCCGCCAGCAGCGCGTCCACGTGACCGTGGTAGCAGCCCGCGAACTTGACGACCTTGGTGCGGCCGGTGAAGCCGCGCGCCAGCCGGATCGCGGACATCGTGGCCTCGGTTCCCGAGCTGACCAGGCGCACCGACTCGACCGGGTCCACGCGGGCCACGATCTCCTCCGCCAGCAGGACCTCGTTCAGCGTGGGCGTGCCGAACGACGTGCCCTGCCCGATCGCCCCGTACACGGCCTCCTGGACGGCGGGATGCGCGTGCCCGAGGATCATCGGACCCCAGGAGCAGATGAGGTCGACGTACTCACGGCCGTCGGCGTCGGTGATGTACGCACCCTTGCCGCTCTTCATGAACCGCGGCGTGCCACCGACCGCGCGGAACGCCCGCACCGGTGAGTTCACGCCACCGGGCACGACCTTCTGCGCCCGGTGGAACAGCGCGTCCGACGCGGGAGCCGCCGCCGGCTCGCCGATGCGATCAGAATCCACAATGGACAGAGTCATCCGTCACGCCTCCTTTGCGATCACGTGCGCGGCGTCCAGCACCTTCGTGCCCGACTCCAGGACCCGCACGGGGTTCAGGTCGAGCTCGAAACCGCCCTCCCAGCCCGAGACCAGTGCCGCGACGGTCTCCAGGGTGCGGACGAGCGACGGCACGTCCGCGGCGGCGCGGCCACGCGCACCGTCGAGCAGTGCCTTGCCGCGCAGCTCGCGGACCATCGCCTCCGCGTCACCGTCCGCGAGCGGCAGCAGCCGTGAGGTCGCGTCGTCGAGCGCCTCGGTGAAGATGCCGCCGAGCCCGAGCGTCAGCACCGGACCGAGGTCGGACGTGTGCACACCGATGATCAGTTCGACACCGTCACCGACCAGCTCCTCGACCAGCACGCCACCGCCGAACGCGGACAGCTCGTCGAACGCGTCCGCGGCGTCGGCGGACGACACGCCGACCTTCACCGCGCCGACATCGGTCTTGTGCACGAGGCCCGGCACGACCGCCTTGAACACGGCCGTCCCGCCGACCTCGTCCACCACCGCCTTGGCCTCGGAAGCCGTCGCCACGACCCTCCCGACCGGCACCGACAGACCGGCTTGCGCCAGCAACGCCTTGAGCTCCGGCTCGGTCAGCTCGGCGGGAGGGGTCGCGACCCCCAGGCCGGCCAGCGAGTCCGCGGCACGCGGCTTGCTCACCTGCCACAGGGCCGCCGCGGCACGAACAGCACGCGCCGGCGACGGGTAGTCCGGCAAACCGGCCTCCCGCAGCGTCGCCCGGGCGTTCGGGGCGAGGAAGTCCGCACCGGTGCGGGAGACCAGCACCGGCTTGCCGGACTTCTCCGCCACCTTCGCCAGCGCCCGCACGGCCTTGTCGACGTCGCCGTCGGTCATCACGCAGAAGCAACCGATGATCATGTCGACGGTGTCGTCGGCCGCGATGACCTCCAGCGACCTGTCGAACAGCGACGGGTCGCTCAGGACGGCGGCGGTGATGTCGACCGGGTTGTTCGCCGAGCCGAAGCTCGGGATGATCTCCGCCAGCGCCGCCCGCGTCCCGTCCTCCAGCGGGGTGAGCTCGAGCCCCCGCGCCACCACGTCGTCCGCGGCGAGGATGCCCGAACCTCCCGAGGTCGTCACGATCGCGACCCGCGGACCCTTCGGCCTGCGCGGGGAGGTGAACGCGTCACCGGCGTCGAGCAGCTCGTCGACGTCCTCGGCGCGCACGATGCCGAACTGGCGCAGCGCCGCGTCGAGCACCCGGTCGTCGGTGGCCAGCGCGCCGGTGTGCGAGGCGGCGGCACGGCCACCCTCCTCGCTGCGGCCGGACTTCAGCAGCGCCACCGGCTTGCCCGAGTTCGCGAGCGACCGCAGAGCGCCGACGTCCGGCACGTTCTCCAGGTAGCCGAGCAGCCCGGTGCAGGCCGGTTCCCCGGCGAGCTCGGCGAGCACCTCCAGCGCGGACACGTCGGCGTCGTTGCCGGTGGTGATCACCCAGCCCGGCCGCATGCCGCGCTCGATGCCCAGCGACGCCGCGCCGAAGCCCAGCGCGCCGCTCTGGCTGACGATGCCGAGACCGCCCGGCTCCAGCGACACCACGGCGTCAGCCGAGAACAGCGGGCTGAACGTGGCCATCACCCTGTTGCCGAAACCGACGGCACCGATGCAGTTCGGGCCGACGAGGCGCAGTCCACCGGCCCGTGCCCGCGCCACGGTCTCGGCCTGCAGCGCCGCGCCCTCGTCGCCGGTCTCGGCGAACCCGGACGACGCGATGATCGCGACCTTGATCCCGGCGGCCACGCAGTCGTCGACGGCGGCGGGCACGCGGTCCGCGGACACGACGATGAACGCGAGGTCGATCGGGCCCGGCGCCTCGAGGACGGACGGGTAGGCCTGGTAGCCGAGGATGGTGCCGCCCTTGGGGTTGATCGGCAGGATCCGGCCGGCGTAGCCGTACCGCTGCAGGTACGCGACGGGCTTGCGGCCCAGCGCGCCCTCGCGTTCGGTCGCGCCGATGACCGCGACCGACTCGGCGTTCCACAACAGGGACAACTCACTCATGCCACGACCTCATCCCGTTCGCCGGGGACGTCGAACAACTTCCCCAGCACTTCCACGTACCGGGAGCCGTCCGGGGCTCCCGCCAGCTCACGTGCCCGCACGGTCGGCCCGTGCAGCACCTTCTCCACGATCCGGTGCACCGACAGCGTGATCTCCGAGCGGTGCTGCTCGTCGAACGTCGGCACCTTGCGGAACAACCTGCCCAGCTCGGCCTCCGCCGTCGTCGACGCGACCGTCCGCAGCTTCACCAGCGCGGGCGCCACCTTCGCCGCCCGCTGCGCGGCGAGGAACGCCTCGACCTCGCCGTCGATCAAGGACCGCACCGAGGCCACGCTGGACAGCGCCGCCTCGTCAGGACGGTTGCCCGCCAGCGTTTCCAGATCGACCAGCGACACACCCTCGACCTTCGCCACGTCGCCCGCGATGTTGCGCGGCAGGGCGAGGTCGAGCAGGAACAACGGTGAACCGCCGCGATGGCGCGCGGCTTCCTCCGCGTCCGCGGCGGTGATCAACGCCCCGGTGCCGCCGATGCACGTCACGACGAGGTCCACGTCCGCGAGCAGCCTCGGCAGCTCGTCGAGCCCGAAACCCCTGCCACCGGTGGTCTCCGCGAGGCGGGCGGCCTTCTCCGGCGTCCGGTTCGCCACGTCGATGCGGCCCAGCCCACTGCCGCGCAACGCCGCCACGACCACGCCTGCCATCGCACCCGCGCCGACGACCAGCGCGGAGCGGCCGGACATCGCCCCCACCACGTGTTCCAGGGCGGAGAGACCGACCGTGGCGAGCGAACGCCCTGCCCGGTTGATGTCGGTCTCGGTCCGCACCCGCTTGCCGAGGCGGATCGCGGACTGCACCAGCTGGTTGATCAACGGCCCGGCGGTGCCGAGGCGGCGCGACCGGTCCAGTGCGTCCTTGACCTGGCCGAGGATCTGGTCCTCGCCGATGACGATCGACTCCAGGCCGCTCGACACCGAGTACAGGTGCCGCACCGCGTCCGTGCCCTCGTGCCGGTACAGGAACCGCGAAGCGTCCTCTTCGGACAGCCCCAGCCGCTCGACGAGCCTGGCGTGCAGCAGGGAAGCGGCCTCGTCCGTCCGCTTCTCGACGTAGAACTCCATCCGGTTGCACGTCGACAGCGCGTAGACGGCGCCGAACTCCTCGGCGGAGTTGATCTCGCTGAGGACCGTGTCCAGCTCCTCGCCGGAGATGACCACGCGCTCCAGCACGTCCACCGGCGCCGACGAGTGGCTGATGCCCAGCAGGGTCAGCTTGACGTCTCCCACGGTCACCGCTCCAGACGTGTGGCGAACTCGGTCGCCCAGTAGCTGATGATGATCGACGCGCCGGCGCGCCGGATGGAGTTGAGGCTCTCCACCACGACCTGGTCGCGGTCGAGCCAGCCCTTCGCGGCGGCGGCCTCGATCATCGAGTACTCACCGGAGACCTGGTAGGCCGCGACGGGGACGTCCACGTGGTCGGCGACGAGCCGGACGATGTCGAGGTAGGCTCCCGCGGGCTTGACCATCACGAAGTCCGCGCCCTCCGCCAGGTCGAGGTCGACCTCGCGCAGCGACTCGCGGATGTTGCCCGGCACCTGCTGGTACGCGCGGCGGTTGCCCTTCAGCGACGACTCCACGGCATCGCGGAACGGGCCGTAGAACGCCGAGGCGTACTTGGCCGAGTAGCCCATGATCGGCACGTGCGGGAAGCCCGCCGCGTCGAGCTTCTCGCGGATCCTGCCGACCTGGCCGTCCATCATGGCGCTGGGCGCGATCACGTGCGCACCGGCCTCCGCCTGCACGACGGCCATGTCCGCCAGGCGCTCGATGCTGGCGTCGTTGTCGACGTCGCCGTCCGGGCCGAGCACGCCGGTGTGGCCGTGGTCGGTGTACTCGTCGAGGTTCACGTCGCCGATGACGACGGTCGCGTCACCGACCTCCTCGACGACGTCGCGCAGCGCCACCTGGAGGATGCCGTCCGGGTCGGTCGCGCCGAGGCCCAGCGGGTCCTTCTCCACCGGGATGCCGAACAGCAGCAGACCGCCGACACCGACGCTCACGGCCTCCGCGGCGGCCTTGCGCAGCGACTCGCGGGTGTGCTGGAACACGCCCGGCATGGAGCTGATCTCGCGCGGCTGGTCGATGCCCTCGCGCAGGAACAGCGGCTGGACCAGGTTGCTCGGGTGCAGCCGCGTCTCGGTGGCGAGCCTGCGCAACGCGGGCGTGCGGCGGAGCCTGCGGGGACGGGCGACGGGGAACTGTGCCAGGGAGGAGTGGGAGGACATCAGACGGCCTTTCCGAGGAAGACGTTCTCGACGTGCTCGGTGAGCGCGTCGTCGGGGCGGCGGAACCAGTAGCCCGCCGTGGAACGCGAAACAACGCCGAGGCGCTTGAGGTGCACCGCGAGTTCCGCCTGGCGCACGAGCAGCCCGGCCGGATCGATCACCGGGACGCCGTGCAGCTCCTTGGTGCCGAGGTGCCAGAAGATCTCCGCCGGGATGCCCTCCCCCGGGATCAGCACCTGGGCGCCGGCGGCGACGGCCCTCTTCGCGGCTGCGTCGAACACCTCGACGAACCGGTCGAAGTCGCCGTCGAGTGCCTGGCGCACGGCCTCGTGGCCGTCGTCGACCAGTTCGTAGGCCGCCAGCCTGCCGGTGAGGCCGTAACGCTCGATGTTCTCGACGATGATCTCGCGCAACGCCGGCATGAAACCGAGGACGCCGAAGCGGTAGCCCAGCATGGCGGAGTAGAAGAAGCTCGTCTCGCCGTAGCCGAGCGTCGGGATCGACGTCTGGGCCCGGCCGTCGTGCAGGCCGGGGTCCTGGCCCGCGGCGATCACCCAGGCGTCGAACCCCTGGCGTTCGGCCTCGACCGCGCCACGGGCGAAGTACGCGTTGAAGTGGATCTGCAGCGCGCCGAACTTGACGAGGTCGAACGGGGTTTCGGTGTCGTAGGTGCCTTCCGGCAGGGTCTTGATGACGATCTCGGTGCCGGGTGAGGTGACTTCGGCCAGGTGCTTGCGGTACCACTCGTCGAGCAGTGGCAGGCGGCCTTCGACGGTGTGCTTGTGGAACCAGATCTTCACGGGGCGACGGACCCTTCGAGTGTGGGCGCGGGGTACCTGGGAGCCGAGTCGAGCATCGACGCCCGCACCAGGTACCGCGCCGCTTCGATTGGATTGCTCGCTGTGGCAGCGAGTTCGCGCACCGCGGCGTCGACCGAGCCCGCCTGTCCGTCCACCCCGGACACTCGTGCTTCGCTGGCCGGGATGACGTGGTCGGTGACCACGTTCCGGCGGCGCCGCGCGGCTTCGTCGAGCAGTGCGCTTCCGTGGTCGCCGTTGACCACGTGGGACAGTGCCGTGGCGATGTCGACCGCGTCGTGGATGCCGCAGTTCATGTTCATGCCACCGGCGGTGGAGGTGAGGTGGGCCGCGTCGCCCGCGAACAGGACGCGTCCCACCCGGTAGTCGTCGATCACGCGGCGCGAGGTGCGGTAGGTGTGCGCCTCGCGCACCTCGATCCGGTCGGCCAGTGTCGGCAGAGCCTTGTGCAGCAGCGCTTCCACCGCTACCGCTGCCGGATCGGCGGTGTGCGGCAGGCGCAGGATGACCCGCCAGTGGTCGGGCAGGCCCAGGACACTGCAGGACTGCACGGGGTCGCGGAAGTACGTCATCGGCGAGAGGCCCGGCAGCAACCGGTCCAGCTCGGTGGTCGTGATGACGCGCAGCGCGTAGGTCGGGTACTCCTTGCCGGGGAAGTCGAGGCCCAGCGCCGTGCGGACGGTGCTGTGCGCGCCGTCGGCCGCGATCACGTAGTCGGCGCGGACCGTGCCGTTGTTCGTGATCAGCTCGACGCCGTCCCCGTCCTGGTGGACCTCGGCGACCGCCGTGTTCCACCGGATCTCGGCCGTGAGCCGCCTGAGCAGCAACGGGGTCAGCACAGTCTGCTCGGCGTGCAGGCGGAACGGGTGCGCAGTCCGGCCGGAGATGGCGTCGAAGCTCATCCGCGTCAGCAGTGCACCGGTCCGGCTGCGCCATTGCAGGTCGTGGACCTTGCGGCCCTGCGCGATGAACTCGTCGGCGACACCGAGCCCTGCCAGCAGGTCGAGCGTGGCCGGGTGGAACGTCGAGGCGCGCGAGGTCGTGCCGAGTGCGGGACCTCGTTCCAGCAGCGTCACCGGAACGCCGTCGCGCGCCAGCACGAGGGCCGCGGTGAGCCCGACCGGGCCCGCTCCGATCACCGCGATCACGGCGCCAGCCGCCAATCCACGACGGCGTCCGGCGCGAGCCTGGTCAGCGCCCACCAGGCGGTGGCCAGGTTCGACGTGATGATCGTGCGTTCGGTGCCCGCCTCGAGTTCCTCCAGCGCGGCGAGCGTGAACATGCCGGTGCCGGTCATCAGCAGCACCTCGTCCTTCGGGCGATCAGCCGCGCGGACCTGCTCGACCAGCTCGCCGGTGGTGACGTCGTAGGGCGAGAAACCCCGGCTGGACCGCACCTTCACGATGTCGCGGACCTTGATGCCCGCCGCCTCCCAGTACGCCTGGGAGAGATCGGTGAGCCACTGCGCGTACGGCGACACGAGCGTGACCTCGGTGGCGTCGATGCTCGCCAACGCCGACAGCACGGTGCGCGTCACGGTGGTGACCTCGACGCCGAACCGCGCGCTCAGGTCGTCGCAGAACTCCTGTTCGCGCGCCGGCCCCTGCAGGTAGTGCGAGCCGCTGCACTCGGCCACGATCGCCCGCGCGCCGAGCCTGCCGAACGAGGCGATCGCCGGCGCCAGCGCCTCGTTGTACTCGGCGATCCGCTCCCGCTGCTCGAACTCGGTGAACAACGGGAAACGCGTGGCGTGGACGTGCACGTGACCGGACAGCAGAGCGGCGAGTTCCGGCTCGACCGCCGCATTTCCTGACGGCACCACGACACCCAGTCGTGGAGCGGTTGGGTTGACCATTCCCCCATGTCCTCCTCGCGTCCCGATGCGGCTCTGTTGGCGCTGCAACCGACGTTATTGGCGGGACGGAAGGAATTCACTACGGAAGTCCGAAGAATGGCCGCGTGGATAATGGACTTCGGGAATCCGAAGCGATTCTCGTCACGAAAAAGGGCCTCCCGGGTCGCATTCCGGGAGGCCCTTCGCCGGGCGGACAGGGGTGGGGGTCAGCCCTTCGCCGCCGCGGGTGCCGGGGAGGGAGAGGGTGCCTGCGCCGCGGCCTTGGGCTTGCGGCGCACGAGCATCACCCCGGCGACGGAAGCGATCGCGCCGACGTACAACGGCCAGCCGGCGGGCTCGCTGAGCACCAGCGCGCCGAGCGCGACCGAGACGATCGGGAACAGGTAGGTGACGGTCGACGCCACGGTCGGGCCGTCCTTGGTGATCAGCTGGAAGTTCAGGACGTAGGCGATACCCGTGCAGATCGGCCCGAGCACGGCGATCGCGATCAGCGCGTCGGTCCGCAGGTGCACCGGCTGCAGACCGGCGAACGGCATCGCGACCAGCAACAACGCACTCGCGGCCGTCAGCTGGGCCGCGGCCAGCGTGAGCGGCGGGATGCCCCTGCCCGCGAGGAACCTGCCCATGTAGGCGAAGCTCGCGCCGAGGCTGACGGTGCCGACGACGAACGCGACGATGCTGCTCGTGGTCCCCGCCGACCCCGACTGCCACGGCGCCGCGATGATGATCGTGCCGACCATGCCGAACAGCACACCGCCGATCTTGGTGGCGGTCAGCTTGCGGTCCTGGCCGAGCACGTAGGCACCGACGATCGTCCACAGCGGCGTCGTCGAGTTGACCACGCCCGCGACGCTCGACGAACCGTGCTGCTCACCCCACGCGAAGAGCACCCAGGGGATGGCGTTGCCCAGCAACGCGGCGACGGTGAGGTGGCCCCAGATCGCACCGCCCTTGGGCAGCCTTCCGCCCCGGCTGTAGACGAACGGCAGCAGCACGACCGCCCCGAGCACCAGCCGGGCGAACACCATCTGCACCGGGGAAAACGAGTATCCGGCGATTTTGATGAAGAGGAAGACCGAGCCCCAGATGAGGCCGAGCGCGATCAACCTCACCAGGCTCATCCTGGACACGGCAGCAGACATCGAAAATCCCTGTTCCTCACGTCGGGAATCCAGACCGGAGTAGTTGCAGGACGAGCTTCACACGCGCGTGCGTGGAGTTCCATCGAGAATTTGCGCTCTCGACCGTGCAGCGGAACTGAACGATCAGCCCCGCCGGGCCACCTTGACCTCGGCCGCCTCGGCCAGGGCGCCCAGCACCGCGGCGAGGTGCGGCGCCTCCTCACTGCCCCTGCGCACGGCCGCGAACACGTGCCGGGTGGGCTGCTCCGCGTCGAGCACCCTGATCACCACGTCGTCGCGCGGTCCCGCGTTGATGAGCCTCGGCACCAGCGCCAGGCCCAGCCCGAGCGCGACGGCCCCCAGGGTGGCCTCCCAGTCGCCGATGTGGTGCACGATCTCGGGCGTGAAGCCGGCCGCGATGCACGCGGCGAACGAGATGTCGCGGCACGTCCCCGTGTTGGAGAAGATCCACGCCTCGTTCGCCAGGTCCGCGAGCCGCACGACCGGCGCGTGCGCGAACGGGTGGTGAACCGGCAACGCCACGTCGAAGCGTTCGGCCAGCAACGCGACCCGGTGGAAGCGGCGGTCGGTGGCCGCGGGACTGTCCTTGGACTCGAGGCTCAGCACCACGTCCACGTCGCCGCGCACCAGCTGGTCGAACGAGTGCGGCGGATCCGACTCGACCAGCCGCACCGCGACACCGGGATGGCTGTCGCGCAGCTCGCGCACGGCGGGCAGCACCAGGCCGGACAGCGTGGCGGCGAACCCCGCGACGCGCACCTCGGCCACCGAGCCCTCCGAATGGGCGAGGAGATCGGCCTGCACGCGTTCCAGCTCGGCGAAGATGTCGTTGGCGCGCCGCAACAGCACGCGTGCGGCGTCGGTGAGGCGGACCCGGCGGCCGACCGGCTCGATCAGGCGGACCCCCACCTCCTTCGACAGCGCCACGAGTTGCTGCGACACCGCGGACGGTGTGAGGTGCAGGGCCTGTGCGACAGCAGCGACGGTGCCCCGCTGGTCGAGTTCGCGCAGCATCCGCAGCTTGCGGACGTCCAGGTCCCCCATCACGCCCCCTCAGCGCACGGCGTGCACGTCCGGTTCACCGCAGCCCACCGGTTCCGAGATCCACGATCTCGGAAGCGACGAGTTCGAGCAACCCCAGGTAGTGCTCGGCCGGCTTGCGCACGGTCTCACCCGGATAGGTCGTGTCCAGGACCACCTGGGTGGCCCCCAGCTCGGCCAGCGCGGCCAGGTCGCCGCGGAGCTGGTCGACCGTGCCCTCCCCCAGGATGCGGTCGCGATCGGGCAACGGCCGCGAGGTGATCCTCAGTTTGATGCGCGGTGCCAGCGCCGGCACCGGCCGTTCCTCCTGCTCGGCGACACGTCGCAGCTGCGGCATCCCGATCTGCTCGAGGTAGCCCGGCGGCACCGACGTCGGATGCCACGCGTCGCCGTGCACCACCGCTCGCCGCAGCGCACCCGTGCTGTGCCCGCCGACCCAGATCGGGATGGACCGCACGGGCCGCGGACCCGTCGCGACCGGTCCGAAACGGACAAAAGAGCCATCGAATTTCGCTATGTCGTTGTTCCACAACGCTTTCATGGCGCGCAGCGACTCGTCCGCGATCCGGCCGCGGGACCGGTAGTCCGCGCCGACCGCGGCGAACTCACCGGGTGCCCAGCCCGCGGCCACGCCCAGCACCAGCCGTCCGCCGCTGAACTGGTCGACCGCAGCGGCCATCCTGGCCATCAGCAGTGGGTGCCGGTACGGCAGCACGATCACGGTCGTGCCGAGCTCGACGCGGCTGGTCTGGCCCGCGAGCCACGACAGCGTGGCGAACGGGTCGTAGAAGGGCGCGGGGAAGAGTCGCTCGACGTCCGGGGTCAGCGCGACGTGGTCGGAGACCATCGCGAGGTGGTAGCCGAGCTGTTCGGCGTGCCGGACCCAGCGCAGGATCTCGCCGGGCGCCGCGCGGTCGCCGTAGTTGGGGATGTTGACGCCGAACCTCATCAGGTGCTCCCGGAGTCAGGCGGCCAGCGCGGAGGCGAGCTGCGCTCTGCGGTTGATGCCGAGCTTGCGGTAGATGCTGGTGATGTGCAGCTCGACCGCGCGGACCGAGACCCGGAACTGGTGCGCGATCTCCCGGTTGGTCTTGCCGCCCACGATCAACGCGGCGATCCGGTGCTCGTGCGCGGTGAGAGCGCGACCGTCCGCCACCGCGGCACGGGTGATGCGCGGGCCGCTCTCGATCCGGGAGATCAGCGAACCGGAGATCTCGGAGGAAGCCATAGTCAATCCCAATTGCTGCGGCTCGGGATCGCGGCCGGACGACAGCGTCAGTCCACCGACGAGCACGTGCCACTCGCGAACCTTGACGCTGCGCACGAGTTTCCGTTGCACATAGGGATCTCCGTCGACCAGACGGCGCAACGCGTCGTCGTCCGCCGCCTCGCACAGCATCAGCCCGCCCGACTCGTCCGCGTACAGGCCGCCCCCCAGCAGCACGCCACGTACGGCCAGATCCTCCCAGTATCTGCGATGAGCGGGCCGGACCTCGGCCAACCGCTCGTCCGTTGTCTCGAACACCATCTCGACCACGAACCTGGCCATGTGGATCTCCCCCTTGATGGACCGTCGACCGCTGTAGTGAGTACGCCAGTACAAACTTGAACGCAAGACCTATTTTGAGTGTAGGGCGTCACGTTCCACCTTGCGAGAACGTCGTTGCCGCACTCCCGGCCCGAACCGGCAATTGCGTAGTTTGGCTTCCAACGAGACTGCGGCCGGACTAAAGTTGGCTCCGGGTACAGGGTTGTACTTGAAACCACTTTGAACCCACCGGGGGAACCGTGACACACCGCCCTGCCTCCACCAGACCCGGCAGCACCTCCAGGGAAGTCGCGGTGGCGGGCATGTCCTGCCGCTTCCCCGGAGCCGGATCCGTGGCCGAGTTCTGGGACCTGCTGACCGGCGGCGTCGACGCGGTCAGCGAGATCCCGCGCGATCGATTCGACATCGACGACTGGTATTCGACAGAACCCGCTCCCGGCAGGACGATCTCGCGGCACGGCGGGTTCCTCGCCGACGTCCGGGGCTTCGACGCCGAGTTCTTCGGCATCTCACCGCGCGAGGCCCGCGCGATGGACCCTCAGCAGCGGCTGCTGCTGGAGGTGGCGTGGGAAGCCCTGGAGGACGCGGGGATCCGGCCGTCCGGGCTCGCCGGGCGGCGCGTCGGCGTGTTCGTCGGCCAGGCCACCGCCGAGTACGGCAAGGCGAGCCGCAACGCGGGCAACCACGACGTGCGGCACGCGGCGGGAGGGGAGCTCCGGGCCGTCACCTCGGGGCGGCTCTCCTACGCGCTGGACCTGCGCGGACCGTCCGTCGTGGTCGACACCGCGTGCTCGTCGTCGCTCGTCGCCGTGCACAACGCCCGGCAGGCCCTGCTGGCGGGCGAGTGCGACGTCGCGATCGCCGCGGGGGTCAACGTGATCCTGCTGCCCGACGACGCGATCGCCTACTCGCAGGCGTCGATGCTCGCTCCCGACGGTCGCTGCAAGTTCGGTTCCGCGCGGGCGGACGGGTTCGTGCGCAGCGAGGGCATCGGCGCGGTGGTGCTCGAACGCCTGGACGACGCGGTGGAGCACGGCGACCGCGTGCACGCCGTCCTGCTCGGCAGCGCGGTGAGCAACGACGGACGCGGCAGCGGTCTCCTGCTGCAACCGGCCGTGCACGGCCAGGCCGAGATGCTCGAGGCCGCCTACCGGGACGCGGGACTGAAACCCTCCACTGTGGACTACATCGAGGCGCACGGCACCGGCACGAGCGTGGGCGATCGGGTCGAGCTCGCCGCCCTGCGCGAGATCGCGGGCGAGGGACGCGAAAAGCCGCTGCTGCTCGGCTCGGTGAAGAGCAACATCGGCCACACCGAGGCCGCCGCGGGGGTCGCGGGGCTCATCAAGGCCGTGCTGATCGCCGAACACCGCACGGTTCCGGCTTCGCTGCACGCCCACGTGCCCGCCGAGGGCCTGGCGGACGGACCGTTGCGGCTCGTCACCCGCAACCAGCCGCTGACCGCCGAACAACCGATAGTCGGGGTCAGCTCGTTCGGCATCTCCGGTACCAACGTTCACGTAGTGCTCACCTCGCCACCGGATCCCGTTTCCACCGCGGACGACGACCGGCCACGTGTGCTCGCGCTGTCCGCCAAGTCGGTCACCGCGCTGCGGGACGCCGCCACCGCGTACCTCTCCCACCTGGACGGGACCGGCGCGGTGCACGACACCTGCTACACCGCCGCGGTGCGTCGCGACCACCACGAGCACCGGCTCGCCGTCACCGGTACGAGCACCGCCGAGTTCCGGTCGGAACTGCGCGCGTTCCTCGCGGGCGAGACCTCACCGGGCCGGGCGTCCGAACGGCCGCAGGTCGTGTTCCAGTTCCCCGGCCAGGGCTCGCAGTGGCGCGGCATGGGCCGTGAGCTGTACGAGGTGTCACCGGCGTTCCGCGCCGCGCTGGACGAGTGCGACGCCGCGGTGCGCGACGAAGCCGGTTGGTCCGTTGTGGACGTCCTGACCGGCGCGGCGCCGTGGCAGGAGACCATTCAGGTCATCCAGCCGGTGCTCTGGGCGGTGCAGGTCGCGCTGGCCGCCCACTGGCGGTCGTGGGGAGTGCACCCTGACGTCGTGGTCGGGCACAGCATGGGTGAGGTCGCCGCCGCACAGGTCGCCGGCGCGTTGTCCACCCGGGACGCGGCCGCGGTGATCTGCCGGCGCAGCGCGCTGATGCAGGAGACCGCGGGCAGCGGCGCGATGCTGTGGGCCGAGCTGTCCGCCGCGCACGCCGAAGGGCTCCTGCGGCGGTATCGCGGTGAAGTGTGCGTGGCCGCCGACAACTCCCCCGGCACGTGCGTCCTGGCCGGTCCGGTGGAGCTGATGAAGACCGTCGCGGAGGACCTCTCCTCGCTCGGCGTCGCGCACCGCCCGGTCAAGGACGTCGACGTGGCGTCGCACTCGCCGTTGATGGACGAGGTCGCGGCGGCGCTGCGCGAACAGCTCGACGCGCTGCGCCCTGAGGCACCGCGGATCGACTTCCGCTCCACCGTGGATGACGGCCGGCGTGAGCTCGACGCCCGCTACTGGGCGGACAACGTGCGGCGCACCGTGCGGCTCAACGACACCATGCGCCGCATCCTCACCGACTCCCGTCACACCGTGGTGCTGGAGATCAGCCCGCACCCGGTGCTGCTGGCCGCCGTCGGCGAGATCGGCGAGGCCGTCACCGTGCCGTCGTTGCTGCGCGGGGAACCCGAACTGCGCACGATCACCAGAGCCCTCGGGCACCTGCACACCGCGGGTGTGCCGATCGACTGGGCGAGCTGGTTCGGCGGCGGCCGGTGCGTGCCCCTGCCGGCCTACCCGTGGCAGCACCAGGAGTACTGGTTCGAGTCGTTCACCGAGGACACCGAACTCGTCCGCGAGGTCGACGCTGCCGCGCTCGGCATCGGGGAAGCGCTGAAGGGGCTGCGTTTTCGCGGTCTCACACCACTTCCGTGCGCGGCGCTGTTCGAGGCCGTGCTCTCGGTCGCCCGCGGCACGGGCACGTCCGCGGCGCACGCGCTCAAGAACGTCCGGTTCCACGAGCTGTGCACCGTCGACCCCGAGTCGTTGCCCACCTTGACGGTCGCGCTGCGACCGGAACGCGGCGGGGTGCGGGCGTTCACGGTGCACACCGGCGAAGGCCTCCTGCTGGCGAGCGGTGAGCTCGAACGCGGCGGGTCGATCAGCACGGTCGAGCTGGACTGGGCGTTCGAACGCTGCCGGGAGTACGTGCGCGACAGCGACTTCCGGGAGCTGGCCGCCCGGCACGGCTACGAGTTCGAGGGCCCGTTCCGCTCGTTGCGCCAGGCGTGGCGCGGCCAGGACATGGCCGTCGCCCGGTTCGGCGCCGCGGGATCGGGGCCGGTGGCGCTGGAAACCGGGATGCAGACCGTGATGCTCGCACTGGGCTCCTCGGCGATCCCGCTGGGTGTGGACCGCGTGCGGATCACCGGCAGGGCCACCGGCGAGTTCTGGGCGGTGGCACGGCGGCGGCGCGGCAAACCCGTTGTCGACGTCCGCCTGTACGACGACCGGCACGACTGCTTCGCCGAGCTGACCGGCATCACCGTGAGGACCGGGGCCTCGGCGCCGTTCGGCCGCCTCACCGAGCTGGTCAGCAGCGTCACGAACCTGCTCAGGTCAGCCAGGACGCCCGCACCGCTGCCCGAGCGGACTCCCACCCGGCGCGAGGAGCCCGTGGTCGTTCAACAACCCGGCGAGCCCGTCCGCGAGGTGGTGCTGGGCCACGTGGCCGCCGTGCTCGGCACGACGCCCGACCGCCTCGACACCCGGAGGGCGTTGCGCGACCTGGGACTCGACTCCCTGATGGCCGCGCAACTCGCCGCCCGGCTGAAGAAGTCCCTCGGGCGAACGGTTCCGGCGACGCAACTGCTGGGGCCTGAGGACGTAGGAGCGCTCGCCGACAGCCTCACCTGACAAGTACGCCGTTCATCACCAGCCGGAGGGTCGTGACGAGTTCGTTGGCGAGCGTCGTCGGCTGCTTGCCACGGCCCACGTACCGGTAGAGCGTCCCCAGGTAGACGTCCCGCAGGATGTTGCCGACCAGTGTCGGGTCGACGTGGTCGGCGATCTCGCCGGCCTGCTTGCCGGTGGCGATGATCTCCGCGAACAACGACGTCGCGTACGGCGTCTCGAAGATGGGGTGGCCGCACCGCACCCAGGCCGTGAGCATGACCTGCGTGGTGCGCCACTCCATCTTGTTGATCTTCGCGAGCGCCCGCATGCAGTTCTCCAGGCACGTCGACACGTCGTGGTTCTCACCCGCGATCGCGCCGAGCTCCGCCCGCAGCGTGTCTCGTCGCCGCGCACCCCACGCCGCGATGACCTCCTCCTTCTTGTCGAAGTAGTTGAAGAAGGTGCCTCGTGCGACATCGGCCCGCTCGGTGATCTCCTCGATCGACGTCTCCTCGTAGCCCTGTCCGGTGAACAGGTCGATCGACGCCGTGTACAGCCGTTCGTACGTGGCCCGCTTGTGCCGCTCGCGCCTCCCGACAGCCTGAGCCGGCGCCGCGGGCTCGGCCACGCGCCGCGTCCCCGCCATGTGTGAACTCCCGTCTAAGTGTGTACCGGAGTACAGGCTAGCGGTGTGCCGGGTCCGAAAATACCGTCCGAAGGTGCAGAATCCGATATTTCACCGATCCGCCCTTCCCGTGTCCCGTCACGCGGTGTGACAGCGCGGGTGATCAGCCTTCGACGTCCGGCAACGCCGGCACGCGGTGATGAGACCACGAAACCGGCTGGACCAGCAGTTCGGCCGCAGGGATTCCAAGGAGCACCACAACATCGTTACGCGCTCTGCTACTGGGAGTAGCGGAGTGATCGCGGATTGCGCGGTCCGGAACCGGAGGACGACTGTCCTCGTGGGAGCGCATCTGTCAAGAAATGGGCACGACCTGCGACCACTTCCCGCCGGGCGCCGAGCTCACGGTGGACCCGTTGGTACAGGTCGGCGGTATTTCCCGGTGACACTGAATCGCCACCAGATGACGGGCAGCCGGTCCGCGACGGCCTGACCGGACCGCGCGTCACCAAGGCCGTCGTCGCGGTGAACGCCGCATCGCCCGATCCGCGAACCTTTGCCACGTCGTCCACAACGGACCGGCCGGACGGCGCGGGGTGAACCGGGGGTGGCCGCGCCGGATGGCCGCCGTCGCCTGCGCCCGCGGCAGGGCCCGGGAGCCACGCAGACCAGCTTCCCGCTTCAACCACGGCACGCTGTCCCCACCCCGAAGCCGACCCTGCCGCCCATCCCCCGGTCCCGGGGCACCCGTCGCTGCGGGCGGCTCGGATCCGCCTCCCGGATCACGACCAGGTGATCAATGCTCGCGGAAAACCTTTGTGGACGGAAAGGCGCCGACGCCGTCGCGACGACATGATCGATCACACGTCACGGGTGCACGAAACGGCCGGCTCGAGCGTCCACACTCGAATCTGCATATCGGTGTTATGTCCGATTCAGGGGAAGGATTCACCGTTCCGGCGATGTATCGGTTACCCATGTCATTTGCCCTCCACCGGCCGAAGGCCTGCCGACCGCGGCCGGTTGCGGATCCCGGTCGCGACCCGGACGCACCGGACGTCGCCGGTACGGGCCCACCGCGGAGACACGGCTACGGTTGCGACACGGATCCGATCAACACGATGATGCGCCGCCCGAGCTGTGCTAAGGGGCGTTCCGGAATCGCGCACCCGAGGTTCGGCGGTCGGCGATTCGGCCGAACCGGTTGACCCGTTCGGCACCTGTTGAGACGCGGCTGCTCAAATTCGTATTCGTAATTCCAATAGCCGCATGAAGCGCAGGAAGACGTTTGACCGCCGTTCCAGGGAAGTGCTGCAAGATGCTCTCGACAAGTCGGGAAGCCGTGCTATAAAACGTGCACCTGGGGGTGCGCTGGACTGGAAAGACCATCGGTGGCCATGTTGGAGGGAACTGGACGGTTGGTGCCGACGGACCATGGTGATGCGCTCGTTGAACTGGTCGGCCTGCTCGCAGAGTGCTCAGCGGGGCCTGGCAGGCTCGCGCTGGTCAGCGGGGGTTTGGCCTGCGGGAAGACCGAACTGCTCCAGCGTTTCCAGCGGCACGCCGCCGCCTCGGGGGCGTTGTTGCTGACCGCGACCGGCTCACCGGCCGAGCGGCCCCTGCAGGCAGGTGTCATCGACCAGTTGTTCCACGGCGCCGGACTGCCGCCGGAAATAGCGGACCGCGTTTCCCACCTCATCACACCGATCGCCACGGCCGTGAACGACTCCGGCGCGGACGTGCGGGGAATCCATCATTCTTACGTGCGGCCCGTGCACGAATTGTGTCAAATTCTTCTCGAATTGTCGCGGGAACGCCCGGTCGTGGTGTGCGTGGACGACGTGCAATTCGCCGACAGTTCCTCGCTGCAGTTCATCCTCTACCTGCGGCGGAGGATGAGGGCCGGGCGGGTGGTCGTCGTGCTCGCCGAGTGGCAGCAGCCGCAGCCGACGCTGCCGCTGTTCCACGCCGAGCTGACCCGGCGGCCGCACCACCGCATCCGGCTCGCACCGCTGTCGGAGCGCGGCATCGTCGAACTGCTGCGCGACCGGGTGCCCGATGCCGAGGCGCTCGCGCCCGCCTGGCACGCCCTCAGCGGCGGCAACCCCATGCTGGTCCGCGCCCTGGTCGAAGACTTCGAGGCCGGCCACGACACCGGTCGCGACCAGGTCGGTCCCGCGTTCAAGCGCGCGGTGCTGGAGTGCCTGCACCGCTGGGAGGCGGGGCTGCTCGAGGTCGCGCGCGCCATCGCCGTGCTCGGCGAGGAGCGCACCCCGGTCCTGCTCGGCCGGCTGGCCGGCACCACACCCGAGGCCGTCGAGCAGGCGGTCGACGTGCTCACCGCCGCCGGCCTGCTCCTCGACGGTCGTTTCCGCCACCCGGGAGTGGGGGCGGCGGTTCTCGACAGCACGCCGGGCACCGAACGGGTGCGGCTGCGCGCGCGTGCCGCCGAACTGCTCTACCAGCGCGGCGCGGCGGCGGCCGTGGTGGCCGACCACCTCGTGGCCGCCGATCGGATCACCTCGGGCTGGCCGGTCGCCGTGCTGCGCATCGCCGCCGAACAGGCGCTGATGGGTGACGACGTGGCAGCGGCCGTGCGCTACCTGGAACCCGCGCTGCCCGCGGTCGAGCCGGACGAGCGGCTGGGCGTCACCAGCGTCCTGGTCCGGGCGCTGTGGCGGGTCAACCCGGCCGCCGCCGTCGTGCACATGGACCCCTTGCACGAGGCGATGTGGGCGGGCGAACTGCGCGGCCGGGACGCCATGACCGTCGTGCACCACGCGCTGTGGATCGGGGACGAGGCCACGGCCGTGCGCGCACTCGCCGTGCTCGACCAGAACCCCGGCATGCTCGACGCGCAGAGCGCGGCCGAGTTGCGGATCGTCTGCCAGTGGTTCCACGGCCTCGGTCCGGCGACCGCCGTCGCCGCCGACGTGGTGGCTGACGCGGACCCGTGGGTGGCCGCGGCTCAGGCCATCGGCACCTTCTGGACCGCCGAGTTCCACCCCGACGCCATCGCCAGCGCCGAGCACGTCCTGCGGAGCTGCCGGCTCGGCGACATGTCGCTGGAGGTCGTGCTCACCGCCCTGCTGATCCTGGTGCACAGCGGTCACCCCGACCGGGCCGAGCGGTGGTGCGACCGGCTCACCGCCGAGGCCGTCCGCGGTGGCGCGGTGACCTGGCAGGCGATCCTGGAGGTCGTCCGAGCCGACATCGACCTGCGGCGCGGAGAAGTGGTGGTGGCCGCCGCACGCGCCGAAGCCGCACTCGCCCTGCTGCCGCACCAGGGCTGGGGGCTCTCCATCGGCTACCCGCTGGCCGTGCTGATGGAGGCCAACACCGCGCTGGGCCGGCACCGCGCGATCGCCGACGTGATGCGGCTGCGCGTGCCCGACGCCATGTTCGCCACCGCCGCCGGCCTGCGCTACCTGCACGCCCGCGGCAACGGCAACCTCGCCGTCGGGCGGGTGCTCGCGGCCATCAGCGACTTCCAGAACTGCGGCACCCGGATGCGGGAGTGGCGCGTCGACCTGCCGGTGCTCGCGCCGTGGCGCTGCGGTCTCGCCCAGGCCAACCTCACCCTCGGCCGCACGGAGGCGGCTCGCGAGCTGATCAGCGAGCAGATGCTGCTGCCGGCCGGGGACCGCCGCACCCGCGGCGCGGCATTGCGGGTGCTCGCCGCCGCGGGCGAGCCCGCCGAGCGACCCGCGCTGCTGCGCGAGGCCGTGCGGCACCTGCGGCGGGCGGGTGACCGGGTCGAGCTGGCCCGCGCCCTGTCCGATCTCGATGAAGCGCTCGGCACCGCGGGCGAGCACGGCGAGGCCCGCGAGCTGTCCCGGATCGCGGTGGCCGGGACCAAGACGTCCTGCTCCGGTGCGCTGCCCCTCCCGGTCGACCGGGGGGACGGTGACGCCGGTGACGGGCGATCGGTCCTGAGCGACTCCGAGCTGCGCGTCGCCGAGCTCGCCGCGAAGGGCCACACCAACCGCGAGATCAGCGGCATCCTCTACATCACCGTCAGCACCGTCGAGCAACACCTCACCAGGGTCTACCGCAAGCTCGGCATGCGCAGCCGGGCGGACCTGCCGCACCGCCTGTCCCCACGGACCGGCGCCGCCCCTCGTGCCTTCCAAGCACGAGGCTGACCTCCGCACCACCCCCGAGCAGACCGAGCAGAAAGAACCCGCCGATGCCCAACCAGTCCCCCTGCCGCGTCTGCGCCGGGACGGTCACCGAGTTCCTCGACCTCGGTTCCCAGCCGCTGTCCGACGCGTTCCGGCTGCCCGAGGACACCTCCGTCGAGTTCACCTACCGCCTCGCCGTGGGCGCGTGCGCGGACTGCGCGATGGTGCAGCTGATGGAAGAGGTGCCCAGGGAGAAGATGTTCCACCAGGACTACCCCTACCTGTCCCAGGGGTCCGCGGTGATGCGCGAGCACTTCCGCGCCCTGGCCGAGCGGTTCCTGAGCACCGAGCTGGCGGGCGAGGACCCGCTCGTGGTCGAGCTGGGCTGCAACGACGGCACCATGTTGCGCACCGTCGCGGAGGCGGGCGTGCGGCACCTGGGCGTGGAACCGTCCGGTGCCGTCGCCGACCTGGCCGCCCAGGCGGGCGTGCGGGTGCGCAAGGACTTCTTCGAGGAGTCCACCGCGCTGTCCATCCGCGACCAGGACGGTCCGGCCGACCTCGTGTACGCCGCGAACACGTTCTGCCACATCCCTTACGCGGACTCGATCCTGCGCGGCGTCGTGGCGCTGCTCAAGCCCGGTGGGGCGTTCGTGTTCGAGGACCCCTACCTCGGCGACATCGTCGAGCAGACCTCGTTCGACCAGATCTACGACGAGCACTTCTTCCTGTTCAGCGCCACCTCCGTGGACGCCATGGCCCGCCGGCACGGCCTGGAGCTGGTCGACGTCGAACGCCTGCCGGTGCACGGCGGTGAGGTCCGCTACACCCTGGCCCTGCCCGGTGCGCGCACGCCCTCCGCGGCCGTCGCCGCCCTGCTCGCCGAGGAGCAAGCGCGCGGCCTGCACGACCGCGCCGTCCTCGACGGGTTCGGAGACCGGGTGCGCACGATCCGCACCGACCTCCTGGCGCTGCTGGAGGACCTGAAGGCGAAGGGAGAGCGGGTCGTCGGCTACGGCGCGACCGCGAAGAGCGCCACCGTCACGAACCTCTGCGGCATCGGACCGGACCTGGTCGAGTTCATCAGCGACACCACGCCCGCCAAACAGCACAGGCTGGCGCCCGGCTCGGGCATCCCGGTGCGCCCGCCGGCCGCCTTCGCCGACCCCTACCCCGGCTACGCGCTGCTGTTCGCCTGGAACCACGCCGCGGAGATCATGGCCAAGGAGCAGGCGTTCCGCGAGGCGGGCGGCAAGTGGATCCTGTACGTGCCCGACGTCCACGTGGTGTGAGCGTGGCGGGAGAACTGACCGGCGCGCTCGTCGCGGTGCTCGGCGGGTCGGGGTTCGTGGGTTCCGCCGTGTCCGCACGGCTGGCGGCGCGGGGCGCGCGGGTGCGGGTGGTGGCACGCGACCCCGGCGTGCCGCCGTTCCCGGCCGAGGTCGTCGCGGCCGACCTCACCGAACCCGGCGCGGTGGCCGCCGCGGTCGCGGGTGCGGACGTGGTGCTACCGCTGGTGCTGTTCACCGGCAGCGGCACCTGGCGGGTCGCCGACGGCGGCGCGGCCGACGCCGCCAGGGTCAACGTCGGCATCGTCGCCGAGGCGGTGGACGCGGCTCGCGGGACCGTCGTGTTCGCCGGCTCCACCTCCCAGGTGGGGCCGGGTGCGCCGGAGCGGATCGAGGGCACCGAGACCGACCACCCCGAGTCGGAGTACGACCGGCAGAAGTGCGCCGCCGAACGGCTCGTGCTCGATGCGGGCGGTTGCTCCCTGAGGCTGCCCACGGTGTTCGGCCCCTCCACCGGCTCCCCGGACCGGGGCGTGGTGACCGCGATGGCGCGGCGCGCGCTCTCGGGCGAGCCTCTGACCGTGTGGGGAGCCGGGGACGTGCGGCGCGACCTGGTGTTCGTCGAGGACGTCGCCGAGGCGTTCGCGGCGGCCGTGGCGCACCCCGACCGGCTGGCCGGGCGGGCGTGGCTGATCGGCTCGGGCGCCGGGGTCGAGGTGCGCGCGCTGTTCGAGCTCGTCGCCGCCACCGTCGCGGAGCTGACCGGTCGCCCGGCCGTGCCGGTGCGGTCGGTGCCGCCACCGCCGTACGCCACCGCGTCGGACTTCCGCAGCCTCGTGGCCGACCCGGCCGGTTTCACCCTGGTCACCGGGTGGCGGCCCCGGGTGCCACTGGCCGACGCGGTGGCGAGAACCGTCAGCCACCTCCTCCGGTCCTCAGTGGACGGTGTGCCGCCGGGCACCCCTAAGCACGGATAGGGGTTCCCCTAAGCTGGTTGACCGCGCGGTCCGGGCCTCTGCACGCTGATCACCGTCCTGAGACGGAGGTCGTCGATGAAAGCCCGCGCACTCTCTGTCAGCGGAGCCTGGGAGTTCGAGCCCGAGGTCTTCCCGGACCACCGCGGCCTGTTCGTCTCCCCCTTCCAGCACGAGGCGTTCGCCGAAGCGGTCGGTGCGCCGCTGTTCACCGTGGCCCAGGCCAGCGCCAGCGTGTCACGCCGCGGGGTCGCCCGCGGCGTGCACTACGCCCGCACGGCACCGGGTTGCGCGAAGTACGTGACCTGCTCACGTGGGCGGGTGCTGGACATCGTGGTGGACCTGCGGGTCGGCTCACCGACGTTCGGCACGTGGGACTCCGTCGAGCTGGCGGGAGACGACTTCCGCGCCGTCTACCTCCCGCCCGGACTCGGCCACGCGTTCATCGCCCTGGACGACCACTCCACCGTGCACTACCTGCTTTCCCGCGCCTACGAACCCGCGGACGAGCTGGCGGTGTCCATCGTGGACCCGGACCTGGCGCTGCCCGTGCCCGCCGACGCCGTGCTGTCCGAACGCGACCGCACCGCGCCGGGCCTGGTCCTCGCACGGGACAACGGACTGCTTCCGGTACACGCCGCCTGAGCCGAGGAGAGCACACCAGGTGACCGCGCCCACCCGCCGTCCCACCCGGACGCGCCTGGCCGAGTCGATGCTCGCCACGCGCGACGCCGACGCCGTGCACGCCTGGCTCGCCCGCACCGCCGAACACAGCTGGATGACCGTCGAGCGCGTGCCGCTCGACGGCCTCGCGGGCTGGCTCACCGAACCGGGCACCGGCAACCTGCGCCACCACACCGGCCGGTTCTTCAGCGTCGAGGGGCTGGCCGTCGACCTGCCGGGCACGCCGGTGCCGCGCTGGTCGCAGCCGATCATCAACCAGCCGGAGATCGGCATCCTCGGCATCCTCGTGCGGGAGTTCGACGGCGTGCTGCACTTCCTGATGCAGGCCAAGCACGAACCGGGCAACGCCAACGGCCTGCAGCTGTCGCCGACCGTGCAGGCCACCCGCAGCAACTACACCCGCGTGCACCAGGGCAAGCCCATCCCCTACCTGGAGCACTTCCGCGACACCTCCGGCCACCACGTGCTGGTGGACATCCGGCAGTCCGAGCAGGGCGCGTGGTTCTACCGCAAGCGCAACCGCAACATGGTCGTCGAGGTCGACGGCGAGGTCGAGGTGCGCGAGGGGTTCCGCTGGTTCACCCTCGGGGAGATCGCCGGCCTGATGACCGTGCCGGACCTGGTGAACATGGACGCCCGCACGGTGCTGGCCTGCCTGCCCGGCGGTGGCGCGGCCCTCGCCGCAGCGGCGGCCGACCCGTTCGGCGAAGCCCTGGTCCGCTCCGGCGACCCGGCCACTCCCGGCGTGCACACCACCGGGGAGGTGCTGAGCTGGATCACCGAGGTCCGCACGCGCACCGACCTCCACGCCACCCTCGGTCCGCTGGCCGGGCTGCCGGACTGGACCCGCGAGGACGGCGTCATCGCGCACCGCGGCGGCGGGTTCTTCACCGTCGTGGGCGTGGACGTGCGGGCCGGTGGGCGTGAGGTGGGGACCTGGTCCCAGCCGATGATCGAACCGGTCGGCACGGGGGTGATCGCGTTCCTGGTCAAGGAGATCGGCGGCGTGCTGCACGTGCTCACCCACGCGCGCACCGAGGCCGGCTACGCCGACGTGACCGAGCTGGCGCCCACCGTGCAATGCGTCCCCGAGACGCACGAGCACCTGCCGGTGCGGCCCCGGTTCCTCGACGAGGTGCTCGGCTCGGCCAGGATCCGCTTCGACGCCGTGCTGTCCGAGGAAGGCGGCCGGTTCCTCGGCGCCCGCAACCGCTACCTGGTCGTCGAGACCGACGCCGAGGTCGCACGGGACGACCCCGAGTACCGGTGGCTGACCCTGCACCAGTACGAAGAGCTGCTGCGCCACAGCTTCTACGTCAACATCCAGGCGCGCAGCCTGCTGCTGTGCCTGCGGAGTCTCCTCGCGCGCGGATGAGGCGGGCGTCGCCGCCCGCCACCGGCTCGGTCAGAGCGTCGCCAGCACGTGCTTGAGCGCGTCCACCACGTGCTCCTGCGTCTCCTGGGGCAGCGACGGGTACATCGGCAGCGAGAAGATCTCGCGGGCCACCCGCTCGGTCACCGGCAGGCTGCCCTCGGCGTAGCCCAGGTGCGCGAAACCGGTCATGGTGTGCACCGGCCACGGGTAGCTGATGTTCAGCTGGATGTCGTGCGCCTTCAGGCGTTCCAGGATGTCGTCGCGCCGCGGGTGGCGCACCACGTGGACGTAGTACGAGTGCGTGTTGCCCGGTGCGGTCGTGGGCAGCACCAGGTTGGTGTCCGCCAACGCCTCCGCGTACCGCGCGGCCACCGCCTGCCTCGCCGCCACGTAGTCGTCCAGGCGCACGAGCTTGCGGCGCAGGATCTCCGCCTGCACCTCGTCGAGCCGGCAGTTGTGGCCGGGCGTCTCCACGACGTAGTAGGTCTTCTCCATGCCGTAGTACCGGTGCCGGCGCAGGTTCGCGTCCACCTCCGGGTTGTCGGTGATCGTCGCGCCGCCGTCACCGTAGGCGCCGAGCACCTTGGTGGGGTAGAACGAGAACGCGGCGGCGTCGCCCATCGACCCGGCCACCCGGCCGTGGTGGCGCGCGCCGTGCGCCTGGGCGCAGTCCTCCAGCACCAGCAGGCCGTGCCGCCGTGCGAGCTCCTGCAATGGTTCCATGTCCACGCATTGGCCGTACAGGTGCACCGGCAGAAGGGCTTTGGTGCGCGGTGTGATCGCCGAGGCCACCTGGGCGACGTCCATCAGGTAGGTGTCCGGGTCCACGTCGACGAACACCGGTGTGGCGCCGACGGCGTCGATCGCCAGCACGGTCGGCGCGGCGGTGTTGGCCACCGTGACCACCTCGTCGCCGCGGCCGACACCGAGCGCCTGCAGCGCCAGGCGGATGGCGTTCGTGCCGTTGTCCACGCCGACGCAGTGGGCGACGCCGTGGTAGGCCGCGAACTCCGCCTCGAAGGACGACACGCTCGGCCCGAGGACGAGTCTGCCGGAGGAGAAAACCGTCTCGACCGCGTCGAGTATGTCCTTGCGCTCCATTTCGTATTCGCGCGAGTAGTCCCAGACGAGCGTGGCCATCGGCAGCCCTTTCGCTGTGGTCGGCATCCCGGCCAGCCTAGGTCGGGCCCCCGACTAGGGGGTAACCCCTAATCTGCAGGTCAGGGTGGTCGCCGGAGGCCGCGCGAAGGCGCACGGCCACTCGTCCGGCCGCGTCGCGGGAACAGGGGTGATAGGGGTGTCCAGGCTGCTTGCGGGCGCTTTACGGTGACCACGCTCCCGGCAGGGTCGCCGGATTCCAGCACAACAATCGGGGCGAGGACGACAATATGTCGCGGCATTTCCTGTTCATGTGCCACCCGGATCACGGGCACGTCATCCCGAACCTCGCTGTGGTCACCGAACTGGCCGCGCGCGGGCACCGGGTCACCTACCTGACCGCGCCGAGCATGGCGGAGATCGCCGCCGAGGCCAGCGCCACCGTCGTGACCTACCCGTCCCGGTACCGCGACGCCGATTTCGCCCGCGTGGCGAACGATCCCGGCTACCTGATGGGCGTGCTGCTCGACGAGAGCGAGGCCATGCTCGCCACCGCGACGGCCGAGCTCGACGGCGACCGGCCGGACTGCCTGGTCTACGACACCTCGGTGCTCTACGCGGCCCGCGTGCTGGCCCGGCACTGGGACCTCCCCGCCACGCAGGTCATCCCGGTGTTCGCCTCCAACGAGCACTTCTCCTTCCTCAACGCCATGTACAACCCCGAGTCCGACGCCGCCGAGCGACCGGCCGCGGAACGGCCGAAGGAGATGCCGGAGTGGGTCGGCGCCACGATGGGGCGCATCGGCGCGCTGTGCGCCCGTTACGGGGTGGCCGCCGCGCCGCACGAGGTGTGGTTCGAGGTGCCGCCGCTGAGCCTGGTCACCGTGCCGCGGGAGTTCCAGTACGCGGGCGAGACCTTCGACGAGCGGTTCGCGTTCGTCGGGCCGTGCGTCGGCGACCGCAGCTTCCTCGGGACGTGGACGCCGCCCGCCGGCGACCTGCCCGTGGTCCTGGTGTCGCTCGGCGCGGTGTTCAACGAGGACGAGGGTTTCTTCCGCACGTGCGTCGAAGCGTTCCGCGGCAGGCCGTGGCATGCGGTGATGACCACCGGCGGCGGTGTGGACCGCGCCTCGCTCGGCGACCTGCCGCCCAACGTCGAGGTGCACGACTTCGTGCCGCACGTGGCGGTGCTCGAGCACGCGGCGCTGTGCGTCACCCACGCCGGCATGGGCACCGTGATGGAGGCACTGCGATCGGGCACGCCGATGGTGTGCGTGCCGGGTTCCGCGCTCGACCGGCCCACCGGGTGGCGGGTCCGCGAACTGGGCCTCGGCACCGTGCTGGATCCCGCCGGCCTCACGCCCGCGACGCTGGCCGACGCGGTCACGTCGGTGCTCGGCGACCCGGAGGTCGCGGCCCGGTCGGAGCTCATGCGCAAGGCCGTCGCGGAAGCGGGCGGTGCGGTGCGCGCCGCCGACGAGGTCGAGAAGCACCTGGCGCGGTCGCGTTGATCCCCACCCAGGCCGAGTTCGGCGTGCTGGGCCCGGTCCGGTTCCTCCGCGGTGGCGTGGAGGAACGGGTGGGCGGTCCCCGCGAGCGCGCGGTGCTGGCGCGGCTGGTGTTCGACGCCAACCGCGTGGTCAGCGTGGACCGGCTCATCGAGGCGGTGTGGCACGGCGACCCGCCGGCCAGCGCACGCGGTCAGATCGCGATCTGCATGTCCCGGCTGCGGCGGGCGCTCGGCGAGGCTGGCCGCGTCATCGACACCGCGAGCCCCGGTTACGTGGCGCGACTGGACGAGGACGCCGTGGACTGGTTGCGGTTCAACGGACTCGTCGGCCGGGCCCGGCCGCGCGCGGCGAGTGGTGACGTGGCGGGCGCCGCGGCGCTGTTGCGCGAGGCGCTGGGGTTGTGGCGCGGTGTGCCGTTCGAGGACCTGCCCGGTCTGCGCGCGGAAGCGGTGGCGCTGCAGTCCGCGCGGCTGGACGCGGTGGAGGCGTGCGCCGAGCTGGAGCTGCGGCTCGGGCTGCACCACCGGGTCGGCAAGGAACTGGCCGCGGTGGTGGCGGAGCACCCGCTGCGCGAGCGGGCACGGGCCCAGCTGATGCTCGCCCAGTACCGGTCGGGCCGGCGGGCCGACGCGCTGCGCACCTACCAGGACGCCCGGCGGGTGCTGGTCGAGCAGATCGGCCTGGAACCCGGTCCGGAACTGCGGGAACTGCACGAGCAGGTGCTGCGTGACGCGCCGGCGCTGCTCGCGCCGGTCCGCGTCGAGGTGCAGGCGGTGGCGCCGTCCCAGCTGCCGCGCCAGGTCCTGCCGTTCGCCGGTCGGTCGGCCGAGCTGGCCGAGCTGGACGCCGCCCTCGCGGCAGGCCCCGACGCGCCCGGCGTGGCCGTGCTGTCGGGTCCCGGTGAGGTGGGCAAGACGGCGCTGGCGCTGCGCTGGGCGCACCACCGCCAGGACCGGTTCCCGGACGGGCAGCTGCACGCCGACCTGGTGGACGACTTCGGCCGCCCCGTACCGCAGACCGTGCTGCTGGACCGGTTCCTTCGGGCGCTCGGCGTGACCGCGGCGTCCATCCCGGACGATCCGGGTGAGAAAGTGGCGCTGTACCGCAGCACGCTGTCGCACAAGCGCGTGCTGGTGGTGCTGGACGGTGCGGTGGACCACGCGCAGGTCCGGCCGCTGCTGCCCGGCGGCGCGCACACGAGGGTCATCGTCACCAGCAGACACCCGATGGACGAGCTGGTCGCCCGTCAGGGCGCGCACCGGGCGTTCCTGGAACCGCTGACGGCGGAGGAGTCGTGGCAGCTGCTGACCATGCTGCTCGGGCACGACTGGGTGGCCGAGGAACGCGGTGAGGCGAACAGGATCGTCGGCTCGGCGGACGGCTTCCCGCTGTCGCTGCGCCGCGCGGCGGCGGGTGTCCGGGCGGCACCGCACCGCCAGGACCGCCGGCGACTGGCCGGCGTGCCTGCTTGACCGGTGCTGCCCGCCAACCGCGCGGCGGGCGGCACCACCCCGGCCGGTGAGCCGGTCAACCACGTGCGAGAACGGCGTCGACCGCCGCCGACAGCGCGTCCGCCGACGCGGCGGCCGTGCTGCGCCAGGCCACGTGACCGTCCGGCCGCACCAGCACCGCGCCTGCCGCACCCACGCCGTAGACGGCGGCCCAGTCCGGCGACACCACCGCGGTCGAGCCGTCGGCCGACACCTCGACCGCCGTGATCGCCACGCCGGTCCGGGAGCCGACCTCCTTCGCCGCCTGCGCCCAGCCGCTGCCCGCCGGGGTGAGCAGGACGAGCCCCGCACCGAAGAGGTCCAATGTGGACAGGGTTTCCGCACCCCGCGTCAGTGGCACGTGCGGCGCGCGGTGACCCGGTCGCGCGGTCGCGACGTAGGTCCGGTAGGGGTCCTCGACCACCGGCGCGCCGGTGCCGTCCGGCACGACGGCGGCGGAGTCGTAGTGGAAACCCAGGACCAAGCCCTCGCAGCTGCGCCGGCCCGCCTGCCGCGCGATGGCCTCCTTCATGGACAGCTCGCCCTCCATCATCCGGAACGTGATGAAGGCGTTCGCCAGGCTCTCGCCGACGGTGCGCTCGCCGATCGGGTGGCGCTCGGCGTCGTAGGTGTCGAGCAGGGCCTCGCCCGCCGTGCCGGACAACACCGCCGCCAGCTTCCACACCAGGTTGTGCGCGTCCTGGATGCCGCAGTTCATCCCGAACCCGCCCTGCGGCGTCGACACGTGCGCCGAGTCGCCCGCCAGGAACACCCGGCCCGAGCGGAAGCGCGTCGCGGTCACCGCCTGCTGCAGCCACGGCATCACTCCGACCAGTTCGACGTCCAGGTCCGGCACGCCGACGGCCTCGCGCACGACCCGCACGCAGAACTCGGGCGTGAAGTCGGCGGCGCTTCCGCCCTCCGCCGGGTCGTAGCCGGTCTGGATGATCCAGCGCCGCTGGTTGTCCACCGCCTCCACCGCGCACGGGATCGCGCTGCGGATGAAGTACAGCGCGCACATCCTGTCGGTCAGCAGCGGCACCAGGTCGGCGTCGAACATGATGCTGATCATGTGCCCGAGCGGAGGCGGACCCTCGACGCCGATGCCGAGCCGGTCGCGCACGGTGCTGCGCCCGCCATCGGCCGCGATGGCGTAGCGGGCGCGCACGGTGGCGCGCCCCGAGGCGGACTCGACCACACCGTCCACACCGGACTCGTCCTGGTCCAGCGACGTGAGTGTGGTGGCGAACCGGACGTCCGAGCCGGGCGAGCGTTCGGCGAGGCCCCGCAGCACCACCTCGAACCTGTCCTGCGCGCAGATGTAGGTGTACGTGGGGCTTTGCGGCGCGTCCTCGGCGAGAGGCGCGACCTCGCGGTGGAAGTCGTCCGCGGTCAGCGAGGAGCCGACGCCGACGGCCAGGCTGTCCTCGCGCGGCAGGCCGGCGCGCTCGACCTCCTCCGCCAGTCCCCACGACCGCACCAGCTCCATCGTGCGGGTGGACACCAGGCGCGCCTTGGGAAAGATCGACGTCCCGGCGTGCCGCTCCACCAGCAGCGACGTCAACCCGTGCCGGGAGCACTCGATCGACGCGGCGAGGCCGACCGGGCCACCACCGATGATCAGGACGTCGACCTCGAAGTCAGCCATGAGCAGGAGCCTGCGACACCGCCGCGGGGACGTCAAGGAGGCGGATATCGAAGTGATAGAGCACTGAAATCGCAGGTCAGTAGCGTTGCGCCGAACGACGGCGTGCGCAGCGGGCAAGCCTTGGACAACGTGGGGAGGCAGCATGTTCGCCGAAGGATCGGTCGCCGTGGTCACCGGCGGGTCGCGCGGGATCGGGCGGGCCGTCGTGGTCGACCTGGCGGCCCACGGCGTCCACGTCGTGGTCAACTACTCGCGCTCGGAGGAACAGGCCAAGGAGTTGGTCGCGCAGGTCGAGCAGAACGGCGGCAGCGCGAGCGCGGTGCGGGCCGACGTGACCGACGAGGACGCGGTGCGGGAGCTGTTCCGCTCCGTGCGCTCCGAGCACGGCAGGCTCGACGTGCTGGTCACCAGCGCGGGCGTCACGCGGGACCGGCACCTGGTCGCGATGAGCAGCGACCTGTTCCGCGAGACGATGGACATCAACGTGCACGGCACGTTCCTGGCCTGCCGCGAGGCGATGCGCATCATGCAGCACCAGCGGCGCGGCGCGATCGTGACCCTCAGCTCCGCGAGCGGCCTGGACGGCGGCTTCCCCGGCCAGACGAACTACGTCGCGTCCAAGGGCGCGATCATCGCGTTCACCAAGGCGCTGTCCTACGAGGCGGCTCCGCACGGCGTGCGCGTCAACGTGGTGGCGCCGGGATTCGTCGAGACCGACATGACCAAGGTCATCCCCGCGAAGCTGCGCGACGGCTACGCCTCGCGCATCCGGCTCGGCCGCATGGGCCGCCCGGAGGAGATCGCGAACCTGGTCACGTTCCTGGCTTCCGACAAGGCGTCCTACATCACCAGCGAGACGTTCGTCGCCAACGGCGGCGGGCTCGGCTGACCCCCGAGCCGGAACACCACCGAGCCGCAGTACACAGTGGACGGAAGGACAAGCGTGACCCTCGACGAACTGCGCGCCACAGCGGCCGCCCGGCACGACACGTGCGCCCAGATCAAGAAGATGATCGTCTCGCGGCTCGACCTGCCGATCGAGCCCGCGTGGATCACCGACGACCAGCCCCTGTTCGGCCGCGGACTCGAGCTCGACAGCCTCGACGTGCTGGAGCTGTACGTGGCGATCGAGGCCGAGTTCGGCGTCGCTCTCTACGACAGCGACATGTCGGTGTTCGGTTCGGTGTCACGCCTGGCCGACCACGTGAACCCGGCGCTGGCCGAGCGGGCGCCGACCGGTTCGGCATGACGGCGACCCGGGAGCCCGTGCGGGCGGGGACGTCGCTGACCAACGACCAGCTCCGGGAGATCTTGCCGCACCGGTGGCCCTTCCTGCTGATCGACCGGGTCGAGAAGGTCTCCCCCGGCGTCGGCGCGGTCGGGATCAAGAACGTCGCGGCCACGGAGATGTGGTTCCAGGGGCACTTCCCGAGCGCGGCCGTGCTTCCGGGCGTGATCGTCGTCGAGGCGATGGCCCAGCTGGCCGGCGTGGTCGTCGCCCTCGCCGGCGCGGGGCCCATCGGCTACCTGGCGGGCGTGCGGGCGATGCGGTTCCGCCGCCCCGTCGTGCCAGGGGACCAGCTCCTCCTCACCGCCGACCGCACGGCGGGAGGCCGGGGCTTCACCGAGTTCAAGGTGAGCGCCAGGGTCGACGGCCAGGTCGCCGCCGAGGGCACCATCACCATCGCCGACCCGGCAGCCACCAGCCCTACCGGAAAGGTCTGACACGCCAATGGAATCCCTGACGTCGCCGGTGAAGGCCGCGCACCCCGAGGGCGCCGCGTACGGCACCGTCCTGGACGCCGAGGTCGCGCTTCGGTTCAGCACGCTCGACGCCGAGTACGAGGCGATCCGGGAGCGGGCCGCCCTGCTGGACCTGTCCGGCGAGCGGATCATCGAGCTCTCCGGCGGCGACGCCGTCGACTTCGCGCAGAAGGTGCTGGCGCGCGACGTGGAGTACCTGACCGCCGAGCGCTGCATGACGAGCCTGGTGCTCGCCGAGGACGGCACCGTCGTGGACCAGGTCGTGGTGTGGGGCCGGGAGGACGGCCTGCTGCTGGAGTCGTCCACCGGCGCGGGCACCCGGCTGCTGGAGCACCTGCGCGCACACGCCGAGCCCGGCGTGGAGATCACCGACCGCACCGCCGAGTACGCGCTCTTCGGCCTGGAAGGCCCGTACGCGTGGGGCGTGGTCGGCCGGCTGATCGACGGCGAGCTGGCCTCGCTGCCGTTCGAGTCTGTTGTGGACAGCCAGTGGGACGGTGTGGACATCCTTTTCGGACGCACCGGCGTGACGGGTGAGTACGGCTACAAGGTGCTGGTGCCGCGCGAGTCGGCCGAGCGGCTGTGGTCCAAAGCCCTGGAGCACGCCGTGCCCGCCGGTCAGGAGGCCGTCGAGCTGGCGATGCTGGAGGTGCGCCAGCCGGTCGTGCGCCACGAGGCGGGCGAGGGCGTCGACGTGCTGGAGATGGGCGCCGGCTGGCTCGTCGACATCACCAAGGACGAGTTCGTCGGACGTGACGCCGTGGTGGCCGCTTTCGAGGGCACGGCGGAGCGCCGCACCGTCGGCTTCTCCGGCGGCACCGAGGTGCCCGCACCGGGTACGCCGGTCACCGTGGGCGGGGAGAAGATCGGCGAGGTCGTCCACGCCGTGCACAGCGTCGGGCTGAAGTCCTCCCTCGGCCTGCTGCGGCTGCCGCCGGACCTGGCCGCCGCCGGGCTCACCCTCACCGTCGGCGACACCGAGGTCGTCACGCTGACCAGCCCGTACGTCACGCCCAAGAGCTGGAGCACCCCGATCATCTGATCTGGTCACCCGGGCCGTCGCCCGGGGGTCGCGAGGAGGAGCAAGCATGGCGCTGCGGCCAGTGGTCATCACCGGAGTCGGGGTGATCTGCGCGGTGGGCAGGGACCCGGAGGAGTTCTGGGCGCGGCTCACCGCGGGCGCGGGCGGCATCACCGCCGTGGAGGACGAACGGTTCGCCGCGTTCGAGGCCAGGTTCGCGGGCCAGGTGCCCGACGAGTGGATCGACGCGCAGCTGCCGGCCGAGGACACCGGGCTGGACCGCACGGCCCGGCTCGCGCTCGTCGCCGCCCGTCAGGCGGTCACCCAGGCAGGGCTGAGCGCGGACCTGCCTGGAGAGCGGTTCGGGTTGGTCCTCGGCAAGTGCCAGGCCACCCCGACCGCGGCGGGCGGCTACCAGCCCATGCACGCCACCGGTGACGTCGTCGCCGGCAAGCTGGGCATGACCGGACCGCGCATCCTGGTCTCGACCGCGTGCGCGGCGGGCGGCAACGCGGTCGGCCTGGCCAAGGACAAGATCCTCACCGGGGAAGCGGACGTGGTGCTCGCCGGTGGCGTCGACCCGCTGCTGTTCGGCACCTACGCGGGGTTCGCGGGTCTGCAGGCCCTCAGCGCCCGCCCGTGCGGCCCCTACAGCCGCTCGGACGGCCTGAACCTGGGCGAGGGCGCCGCGTTCCTGGTCGTGGAGGCGCTCGACCACGCGCTGGCCAGGGGCGCGGAGCCGTTGGCAGAGGTCGCGGGCTACGGCCTGTCCGCCGACGCCTACCACGCCACCGCGCCGGACCCGACCGGCCGCGGCGGCACCACGGCCATGCGCCGGGCGCTGTCCGACGCCGGTCTGGATCCCGATGCCGTGGACTACGTCAACGGGCACGGCACCGGCACTCCCGCCAACGACGCCATGGAGAAGAAGGTCATGCGCGCCGTGTTCGGCGAGCGGGCGCCGCAGGTGCCGACCAGCAGCATCAAGAGCTTCATCGGGCACACGCTGGGCGCGGCGGGCGCGGTCGAGGCGGTGGCCAGCGTGCTGGCACTGCGCACCGCGACCGCGCCGCCCACCATCGGGTTCACCGACGAGGCCATCGCGGAGTCCACTTTGGACTTCGTGCCGAACACCGCGCGCCCTCTGCACATGGACGTCGTGGTGTCCAACAACTACGCGTTCGGCGGCAACAACGCATCGCTCGTGCTGCGCCGCCCCGGCGGGCCGCGCGAGTACGACGAACTGCCCGCCACCGAGGTCGTCCTCACCGGTCTCGGACCCGTCACCGGCCTGGGCACCGGCATCGCCGAGGTCGCCGAGGCGGTCGCCAACGGCCGCACCGCGGTCGGCGCGGAGCCGTCCCTGGAGGGCCGCACGTTCGCGCCGCGCTCGCTGTGGCGGCACATGAACAACCTGTCCCGCATGGCGATCGCCGCCTCCCGGCTCGCCTGGGAGGACGCCGGCCTGAAGCTGCCCCGCGCCGCGCTGGACAACGTGGGCGTCATCTTCGCCACCGCGGCCGGCTCGGTGGAGAGCACCGACGGGTTCGACGAGAGCGTGCTGGCCAACCCGAACAAGCCCGCCGTGCTCAGCTTCTCCAACGTGGTGCTCAACGCCACCGGCGGCGCGGTCTGCCAGACCCTGGGCCTGCGCGGCCCGACCACGACGATCTGCAACGGCGGCGCGTCGGCGTCCATCGCGCTGGACTGCGCGGTGGAGACCATCCGGGCCGGCAAGGCGGACGTGGTGATCGTGGTCGCCGCCGACGAGGCGCCGAGGCCCGGCGACGGCACGCGGGTGGACCCCTACGACCGGGACTCGGGCGAGGCGCCCGCGTCCGCGTCGGTGGCCCTGGTCGTCGAGTCCGCCGCGCACGCCGCGGCCAGGGGCGCGACCCCGTACGCGCGGGTGCTGGGCAGCGCCCACGCGAGCGCGGGAGCGGGCGACGAGCGGTCCCTGGTGGAGCGCAGCATCGCCGCGCTGCCCACCGAAGGCGTGGACCTGGTGGTCGGTGCGGCCACCGGCGGCGCGGCCGACGAGGCGGAGGCGCACGCGGTGCTCGGCGCCGTCCCGTCCGCCCGGCTCACCGCCACCGCGGGCCTGACCGGTGACGCGGGCGCGGCCACCGGCGCGCTGAACCTGGCGCTGGCCGCGCTCGCCCTGCGCGACGGTGTCGCACCGGCCATCCCGGGGTTGAACAGCCCTCGTGCCGGCACGGTCGAGTCCTACGTCACCAAGCCCGAGCTGCCGGCCACGCCGGCCAAGGCCCTCGTGCTCAGCGCCGCACCGGGCTCGGTGCGCGGAGGAACCCTGCTGGGTGCGGTATGACCGGTCTGCCCTTCGACGTGCTGGAGACCGACCGGCTGCTCACCACCACCCGGTCGGTGCGCCGCCGGCTCGACCTCGACCGGCCCGTGCCGCGCGAGGTGCTCGAGGAGGCGCTGGAGATCGCCGTCCAGGCACCGACCGCGAACGACCAGCAGAACTGGCGCTGGGTCGTGATCACCGAGCAGGCGGTGAAGGACCAGCTGGCCGAGCTGTTCGACATCTCCTGGCAGTTCCACCAGAAGGAGGTGTGGACGCGGTCCGGGCGCCGGCGCACCAACCCGCAGGCGATGAAGAACCACGCCTCCGCCGCCGCGCTGGCCGAGACCATCGCCGGGGTGCCCGCGCTGGTGATCCCGTGCGTGCTCGGCCGGCCGCCGGACATCGGCGCGATCGACGCCGAGTGGCTCGGCGCGACCGGCACCCGCAACCTCGGCACCTGGCAGGAGGGCGTGCGGATCGGGGCCATGCGGGCCAGCAACTTCTACGGCTCGATCTTCCCCGCGGTCTGGTCGTTCCAGCTGGCCCTGCGCAGCCGCGGCCTCGGCAGCACGATCACGTGCATGCACCTGCCGTTCGAACGGCAGGTGGGTGAGCTGCTCGGCATCCCCGCCGGTGTCACCCAGGTCTGCCTGGTACCGGTCGCCTACACGATCGGCACCGATTTCCGCCCGGCCAAGCGGGTTCCGGCCAAGGAGCGCACGTCCTGGGAGAGGTGGCAGGCATGACCGTCGAGCACAACGGGATCGACGTGGTCGTGGTGGGCGGCGGGATCGCCGGCGCGTCCGCCGCGGCCAACCTCGTGCAGAACGGCCTGTCCGTGGTGCTGCTGGAGAAGCAGGAGACCTACCAGGACATCGTGCGCGGCGAGTGGATCGCGCCGTGGGGCCTGCGCGAGGCGCAGACGCTGGGCGTCGAAGAGGCGTTCGGACTCGGCGGCGCGTGGGAGATCCGCGAGTGGACGCAGTGGGACGAGACGGTCGACCCGGCCGAGGCGGAGACCGTGGACATGACGCGGTTCGTGCCCGGTGTCGGCGGCCCCATGTCGTTCCCGCACCACGAGGTCTGCGCGCTGATGGCCGAACAGGCCGAGGACGGCGGCGCGAGAGTGGTCATGGGCGCGCAGCGGGTCCGGGTCACCGCCGGAACCAGCCCGGAGGTCCGCTGGACCCACGCCGGGCAGGAACACCTGGCCAGGCCGCGCATCGTCATCGGCGCCACCGGCCGCGGCTGCACGGTCGGCCGCCAGGTCGGCGTGTCCATGGCGACCTCGGTGCACCACTGGGGCGGCGGGCTGCGGGTCACCGGTCTGGACGACTGGCCGATGGACGTGCAGGCGATGGGCACCGAGGACGAGAAGATGTTCATGGTGTTCCCGCAGGGCGACGGCAACGCCCGGCTCTACATCAACTTCCCCACCGCCAACCGGAAGCTCTACCAGGGCCCGGAGGGCGAGAGGCGGTTCATCGCGGACTTCGAGCTGGCGTCCCTGCCCGACCGCGGCAAGGCCGTGCACGGCGCCGCGAAGCCGATCGGGCCGCTCAAGCTGTGGCCGTCGGTGGCGATGTTCCCCGAGCAGCCGATCGTCATGGACGGCGTGGTGCTCGTCGGGGACGAGGCGGGCAACGCCGACACCGTGCTCGGCACCGGCCTGTCGTGCAGCCTGCGCGACACCCGTGCCGTGTGCGAGGTGCTGACCGGAGGCGACGACTGGTCCCCCGCCGCCTTCGAGGGATACCTGGCCGAGCGGAAGTTCCGGATGGACCGGCTGCACTTCGGCGCGGACATCATCGCCAAGCTGCACTGCGAGTTCGGTCCCGTCGCGGCCGAGCGCCGCCGCCGGGCGCGCGAGCTCATGGCCGACAACTTCGCCGCGTCGGTGACCGGCCTGCTCAACATGGTCCCGCCCGAGGACGTGCCGGAGTTCGGGTTCAGCGAGTTCTTCGCCGAGAGGCTGTTCAGGGAGAGGGCATGAGCGTCAAGGACACCCTGCTGACCGGGTCGGCACACGTCAACGGCATCGACATCGCCTACGTGGACAAGGGAGAGGGCGACCCGGTCGTGCTGCTGCACGGCTTCCCCGACTCGCACTACCTGTGGCGGCACCAGATCGACCCCTTGGTCGAGGCCGGCTTCCGCGTCATCGCGCCCGACCTGCGCGGCTTCGGCGAGTCGGGCAAGCCGCAGGAGGTCGAGGCGTACGACATGCGCACGATCGTCAACGACGTCGTGGCGCTGACGCAGCACCTCGGCATCCCCAAGGCGCACATCGTCGGACACGACTGGGGCGCCGCCATCGCGTGGATGTACGCGTTCCTGATGCCGCGCCGCGTCGACCACCTCGCCGTGCTGTCGGTCGGCCACCCCGGCGTGTTCGGCACGCCGTCGATCGAGCAGCGCAAGGCCAGCTGGTACATGCTCTTCTACCAGTTCCCCGGCGTGAGCGAGCAGCTGCTGCGGCGCAACGGGTGGCGGCTGTTCAAGGAGATCATGGGCGGCGAGGGCGACCACCAGCGCTACCCGCGCGAGCTGGCCAAGCCGGGCGCGCTCACCGCGGCGCTGAACTGGTACCGCGCCAACCGCTCGCCCGAGGCCGAGCTGCGCGTGGAGGGCAACTTCCCGCCCGTGCTCGCGCCCACCCTCGGCATCTGGTCCACCGGGGACAAGGCGCTGCTCGAAGAGGGCATGACGGGCTCGGTGAAGTTCGTCAAGGGTTCGTGGCGCTACGAGCGCGTCGAGGACGCCAGCCACTGGATCCCGCTGGACCAGCCGGAGATCGTCACGAAGCTGCTGCTGGGTTTCCTGGGCACCGAGAAGGCCGCGGCGGTGCCCACCCGGCGGCGCCGGCTCTGACCCCGTGCCCGGCTCGTCGGCAAGGACAGCGCGAGAACTGGAGGTGCGCAGGTGATCGGCTTCGTGTTCCCGGGCCAGGGAACGGTCCGGATCGGCATGGGCGGCTGGCTGCGCCGCGACCCGGTGGGCGCGGCGGTGGTCGCGCGCGCCGACGGGCTGCTGCCCGAACCGGTGTCGGAGCTGTGCGCCCGCGGGCCGCTGGACAAGCTCGTCGACACCCTGCACGCGCAGCCCGCCGTGATCGCGTGCAACCTCGCCGCGCTCGCGGTTCTGCGGGAACGCGGCGTCGAACCGGACGTCGTCGCCGGGCACAGCGTCGGTGAGATCAGCGCGTTGTGCGCGGCGGGGGTGCTGGACGCCGACACCGCGCTGCGCCTGGTCGCCGTCCGCGCCCGCCTGATGGCCGACCTGCCGGGCACCGGCGGCATGACGGCCGTGCTGGGGTTGACGGCGCAGCGGGTGGAGGAACTGGCCGCCGAGGCCGCCGAGCCGGGTGAGCCGCTGGTCGTCGGCCTGGAGAACGCCCCGGACCACACCGTGGTCTCCGGCGCGACCGCCGCCGTCGAGCGGCTCGTCGCGCTGGCCGGAGCGGCCGGCGCCCGCAAGGTGGTGGCGCTCAAGGTGAGCAACGCGTTCCACTCGCCGCTGATGGCGGGCGCGCTGGACGGCTGGGCCGAGGCGGTGCGCGCGACCCCGATGCGCTCGCCGCGCGTCCCGGTGGTCCCGAACGCGACCGCCGAACCCACCACGGACCTGCCGACCATCGTGGAGGCGCTGATCGCGCAGCTCACGGAGCGGGTGCGGTGGACCGCGACGATGCGCGTGCTCGCCGATGCCGAGACCCTGGTCGAGGTCGGTGACAGCAAGGTGCTCGCCGGCCTGCTGCGCGGCGTCGGCTCGAGCTGCGTCAGCATGGCCGACCCGGCCGCCGTGCGCAGGCTGCGCCGCCCGGAGCCCGCGGCATGACCAGGTGGGGCAGCGCCGCGGTCGCCTTCGGCGGGCTGACCGCACCGTGGCAGCTGGTCGAGCCGATGCCGCTGGAGGCCGTGTTCACCCGCCCGGAACGGCTGCGGTCCGGCGCCGGCCGCACCCTGCAGCACTGGGCGGGCAGGCTCGCGGCCAAGTACGCCGTGCTGCGCTTGCTGGACGAACCCGTGACCGCGGAGCACCTGGGGGCCGTGGAGGTGCTCCCCCTGCCCGCTCCCCTCTGCAGCCGCACGGCGGCCTGCCTGCACGGTCACCCGCCGGGGGTGCGCCTGATCGGCCCGCTCGACGGGCGGGAGGCGGCGGGCACCCGCGTCCGGGTCTCCGTCAGCCACACCGCCGACCTCGCGTTCGCGGTGGCGCTGACCGCGGCCCGGCTGGCCGAGGACCACGACCTGGAAGCGGTGACCACGTGGAACTGATCGAGATCGCCGCGCGGTGGGCCGCGGCCTGGCGCGAGCGCGACGCCGCCGCCGTCGCGGACGCGGTGGCGGAGTTCTCCGACCCGGACACCCCGGAGCCGGTGGCGGGCGCGGGGCTCGTCGCGCACGTCGAGGCCGTGCTGACCCGGTTCCCGGACGTGGTGCTCGACTTCGCGCCGGCCGCCGACTCGGGCGGCACCGCCGTGCTCACCTGGACCCTGACCGGCACGCACCGCGCCCCCTACCTCGGGATACCGGGCACGGGTGGTACGGCGCGGGTGGACGGCGTGGACGTGCTGACCGTCGTGGACGGCGCGGTGCGCGTGCGCCGCCACTTCGACCGGGTCGCCCTGGCCTCGTCGCTCGGCCACACGGCGCGCTTCCTCCTCAGCCGCGACGAGGTGCAGGAGTACGGCATCAGCGCACGCACCACCATGGACAGGACCGACTACCCGCGGGTGCTGACGTTCACCTACCTCGACGTCCGCGACGACGTCGAGGGCGCGGAGGTCGACCTGCTCAGCACCGAGGTGGTCAAGTCGATGCGCGCCTCCAAGGGCTTCCTCGGCGTGAGCACGTTCGAGATCGGCACCCGCAAGTACACGATCAGCGCCTTCGACCGCCCGGAGTCGATCCGCGCCGTGCACGCCCGGCCGCACCAGCGGTCCCTGCGGAAGTTCTTCCGCGGCGGCCTGTGCACCGGGGCGTACACCAGCGTGTGGGTGCTGGAGCGCGAGACCCTGCACCTGCGCTGCCCCGGCTGCGAGGAGATGGTCGACGCGGGCGCGGGCAAGACCTGCGCGTGCGGCACCACCCCGACCCCCGACCCCCTGTTCTGATGACGCCAGGAGCTGCCCGATGACGGTCTTCACCGCCGACCACCGGCCCGCGGCGGGCGGTCGACCACTGGTGGTCTTCATGTCCGCCCTGTTCGCGGGCGGCTGGATCTGGGACCACCCGTTCGCCGCCCTCGCCGACGCCGGGTGGCCGGTGCTGCGCACCGAGGAACCCATCTGCGGGGTGGACGCGAAGATCGCGGGCTCCATCGAACGACTCGGGGACGCCCTGATGGAGTCCGTGGACGAGGTCGGCGCGGAGGAGGTGGTGGTCTGCGCGAACTCCTTGGGAGGTTTGGTCGCCATCGACCTCGCGGGCCGCTTCCCGAACCGCGTGAGGGCCATCGCGGTCAGCGGCGCACCCGGCCTGAGCGCCGACCCCGACGTGGGTCTGAACATGGACCGGCGCGGCGACGTCCGGTTGCAGGGCGAGCAGTTCCGCGACCGCATGCTGGCCGCCCTCTTCCACGGTGAACCGCTGTTCACCGACGAGCAGGTGGAGTCGACGGCGCAGCTGCTGCGCCAGGGCTCGGCGATGGTCGCGATGGCCCGCAGCATCCGCGCCACCAGGACCTACCGGGTCGACCCGGCGATGGACAAGGTCACGTGCCCGTCGCTGTACATCTGGGGCCGCCACGACCGCATGACGCCGATCGAGCCGTGGCTCGAACTGGTGCCACAGCACGTGAACACCGAGTTCGTCACCGTGGAGGACTGCGGGCACATCCCGATGATCGAGCGCGGCGAGGTCTACACCGCTGAACTGCTGCGGTTCCTCGACGAGGTCACCGGGTGACCGCGCCGCCGATGCTGTTCGGGGTGGACGTGGTCGACGTCGCCAGGGTCACCCGCGCCATGTCCTACAGCGGGCCCGCCTACACCCGGCACGTCGCCTCCCCCGCCGAGCGGGACCTGCACGCCGACCCAGGCCTCGCCACCGCCGCCGCGGTCGCGGTGAAGGAGTGCCTCGTGAAGGCGATCGGCGGCCGGCCGCGCGGGTTCTCCTGGCACGACTTCGAGGCGTGCGGCGAGGTGCCGCTGCCCGGTGCGGAGTGGGCGGACCCGCTGCTGGCCGCCGCCGTGCCCGAGGTCGAGGCGGCCACCAGGGTCTCGATGACCGAGCGGTGCGTCTACTCCGTGCTGGGTGCCAGCGGGTCGGCCGCCCTGGCCCGGCTCACCGAGCGATCCGCGGCCCCTGGCGACAGCGCCACCGTCGTGGGCATGGCCCGCTGGGGTTTTCGCGGTGACCTGATCGTCGCCCTTGCCATACTGATCACCATGCCGAGAGGAGCGCTGCGATGTCCGTGACCGAGGTCAGGACCGAGGTTCGCATTCGACCGGGGGACTCCGTCCAGGAAGCGCTCGACACCTGCGCACCGGGCACGGTGCTGCGCCTGGCCGAAGGGACGTACGAGGGCAGCCTGGTGGTCGGCCGCCCGGACGTCGCGCTCGTCGGCGCGGGCGCGGGCCGCACGGTGGTCGTGCCCGGCCCCGTCGCGCCCAGCGCCGTGCCGGCACTGCACGACGCCCCCGCCGACGTGGTCAACGGCATCACCGTGCACGACGTGTCCGGTGTGACCGTCGAGGGCCTCACCGTGCGCGGCTTCTCCGGGGCGGGCGTCTACGCGCACACCGCCACCGGACTGAGGCTCGTCGACGTCGAGTCCGCCGGCAACGCGGTGTGGGGCCTGTACGTGCGCGAGTCGGCCGTGGTGGAAGTGCTGCGCTGCCGCGCGGAAGGCAGCCAGTACGGCGGCATCGCGCTGGCGTTCTGCCCGGCCGCCGACGCACTGATCGCCGACAGCGAGAGCACCGCCAACGCCTTCGGCGTGTTCGTCGACAACTCCAGCCGCGCGCGGGTGCTGCGCAACCGCTGCCACGGCAACGCGGCGGGCGTGTTGCTGCTGCACCAGACCTACGAGGGTGAGCTGCCCGGCGGCGTCGCCGACGTGCTCGTCGCGGACAACGACATCACCGGCAACACCCTGGCCTCCGGTGGCGACGAGCCCGGCGTGCTGGGTTTCGCCGGACCGCCGATGTCCGGCGTCGGCATCGCCGCCATCGGCGTCCAGCGCGTCTCGGTCGTCGACAACCGGTTGCACGGCAACGAACCCACGGGTCCGTCGGTCATGGGCGCCGCGCTGGTGCTGGCCTCGTCGGCGGACTGGGGTGGCTCCGACTCGGTCGACAACTCCTTCGAGTGGAACACCATCACCGGCAACAGCCCGTTCGACGTGCAGATCGGCACCGACCCCGGCAACCAGCGCTTCCGCAACAACGTGGTGGGCACCTCCCAGCCAGAGCTGATCGACGGGTGCGGATCTTGATCGAGAGGACGACATGACGCCTGCGCTGGTGTGCGAGCGCCTGGTCAAGCGCTACGGCGACAAGACTGTGGTGGACCGGGTCGGCTTCCACATCGACGAGGGGGAGGCGTACGGGTTGCTCGGCCCCAACGGGGCCGGCAAGACCACGACCATCTCCATGCTCGTCGGGCTGCTGCGCCCGGACGAGGGTTCGGTGCGGGTCGGTGGCATCGACGTCGACGAGGACCCGGTGGCGGCCAAACGGCTCATCGGGTACGTGCCGCAGGAGATCGCGCTGTACCCGGAGCTCACCGCCCGGGAGAACCTGCGCTACTTCGGCAGGCTCTACGGCCTGCCGCGGCGCGAGCTCACCTCGCGCATCGGCGAGGTGCTCGACCTGGTCGGCCTGACCGGTCGCGGCGACGACAAGGTGGACACCTACTCCGGCGGCATGAAGCGGCGCACCAACATCGCCGTGGCCCTGCTGCACCGGCCGCGCCTGCTCATCCTCGACGAGCCGACGGTCGGCGTTGACCCGCAGAGCCGCGTCGCCATCCTGGACCGCGTCGAGGCGCTGGTCGGCGAGGGCATGAGCCTGCTCTACACCTCCCACTACATGGAGGAGGTGGAGCGGGTGTGCACACGGGTCGGGATCATCGACCAGGGCCGCGTGGTCGCCGACGGCACCAAACGCGAACTGGTCGCCGAACTGGGCGGCACGGACCGCGTGGAGCTGGCGCTGGACGGCGACGTCACCGCGGCGGCCGAGAAGCTGCGCACCGTGGAGGGCGTGTCCGAGGCGGTGGTCACCGGGTCGTCGTCGATCCGGTTGCTCGTCGCCGGCGGGCGGCACCTGCTGCCCGCACTGCTGGCCGCCGTCGGCGACGCGGGCGCGGTGACCGGTGTCGAGGTCGTCGAGCCCGACCTGGAGGCGGCGTTCCTGCACCTCACCGGTAGCACTCTGCGGGACTGACGCGGACCGAGCCAGAGATTGGGCGAAAACCTTGGGGAAGAGCACTTTGCGTGCCCTGCTGGTCGTGGGCGGCCACGAGTTGCGGTCGCGGCTGCGGGACGGCACCGCGCCGCTGATAGCGCTCGTCGCGCCGATTCTGCTCGCGACCTTGTTCGGGTTGGCGCTGGGCGGTGACGACGACCCGCCGCTCAAGGCGACCATCGGCGTGGTCGACCTCGACGGTGGCGAGTTCCCGGCCAGCGTGCAGCGCGAAGCGCTGAACACCGACGAGTTGAAGGGCGTGCTGACCTTCCGCCAGTACCCGGACGAGGCCGCGGCGCGCAGCGCGGTCGACGGCGGCGAGACGGGTGCGGCACTGGTGTTCCCCGCCGGGTTCAGCGAGGGTGTCGGCGCGGGCCGCGGCGGGCAGGTGTCCGTTCTGGAGTCGCCCCAGTCGCCCCTGGCGGGTGTGGTGGCGCGCAGCATGGTCGACCGGATCTCGGCCCTGGTCGAGGCCAGGACGCTGGCCGTGCGCGCCTCGCTGGAGGCGGGCGTGCCCGCGGACCGGGTGCAGCTGTTCGTCGAGGAGAACGGCGCGGCCGGCCCGGCGCTGTCCCTGGTCGGCGACCCGGTCGCGGGCGGCCGGGTCGACCTGGCGGTGCACTACGGCGCCGGCATGGCGGTGATGTTCGCGTTCTTCGTCGTCGGCACCACGGCCCGCAGCCTGCTCGTCGAGCGGCAGAACAGCACGCTCGACCGGATCCGCGCCGCGCCGGTGCCCCTGTGGACGGCGCTGGTGGGCAAGAGCGCGGTCGGGTTCGGCTTGGCTCTGTTCAGCATGTGCGCGACCTGGCTGTCGTCCGTGCTCGTCTTCGGCGCGAGCTGGGGCGACCCGCTCGGGGTGTTCCCGCTGCTGCTGGCGCACGTGTTCGCGGCGACCGCGATCGTGATGCTCGTGGCCAGCCGCGCGAAGACCGATGCGCAGGCCGACGGCTACACGCTCGGCGTGGCGTTCGTGTTCGCGTTCCTCGGCGGCAGCATCGTTCCCGTCTACAACCTGCCCGAGTGGCTGCGCGGCATCTCGCTGATCACGCCCAACGGATGGGTGTCGGCGGGCCTGTCGGAGCTGGCGGGCACCGGCGCCGGACCGTCCGCCGTGCTCGTGCCGATCGCCGTGGTCACCGGCATCGGCGTCGTCGCCGGCACGGTGGCGTTGCTCGGCTTCCGCAAAGGCAGGTTCGCATGAGGCCCCGTCCCGTCACCGCGCTGGTGCTGGCCAACCTGCAGCGCCAGCTGCGCGACAAGGTCGGCATGTTCTTCATCGTCGTCATGCCGTTCGTGACGATCGTGTTCGTCGGCATGGCCCTGGGTGGCGACGCGGCGGACGCGAAGCTGCCGGTGGCCGTGGTCGCCGACACCTCCGACCCGGTGTCGGCGGCCGTGGTCGCCGAACTGGAGTCCGACGAGGCGCTGGAGGTGCGTCGCGCGGGGTCCGCGGAAGAGGTCCGCGACGGCGTCCGCCAGGGTGAGCTCGCCGCGGGGTTGCTCGTGACCCCGGGCGACACCACCCTCGAACTGGTCATGACCCAGACCAGCGGCAGTGGCATGGCCGCGCGCAGCGAGATCGACGTGGCGGTCGGCAGGGTGGCCGCGGTGCTGGAGGCGACCCGCGCGGCGCGGGCAGCGGGCGCGTCACCGGACCGGGCCGACGAGTACGTGCGCAAGGCGAGGGAGGAGTCGGTCGCGGTCACCGTCACCTCGACGGGAGCCGAGGAGCCCGCCAAGCCGACCGGCTTCGCCTACACCGCGCCCGCGAACCTGCTGCTGTTCACGTTCGTCAACTCGATGGCCGTCGCCGCCGCGCTGGTCGAGAGCCGCCGCATCGGCATGGTCCGCCGCTCCCTGGCCGCACCGGTGCGGCGCAGCCAGGTGCTGCTGGGTGAGGCGGTGAGCCGGTTCGCGGTGGCGCTCGCGCAGTCCCTGCTGATCATCGTGGTGAGCCGGCTCCTGTTCGACGTGCGGTGGGGCGACCCGCTGGGCGTGGGGGTGGTCGTCGCGCTGTTCTGCCTGATCGCCACGGGTGCCGCGATGCTGGTCGGCGCCTTGGTGCGCTCGCCGCAGCAGGCTCCCGCCATCGGTCCCCCGGTCGGCATCGTGCTGGGCATGCTGGGCGGCTGCCTGTGGCCGCGCGAGGTGGCCGGCGAAACGCTGAGCACGATCGGCTACCTGTTCCCCCACTCGTGGGCGATGGACGCGCTGCTCACGCTGTCCCGACCGTCGGCGGGGCTGGGGTCGGTCCTGGTCGAGGCCGGGGTGC
>NZ_JAJCXE010000048.1:0-7425 GCF_021056325.1 Lentzea sp. CC55 | reverse complement strand
CCCGGTCACCGAGGTGGCGGCACTCTTTTCGGTCAACACTGAAGCAATAGAGTCTGCTATCCGCGCAAGGCCTGAGCCGCCCAGCTCACCTCCACCGGCTCACGGTGACCGGCCACGAGCCCGTCAGGAACGACCAGGTTCGTCGAGCGGGCCGTGGTCGAACCAGTCGAACCACGCGGTGCCCTCGGTGACGTACATGCCGATCACCCGCCCGGTGAAGCCGGTGGCGACCTCCGTGGACAGGTACCTGCCGTCGAGCTCGGCCAGCGGCTCGGGGTCCGTGCCGACGTGGAAGGCGACGAAGTCGGGTGCGGCGACGTGCAGGCCCGACAGCCTCTCCTCCCCCGCCGACCACTTCCGCGCGGACCTGGTCGTGATCACGAGGACCACCGGATCCGCCGGCACGGGGCGGGTGGCCACGACCTGGCGCAGGGGTCCGATGCGGGCGATCACGCTCGCCTGGCCGTCGGCCACCTCCAGGTCGTAGTGGTGGCCCTCGTCCAGGCGCACCGACAGGCCGGCGCGACCGGCGCCGTGATCCAGCAGCACCGCGGTCCGGCTCTCGGGGTGCTGCTGGCGGCGACCGGCGAAGGTGCAGCCCGGCCGGTCCAGCGTGCCGCCGGTGGCGTGCAGGGTGAGCCACCCCTGCCGCTCGGTCAGCGACCACGAGCCGTCCGGGCGCGACCGCGGCGAGATCAGCCGGGGCTCCAGCTCCGGCGCGTCGAAGTCGTCGCGCCGCGGTGCCGACTCCTGCGGTCGCAGGGGGTCCGGCGCCCGCTCCCGCAGGTCGACGGGTCCGACGCGCGGCCAGCCGTCCTCCCACCGGACGCGGGTGAGGAACGTTTCCCGGCCCAGGACGTGGAACTGGGGGCTGTACCCGGCCGGGCGGGTGGCCAGCAGGACCATCCACCACTCGCCGTCCGGCGTGGTGACCAGGTCGGCGTGGCCGGTGCTCTGGACCGGGTGGTTGGTACTGCGGTGCGACAGGATCGGGTTGGCCGGCGCAGGCTCCCACGGGCCGCGCGGCGAACGGGCGCGCGCCACGGCCACGGTGTGGCCGCGTTCTGTGCCGCCCTCGGCGATCAGCAGGTACCACCACTCGCCGACGCGGTACAGGTGGGGCGCCTCCGGCCACTGCAACCCGGTGCCCGCCCAGGCGGGCAACGGGTCCTCGAGCACCTTTCCGCTCCCGGGATCGACGCGGGCGATCTGCACGCCGGTGAAGGTGGGGCCGTGTGCTCCGGCGAAGGCGCACCAGCAGGTGCCGTCGTCGTCCCAGGCCAGGTCGGGGTCGATGCCGGGCAGGTCCAGCCACACCGGGTCCGACCAGGGGCCTTCGGGCCGTTCGGCGGTGACGAGGAAGTTGCCGCCCTGCGAGACGTTCGTGGTGATCATCCAGAACCGGCCGTCGTGGTGCCGGATCGTGGGGGCGTAGATGCCGTCGGACGCCATCGCGTCGGCCGGCAGCGGCAACTGCGCCGGGCGGTCGAGGACGTTGCCGATCTGCCGCCAGTGCACCAGGTCGCGGCTGTGGAAGATCGGCACGCCCGGGAAGTACTCGAAGCTGGAACACACCAGGTAGTAGTCCTCGCCGACCCGGCACACGCTGGGGTCGGGGTGGAACCCGGGGATCACGGGGTTGTCGTAGAACGACGTGCCGGAGTTCGGTGAGTTCATGGTTTTCCTTGGTGTGCGAGGGCTTCAGCCCTTGAAGGCGCCTTCGAGGATCCCGGCGACCATGCGGCGGCCGACGAGGACGAACAGCACGACCAGCGGGACGGTGGCCAGGAACGAGCCGGACATGGCCAGGCCGAGGTCCACGTCGTAGCTGTTCTGCAGCGCCTTGATGGCGATCTGGGCGGTGTAGCGCTCGGGTGACTTGAGCACGATGAACGGCCACAGGAAGTCGTTCCACGCGGTGACGAACCCGAACAGGCCCAGGACGAACGCGGCCGGCCGCACGATCGGGAACGCGATGCGCCAGAACACCTGCCAGGTGCTCGCGCCGTCGATGCGGGCCGCCTGCATCAGCTCGTCGCTGATGGTGGCCGAGATGTGCTGGCGCATCCAGAAGATGCCGAACGCGCTCGCCAGTCCTGGCACGATGAGCGCCTGCAGCGTGTCGACCCAGCCCAGCTCGGACATGATCAGGTACTGCGGGATGACCGAGAGCTGCGTCGGCACGGTCATCGTCAGCACCACCACCAGGAACAGCGCGTTGCGGCCGGGGAAGCGCAGCTTCGCGAACGCGAAACCGGCCAGCGCGCACAGCACCGCCTGGCCGATGCCGATCGCGGTGGCCACGGCCAGGCTGTTGAGCAGCGACTGCACGAACGGCACCGTGTCCATGACCAGGCCCGCGAGGTGGAGGAAGTTGCCGCCGGGCACGACCTCGGGCGGCATCCGCGTCGCGGTCGCGGTGTCGTTCGTGGCGACGATGAACATCCAGTACAGCGGGAACAGGCACACGACGGTGGCGACGCCCAGCAACAGGTAGGTCCACCAGCGGACCCGGTCGAGACGCCGGCGGCGCGGCGCGGTGGTGGTCGTCATCAGTCCGCCTTGATCCGGGTGGACAGCAGGTAGTTGAGCGCGGCGATCGCCACCACCATGACGAACAGCGCGACGCCGATCGCCGAGCCGTAGCCGAACTCGAACTGCCCGAAGCCCTGTTCGTAGAGGAACAGCGTCAGCGTCTGGCACTGCCGCACCGCCCCGCAGGTGAGCGGCGCGCCCGTGGCGATCAGCAGCGGCTCGGTGAAGATCTGCAGGCCGCCGATGGTCGAGGTGACCACGGTGAAGATGATCACCGGGCGCAGCGAGGGCACGGAGATGTGGCGGAAGCGCTGCCACGGCCCCGCGCCGTCGATGGCCGCCGCCTCGAACACCGACCGGGGCACCGATTGGAGCGAGGCCAGGTAGAGCAGCGTGGTGTAGCCGAACCACCGCCACGTCACCATGGTCGCGATCAGCAGGTGACTGCCCCAAGTGGACTGCACGAAGTCCACCGGCTCCACGCCGACCAGCCCGAGCAGCCAGTTCAACAGGCCGTAGTCGCGGTCGAACAGCTGCACGAACACGATCGCCGTGGCCGCCACCGAGGTGACGTACGGGACCAGCACCGACATCCGGAAGAACAGCGCGAACCGCAGCCGGGCGTGGTTGAGCACGTGCGCCAGCACCAGGGCGAGCAGCAGTTGCGGCACGGTGGACAGCGCCCAGATGCTCACCGTGTTGCCGGCGGCGTTCCAGAACCGCGGGTCGCCGAACATGCGGGTGAAGTTGTCGAGGCCGATGAACACCTGGTCGCCGATGGGGTTCCAGTCGAACAGGGCCACGTAGAACGTGAAGGCGAACGGGAACAGCCCGAACACCCCGAAGATCACGAAGAACGGGGCGATGTAGGCGTACGCCGACAGGCGCTCGCCCACACCCGTGATCTTCCTGGTCCTGGGCGGAGGTGGGGCGGCCCTGGAAGCCGGGGAGAGCGTGGCGGTCACGGCGGTCACTCGCCGATGGCGGTCTTGATGTTGCGCAACGCGTCGTCCCACGCCGTGGCCGGGTTGCCGCCGCTCTGCTCGACGTTGGTGATGGCGTTGAGGAACTCCTGGCCGATGACCGCGCTGTCGGGGCCGATGTAGAACGGCTTGAGCCCGAGCAGCGAATCGGTGTAGATCTTGCCGATCGGCGCGTCGGAGAAGAACGGGTCCTTCGCGTCGGCGAGCTTGCCGTCCCGGTAGACCGACGGGGTGGAAGGCAGGGCGCCGACCCGGACGAAGTGCTCCAACTGGCCCTGGGGCGACTGCATCTCCTTGATGTACTCCCAGGCCGCCTGCGGGTTCTTCGCGCGCTTGGGGATGGCCAGGTAGCTGCCGCCCCAGTTGCCGGAGCCGCCGGGGATCGTCGCGATGTCCCACTTGCCCTTGGTGTCGGGCGCGGTGCTGCGGATGGTGTTGAGCATCCACGACGGCGCGGCCACGGCCGCGTACTGGCCCTGCGCCATGCCGGCGCTCCACGCGCTCTCGAACGAGGACTGCCCGGAGGTGATCCCGGCGGTCGCCGCCTTGATGCCGAGGTCGAAGGCGGCCTTCACCTGCGGGTTGGTGCTGTGGACCAGCTTGCGGTCCGCGCTGTGGTACTTCTCCGAGACCTGGTTGACCGCCTGGTAGAACACGCTGGTGCCCGCGTTGTCGGTGAACGCCTTGCCGGTGGCCTGCTTGTAGCGCTTGCCCGTCTCGATGAACGCGTCCCACGTCGGCCACAGCGCGCTCACCGCGGCCCGGTCGGTGGGCAGCCCGGCGGCGGCGAACAGGTCGGTCCGGTACGCCACGGCCATCCCGCCCACGTCGGTGGGCACGCCCAGCACCTCGCCGTCCTTGGCGACGCTCTGCCGCCACACCCAGTCCAGGTAGTCGCCCTTGACGTCGTCGGCGCCCAGCGTCCGCAGGTCCACGAAGTTCTGCGGCTGCTCCACGAACTGCGGCAGGTTGTCGCCCTGGATGAGCACCAGGTCCGGCACCTTGCCGCCCGCCAGCGCCGTGGTCAGCGACTGGGCGGTCTCCGTGGAGGTGCCCACCTCGGTCAGCTTGATCTGGATGTCCGGGCGCTTCGCCTTGTACGCGTCGACAGTCAGCTTCTGGTTGATGGCGGCGAACGACCAGAACTCGAAGGACTTGCCGTCGCCTCCCCCGCCACCTCCGGTGCCGGGCGTGCAGGCGGTGAGGAGGGCCAGGACCGCAGCGGCGCGGAGCAGGGGCGAGCGGAGTTTCACGACGCTTCTCCAAGGTGTGGGAAAACGAGTGGCACCGCCACCGCGCGGTGGGCCACCGAAAGCGGGCGATCACGTGAATCGGGCCGAACTCCTGCCGCACCGGGCGGTCGACACTTTTCGTCTCCACAGCGATTGTTAGCGCTCACGACAGTAAGCTGCGACACAAGAGCCGTCAAGAACCGTTGTACTGCTTGCAATCGCTCAACTGAAAACTGGTCCACAGTGGACATCCAACACGGACTGCGTGAACGCGCACTAGCTAAAAGTTTCGAAAATCCGTTAGCAGTGACGGCTTGGGGTGGCGTCGGGACTGCCGACCACCCCGTCCATGCAGGCCAATGACATGTGCGACAACGGGCTGGAGCGCCCACGAATGAGATCGCTCTTCGCGATGACATCGGTCGACACAAGATGATGCCCAGCCGTGCTGCTCCGACTGGCTTATCTGTGTGCCACCAACGCCTTGCGCTGTTGCGCCCGCACCGCCACTTACTCGCACGACACCACCGATCAACTCCCGCGACCAGCGGGATCTGTCAACGAATGGCGCGACTCACGATGAAGGTACTTACTTCCGTTCGGCGGCCAGGAGGCTGTCGAACACGATGTCGAACGCACTGAGCGCGGGTTTCCACCGCATCGCCCAGCACTCACACCGGGTTGCTGCCGCCGGTGGGTTCGTGGGCCTCGTTGAGCCGTGCGAGCCATTCGCGCAGCAGGCCGGCCTCGAAGACGCTGAAGCCTGCGTCGACCACGGGGTCGGCGTTGTCGGCGGGGGTGACGATCGCGAGCAGTGATTGGGCACGGTCGGCGATGTGGGAGCGGTCGTCGGCACGCGGTGTCGCCTGCTCCACCAGGGCGTCGAGCACGATGTCGCGCAACGGCCGGATCAGCTGAGCGTGCCGCGCCTGCTCCGGCTGGGCCAGCAGGAGCAGAACCGCGCCTGTCGTGGATGCCTCGATGGCCACCACGGCCGCCTCGACAGGCACCCGGAGCAGGCCCTGCACCTTGGCGCGTTCGAGCATGCCGCGCAGGATGGCCCGGTTCTCCGCCGCCGCGGCGGGGCGGCGGCCTGGCCGCAGGTTCCCGTACATCAGCGTGTAGATGGCGGGATTGGCCAACCCGAACTCGACGTGCACCTCCCAGCCCCGGCGCAGGTCGTCGACAGGGTCGTCGCTGGGCTCGAACGCGCGCTTCTCGGCGAGGTAGCTCTCGAAGCCGAAGCTGGCCACGGCGTCGAGAAGCCCGTCCTTGTCCGCGAAGAGCCGGTACAGAGTCGGCGTCTGAACTCCGGCCGCTGCCGCGACTGCTCGGGTGGACAGCGCGGACGGCCCGGCATCGGCGAGCAGTTTCACCGCCGAACTGAGGATGCGCTCACGTTGTTCGTCAGACCCGCCGCGTCGATCCTCGGAGTTCATGTGTCAACGATAACAGGAGTCTGTTGACGTTGACAGTGACATCGTCACGGTCATAGCGTTACCGATGTCAACAGATGAGGAGTGGCAATGGCTGACGCCCTACGACGACACCGACGAGTCGACCGCCCGCGCGACATCGGATGCGGCTCTGGCTTCCTCGCCCCGTTCGTCAGGCTCACCGCGAGCAGGTCGTCATCGTCACGAAGTTCGGCAGCGTCCGTGGCGACGGCTCGATGTCCGCGAACAACGACCTGGGCCATGACCGACAGGCCCTCGACGGCAGCCTGTCCCGGCTCGGGCTCGACGTGATCGACCTCTGCTACACGCACCGCCGCGACCCGAAGGTGCCGTTGGCTGATTCGATCGCAACGACGGCCGAGCCGGTGGCGCGGGGCAAGGTGCACTACCTGGGCTTGAGCGAAGTCACAGGCGATGAGCGACGAAGTCGCACGTCTGGATCCGCTCGCCGAGCAGGTGGCCGGCGATCGCCACCCGGACATGACCGACACCGCGGGCTCACACGAGTCCTGAGCCAACCCTGCACGACGAAAGGAAAACCGACATGCCCTCCGTTCACGTCGCCATCGCCTACTACTCCGGCTACGGGCACACCCTCGAGATCGCCAAGGCCGTCCGCGACGGCATCGAGTCGGTGCCCCAGGCCCGCGCCGACATGGTCGACGTCGCTGACATGACCGACGCCGAGTGGGCGATCCTCGATGCCGGTGATGCGATCATCTTCGGAACACCGACCTACATGGGATCGGCATCCGGGGCGTTCCACGCGTTTGCCGAAGCGACCTCGAAGCGCTGGATGACCCAGCGGTGGATGGACAAACTCGCGTCCGGGTTCACCAACTCCGGATCGATGAGCGGCGACAAGCTGCACACGCTGCAGTACCTGTCCCTGCTCGCCGCACAACACGGCATGCATTGGGTCAGCTTGGGCCTGATGCCCGGCTGGAACACCACCACCAGCAGCGAACACGACGACAACCGGCTCGGGTTCTACCTAGGCGCGGGCGCCCAGACCTGGAACGACCAAGGCCCGGATGCCGTCCACACCGCCGACTTGAGCACCGCACGCCACCTCGGGGCCCGGGTCGCAACCCAGGCCCTGCGCTACCAGCACCCGGTCGCGTCCTAGATGTACTTGGTCATGAGGTTGGTGACTGAACGCGGCTGATGGGTGGGTGCCCGTCGAGTGCGTGGTGACCGCGTTCAGTGTTGTAGTGA
>NZ_JAJCXE010000047.1:0-1082 GCF_021056325.1 Lentzea sp. CC55 | reverse complement strand
TGTACCTGGCCAACACGTTGGTGACGGTGTGTCGGCTTGATCATGGGTGAGGCCTCCGGGTGCGGTGGTGATTGCGAAGTCAGTCACCACAACCGGAGGCCTCGATGGGACACCGTAATGCCCGTCTGACAGTGCATGGACGCCTGGTCCTGGTTGAGCGGGTTTCCGCCGGCAGGCCTGTCGCTCACGTGGCCAAGGAGTTGGGTGTCTCGCGGCAGTGCGCGCATCGGTGGGTGCGCCGGTTCCGCGACGAGGGCGCCGCGGGCCTGGCCGATCGTTCGAGCCGGCCGCACCACACGCCGTCTCGGACCTCGGCCGCGGCGGAGCGCCGGGTCGTGGCGGCACGTGGCGAGCTGCGGTGCGGACCGGCTCGCATCAGCGCTGTCACCGGTGTGCCCGTCCGGACCGTGTCACGGGTGCTGGCCCGGCACGACGTGCCACGGCTGGCCGAGTGCGATCCGCTGACCGGGCAACGCATCCGCGCCACCCGCCATAGCACCCGCCGCTACGAACACCCCGCGCCCGGCGACCTGGTCCACCTCGACGTCAAGAAGATCGGCAAGATCCCGCCCGGAGGCGGCTGGCGCGCTCACGGCCGCGGTCCCAAACCTCGCTCGGTGCGGGGCCTGGGCTACGACTACGTCCACGCCGCCGTCGATGACCACTCCCGGCTCGCCTACGCCGAGATCCACGACGACGAGAAAGGATCGACCTGCGCGGGCTTCCTGCTCCGCGCCGCCGCGTGGTTCGCCGAGCAAGGCGTTCCCCGAGTTCATCGTGTCCTGACCGACAACGCCAAAAACTACGTGATCTCCCACGACTTCGCCGCCGCCATCACGGCGATCGGCGCCCGCCACAAGACGATCCGACCGCATTGTCCCTGGCAGAACGGCAAAGTCGAGCGGTTCAACCGCACCCTGCAGACCGAGTGGGCCTACTACGAGATATTCGGCGACAACGCCGTCCGATCCGCGGCACTGGCGCCCTGGCTTGATCACTACAACACTGAACGCGGTCACCACGCACTCGACGGGCACCCACCCATCAGCCGCGTTCAGTCACCAACCTCATGACCAAGTACA
>NZ_JAJCXE010000046.1:409977-414933 GCF_021056325.1 Lentzea sp. CC55 | reverse complement strand
GTACTAATAGGCCGAGGACTTGTTACGAAGACGCTACGCATCCACTGTGCGGTTCTGGAAGAACAACCAGAACCGATCGCGACCCTTGCGGGGTTGCTGGTTGAAACATTTCCATAGTGTTTCGGTGGTTATAGCGTTGGGGAAACACCCGGTCCCATTCCGAACCCGGTAGTTAAGCCCTTCTGCGCCGATGGTACTGCACTGGTTACGGTGTGGGAGAGTAGGTCGCCGCCGAACTTAATTTGCCCTGCGGGTTGAGCGCCACAAGCGCTCCCCGCAGGGCTTTTTCGTGTTCAGCGGGTCGGTGAACAGCGCTCGCAAGCGCACAGATGGGTCTGCACGCGCTTTACAGCATCGTTGAGGCAGGGCGCTGTGGAAGGCCGTGCCGGCCGAAGTCGACCCCGGCGTGCTAGGTGGCCGTGGGCCCCACACGGCTTCATAGGGCGCATTGTTTTCACCCGAATGAGCTTCTTCTTTGGAGCCCCTTCAAACCTTAGCTTCGGCCTATGACTGTGATCACGTCCACTGCGTACAGCCGGGAACTCGGCGACGAACTGCGACGGCTGCGGGAGACCTGCACCAACTTGGGTGGCCGTGCGATGGCCATCCGGCTGGGGTGGGATCCGAGCAAGGTGTCCAACATCGAACGGGGCAAGGCGCGGGCGAGCGAGATCGACCTCGTGCAGCTCCTGACCATGTGCGGCAAGGACATCGACTTCTTCGAGGACTTCCGGCGTCGGTACAGGAACGCCTTCGACGAGTACATCGTGCAGGTGTCCGGCAACCTGCGGACCCTGGCCTTCGCCGAGTCGACCGCGAAGAAGATCATCAGCTACGACCCGCTCGCGGTGCCTGGTCTCGTTCAGGTGCCTGAATACGCCGACGCCCTCTACCGGCTCGGTGGGTTCGTCGCGGAGGAGCGGATCCCGACGGTCGTCCAGTTCCGGGTCGATCGCCAGTCGATCCTGCGGCGGCACGACCGGCCGGAATGCCTGTTCTTCGTCCACGAGCTCGCGTTGCGGCAGCAGGTCGGCAACGAGCGGGTGATGGAGGAGCAATACGCCCGGCTGCTGTTCGAGGCGGACGTCATCAGGGTCGTACCCGCCCACGTCGTGGTGCCCTCGACCGGCCTTGTGCTGTGGGAGTACGAGAAGGCGTTGCCGGTGGCGTTCAGTGATACGGATGTTGCGAAGGTGTTCGTGCAGGACACGGGAGCCATCGCGCGCACTCGGTTGCTCTTCAACCACCTGGAGCAGGTTGCCTTGGATGCGGAACAATCGCGGAGCAAGCTGGCGGAGTACGTCGGCCGACCGCGAGGAGACTTCGATGCTCAGGGAACGCGTTTGGCGTAAGAGCAGCTACAGCGGCGCCACCGAGGACAGCAACTGCGTCGAGGTGTCGTTCGCCCGGGACGTGCTGGTGCGGGACTCCAAGAACGCGGACGCGGGCACGCTGACGTTCAGCGCGCCCGCGTGGCGTGCGTTCGTTCAGCGCCAGCCGTGACGGGCGCGTAGGGCGTCCACGACCTGGCCGAACGCGGCGGGTGCGAGCACGGCGCCCTCACGCCGGATGTCGTCGTCCGAGTCGAGGGCGAAGACGCGGTCCAGGCGCAGGTAGGAGGGCCGGCCCTCGCGGTCCCAGGCGCCGCCGCCCAGCTCCACGAAGTCGTCGCGCGGCTCCTTCGACGAGAGCATGAGCGCGATCAGGTCGCCGTTCGCGCGGCCCACGACGAGCAGCGGGCGGTCCTTGCCCCGGGAGGCGTCCTCCTCGAAGGGGACCCAGGCCCAGACGACCTCGCCGGGGTCGGCGTCGCCGTCCGACGAGGGCTCGTACTCGAGCTTCACGGCGTCGGCGGCGTCGAAGATCTCACGGACCGCGCCCCTGGCCGGGCGGGGGTCCTCACCGTTCATCAGCACGAACGCACCCTAGTGGTGCAGAGCACCCCGGCCACTATGGGACCATAAGGGGACACCCGTCCGATTTCCTGCTGAGGACCGCCTTGACCACGTTCGCCGACACGACCTTCACGCCTCCGGAGCTGATCCGGAACTTCTGCATCATCGCGCACATCGACCACGGCAAGTCCACGCTGGCCGACCGCATGCTGCAGCTCACCGGCGTGGTCGAAGCGCGGGCGATGCGCGCCCAGTACCTCGACCGCATGGACATCGAGCGGGAGCGCGGCATCACCATCAAGGCGCAGAACGTGCGCCTGCCGTGGCAGGTCAACGGGCAGGACCACGTCCTGCACATGATCGACACGCCTGGCCACGTCGACTTCACCTACGAGGTCTCGCGCGCGCTGGAGGCCTGCGAGGGCGCGATCCTGCTGGTCGACGCCGCGCAGGGCATCGAGGCGCAGACGCTCGCGAACCTGTACCTGGCGATGGAGAACGACCTCACCATCATCCCGGTGCTGAACAAGATCGACCTGCCCGCCGCGGACCCCGACAAGTACGCGAAGGAGATCGCGCACATCGTCGGCTGCGAGCCGGACGACGTGCTGCGGGTCTCCGCGAAGACCGGTCTCGGCGTCGAGGCGCTGCTCGACGAGGTCGTGAAGCTGGTCCCGCCGCCGGTCGGCGAGGCCGACGCGCCGGCCCGCGCGATGATCTTCGACTCGGTCTACGACACCTACCGTGGCGTCGTCACCTACATCCGCGTCGTGGACGGCAAGATCACGCCGCGCGAGCGCATCAAGATGATGTCGACCGGCGCGACCCACGAGATCCTCGAGGTCGGCATCGTCTCGCCCGAGCCCAAGCCGTCCCGTGGCCTCGGCGTCGGCGAGGTCGGCTACCTGATCACCGGCGTGAAGGACGTGCGCCAGTCGAAGGTCGGCGACACGGTGACGTCGGAGCGCAAGGGCGCCACGGAGCCGCTCGCCGGCTACCGCGAGCCCCGGCCGATGGTCTACTCGGGCCTGTACCCGGTCGACGGCTCCGACTACCCGGAGCTGCGCGAGGCGCTGGAGAAGCTGCAGCTCAACGACGCAGCGCTGACGTTCGAACCGGAGACGTCCGCGGCTCTCGGCTTCGGTTTCCGCTGCGGCTTCCTCGGCCTGCTGCACCTCGAGATCACCCGCGACCGCCTGGAGCGCGAGTACGGCCTCGACCTCATCTCCACGGCCCCGAACGTCGTCTACCGCGTGATCATGGAAGACGGCACCGAGCACGTCGTGACGAACCCGTCCGACTGGCCCGAGGGCAAGCGCGCCGAGGTGTACGAGCCCGTCACCAAGTGCACGATCATCGCGCCGTCGGACTACATCGGCGCGATCATGGAGCTCTGCCAGGCCAAGCGCGGCCAGCTCGGCGGCATGGACTACCTGTCCGAGGACCGGGTCGAGCTGCGCTACACGATGCCGCTCGGCGAGATCATCTTCGACTTCTTCGACTCGCTGAAGTCGCGCACCCGCGGCTACGCGTCGCTCGACTACGAAGAGTCCGGCGAGGCCGAGTCGGACCTGGTCAAGGTCGACATCCTGCTGCAGGGCGAGGCCGTCGACGCGTTCTCGGCGATCGTGCACAAGGACCACGCGTACGGCTACGGCACGCGCATGGCCAGCAAGCTGCGCGAGCTGATCCCGAGGCAGCAGTTCGAGGTGCCGATCCAGGCGGCCATCGGCTCGCGGGTGATCGCGCGCGAGACCATCCGCGCGATCCGCAAGGACGTTCTCGCCAAGTGCTACGGCGGTGACATCACCCGCAAGCGCAAGCTGCTCGAGAAGCAGAAGGAAGGCAAGAAGCGCATGAAGATGGTCGGCCGGGTCGAGGTGCCGCAGGAGGCCTTCGTCGCCGCGCTGTCCACCGAGGAGCCGAAGGGCAAGAAGTAGCCGCGGTGGCACGTCTCCATGTCGGCTGCGCCATGTGGAACCACAAGGCGTGGCTCGGGCGGTTCCTGCCGCAGTCGCACCCCGCCGGGGAGCGACTGCGGGCCTACGCGGGCTGGTGCAACGCCGTGGAGGGCAACACCACGTTCTACGCGACGCCCGCCAGGAAGACGGTCGAGACCTGGGCGCGGCAGACCGGCCCCGGCTTCCGGTTCGTGGTCAAGCTGCCCAAGGCCGTCACGCACCAGCGGCGCCTGGCCGGCGTCGAGGTCGAGATGCGGGCGTTCCTGGACGCGATCGAACCTCTCGGCGAGCGTGCGGTCCTGTGGACCCAGCTGCCCGGCTCGTTCGGCCCGGCGGAGGTCGATGCCCTGGGCCGCTTCCTGCGCAGGCTGCCCGCGGGCCTCCGGCGTGCCGTGGAGGTGCGCCACCCGCTGTTCTTCACCGACGGCGGAGCGACGTCGCTGCTGGAGGGGGCTCTTGCCGGCGCGGACGCCGAGTGGGTGCCGTTCGACACGACGGTCTTCTTCCAGAGCCCGCCGACCAGCGACGCCGAGCGGGAAGCGTGGGACAGGAAACCGCGGTTGCCGCGGCGAACGCGGGCGCTGACCGATCAACCGGTCGTGCGCTACCTGGGCCGGGACTCGGTCGAGGACACGGTCGAGGGGTGGCGGCCGTGGACCGAGGTGGTCGCCGCCTGGCTGCGGGAGGGCAGGTCGCCGACGGTGTTCCTGCACACCCCCGACAACGACGACGCGCCGGCGCTGGCCCGCCGGTTCCACGACGAGGTGCGAGCGCTGGTGCCCGGCCTCGAGGCGCTGCCCGAGCCCGAGCCGGTCGAGCCCGCGACCCTGTTCTGAGCACCGGCCTTTGCTGTTTCGGCAACGGAATTTGCCGATTCGGCACGGTCTGGCGCACCTTGGAACCATGACGACAGCGCAGGAGTTCTGGGAGTCCTTCTACTCGGAGCGGGACCAGGTCTGGTCCGGCAACCCCAACCCGTTGCTGGTGCGCGAGGCCGAACGGCTCGCGCCCGGCAGCGCGCTCGACCTCGGCTGCGCGGAGGGGGGTGACGCCGTGTGGCTCGCGAAGCGGGGCTGGCGGGTGCTGGGCGTCGACGTGTC
>NZ_JAJCXE010000046.1:145261-409942 GCF_021056325.1 Lentzea sp. CC55 | reverse complement strand
CGACGCCGGCGTGGAGATCTCGGTGGAGCGGCACGACCTCAAGGTCACGTTCCCCGAGGGGTTGTACGACCTGGTGAGCGCTCAGTTCCTGCACTCGCCGGTCGAGGAGGACGGGGAGCGCAACAGCATCCTCAAGCGGGCCTCGGAGGCGGTGGCGCCGGGCGGGTACCTCGTCATCGGCGGTCACGCGGGTGCGCCGTCGTGGTCCGGGCACCAGGACTACCGGTTCCCGACGACCAAGGACGTGCTCGACCACCTCGGGCTCAAGGACAACTGGATCATCGTCACCGACGAGGTGGTGGAACGGCCGCTCGTCGGGCCGGAGGGCCAGGAGGAGATGCGCAAGGACAACGTCCTCACCCTCAAGCGGTTGTTCTAGAAACGCGAAGGCCACCCTCGGCATCGTTGCCGGGGTGGCCCAAGGATCCAGTTCGTCAGGCGGAACGCAGGAGGCGGTCCATCGCCTGGCGGTTGATGATCGAACGGAGCTCGCCGGTCTCCTCCGCGGTGTGGCGGGAAAGAATGGCGTCCAACTCCAGTCGGTCACTCTCGGTGGTGTAGCTGGCCAACTGCCGTTCCAGGCTCTGGCGCTTGACGCGAGCCGTGCGGCGGGAGGCCAGGCTCGAGCGCAGGGACTTCACGGACAGGTCGTGGCGGGTCATCTCGTCCTTCCAATCTTGGTTACGTTTCGATAATACACCCTGCTCACGACATCTGTACCGATATAGAAGCGAGTTAGCTCACGTACTCGTCGAGCAACCTCAGCGCTCGTTCGTACTTGGCCTTCAGCCGCTTCTGGGTCTCCTCGTCCAGGCGGGCGATGCGCGCGGGGGAGAGGTTGTCGCCGATGTCGGCGCGCTTCACGCTGAGTGCCAGCGGGTTCGCCGCCACGCGCCGCAGGTAGTCCTCCTGCGGTTCGCCGTCGAGGTGCGACAGGGCGACCACCGCGTCGACGACGGCGGGAGGACAGCCGCGTGCGAGGAGGTCGTCGGCCGTCACCGGGGTGTCCTCGATGACGTCGTGCAGCACGGCGGCCATCTGCTCGTGCTCGCCGGACACCGACGCCATGACCCGCAACGGGTGTCCGATGTACGGCTGGCCCGACTTGTCGACCTGCCCCTCGTGGGCGGAGGTGGCGATCGCGACGGCGTCTTCGAGGGTGAACACGGCCCCAAGCTAATCCAGGGCTTGACCTGGCGTAGTGGTCTAGTCCATTTTTAGTCCACTCACAACATGGCCGCCGCATGATGTGTGGAGGTGGACCATGTCCAAGACCAGACGAGCGGCTGTAGCGCTGCTCGCCGCGCTGGTGTCGTGCGCCGGTCTGGTGCTGGTGATCAACGGCAGTGCCGCCGCCGCCAACCTCGCGGCCAACAGCGGCTTCGAGGCCGGCAACCTGAGCGGTTGGACCTGCACCGAGGGCACGAGCGCCACCAGCAGCACCAAGCGCACCGGTTCGTACGCGCTGCAAGGCGCACCCGCGGGCCAGAGCAACGCACGGTGCCAGCAGACCGTGACGGTGCAACCGAACACGGCCTACAAGCTGTCCGCGTGGGTGCAGGGCAGCTACGTCTACCTCGGCGTCACCGGTGGCGTCGAGAAGAACACCTGGACACCCGGCTCGAGCGGCTTCAGCCAGCTGAGCCTCGACTTCAACTCCGGCAGCGCCGGCAGCGTCACGATCTACCTGCACGGCTGGTACGGCCAGCCCGCTTACTACGCCGACGACATCACCCTCGACGGCCCCGGCACCCCGCCCACGACCACGACCACCACGACGTCGACCACCACCACTACGACGACGACCACGACCACCACCACGACGACGAGCAACCCGCCGAACACCGGCCTGCCCAAGCACGTCCTGACGGGCTACTGGCAGAACTTCTACAACGGTGCGCGCGCTCTCAGGCTGTCGGACGTGCCCACCACCTACGACATCGTCGCCGTCTCGTTCGCCGACGCCACGGCGGTGCAGGGGCAGGTCGCGTTCAACCTCGACCCGGGGCTGAGCAGCCAGCTCGGCGGCTACACCGACGCGCAGTTCCGCGCCGACGTGAAGACCCTGCAGAGCCGCGGCCAGAAGGTGATCATCTCCGTCGGCGGTGAGAAGGGCACGATCAGCGTCGGCAACTCGACGGCGGCGACGAACTTCGCCAACAGCGTTAAGGGCCTGATCTCCACCTACGGCTTCGACGGCGTCGACATCGACCTGGAGAACGGCGTCAACGCCCAGTACATGGGTCAGGCGCTGCGCGACATCCACGCCGGTGGCGGCAAGGTCATCACCATGGCGCCGCAGACGATCGACATGCAGAACGTCAACGCCGAGTACTTCAAGCTGGCGCTGGCCACCAAGGACATCCTGACGATCGTCAACATGCAGTACTACAACTCCGGTTCGATGCTCGGCTGCGACCAGCAGGTCCACAGCCAGGGCACGGTCAACTTCCTGACCGCGCTCGCGTGCATCCAGCTGCAGTCCGGCCTGCGCGCCGACCAGGTCGGCCTCGGCCTGCCCGCGTCGCCGTCCGGTGCCGGTGGCGGCTACCAGCCGCCGGCGAACGTCAACAACGCGCTCAGCTGCCTCGCCCGCGGCACGAACTGCGGGACGTTCAAGCCGAGCACGACCTGGCCGTCGATCCGCGGCGCCATGACGTGGTCGATCAACTGGGACGCCTCGAACAACTGGCAGTTCGCGAACACGGTCGCCCCTCATCTGGACTCCCTGCCCTAGATGATGGACACCGCCGGCGCCACGTCCACAGTGGACGCGGCGCCGGCGCCCGCCGGAACGGCCGGGCGTCGGCAACGACACAGGCGTTCCGCCGGGCGTCCACCGTCGCGTCCAACTAGGTTGTGCTCATGTTCCCCACGCTGGCCGTGCCCGTGATCGCCGCGCCCATGGCGGGTGGCCCCTCCACCCCCGAGCTGGTCGCCGCGGTGAACGAGGCGGGCGGCCTCGGGTTCCTCGCGGCCGGGTACATCACCGTCGAGCAGCTCGCGGAGAAGATCACCCGCACCGCGGAGCTCACCGCCAAGCCGTTCGGGGTCAACCTGTTCGTGCCCGGCACGCGGCCGACGGCCGACATCTCCTCCTACGTGCGACGCGTCACGGACTACGCGGACAAGGTCGGCGCGACACCCGGTGAACCGCGCTGGGACGACGACAACTACGCGGCGAAGCTCGAACTCGTGCTGGCCCTGCGGGTGCCGGTGGTGTCGTTCACCTTCGGCCTGCCCGAGGCGGACGACGTGCGGCGGCTCAAGGCGGCCGGCTCGACCGTCGTCGTGACGGTCACCACCCCGGGCGAGGCGCGGCAGGCGCAGCACGTCGGCGCGGACGTCGTGTGCGTGCAGGGCTCGGACGCGGGCGGCCACCGCGGCACGTTCACCGACGACGGCATCTCACCCGGCGGCGGTGAGCTCTACGGCACCCTCGCGGCGATCCGGCTCGTCAAGAGCGCCGTCGACCTGCCCGTCATCGCGACCGGCGGCCTCGTCACCGGCGCCGACGTCGCCGCCGTGCTGGCCGCGGGAGCGGTCGCGGCGCAGCTCGGCACCGCGTTCCTCGGCTGCCCGGAGGCGGGAACCGCTGCCGCGCAACGCGAAGCGCTTGCCGAGGGGAGCAGGCGCACCGCGCTCACGCGGGCGTTCAGCGGACGGCCCGCCCGCGGTCTCGTCAACCGGTTCCTGGTCGAACAAAGCCCTCACGCGCCCGCGGCGTACCCGAACGTGCACCACCTCACGAAGCCGGTGCGCGCCACCGGCGAGGTGGAGGTCATGTCGCTGTGGGCGGGCACCACCTACCCGCTCGCGCCGAGCGCTCCGGCCGCGGAGGTCGTCGCGCGGATCGCCGCCGAGCTGACCGAAGCGATCACAGTGCTGGCAGAGCGCTTCGGACGCGGCTAAGAAGGAGAGCGTGACCTCGCTCTCCGATGAGATGTTCCAGGTGGCCATGGACCGCGAGCCGCTGTTCGCGTCCCTGGTCGGGGTCGAGGGCTGGGACGACCGGCTCGAAGACCTCAGCGACGAAGGCGAGCGGGAGGTCCGGCGGCGTCTGGACGACATCCTGAGCCGTGTCGGCACGAGCGACGAGGACCCGGTCACCCTCGCGGTGGTCCGGCACCAGGCCGAGTTCGCCCGCCACCGCATCGACGCGCGGCTGGTCGAGCACACCGTCGCCGAGGGACTCGCCGCACCGGTCAACAACCTCCTGATGACGGCGCCGCAGGTGGACATGTCCCGGCGGCTCGCGCAGGTGCCGAGGTTCCTCGACCAGGTCGCCGCGCGGGTGCGCGACTCCGACCGCAGACCGTTGCGCCGGCACGTCCTGAGCACCACGGCACGGCTCGCGAGCTTCCTGGAGTCACCGGCCCAGGAGTGGGAGGGCGACTCGTCCGGCGACATCCGGGCCGCGATCGCGCGGTACCGCGAGACCCTGCTCGCCCTGGACGCCACCCGCGACGACGACAGGGCAGGCCTGTGCTGGCTGCCCGACGGCGAGCGGAACTACACCGACCTGGTCGCCGACTACACGACCACCACCCGCACACCGCGGGAGCTGCACCAGCTCGGCCTCGACCTGATCGCGCGGCTGCGCGAGGAGTACGCCGAGATCGGCTCGCGGGTGTGGGGCACCGCCGACGTGTCGAGGATCTTCCACCGGTTGCGCACAGAACTGTTGTGGGACAACGAAGAAGAGATGGTCGCGAGTGCGGTGCGGGCCATCGCGCGCGCCGAGGCGGAAGCGCCCAGGTGGTTCGGCCGGATGCCGGAGGTCGGCTGCGAGGTCAGGCTCGTCGAGGAGGCCGAACGCGCGACCGCGCCGATCGCGTACTACCTGCAGGCCCCGCTGGACGGCAGCCGTCCCGGCGTCTACTGGCTGAACCCGCTGGGCGCGACCGAACGCAGCCGCACGCAGTCCGAGACCACGGCGTTCCACGAGGCGATTCCCGGTCACCACTACCAGACCACCCTCGCCGCCGAGACCGAGCTGCCCGACCTCCGCAAGTACGCCGCGATCGACGCGTACCTGGAGGGCTGGGGCCTCTACGCCGAGCGCCTGGCCGACGAGATGGGCCTGTACTCCTCCGACGAGCAACGCCTCGGCATGCTCTCGGCCGACGCGATGCGCGCCGCCCGGCTCGTGGTCGACACCGGTCTGCACGCGTTCGGCTGGTCGCGGCAACGGGCCGTCGACTACCTGCGGGCCAACACGGTGATGCCCGAACCGGAGATCGGGTCGGAAGTAGACCGGTACGTCGAGGTGCCGGGGCAGGCCCTTGCCTACATGGTGGGGCGCATCGAGATCCAGCGGCTGCGGGCGCAGGCGCGGGAGCGGCTGGGCGACCGCTTCGACGTCCGGGAGTTCCACGACCTCGTGGTGGGCAGCGGACCCGTTCCCCTGTCCACCCTCGGTGATCTGGTCACGACGTGGGCGGGGAGGCCCTGATGTCCCTTTCGGACGAGATGTTCCAGGCGATGATGGACTCCGACCCGCTGTTCGCCACGCTCGTCGGCGTGCCCGGCTGGGACGACCGGCTCGAGGACCTCAGCACCGGCGGCCAGCAGGCGTTGCGCGCGCGGCTGACGGCCATCCTCGACCGCGTCGGCTCCAGCGACGAGGACCAGGTCGCGAAGGACGTGATCCGGCACCAGGCCACGTCGATCATCACCAAGATCGACGCGCGCCTGGTCGAGCACACCGTGTCCCGCGGCCTCAACGCCCCGGTCGGCGTCCTGCTCCGGGCCACCTCGCAGATCGACTTCTCCCGGCGCCGCCACCTCGTGCCGGGGTTCCTGCGGCAGGCGGGCGAACGGCTCCTCGACAGCGACCGCAGGCCGTTGCTCCGGCACGCCCGCAACGGTGCCGCGCACGTCGAGCGGTTCCTCGCCTCCCCGAGGCAGGAGTGGGAGGGCGAGCTGGACCTGCGCGGCGACTTCGCCCGCTACCGCGAGGTCCTGCTGGGCCTGCCCGGCCGTGACGACGAGCAGGCCGGTCTGTGCTGGCTGCCCGACGGCGAGGAGAACTACCGCAAGCTCGTCCGCGACTACACGACCGCCTCGTACACCCCGGCCGAGCTGCACGCGCTCGGCCTCGACCTCATCGCCCGGCTGCGCGAGGAGTACGCGGAGATCGGGTCGCGGGTCTGGGGCGTCAGCGACGTGCTGGAGATCTTCCGGCGGCTGCGCACAGACCTGTTGTGGCGCAACGAGGACGAGATGCTCGTCAGCGCCGTCGAAGCCGTCGCGCGGGCGGAGGCCGAGGCGCCGAACTGGTTCGGGCGGTTGCCGAAGGCGCGCTGCGAGGTCCGCTTCGTGCCCGAGATCGACCGGGAAAGCGCACCTTTCGCGTACTACACGGACGCGGCGCTCGACGGTTCCCGTCCCGGCACGTACTTCGTGAACCCGTTCAACGCCACCGGACGCAGCCGCACGGTGTCCGAGGTGACGGCGTTCCACGAGGCCACGCCCGGCCACCACTTCCAGCTCTCGATCGCCGCCGAGACCGAGCTGCCGAACCTGCGCAAGTTCGCGTTCATCGACGCCTACCTCGAGGGCTGGGGCCTCTACACCGAGCGCCTGGCCGACGAGATGGGCCTGTACTCCTCCGACGAGGCACGGCTGGGGATGCTCGGGCTCGACGCGATGCGCGCCGGGCGGCTCGTGGTCGACACGGGCCTGCACGCGCTGGGGTGGTCGCGCCAGCAGGCCGTCGACTACCTGCGCGAGAACACCACGATGGACGATTCGGAGATCAGCTCCGAGGTCGACCGGTACATCGAGACGCCGGGTCAGGCGCTCGCGTACATGGTGGGGCGCCTGGAGATCCTGCGGCTGCGCGGCGAGGCGCGGGCGGCGATGGGCGAGCGGTTCGACATCAAGGCGTTCCACGACCTCGTGCTGGAGAACGGCGTCGTACCGTTGTCCACGCTCGGCAACCTCGTCTCCGACTGGTCCAGGAGGGCCTGATGTCACTCGCCGATGAGATGTTCACGGCGCTCATGGACTACTCGCCGTTGCAGGCGGCGATGCTGGGCGTGCCGGGCTGGGAGGAGGGGCTCGGCGACCTGAGCGCCGAGGGCCAGCAGGCGAGCCGGGACCGGATCGCGGCCCTCGTGAGCAGGGCGGAGACGGACGACTCCGAGGACCCGGTCACGCTCGCGGTCATCCGGCAGCAGGGCACAGCGGCCGTCGACCGCATCGACGCGAGGCTGGTCGAGCACACCGTCGCCACCATGAGTGCGCCGGTGAACAGCCTGCTCATGATCTCCTCGAAACTGGACGTCTCCGGGCGCCTCGGCCTGTACCCGCGCTACGTCGAGCAGGCGGGCGAGAGGGTGCGAGACTCCGACCGCCGCCCGCTGTCGCGGCACCTCCGGACCGGCGTGCAGCGCATGGACGCGTTCCTCGCCCTGCCCGCGCAGGAGTGGGAGGGCGGCCACTCGGACGACATCCGCGCCGCCGTCGCCGGGTTCCGCGACGTGCTGGCGTCGATCGAGGACGGCCGCGGCGACGACCGGGCGGGCCTGTGCTGGCTGCCCGACGGCGAGCGGAACTACGCGAACCTGGTCCGCAACTACACCACGACCTCCCGCACGCCCGATGAGCTGCACCGGCTGGGACTCGACGTCATCGCGTCCCTGCGCGAGGAGTACGCCGAGATCGGCTCGCGGCTGTGGGGCACGGCGGACGTGCCGGAGATCTTCCACCGGTTGCGCACGGAACTGCTGTGGGACGACGAACAGCAGATGGTCGAGAGCGCGGTGGAGGCGATCGCCAGGGCCGAGGCGGAGGCGCCGAAGTGGTTCGGGCGCATGCCGGCCGTGGGCTGCCGGGTGCGGGCCGTGCCGCCGGAGGAGCAGGCGACGTCGGCGATCGCGTTCTACCAGCCCGCGTCCGCCGACCGGTCGCGTCCCGGCACGTACTGGCTCAACCCGCTGGGCGCCACCGAACGCAGCCGCACGCTGTCCGAGGTGACGGCGTTCCACGAGGCCGTGCCGGGCCACCACTACCAGTTCTCGATCGCCGCCGAGACCGAGCTGCCGAACCTGCGCAAGTACGCGTTCATCGAGGCGTACCTGGAGGGCTGGGGCCTCTACACCGAGCGCCTCGCCGACGAGATGGGTCTCTACTCGTCGGACGAGCAGCGCCTCGGCATGCTGGGGCTCGACGCGATGCGCGCCGGGCGGCTCGTCGTCGACACGGGCATCCACGCGTTCGGCTGGTCGCGGCAGCAGGCCGTCGACTACCTGCGCGAGAACACGGTCATGACCGAGCCCGAGATCCACTCGGAGATCGACCGGTACATCGAGACGCCGGGCCAGGCGCTCGCGTACATGGTGGGGCGCCTCGAGATCCAGCGCATCCGGGCCGAGGCCGAGACGAAGCTGGGCGACCGGTTCGACGTCCGCGCGTTCCACGACCTGGTGGTGGGGAGCGGCGCGGTGCCGCTCTCCACCCTCGACCGGATCGTCAGCGCTTGGACCGCGGCTCCATGACGGAGTGCCGCTTCGAGTAGGCGAAGTAGATGATCAGGCCGATCACGAACCAGACCGCGAACCGCAGCCAGGTCTCCGGTGTGAGGAACGTGATCAGCCAGATCGAGAAGACCACGCCGATGATCGGCACCACCGGCATGCCCGGCGTCCTGAACGTGCGCGGCAGGTCGGGCTGCTTGTAGCGCAACACGACCACGGCGATGCACACGACGACGAACGCCAGCAGGATGCCGATGTTGGTGAGCTCGGCGGCCTCCGCGATCGGCAGGAACCCGGCGATGACCGCGGAGGCGACGCCCAGCACCCAGGTGATGCGCGACGGGACGTGCTTCACCGGGTGCGTCTTCGCGAACCACTGAGGCAGCAGGCCGTCGCGGCTCATCGAGTAGCCGACACGGGCCGCGCCCAGCAGGAACGTGAACAGCACCGTCGTGATGCCGAGGATCGCGCCGACGCTGATGACGATCCCGAGCGCGGGCAGGCCGATGTCGGCGAACGCCGTGGCGAACGCGGACTCCGAGTCGACGTCGCGGTAGTTCACCATGCCCGTCAGCACCAGGCAGGCCAGCACGTACAGCACCATGGAGATCGCCAGCGAGTACAGGATCGCCTTGGGCATGTGCCGCTGCGAGTCCTTCGACTCCTCCGCCGCCGTGGACATCGCGTCGTAGCCGAACACCGCGAAGAACACCGTCGCCGCACCCGTGAGCGCACCCGAGATGCCGAACGGGAAGAACGGGTTGTAGTTGTCGGTGTTGATGTGGAACGCGCCGACGATGATGACGAGCGCCACGACCGCGACCTTCAGGTACACCAGCGTGGTCTCGAACCGCGCGGCGTTCTTCATGCCCATGTTCAGCACGTACGCGATCAGCAGGCACAGCACGACGGCGAACAGGTTCACCTTGTACGTGCCCGCCGCGACGTCACCGGACTCCGTGCCCGGCGCTCCCAGCATCCACTGCGGCAGGTGGATGTTCAGCAACGACAGCAGTTCCGTGAAGTAGCCCGAGATGCCGATCGCGACCACCGCCACGATCGCGGTGTACTCGAGCAGCAGGTCCCAGCCGATGAACCAGCCGACGATCTCGCCCAGCACCGCGTAGCCGTAGGTGTAGGCGCTGCCCGCCTTGGGGATCAGGCCCGCGAACTCCGCGTACGAGAACGCCGCCGCCGCGCTCGCGACACCGGCGACGAGGAACGAGACCAGCACGGCCGGCCCCGCGGTCTTGTTCGCGACGGCGCCCGCGAGGCTGAAGATGCCCGCGCCGATGATGCCGCCGATGCCGATCGCCGTGAGCTGCCACAGGCCCAGCGTTCTGGTGAGCCCGTCGCCTCTGTCCTCGGCGATCTGGTCGATGGGCTTGCGCCGGAAGACGCCCTGTGTGGTCATGCCTAGCTCCCTTGAGAAGTGGGTCCGGGCGAACCTATTCGCGACCACTGTCACGCGGTTTGTCCGGACCCACCAATCAGAAGCCCGATTTTTGGCTTCGGGTGCTGTTTACGGGCGGGAGAACACGATCTTGCCGGCGGTCTCGCCGTCCAGCATCGCCTTCAGGCCCTGCTCGGCGTCCTCGAACGCCAGTTCGGCGCCGATCTGCGGCTTGAGGTCGTTGAGCGCGCAGAACCGCAGGAGATCGCCCAGCTCCTCGCGCGTGCCCATGGTCGAGCCGACGACCCGCAGCTGCAGGAAGAACAGCCGCTGGAGCTCGGCCGCCGAGGCGTCGCCCGACGTCGCGCCGGAGATCACCACGATGCCGCCGGGCTTGAGCGCCTTCATCGAGTGCGACCAGGTGGCCTTGCCGACGGTCTCGAACACCGCGTCGACCCGTTCGGGCAGGCGCGCGCCCGACTCGAACACCTCGTGCGCGCCCAGGCCGCTGGCGAGTGCGCGCTTCTCCTCCGTGCGGCCGGTGACCCAGACGCGGAACCCGGCGGCGCGGCCCAGCTGGATCAGCGCGGTCGACACGCCGCCCGACGCGCCCTGCACGAGCATCGTCTGGCCGGGGCGCAGGCCGGACTTCACGAACAGCATCCGGTACGCGGTCAGCCACGCCGTGCCCATGCAGGCCGCCTCGGCGAACGACAGGCCCGCGGGCTTGGGCAGCGCGTTGCGGGCCGGCACCACGACGTAGTCGGCGAACGTGCCCTGGTGCTTCTCGGTGAGCAGCGTGCGCTTCGGGTCGAGCGTCTCGTCGCCGGCCCAGGCCGGGTCGCCGATGACGGAGTGCAGCACCACCTCGGTGCCGTCGTCGAGGGTGCCCGCGCCGTCGCAGCCGAGGATCATCGGGAACTGCTCGGGCTTGATGCCGACGCCGCGCAGCGTCCACAGGTCGTGCATGTTGAGGCTGGCCGCCTTCACGGCGACGCGCACCCACCCGGCGGGCACCTCGGGCTCGGGGCGCTCGCCGACGCGGAGCGAGGCCAGCGGGTTCTCGGGACTGGGTTCTGCTGCGTAAACGGCGAACATGGTCCGCAACATACCCACCTGGATCGTGGCCAAATGCCGTGACACCGGTCACGAGACTAGGGTGGGGTGGGTGGACTGGCTGGTGAAGTGGTGGGACGGGGTCGAGCTGTGGCTCGTGCAGCTGCCCGTCGCCGTGCAGTTCCCCGTCGTGATGATCGTGGTGTTGCCGCTCTGCCTGGGCGTGGCGCGGCTGATCGACCGCGTCGCCGACTGGGGTGCGAACAACCCGGCGTCCGTCGGCTCGCCCGAGCCGGAGCCCGAATCGGAGAAGGTCGCCGCGTGAGTCCTGGTCGTCGCCTGACCGTCGCACTGGTCGGGCTCATCGCTCTGGTCGTCGTCGGGTGGTTCGTCAAGGACACCGCCTCGAACCCCGGGACGCCGCCCGCGAGCACCGCGCCGTCGGCGTCCCGGCCGGCCGAGGTGCCGGGCGGGAAGTCCGGCCTGGACGTCCAGGCGCTGTCGAAGCTGCCCGCCGAGGCCGCGAAGACGTGGAAGCTGATCGAGTCGAAGGGGCCGTTCCCGTACCCGCGCAACGACGGCGTGACGTTCCAGAACCGCGAGAAGCGGCTGCCGACCAAGGAGTCCGGGTACTACAAGGAGTACACGGTGCCGACGCCCGGAAGCCCGGACCGGGGCGCGCGCCGGATCGTCACCGGGTCGGAAAAGGAAGTCTTCTACACCGGTGACCACTATTCGACGTTCGTCGTCGTGGACGTGACGAAGTGAAACGGCGCATTCTCGTTTCGGAGAAGAAAGCCGCCATCGCGGCCATTGCCGAGGCGCTCGACTTCCCGGAGTGGTTCGGGCAGAACCTGGACGCGCTGCACGACAGCCTGACCGACCTCTCGTGGCTGCCCGAGGGCGAATACGTGCTGGTCGTACCCGCGGAACTGGACCCGTCCGTTCTCGAGGTCCTGCGTGACGCCGCGAAGCAGACCGCCGGATCAGGTGACCGGAGATTGCGCGTGGTTCGCACGGAACGGTGACAAGGGCTGCGCGATTCCCGTCCGGAGTGGACAGTGTCGTTCCATGGGAACGCATTTCCGCCGCGCGGGCTTTGTGCCCGGCGTCGTCGCGGTCGTCTCGGTGCTCTTCCCGGCGGTCTCGTTCGCCGGTGACCCCGGCTGTTCGCAGGAAAAGGCCTTCACGCCGTTCGAGACGATCGACGGCGACAACCCCGTCACCACGCTGAACGGCCGCGTGGTCGAGCTGCGCGCGTCGAACGTGTCGAAGTGCGCGTGGGGCCGCATCTCGCACGGCACCCCCGGCGAGGAGATCTGGACCGACCGCGAGGAACCCTCGGCCGAAGAGCACGAGGGTTTCCTCGGGTACACCAGGATCGACTCGGGTTCCGCGAAGTACACAGAGGCGTTCAAGAACGACGGCAAGCTGATGCGCGCCTGCGGGTCCTCGCAGGGCGTCATCGAGTGCACCGGCTGGTTCTAGTCCTCCGCGGGCACCCAGGACGGCTTGCGCTTCTCCCGGAACGCCGTGATGCCCTCCTGGCCCTCCGGGCCGCCGAAGTGCCGTGCCGACAGCTCCAGCATGTCCGCGAAGACCTCGCCGAGGTTCGTGGACCTCTCCCGCTGCAGCATCTCCTTGGTGGCCGCGAGCGCCCGCGGTGCGCCGAGCGCGAGCATGTCGGTGTAGCGGCGGACCTCCGCGTCGACCCCGTCGACGGGCACCGCGGAGTTGAGCAGGCCGATCTCGACCGCGCGCCGGGCGTCGAACGCTTCGCCGGTGAGGAACAGCTCGTGGGCCTGGCGGGGGAGCAGGCGCGGTAGCACCGTCACGGAGATGACAGCCGGCACGACACCGATGCGGACCTCGCTGAACGCGAACGTGGCCTCGTTCGCGGCGATGGCGATGTCGCACGCCGCCACGATCCCGACGCCGCCCGCGCGAGCCGGGCCCTTGAGCGCGGCGACGACCGGCTTGGGGCTGGTCCACAGCTGTTCGAGGATCGCGGGGAACTCGTTGACGCCCTGGTCGCCCGCGCTCGCGCCGGCGGCCTCCTTGAGGTCCATGCCGGAGCAGAACACGGGGCCCGTGTGCGTCAGCACGACCACGCGCACCTGGTCGTCCTGCGCCGCCGTGCTCAGGTGCTCGCGGAGCTCCCGGCGCAGCTGCGAGGACAGCGCGTTGCGGTTGTGGGGGGAGTCCAGCGTGATCGTCGCGATGCCACGCCGCACCTCGTAGTGGACCAGCTCATCTGCCATGCGGCTGACCTTAGCTCCCGGCCTTGTTGACAGTGTCCTGTCAATATGACAGCCTACTGTCATGACAACGCGGACGGTGTACCTCGGCCTCTACGACCAGCTCGCGGACTGGGAGTACGGCCACGTGGCCGCGCAGGTGAGCTCTCAGCAGTTCCAGCAGCGGCCGGGCCGCTACGAGATCAGGACGGTCGGGCTGACGACCGATCCGGTCCGCACGATCGGCGGCGTGCGGATGCTGCCGGACGTCGCCCTGGGGGACGTCTCGGTGGACGACGCGGCGATGCTCGTGCTGCCCGGCGGTGAGGGCTGGGAGACCGGTGAGCTGGCGGCGTTCGGGAAGCTCGCGCGGCGGTTCCGCGAGGCGGGCAAGCCGGTCGCGGCGATCTGCGGCGCGACGGTCGGCCTCGCGGCGGAAGGGCTCCTGGACGACGTGGCGCACACGTCGAACTTCCTCGAAGGCCTCGGGTCCTACGGCGGAGCGGCGCTCTACCGCGACGAACGCGTCGTGCGGGACCAGGGCGTGATCACGGCGGGCGGTGCGAGCCCGCTGGAGTTCGCGCGGGAGGTGCTGGCGGAGCTGGAGGTGTTCTCGCCGGCCACGGTGCAGGCCTGGTACGAGCTCCACCGCGACGACACGGCCGAGGCGTTCGGGAAGCTGGTGGCGAGTGTCCAGGACTGAAGCGGGCGACGTGCTCACCGACGTCGTGATGAGGACCTTCCGCCTCTACGGCGCGTTCCTCGACGCGGCCGAGGTGATGACGAAGCCGGTCGGGCTGACGGCGGCGTGGTGGCAGGTGCTCGGCGCCGTGCTGCGCGAGCCGTTGTCGGTGTCGGGGGTGGCACGCGAGATGGGCCTCACCCGCCAGTCCGTGCAGCGGATCGCGGACCTGTTGGTGGACAGGGGTTTGGCGGAGTACCTGCCGAACCCGGCGCACGCCCGCGCGAAGCTGGTCCGGCCCACCGCCGAGGGTTTCGCGGCGGTCGCCCGGCTGCGGGAGGCGCAGCACGAGTGGGCGAACCGCGTCGGTGCGCAGGTCTCGCTGCAAGACCTGCGCACGACGCTCGACACCATGACCAAGCTGGTCGCGGCTACTTCCTGATGCCCGGCAGGGGTGGGGCACCGGTGCTAGCCGATCGTGGTCGTGGTCAGCACGGGGCTCGGGTCCGGGTAGCCCTTCGCGGCCGCGTCGATCGGGAACCCGAAGACGGTGACCACCGCGGTGAAGGTGAGGCCGGGGGCGTCGTAGCTCGTGCCGCCCAGCTTCGTGGTGATCGCCCCGGAGGCACCCGCCGCCAGGGTGATCGTGACGGTCGGCAGCTCGAAGTTCGCGCCGCCCTTGATCGGCCCGGGCACGCTCAGCACGACGTCGGTGCCCCGCAAGGCGACCGTCGGAGTGCCGCCCAGCCCGGAGCCGCCCGACAGCGACGCCGAGGTGAACGTCGAGTTCGCGGGCACCGGCAGCCGGAGCGCGAGGCCCTTGATCTCGCGCACCTGCCGCCCACCGGCCTCGGACGGGATCGTGTTGGGCGCGGGGTCGATGGTGACCACCACGGCGGAACCGGGCGCGGCGGTCGCGGGCGCCGACGCGTCGACGCCCTGGTCGAGCGTGAAGTCGGACGACTGCCCGGCGGCGCTCGCCCGGAGCTTGTAGGTGACCGTTTGCGGCGCGGCTGACGCGTTCGTGGTGAACAGCAGGACCGGTACCAGTGCGGCTGCGGCGATTGCGGCTAGCTTCATGACCTCTCCCCGATGAGTGGACGAGGGACATCTCCAGCACGCGGCGTGGTCACCTGCCTACTCATGAGTAGGTTTCACGTCAACGGTTTGCGGTGCACGTCGCCCGAACGGCGCTGTGCGTTCGATCTGGTGGCGGCGGCCGGAAGCGACGTGATGCAGCTGTTGGGTTCAAATGAGTTATGCTCGGTCCCATAGCCTCTGCCACTAGGTGGAGGAAGTGAGCCCAGGTGCGCTTCCGGACGGTCGCTGCCTGGGCTTCGCGCTTTGAGGGCAGGTGCGGGTCACGACAGGGCGACCTGCCGCCACCGGCTTCCAAGCACCGGGCAACCGCGTCGCTCACCTTCCACGCCGGTTCGGCAGACGAGCGGATTCAGGCGGCCACCGTCTGCCGCGCCACCGCCTGGTCGTACCGGTCCAGCACCAGCTGCGCGACCTCGACGTCGTCACCCAACGGCCGAGCCACCACGGCATCCCCGGCCAGCGACGCGACCTTGTCCGGCAGTCGTCCGGGAGCGAGGAACCACGACGCCACCGCGATCCGCCGCGCACCACGAGCCCGCAGCCGTTCGACCGCCTCCGGAACGGTCGGCGAGGCGATGGACGCGAACGCCGCCTCCACCCCGGCCCACCCGGACTCGCGGGCCCACCGGCGGGCCACCCCGGCAACGGCCTGGTTCGCCGGCGCGTGCGACGACCCGGCGCCGGCGAGCACGACCCCGAGCGACCGGTCGCCGAAGTCGACGCCCGCCTCCGACAGCCGCCGCAACGCCGCCGACTCGAGCCGCGGGTCCGGGCCGAGCACGTCGGTGACGGCGGCCGGGACGCGTGACTCGGCGACGGCGGCCGGCACGTCGACGCGGGCGTGGTAGGCCTTGCCCAGCAACAGGGGCACGACGACGGACGGGCCGCGCAGCACGTCGTGCAGCCGCGGTGCGCACAGGTCGAGGAAGCAGCCGCGGACGTCGAGCTCCGGCCTCAGCGACCGCACCACGTCCAGCAAGGAGTGGATCGACGCGGCCGAACGCGGGTCGCGGCTGCCGTGCGCGACGGCGACCAGGGGGATCACAACGCCCCCGTCAGGCCACGCGCCCGCAGCACGGCGCGCTCCAGCGGGCGGAACAGCAGCAGCTCGATCCCGATGCCCACCAACAGGATCAGGAAGATCGCCGCGATCACCATGTTGATGTCGTTGAGCGACGACCCGTTGTGCAGGTACTGGCCGAGGCCGGTGCCGAGCTGCGGCGAGGTCGCGATGATCTCCGCGGCCATCAGCGACCGCCACGAGAACGCCCAGCCCTGCTTCAGGCCGGCGAGGTAGCCGGGCAGGGCGGCGGGCAGCAGGATGTGCCGCGCCGACGCCAGCCGTCCGGCGCCGAGGGCCCGGCCGACGCGGGGGAGCAGCGGCGGGATCTGGTCGATGCCCGCCACCAGGCCGTTCGCGATCGACGGCACCGAGCCCATCAGCACGACGAAGTAGATCGTCGACGGCGTGACGCCGAACCACAGGATCGCCGCCGGCACCCAGGCCACGGAGGGCAGTGACTGCAGGCCGGTCAGCAACGACCCGATCGCCGCGCGCACCACCCGCACCTTGGCGATCAGCAGGCCCAGCGGCGTGGCGATCAGCACCGCCGCGAGGAACCCGAGCACCGCGCGGTGCAGCGAGGTCCACAGGATGCCGAACGCCTCACCGGTGGAGATCGAGCGGATGAGCTCGTCCCCCACGTCGACCGGGGCGGGCAGCTGGAACTCGGGCAGCAGAGCCGACGCCCACAACGCCTGCCACACGCCGAGGAGCAGGGCGAAGGCGATGAGCGGTGGCACGCCCGTCTTGAGGAAACGGCGCCAGACCGGCGGCTTGTGCGCCTCGACGGGCGCGTCGAGCGCGTCGAGGCCGGCACCGACCTTGTCGAGCGTGTCAGGAGGCGTGGCCACTGATGACCTCTCGCAGGTGGGTGTTGATCTCGGCGAGGACCTCGTCTGAGGAGTCCCGGACGTCCCACTCGCGCACGACGCGGCCGGGACGCGAGGACAGCAGGACCACGCGCTGGCCGAGGCGAACGGCCTCGCGCACGTCGTGCGTCACGAAGATGATCGCGGTGTTCGTGGTCTCCCACACGCGCAGCAGTTCGCTCTGCAGCACGTCCCGCGTGATGGCGTCGAGCGCGGCGAACGGCTCGTCCATCAGCAGCAGGGCGGGGGAGCCGTCCGCGGACACGGTGGTGGAGGCGAGCGCGCGGGCCAGTGCCACGCGCTGGCGCATACCGCCGGAGAGCTCGTGCGGACGCTTGTCCGCGGCGTCGCCGAGCCGCACGAGCTCCAGCAGCTCCAGCGCGCGGCGCTTGCGGGCCAGGCGGCCCACGCCCGCGAAGCGCAGCGCCAGCTCGACGTTGCGCTGGGCGGTGAGCCACGGCATGAGCGCCGGTTCCTGGAACATCACGGCCGGGCGCGAGGTGTTGACCTGCAACTCGCCCGCCGTCGCGCCGTCGAGGCCCGCGACGATGTTCAGCAGGGTGCTCTTGCCGCAGCCCGACGCGCCGAGGAGGCACACGAACTCCCCCGGCTTGACTTTGAGGTCGACGCCGTCGAGCGCCACCACGGCCGAGCTGCCGTGGCCGAACACCTTGCGGATCCCGGCCAGTTCAACGGCAGCATCCACAGTGGACGAAACAGTGGTCTCGAGCGTGGCGGTCATGTCCGTGTCCCCTCGGCAGAGTTACTTCTTGTCCAGACCGGCTGCTTGCACCTGCGGCTTGCCCTGTGCCTGGAGAACCTTGTTCAGCAACGTGAAGTCGGCGTACCCGGCGACGTCGGCGGCCTCCTTGGCCACGCCCGCCGTCACGGCGTCCTTCGCGAGCTGCGGGAAGTGCTTGGCCTGCGCGTCGGTGGTCAGCTCGATGTTGTCCCAGGCGGCGTCGAGGATCTTGTCGCCGAGCTTCTTGGAGGTGAGCTTCTCGAGCGCGGCGTTGACCGTCTTCTTCGCCTCGCCGGGGTTCGCCTTGGCCCAGTCGATGGCCGCGACGTGGGCCTTGAGCACGGCCTCGACCGTCTCCGGGTGCTCTTGGAGGAACTTCGTCCGCACGATGACCACCGTGGTCGGGAAGCTCCCGCCCTCCCACAGGGTCTTCTCGTCCAGCAGCACCTTGCCGCCCGCCTCGGCGACGATGCGCGCCGACCAGGGCTGCGGCGACCACGTGGCGGCGATGTCGCCCTTCTTGAACAGGTCGAGCGACGCGGCGTTCTCCACGTTGGTGACGGTGACCTGACCGGTGAGGCCCTTCTCCGCCAGGTACTTCTTCAACGCCACGTCCTGGGTGTTGCCGAGCTGCGGCGTCGCGATGGTCTTGCCCTTGAGGTCCTCGACCGAGTTGATCTCGGGCTTGGTCACCAGCTGCGCGCCCCCGGACGTGGCGCCGGCGATCAGGCGCACGGCCTCGCCCTTGGACTTCGAGTACGCGTTGATGGCGGGCCCGGAACCGATGTAGCCGATGTCGAGGGACTCGCCCAGCAGCGCGTTGACCTCGTCGGGGCCCGCGTTGAACGTCTGGGTGGTGAGCTTGGTGCTGCCGAGCCCGGACTTGAACAGCTCCTTCTCGACGCCGATCAGCGCGGCGGCGTGCGTGACGTTCGGGAAGTACCCGAGGCGGACCTCGGCAGCGGCGCCCTTGGACTCGGCGGCGGGAGTCTCTGAGGTTCCGGCGCGGCTGCAACCGGAGATGGCTGTCAGTGCGATCAGAGCGACGGCAAGGGCGGGCTTGAGGTTCACGGAAGTCTTGCCTTTCAGGGACCGGGGGAGACGAGGGCGTGGTTGTCCGGGGTGGCGTTCTCGCCACCCCCGCTACAGCTCTCCACGCCGTTCTCCAGCAACGGCAGCGGAGCCCCGACCAGCCCGGCCGCGAGCGTGGAACCATCGCTCGCGTCGATCACCAGGAAGGACCCGGTGCGCCGGCTGGAGCTGTAGTCGTCCAGCGGAACGGGCTCTGCCAGGCGCAGAGCCACTCGGCCGATCTCGTTGAGCTCCAGCGAGCCGGGGCTGTCCACACTGGACAGCCGCTGCTCGTCGAAGCGGTCGCGCAGGTCGGTGACCATCGCCTGCACGGTGCGCGTGCCGTGCTTGACGAGGACCCGGGCGCCGGGTCGCAGGGGCTTCTCCGCGAGCCAGCAGAGGGTGGCGTCCAGCTCGTCGGTGACGTTGGGCTCGTTGCCCGCCACCGAGATCAGGTCGCCGCGGGAGATGTCGATGTCGTCCGCCAGCAGCAGCGTCACGGACCGGCCGGCCGCCGCCTCCGCCAGTTCGCCGTCCGCGGTGTCGATCTTCGTGACGGTCGAGCGGCGGCCGGAGGGCAGCACGACGACCTCGTCGCCCGGCTTGACCGTGCCGGCCGCGATCAGACCGGCGTAGCCCCGGTAGTCGAGGTGCTCGGCCGTGCGCGGGCGGATCACGTACTGCACCGGGAAGCGGAACGGCGCGTCGTGCGGGTCGGGCTCGACCGGCACGGTCTCCAGGTGCTCCAGCAGCGTCGGGCCGGAGTACCACGGCGTGTTCGCCGACTTCTCCACGACGTTGTCGCCCGCGAGCGCCGACACCGGGATCTCGACCACCGAGTCCTCGGTGTAGCCCAGGGCCGTGGCGTGGGCGGTGAACTCCTTGGCGATGCGGGAGAACGTCACCTCGTCGTAGTCCACGAGGTCGATCTTGTTGACCGCCAGGACGAGCCGCGGCACGCCCAGCAGCGCGAGAACCGCAGCGTGCCGCCGGGTCTGCTCGATGACGCCCTTGCGCGCGTCGACGAGCAGGACCGCGAGCTGCGCGGTGGACGCGCCCGTGACGGTGTTGCGGGTGTACTGCACGTGTCCGGGGGTGTCCGCGAGCACGAACGACCGCTTGGGCGTCGCGAAGTAGCGGTACGCCACGTCGATCGTGATGCCCTGCTCGCGTTCCGAACGCAGGCCGTCGACCAGCAACGACAGGTCGGGGGTCGCGAGACCGCGGTCGGCGCTCGCGCGGTGTACGGCGTCGAGCGTGTCCGCGAGCACGGACTTGGTGTCGTAGAGCAGCCGGCCGACGAGCGTGGACTTGCCGTCGTCCACGCTGCCCGCGGTGGCCAGCCTCAACAGGTCGCTCATCTAGAAGTACCCCTCCCGCTTGCGGTCTTCCATGGCGGCCTCGGACAGCCGGTCGTCGGCCCGCGTGGCGCCGCGCTCGGTCAGCCGTGACGCGGCGACCTCGGCGATCACCGCGTGGATGTCGGCGGCGTCGGACTCGACGGCGCCCGTGCAGGAGCCGTCGCCGACCGTGCGGTAGCGAACCGTCTTGCGCACCAGCGTCTCGCCCTCGCGCGCCCTGCCCCACGGGCCCTCCGCGAGCCACATGCCGTCGCGCAGGAACACCTCGCGCTCGTGCGAGTAGTAGATGTCCGGCAGCTCGATGCCCTCGCGCTCGATGTAGTTCCACACGTCGAGCTCGGTCCAGTTGGACAGCGGGAACACGCGGACGTGCTCACCGGCGCGGTGCCGGCCGTTGTAGAGGTTCCACAGCTCGGGGCGCTGGCGCTTCGGGTCCCACTGGCCGAACGCCGTGCGCAGGCTGAAGATCCGCTCCTTGGCGCGGGCGCGTTCCTCGTCCCGGCGTCCGCCGCCGAAGACCGCGTCGAACCTGTGCTGGGTGATCGAGTCCAGCAGCGGGACGGTCTGCAACGGGTTGCGCGTGCCGTCCGGGCGCTCCTCGAGGCGGCCGTCGTCGATCCAGTCCTGGACCTTCGCGACCTCCAGGCGCAGACCGTGCTGCGCGACGACGCGGTCGCGGAACTCGATGACCTCGTCGAAGTTGTGCCCGGTGTCGACGTGCAGCAGCGGGAACGGCACCGGCGCCGGGTAGAACGCCTTGATCGCGAGGTGCAGCAGCAGCGTCGAGTCCTTGCCGCCGGAGAAGAGGATCACCGGCCGGTCGAACTCGCCCGCGACCTCGCGGAAGATGTGAATGGCCTCGGATTCGAGGCGCCCCAACGTGTCCAGCGCGAGAGTCATCCGTGCAACCCACATTCCGTCTTCGACTGCCCGGCCCACCGGCCGCTGCGCGCGTCCTGGCCAGGCAACGGCTTGGCGGTGCACGGCAGACAGCCGATGGAGGGGTATCCCTCCTGCACCAACAGGTTCTCGAGGATCCCCTTCTCGCGGATGTAGGAGTTGAACTCCTCGTCGCTCCACGGCGCGATCGGGTTGATCTTCACCAGGCCGTTGCGCTCGTCCCACTGCACGATCGGCGTGTTCGCCCTGGTCGGGGCGTCGACGCGGCGCACACCGGTGACCCACGCGTCGTACTTCGCGAGCTCGCGGCGCAGCGGCACGACCTTGCGCAGGTTGCAGCACTGCGCCGGGTCCGACCGGTACAGCAGGCCGAACTCGCGTTCCTGCTCCTCCACCGACTGCTCGGCGGCGGCGTTGACGATGCGCACGTCCGGGTAGACGACACCGACGGCGTCGCGCACGCCGATCGTCTCCGGGAAGTGGTAGCCGGTTTCCAGGAACAGCACGTCGAAGTCCGGCTTCACCTGTGCTGCGAGGTCGATCAGGACGGCGTCCTGCATGTTCGACGCGACGATGTAGCTGTCGCCGAACATGCGGGCCGTCCACTCCAGGGCCTCGATCGCCGAGGCGCCGGCCAGCTCCTCCTGCGCGGCGTTGGCGACGATCTTGAGGTCTTCCTTGAGACCGCTCACTTCTTCACCTCCTGCGGCAGGTTCAGACCGACGAACGAGACCTTGAAGACGCGGCGGCACCCGGTGCACAGCCACGCGTAGCCGGGTTCCTCCTGCGGCCGGAGGTCCTCGTCGCCGCAGTAGGGGCAGTAGAACGGCGTCGCGCGTTCACTCATCGCAGCGAACCCTCCTCCGCGCGGGCCACCCACTGGGCGAACCGCTCGTCGGTCTCCCGCTGGGCGACGAAGTTCCGCACCACGCGCTCGACGTACTCGGGCAGCTCGGCCGCGGTGACCTTGTGGCCGCGCAGCTTGCGGCCGAAGCCGGCGTCGAGGCCGAGGCCGCCGCCGAGGTGCACCTGGAAGCCCTCGACCTGGTTGCCCGCGTCGTCGGTGACGATCTGGCCCTTCAGCCCGATGTCCGCGGTCTGGATGCGGGCGCAGGAGTTGGGGCAGCCGTTGATGTGCACGGTGATCGGCGCCGTGACGCCGTCGACGATGTCCTTGAGGTTCGCCTCGAGCTGCGTGACGAGGTCGAGGGCGCGGGCCTTGGTCTCGACGATCGCGAGCTTGCAGAACTCGATGCCGGTGCAGGCCATGATGCCCCGGCGCCACGGCGACGGGTCGACCTGCAGGCCGAGCTTCGCGAGGTCGCTCTTGAGCGCCGGGATCTCGGCCTCGGGCACGTCCAGCACGATGATCTTCTGCTGCGGCGTGAAGCGGACGCGGTTCGAGCCCGCCCGTTCGGCGTACTTCGCGACCTCGACCAGGATCGACCCGGACACGCGGCCCGCGACGGGCGCGGCGCCGACGTAGAACAGGCCGTCCTTCTGCTTGTGCACGCCGATGTGGTCGAGCTGCTGGTCCAGCACCTCGGGCGCCGGGCCGTCGATCATCTTGCGCTTGAGGTACTCGTCCTCGACGACCTGGCGGAACTTCTCCGGGCCCCAGTCGGCGACGAGGAACTTGATGCGCGCGCGGTGGCGCAGGCGGCGGTAGCCGTAGTCGCGGAAGACGGAGATGACCGCCTCCCACACGTCCGGGACCTCGTCGAGCGGCACCCACGCGCCCAGCCGCTTGCCCAGCATGGGGTTCGTGGACAGGCCGCCACCGACCCAGAGGTCGAAGCCGGGCCCGTGCTCGGGGTGGTGCACGCCGACGAACGCGATGTCGTGGATCTCGTGCGCGACGTCCTGCAGCCCGGAGATGGCGGTCTTGAACTTGCGTGGCAGGTTGGAGAAGCGCGGGTCGCCGATGTAGCGCTCGAGGATCGTGTCGATCGCCGGCTGGCCGTCGAGCACCTCGTCCTGCGAGATGCCCGCGACCGGCGAGCCGAGGATGACGCGCGGGCTGTCGCCGCACGCCTCCATCGTCGTGAGGCCGACGGCTTCGAGCTTCTGCCAGATCGTGGGGACGTCCTCGATCCGGATCCAGTGGTACTGGATGTTCTGCCGGTCGGTGATGTCCGCGGTGTCGCGCGCATAGGTCTGCGAGATCTCGCCGAGGACCTCGAGCTGCCGCGTCGTCAGCGCCCCGCCGTCGCTGCGCACGCGCATCATGAAGAACTCGTCGTCCAGCTCCTCCGGCTCGAGCGTGGCGGTGCGGCCGCCGTCGATGCCGGGCTTGCGCTGGGTGTAGAGGCCGTACCAGCGGAACCGCCCGCGCAGGTCCGCCGGGTCGATGGAGTCGAAACCGCCGTGGGCGTAGATGTTCTCGATGCGGGTGCGGACGTTGAGCGGGTTGTCGTCCTTCTTGCTCCGCTCGTTGGGGTTCAGCGGCTCTCGGTAACCGAGCGCCCACTGCCCCTCGCCGCGACGCTGCTTGGCGCGCGGTGACGTCTGCGGCGGGACCATCGCCATCCTCCGGGGTTTCGAGGCGCTCGGTGCGCGTGCGAGCCCGGAGGTGCTTGTGGTGGGGGCGTCGTCAGCGCGCCGGGCGCCGACGGGAACAAATCAGCGCGCGGTCAGGCCGAACGACGGCACATCGCGCTGGAGACACGACGGAAGTCGACGTGGCGGCGGGCCACGAGGCGGACTCCAGTCGAATGCATGGCCTCAGTGTGCATGCCGTCCAGAGCGTGGTCCACCGCCAACCGAATGCTGGGATCGACGAGGAGGAGTTGACATCTCAGGCTGGTTTCACTCCGTGACATCTCTGTCACCGACAGACACTTCCCCTGGTCGAACACCGCCATTGGGGCGTGTAGGGGACACTGGGAGTCATGCCCTCCGCTTTGCCCGATGGCGAGCCCGCGCCCGCCGACGGTTCGCTCCCCCCTTCTGCCGTCGCCGGTGTCGGCTCACGCCCCTTCGGCATCTACGTGCACGTGCCGTTCTGCGCAACCCGTTGCGGCTACTGCGACTTCAACACCTACACGCCCGGCGAACTAGGCACTTCCGCGTCACCCGAGTCGTGGCTGGAGGGCCTGCGCCGCGAACTGGACCTGGCCGCGTCCGTCCTCGGCACCCCCGTCCAGGCCGAGACGGTGTTCGTCGGCGGAGGCACCCCGTCGTTGCTGGGCGCCTCCGGCCTGGGCGACGTGCTCGACGCCGTGCGCCAGTCGTTCGGCCTCGCGCCCGGCGCCGAGGTGACGACGGAGTCGAACCCGGAGTCGACCTCACCTTCGTTCTTCGAGGGCATCCTCGCCTCCGGCTACACCCGTGTGTCCCTGGGAATGCAGTCCGCCGCACGGCACGTGTTGCAGGTGCTGGACCGCAAACACACGCCCGGCCGTCCGGTCGATGCCGCACGCGAGGCCCGCACGGCCGGCTTCGAACACGTGAACCTCGACCTCATCTACGGCACGCCGGGGGAGCGGCCCTCGGACCTGGCCGCCTCCCTGGACGCCGTGCTGGCCGCGGGCGTCGACCACGTGTCCGCCTACGCGTTGATCGTGGAGGACGGCACCGGCCTGGCCCGCCGCATCCGCCGCGGCGACCTGCCGATGCCGGACGACGACGTGCTCGCCTCGTCCTACGAGATGGTCGACTCGGTGCTCTCGGGCGCCGGCTTCTCCTGGTACGAGGTCTCCAACTGGGCCACCTCCGAAGCCGCCCGGTGCCGGCACAACGTCCTGTACTGGAAGGGCGCCGACTGGTGGGGCTTCGGCCCCGGCGCCCACAGCCACGTCGGCGGCGTGCGCTTCTGGAACGTGAAGCACCCGGCCCGCTACTCGTCCCTGCTCGCTTCGGGCGCGTCCCCGGCCGCCGGTCGCGAGGTGCTGTCCGCCGAGGACCAGCGCGTGGAACGGGTGCTGCTGGAACTGCGCCTCGCCTCCGGCCTGCCGATGGACGTGCTGGACGAGCCGGGCCGCGAGGAGGCGAAGCAGGCGATCGCCGACGGCCTGCTCGAGCCGCACGACGACCGCTGCGTGCTGACGGACCGGGGCCGCCTGCTGGCCGACGCCGTCGTGCGCCGCCTGCTGCCCTGACCTCCCGGTTCAGCGAGCGCGCAGGTCGTGCTGGCTGAACACCTCGACGACGACCTGCCCGTGCTTGCGGTAGGTCGCGGTGCCCCACCACAACCCGTCCGCCCGCCGGGCCCGCTCCCAGACGACGGTGCCCTCCCACCACTCGTCCTCGCTGTGGACCAGGCACGCCCTCCCCGGTGCCGGGCCGTCCTCCTCAGGTGGCCGGAGCCACACCACGTTGCCCACGTTTGGACCCTAGCGAGCACCACCGACAAAAACCGTCGAGCGAGCCCGCTCGTAGAACCACTTCAAGGTCTCCAGCACCACCGCACGTGCGCCGGGGTCCAGGAGGACCTTCAGCGGAAAGCTCGGCCGCAGCTCGATCTTCGCGGCGGCGATGTCCACGCCGGGCGCGCCGTTCAGCCGCTGCCGGAGCTCTTCGCGCATCGTGACCTCGTCGAACGGCGGGCGGACGCGGAGGTGCTGGAACACCACCTCGACCCTGCCGCTCGGGTAGATCGCGAACGGCCAGATGTTGCCGCCTTCCTCGCCCTTCTCCCTGGCGATCAGGAAGCACGAGGTCTCGCTGCGGCCGGTGCCCAGCTCGAGGCTCCCGCCGAGCTCGCACCACCTCTCCGCCACCTCCCGGACCGCCGCGGCGACGTCCTCGCCCTGCTTGTCGTGCACCTGGACGAAGAACCGCTGCTCCAGCGACCCCTGGTTGACGGCGGCGGGGGGCGCGGACGTGACGTCCAACGGTCCGGGCCAGAGGGCGATGACGCGCTCCGCCAGCGCGTCGGCCCTCGCGAGGATCTGCGGCCTGCCCCATTCGGCCTGTGCGGCGATGTGCTGGTTCATCACGAGTCCGCTCTTCGCGAGCTGGGCCTTCTTGACGTCGAACGGGCTGTTGCTCAGCTCCGAGTTGTAGCCGGTGAGGGTCAGGTTGCCGAGCGTGTGCACCAGGGCGTCGTGCACCTGCTCGTACGACTCGCCGGGCTCCAGGTCAGCGCTGACGGCCTGCTCCCACGCATCGGTGGAGGTCTGCGGCAGGACGTGCTCGATGGTCAGCGAGGTGAGCTCGACGGGCTCCTTGCTGCGGTACCCGACCTCCAGCCACCGCAGGACCGCCGCGCGCTGGTGCGGCCGGCCGTTCAGGTAGTACGGGACCGCACGTACCGCGGCGCGCACCTCGTCGTCGCCGGCGAAGTACTTCCTTCCGGCCGACAGGTGGGCGCGCACCGCCTGGTCCACCGGCTGCGTGCCGTCCAGCTCGGTGACCGCCGAGAGCAGGATCCTGTTGATGTTCGCCGTGGCGCGACCGATGAGCAGACGTCGCACCAGGAAGCTCTCGACGTGGAGCATCGCCGCCGCGATCTCGTCGGAGGTGGCGGTTCCCCGTTGCCTGCGGTCGAGCAGGTGCAGCAGCAGCGGGTGGACCGTCGTGGTGCCCCAGTCCTTCAGCCGTTGCAGCCTCGTGCGCACCGCGGGGTCAGGTTCGGCGTCCGGGCTCAGGATTCTGCGGAGCAGCCTGCCCAGGCCGCACAGCCTGGCCACCTCGGCCTCGACGTCCTCCTCGCCCCGCAACCGGTCGAGCCGGGCCTGCTGACCCGCGTAGGTGTCGCCCTGCTTGACCCTCGGGTCGCGCTGGACGAGGTCGAGCCAGAAGAGCAGGTCGAGTTCTCCTGGCTCCAGCTCGGACTGCAGTGGGAGCCAGAGCGACCGGTGGACGCGCTCACCGCGGGTCGGCAGGCGCATGAAGAGGTGGTTGCGCAGCAGGTCGGCCTGGGTGAGAGCGGCGCCGGTGTTGTTCAACGACTCGAAGATCCGGTGGGCGTTGTCGCCGGGGCGGGTGGTGATCGACACCAGCACCAGCCCGCGGGTGACGGCGTCCTCGGCCCGCTCGGCGTCGAGCGGGCCGGTCAGCTCGGCGATCCGCGCGGCGAAGAACCGGTGGGCGGTGCCGATCGGGTCGCTGGCCCCGGCGTGGGGCGTCGAGTCGACGCACGCCAGGTAGGAGTCGCGGTCCGTCTGCGTCGGCACGACCCTGAGCCGGTGTTGCTCCGGCTCGTGCGGGTTCATCAGGTACAGGTCGTTGATCCGGTGGCGGTGCTGCGGTCCTTCGTGCGCGGCGCGGTGGTCTCGGATGGCGCACAACAGCAGCGTCAGCGTGGTGAGCCGCTGCTGACCGTCGACGACCAGGTACTGCGGCACACCGATCGGGCCGTTGCCCGGACTCGGCGCGAAGACGACGGAGCCGATGAAGTGGGTGGCCGCGTGCTGGGTGACCCGGATCTCCGCCAGCCGGACGACGTCGTCCCAGAGCCGGGAGAGCTGCTCCTCCTGCCAGGAGTAGGTGCGCTGGTAGAGCGGGACCCGGTACTGCTTCGAGCCGTTCAGGAGATCCTTGAGCGTCGTTTCGCGCGCGATGACCACCCTGCGCAAGTTAGCTGCGAGGCGTCGGCTCGGAGTTCTTCCGCCCGCCGATCACTCGAACGGCCCCGGTGACCGAGCAGGACCTCGGAGCGGGCACCGGTCACGAATCCGGCTGGGTAAACTCGGGAAGTAGTGGACACGGAGGTGAACAGCGGTGAACGCCGATGAGCGTCGGTTCGAGGTGCTGCGCGCCATAGTCGCCGACTACGTGTCCAACCAGGAGCCCGTCGGGTCGAAGGCCCTGGTGGAGCGGCACAACCTGGGTGTGTCGAGCGCGACGGTGCGCAACGACATGGCGGCGCTGGAGGACGAGGGCTACATCGCCCAGCCGCACACCAGCGCCGGGCGCGTGCCCACGGACAAGGGGTACCGGCTCTTCGTCGACAAGTTGAGCGAGGTCAAGCCGCTCTCGCAGGCGGAGAAGCGGGCGATCCGCAGCTTCCTGGACGGGGCGCTCGACCTCGACGACGTGATGCGCCGCAGCGTGCGGTTGCTCGCGCAGCTCACCCGGCAGGTGGCGGTGATCCAGGTGCCGACGCTGTCCCGCGCGGCCGTGCGCCACCTGGAGGTGCTGCCGATCACGCCGTCGCGGCTGATGCTGGTGCTGATCACCGACACCGGCCGCGTCGACCAGCGGATCGTCGAGCTGGGCGACGTGATCAGCGAGGAGCACACGGCTCAGTTGCGCGGTGTGCTGAACCAGGCGATGGCGGGGCAGCGGCTGGCCGACGCCAGTGCCAAGGTCGCCGAACTGCCCGACGAGGTGCCGACGACCCTGCGCGACCCGATGCTGCGGGTGGCCACCGTGCTGATCGAGACACTGGTGGAGCACCCCGAGGAACGGCTCGTGCTCGGCGGCACCGCCAACCTCACGCGCAACATCACGGACTTCCCCGGCTCGCTCCGGCAGGTGCTGGAGGCGCTCGAGGAACAGGTCGTCGTGCTCAAGCTGCTCGCCGCGAGCCGCGACCCCGGTCGTGTGCTCGTGCGCATCGGCGAGGAGAACGAGGCGGCCGAGATGCGCAGCACCTCCGTGGTGTCCATCGGCTACGGCAGCCGCGACAACCCCCTCGGTGGCCTCGGCGTCGTCGGACCGACGCGCATGGACTACCCCGGGACCATGGCGGCCGTGCGTGCGGTCGCCAACTACGTCGGTGAGATCCTGACCGGTCGTTGAACCAGGACTTTGATCTGAAAGATGAACACGAAAGCGAACAAGGTGGCCAGGGATTACTACGGCATCCTCGGTGTTTCGCAGAACGCGACACAGGATGAGATCAAGCGCGCCTATCGCAAGCTCGCGAGGCAGCTGCACCCGGACGTCAATCCCAACGAGGAGGCCCGCTTCAAGGAGGTGACGGCCGCCTACGAGGTGTTGTCGAACCCCGAGAAGCGCCGCGTCGTCGACCTGGGTGGCGACCCCCTCGACTCGGGCGGCGGTGGCCGCCCCGGCGGTGACCCGTTCTCCGGCTTCGGTCTCGGCGACATCATGGACGCGTTCTTCGGCGCGACGTCCGGTGGTGGCCGCGGGCCGCGCAGCCGCGTGCAGCCCGGTTCCGACGCGCTCATCCGGCTCGACATGACGCTGGAGGAGTGCGCGGCGGGTGCCACGCGCGAGCTGACGGTCGACACGGCGATCCTCTGCGACCGCTGCCACGGCGCGGGCACGCAGAACGACTCCAAGCCCGTCCAGTGCGACACCTGCCACGGCCGCGGCGAGGTCCAGTCGGTGCAGCGCTCGTTCCTCGGCCAGGTCGTGACGTCGCGCCCGTGCCCGGTCTGCCGCGGCTTCGGCGAGGTCATCCCCGACCCGTGCCAGCAGTGCGCCGGTGACGGCCGCACGCGGTCGCGCCGCACGATCTCCGTGAACATCCCCGCCGGTGTCGCCGAGGGCATGCGCGTGCGCCTCGCGGGCCAGGGCGAGGTCGGCCCCGGCGGTGGCCCGGCCGGCGACCTCTACGTCGAGGTCGAGGAGCACCCGCACGAGATCTTCGAACGCGACGGCTCCGACCTGCACTGCGTCGTGCAGATCCCGATGACGACGGCCGCCCTGGGCGCCACGTTGCCGCTGAAGACGCTCGACGGCGAGGAAGAGCTGCAGATCGAGCCCGGCACGCAGCCGAACACGCAGCTCGTGCTCACGGGCCGCGGCATGCCGAAGCTGCGCTCCACCGGCCGCGTCGACGGCCGTGGCGACCTGCACGTGCACCTCGAGGTCGTCGTCCCGACGAAGCTCGACGCGGCGCAGGCCTCGCTGCTGCGCGATCTGGCCGAGCTGCGCGGCGAGAGCGAACCCTCGCTGTCGCACAACGGCAAGGGCGGCGGCGGGCTGTTCTCGCGCCTGCGGGCCTCGCGCGGCAACCGGTGACCCTGCCGGTCTTCCTCGTCGAGGCGCTGCCGTCCGGCGAGGAGTTCGTGCTGGACGGCCCGGAAGGCCGGCACGCCGCGACGGTCAAGCGGCTGCGCGTCGGTGAGGAGCTCGTGCTGTCCGACGGCTCCGGCACGCAGGTGCGGTGCTCGGTGACGGCGGTGGACCGCGCCGAGCTGTCGCTGCGCGTGCTCGAGCGCTGGGTCGAGCCCGAACCGTCGCCGCGCGTCGTGCTCGCCCAGGCGCTGGTGAAGGGCGACCGGGGCGAGCTCGCCGTCGAACTGGCCACCGAGGCCGGCGTGGACGGTGTGGTGCCGTGGCGCGCCTCCCGGTGCATCACGAAGTGGGAGGACGGCCCGCGCGGCGCGAAAGCGCTGGGACGCTGGCGGTCCACGGTCCGCGAGGCGGCGAAACAGGCCCGGCGCTCGCGAGTGCCGTCGGTCGACGAACCCGTGAGCACGACACAGCTCTCCCATCGCGTGTCGTCCTCGGCGTTGACGCTCGTGTTGCACGAGAGCGCCACCGAGCGGCTCGCCGACGTCGAGCTGCCCGAGTCCGGAGACGTGCTGCTCGTCGTCGGTCCCGAGGGCGGGATCACGCAGGAGGAGCTCGACACGTTGCGATCTTCGGGTGCCCGAATCGTCCGGTTGGGCCCAACCGTTCTGCGTGCATCCACCGCCGCCGCGGTTGCTCTCGGTGCGATCGGGGTACTCACGTCACGGTGGTGACCCCGATCACTCCGAAGATGAACACCGGATGGATTGGCTTGACGGAAGTTGTAGCGAATCCCAGGCGGGTGGGGTTACCCTGGATGGCAGAGGGGCTGATTGGTCTATCCGGAAACGGAGTAGACGATTGGGCCTTCTGACAAAGGACTCGCCGGACACCTCCCCCCTCGGTCCGGCGTCGGCGCCTCGCGGCGAAGCGACCCCCAGGCTTCGGACCGCGAGGCGCCCCTTTTGTTTTCGGGGCTCGAAGACTTCGCGTCGCGCGCAGGGATGATGTGATGAGTCACCACGCGGTGGCTCTCAGTGCAGGTCACGGGCTTGGGCGGCAGCATCTCGGACTGTGTTGCAGTCTTTGGGTTTCAGGCTCCCGGAACGCGCCGCAGACTTCACGCACGCGTGCGGGCACGCTTTCGCAGGGGTACCCCCTGACTGGGAACCCCTGCGTTTCAACGTACTCACGAGGTCCGACAAGTTCGGCGGCGCCTTTTTCCCGTACTTTCTGCGTGTGCAGAGAATTGCTTACGGTGACCACCCCAGTCAGTTCGGCGAGCTTTCCCTTCCGAACGGTGTTGCCCAGGGTGCCGTTGTCGTCATTCACGGTGGTTTCTGGCACCAGCGCTACGGCCTCGAACTCGGCCGCCCGCTCGCCGACGTGCTCGTCGCCGACGGGTTCGCCGTCTGGAACATCGAGTACCGCCGGGTGAGCGGCGGCGGGGGATGGCCGCGGACGGGGCAGGACGTCCTCGCCGCCATCGACGCCGTCGACCTCGGGCCCGTCGTGACGCTCGGCCACAGCGCGGGCGGCCACCTCGCCGTGTGGGCGGCCAAGAACAGCGCGCGCGTGGCCGGGGCGGTCGCCCAGGCGGCGGTGCTGGACTTCACCCGCCACATCACGCCGCGGGCGCTCGAGCTGTGCACCGAGGAGCAGTTCGCCGAGGCCTCGCCGACCGCGCTGATCCCCATCGGCAAGCCGGTTGTCTGCGTGCACGGCGACCGCGACGAGGACGTGCCCGTCGAGCAGTCTGTCGCGTTCTGCGCCGCCGAGCCGCAGGCCGAGCTCGTGGTCGTCGGGGGAGCCGGGCACATGGACGTGATCACGCCGGGGACCGAGGCCTGGGAGCGGTGCCGGACGGCTGTCCACGGGCTCGCCCGCGACTGCTAGAAAAGGCCGGTGCCCAAGGTTGTCGACCACGAGCAACGCCGCCGCGAGCTCGCCGAGGCGGTGTGGCGCATCGTGCGGCGCGACGGCATCGGCCACGCCTCGGTGCGCGCCGTGGCAGCGGAGTCCGGGTGGTCGAGCGGGTCCCTGCGGCACTACTTCCCGACGCAGAACGCGTTGCTGGGGTTCGCGATGGAGCTCGCGTACCGGCGGTTCCTCGCACGGCTGGAGCGGATCGACGCCACCGCCGGCCACCGCGAGGTGGTGCGGGCCCTCGCCCACGAGATGCTGGCGGTGGACGACGAACGCCGGACGGAGGCCGCGGTGCTGCTGTCGTTCCTCCCGCGGGCGATGGTCGAACCGACGTTGCACGAGCTGGAACGCCGCGGCACACGCGAGCTGTACGACGGGATCGCACAGGTGCTCACGGCGGCGCAGGAAGCCGGTGAGCTGCGGGACGGCGTCGTGCCGATCAAGGCCGCCCGGCGCCTCGTCGCGCTGGTCGACGGCCTCAACATCCACCACGGCCTCGGGCCCGACGAGCTCACCGCCGCGGACGTGGTCGAGGCCGTCGACGAGCAGCTCGACCGCATCTTCGCCTAGCGTCGGGGCATGTCCTGTTTGTTCTGCCGCATCGTCGGCAGTGAGATCCCCGCGACCGTCGTGCACGAGACCGAGACGACGCTCGCGTTCCGCGACATCCAGCCCAAGGCACCCGTGCACGTGCTGCTCATCCCGCGCGAGCACGTGCCGAACGCCGTCGACCTCGACGGTGACCAGCTCGGCGACCTCTTCGCCGCCGCGAAGCAGGTCGCCGAGGCCGAGGGCGTCGCAGAGTCGGGCTACCGGCTGCTGTTCAACACCGGACCGGACAGCGGGCAGGAGGTGTTCCACGCCCACCTGCACCTGCTGGGCGGCCGGCGCCTCTAACCCAGCGCCTGCAGCAGGGGAGCGCGGTAGCGGGCGCGGTCACCGGGCAGCTGCTCCGCGCCCCTGACCATCCAGGTGGCCTCGTCCCACGACTCCATCCCGTTCGCACGGACGAACGCGATCACCTCCGGGTCGTGCACGTCGACGCGCACGCTCGGGACACCCGCGGCGCAGTCGGCGATGAGCGCGCACGTGTCCGCCGGCGTGTCCGCGATGACCGGCCCGATGAGCATCCGCTGGGCGCGGACCTGCCACGTGCCCGCGACGCCGTGGTCGGAGATCCGGATGGTGCCCATCCTCAGCAACGACTCCCACAGGTACGGCCGCGTGATGCCGGTGACCTTCGTGTCGAGCGCGACCACGTCGTCGAGGTCCGCCTCCGCGGCGAGACGCGACACACCGGCCGCCGGGCCCGTGAACGTGCCCGCGTGGATGTCGGTGAAGCCGACGGCGTGGAAGCCCAGTTGCTCGTACAGCGGACGGCCCATGTCCGTCGCGAACAACGTCGAGACACCCGTGCCCAGCACGTGCGACACCAACCGGCGGGCGTGCCCCTGCCGCGCCGCGCGCTCGGCGACCAGCACCATGCTGATCGCCGCCAGCTCCGGGTAGTGCGTCACGATCGTCGTCCCGACGAGACCCCGCTCGTCGAACAGTCCCCAGCCCTCGCCGTGCGCGAGCAGGAACTCCCACTTGCTCTCCTCACGCGGCCACGACCGGCTCTCGGCCAGGTCGGAGCACGCGGTGATGTCGTCCTTCGTCAGTCTGCGCAGTTCCACAGGGTCCCCCGGGGGTCATCCGAGCGCGTGTGAGGCGGGCGCGAAGTAGCGCGCGCGGTCACCCGGCACGTTCGCGGCGCCGTGCACCATCAGCGTGCAGCCGCCCTCGATCTTGCCGAAGCCGTTCTCCAGCAGGAACGCGGCCACGTCGGCGCTGCCGGTGTCCACCCGGACGTCACCACGACCGGCCGTCACGTCCGCGAGCAACTCGCAGGCGGCCGCGGCGTCCGGCGCGATCAGCGGCCCGATCGTGACGCCGGTGGGGTTCGGCCTGGTGGCGACCACGGCGAAGTCCGACACCAGCACGTCGTACGGCGACGACGGGTCGAGCAGCCGGTCCCAGAGCGCGGGCCGCGTGTACCCGCTGGCCTCGCGGTCGAGCCCGGCGAGGACCGGGACGTCCGAGGGCGTGCCCGGCCGCGACACGCCGGGAGCGGAACCGGTGAACACGCCGTGGTAGGAGACCGATGCCCCGACCGGGTGAAAGCCGAGCCGGGCGTACAGCGGTTCCCCCATCGTCGTCGCGTACAGAACCGAGGGACTGACCTCCAGCGTTCTCGCCATCAGCCGCGTGCCGATGCCCCGGCGCTCCGCCCAGGACGCCACCAGAACGCCGCTGATCGCCTGCATCTCGGGATAAGGCGTCGTCAAAGCCGTGCCGACCAGTCCGGACGAGTCGAAGGCGCCGTAACCGGGGCCGAGGGCGAGCATCATCTCCCACTGCGCGGGCGTCCAGGTCCAGCCCCGGTCTGTGATGAGCTTCATGCACTCGGGTACGTCGTCAACGCCAAGCCTGCGGATCTCCACGGTCGATGAGCACACACGGTGAGCAAAGCGGTAGCCACCCATTTTCGGCCGGACTAGCATCGACGCCACCAGATCCGAGCGACAGGAAGCAGGCCGGGGCCACGTGGCCGAAGAAACACAGCAGAGCAACAAGGAAGGTCAGTCCCGGTTCGCCGTGCCGGAAGGCGCGGTGCTCACGCTGCTCGGGTCGCGCGACGAGAACCTCCGGCTCGCGGAGGAACTGCTCGACGCCGACGTGCACGTGCGCGGGAACGAGATCACCTTGTCCGGCGACCCCGCCGACGTGGCCTTCGCCGAACGCGTCTTCTCCGAGCTCATCACCCTCGCGAGCCGCGGCCAGGTCATCGACCAGAACGCCGTCCGCCGCATCGTCGCGATGCTGAGCGAGACCGACGTCGAGTCGCCCGCGGAGGTGCTGAGCCTCGACATCGTGAGCCGCCGAGGCCGCACGATCAGGCCGAAGACGCTGAACCAGAAGCACTACGTCGACGCGATCGACAAGAACACGGTCGTGTTCGGCATCGGCCCCGCCGGCACCGGCAAGACCTACCTCGCCATGGCCAAGGCCGTGCAGGCGCTGCAGGCCAAGCAGGTCAACCGCATCATCCTCACCCGTCCGGCCGTCGAGGCCGGCGAGCGGCTGGGCTACCTGCCCGGCACGCTCTACGAGAAGATCGACCCGTACCTGCGCCCGCTGTACGACGCGCTGCACGACATGGTCGACCCGGAGTCGATCCCGCGCCTCACGCAGGCGGGGACGATCGAGGTGGCGCCCTTGGCGTTCATGCGCGGCCGGTCGTTGAACGACGCGTTCATCATCCTCGACGAGGCGCAGAACACCACGCCCGAGCAGATGAAGATGTTCCTCACCCGGCTGGGCTTCGGCTCCAAGATGGTGGTGACGGGCGACACGACCCAGGTCGACCTCCCGGGTGGCCAGCGCAGCGGCCTCCGGGTCGTGCGGGACATCCTCGACGGCGTCGAGGACGTGCACTTCTCGGAGCTGACCAGCCAGGACGTGGTGCGCCACCGCCTGGTCGGCGACATCGTCGACGCGTACGACAAGTGGCAGGTCCAGCAGGACGCGATCGACCAGAACACGCAGCACCACGGACCCGGTGCAAGGCGGGGGAACCAGCGGCGGGGACGATAGGCGCCGTGAGCATCGAGATCGCCAACGAGTCGGGTGTCGGGGTCGACGAGGGTTCCATCGTCTCCGCCGCCCGCTTCGCGCTGGACCGCATGGGCGTGAGCCCGCTGGCCGAGCTGTCCGTCCTCCTCGTCGAGCTGGACGTGATGGCGGACCTGCACGAGCGCTGGATGGACCTGCCGGGTCCGACGGACGTCATGGCCTTCCCCATGGACGAGCTGGACTCCGCGCGCCGGCCCGACGCCGCGGGGCTCGGTCCCGCGCTGCTCGGGGACATCGTGCTGTGCCCCGCGTTCGCCAAGGACCAGGCCAAGAAGGCCGGTCACAGCCTGCTGGACGAGCTGCACCTGCTGACGGTGCACGGCGTGCTGCACCTGCTCGGCTACGACCACGCCGAGCCCGCCGAGGAACGCGAGATGTTCACCCTGCAGAACCGCATCCTCGCGGACTTCCGCACCGCGCGTGACGAGGCCCAGCGGGCCGCGCACCAGCGCAGCGCCGACGACAAGGTGCTCGGCGCGGTCGGGCTCGACGAGAAGAACGAAGAAGTCTGAAGTCCCCCTAGAGAAACTGGATCATGAGCGCGAACCCTGCCAGTGTGATCGTGCTGGCCGTTGTGCTCGTTCTGGCCGCAGGTCTGTTCGCGTGTGTGGATGCCGCTCTCGGCACCGTGTCACGTGCACGGGTGGAGTCCTTGCAACGGCAGGGGCGCTGGGGGACCGGGCAGTTGCTGCACGTGCTCAACGACCGGCCGCGGCACGTCAACCTGTTGCTGCTGCTGCGCCTGGCGTGCGAGATGTCGGCGGCGGTGCTGGTCACGACGGTGTTCCTCGACTACGTCGCCGAGGACGGGCTCGCTGTCCTGTACTCGTGCCTGAGCATGCTCATCGTGTCGTACGTGCTCGTCGGCGTCGGTCCGCGCACCCTCGGCCGTCAGCACCCTTACGCCGTGTCGCTCCTCGCCGCGGGCACCGTCCGGCAGCTCGGCCGGGTTCTCGGGCCGCTGTCGAAGTTGCTGATCCTGATCGGCAACGCGATCACGCCCGGCAAGGGCTTCCGCGAGGGCCCGTTCAGCTCCGAGGTGGAGCTGCGCGAGCTCGTCGACATGGCGCAGGAGCGCGGCGTCGTCGACGAGGGCGAGCGCGAGATGATCCACTCGGTGTTCGAGCTGGGGGACACCATCGCGCGCGAGATCATGGTGCCGCGCACGGAGATCGTGTGGATCGAGCAGGCCAAGTCGGTGCGGCAGGCGCTTGCGCTGTCGTTGCGCACCGGCTACACGCGCCTGCCGGTGATCGGGGAGAGCGTCGACGACGTGCTCGGCGTGGTGAACCTCAAGGACCTCATGCGGGCGACGCTGGCCGACGGCGAGGACCCGAAGACCGTGGCGGAGCTGATGCGCCCGACGAGCTTCATCCCGGACTCGAAGCCGATCGCGGACCTGCTGCGCGAGATGCAGGTCTCCCGCAAGCACATGGCGATCGTCGTCGACGAGTACGGCGGCACCGCGGGCCTGCTGACCATCGAGGACATCCTCGAGGAGATCGTCGGCGAGATCACCGACGAGTCCGACACCGACGACCGGCCGCCGGTCGAGCACCTGGAGGACGGCGCGGTGCGGGTCAGCGCGCGCCTGCCGGTGGACGACCTGGACGCGCTGTTCGGCACCGAGCTCGACGACCACGAGGTCGAGACCGTGGGCGGCCTGCTCGCGCAGCGGCTCGGGCGCGTGCCGCTGCCCGGCACCGAGGCGGAGATCGCGGGTCTGCGCATGCGGGCGGAGGGCGGCAAGGACGTGCGCGGCCGCATCCGCGTCACCACTGTGCTCGTGCGTCCCGTGCAGAAGGAGACAGAAGAAGATGACTGACATCGATCCCGAGGACGCCAAGCTCGTCACGCTGGCGCGCTCGGTCCGTGCGCGCAACGGCGCGGCGGAGGGCGCGGCGGTGCGCGACCTCGACGGCCGCACGTACAACGCGTCCACGGTCTCGTTGCCGTCGTTGAAGCTGACCGCGCTGCAGGCCGCGGTCGCCGCGGCGGTGTCGAGCGGTGCCGAGGGCTTGGAGGCGGCCGTCGTGGTGACCGAGCACACGGCGGTGGACGCGGAGTCGCTGGCGGCGGTCCGCGACCTCACTCCGACCGGTCCGGTGTTCCTCGCGAACACCTCCGGTGAGGTGCGCGAGCGGGTCTGAGGGTCAGCGCACGGCCCGAAGCGGGTAGAGGGACAATGGACTGATGGATGGTTACCGCTCCGGGTTCGCGTGCTTCGTCGGCCGCCCGAACGCAGGGAAGTCGACGCTGACGAACGCGCTGGTGGGCACGAAGGTCGCCATCACGTCCAGCAAGCCGCAGACGACCCGCCACACGATCCGCGGCATCGTGCACCGCGAGGACGGTCAGCTCGTGCTCGTCGACACGCCGGGTCTGCACCGGCCGCGCACGCTGCTCGGCCAGCGCCTGAACGACCTGGTGCGCGAGACGTGGTCGGAGGTCGACGTGGTCGGCTTCTGCGTGCCCGCGGACCAGAAGGTCGGTCCCGGTGACAAGTTCATCGCCGCCGAGCTGGAGAAGGTCGCCAAGCGCACGCCCGTCGTCGGCATCGTGACGAAGACGGACCTGGTGTCGCAGCAGCAGGTGATGGAGCAGCTGCTCGCGCTGCAGAAGGTCATGGAGTTCGCCGAGATCATCCCGGTCTCCGCGGTCGACGGCTTCCAGGTCGACAAGCTCAGCGACCTGCTGCTGCAGAAGCTGCCCGAGGGCCCGCAGCTGTTCCCGGACGGCGACCTGACCGACGAGCCGGAGCAGACGCTGGTGGCCGAGCTCATCCGCGAGGCCGCGCTGGAGGGCGTGCGCGACGAGCTGCCGCACTCCATCGCCGTGGTGGTGGAGGAGATGCAGCCGCGCGAGGGCCGGAACGACCTGATCGACATCCACGCGTTCGTGTTCGTGGAGAGGCCGTCGCAGAAGGCGATCATCCTGGGGCATCGGGGTGAGCGGCTCAAGCAGGTCGGCACGGCGGCGCGCAAGCAGATCGAGCGGCTGCTGGGCAGCCGGGTGTACCTGGACCTGCACATCAAGATCGCCAAGGACTGGCAGCGCGACCCGAAGCAGCTGCGCCGCCTGGGCTTCTAGACGGCGGGGCTGCAGATGGCGAACCTGTACCGCGACACCGGCGTCGTGCTCCGCGTGCAGAAGCTCGGTGAAGCGGACCGGATCATCACCTTCCTGACCCAGCGCCACGGCAAGCTCCGCGCCGTGGCCAAGGGCGTGCGCAAGACGTCGTCGAAGTTCGGTGCGCGGCTGGAGCCGTTCTGCCACGTCGACGTGCAGTTCCACCCCGGCCGGACGCTCGACATCATCACGCAGGTGCAGACGCTGGACGCGTTCGGCGTGGGGATCGTGAAGGACTACCAGCGCTACACGGCCGCGTGCGCGATCGTCGAGACCGCGGACCGCCTGACCGCCGAAGAGGGCGAACCGGTGCTGCGGCTCTACATGCTGGTTGTGGGGGCCCTCAGGGCGTTGGCGGGTGCTGAGCGCGACCCGTCGTTGTTGCTGGACGCGTTCCTCATGCGTGCGATGGCGTTCGCGGGCTGGGCGCCCGCTGTGAACGAGTGCGCGAAGTGCGGCGATCCCGGTCCGCACCGGGCGTTCAGCGTCCAGGCAGGGGGCTCGTGCTGCCCGAACTGCCGGCCCGCCGGGTCGTCGTCGCCGTCGCGGGACACGCTGACGTTGCTGTCGGCGTTGCTGCACGGGCAGTGGACCGTGGTGGACGAGATCCCGCACATCGCCCGCCGTGACGCGAGTGGGCTGGTCGCGGCCCATCTGCAGTGGCACCTCGAACGGCAGCTGCGTTCGTTGCCGCTGGTCGAGCGGAAGGCGCAGCCGGCGGACGGCTAGGGTGGCGCGAGTCGACAACGGTTTTCGGTCGAAAGGATGCCTGGTCCAATGCTGCGTCGCCGCCGCTCCGAGCGTGAGAAGCGCGTCCCGCGCCCGCCGGAGCCGCACCCGTCCGGAGCGACGCCCCCGGACATCCCCGCCGACCTGGTGCCCCAGCACATCGCGATCGTGATGGACGGCAACGGCCGCTGGGCGAACCAGCGCGGCCTGTCGCGGGTCGAGGGCCACAAGCGCGGTGAGCAGGTCGTGCTCGACGTCGCCAAGGGCTCCATCGAGCTGGGCGTGAAGTGGCTGTCCCTCTACGCCTTCTCCACGGAGAACTGGAAGCGCAGCCCCGACGAGGTGCGCTTCCTCATGAACTTCAACCGCGACGTGATCGCGCGCCGCACCGACGAGCTCGACGAGATGGGCGTGCGCATCCACTGGGCCGGCCGTGCGCCGCGCCTGTGGGGCAGCGTCATCAAGCAGCTGCAGGAGGCCGAGGTCCGCACGGCCGAGAACGACGTGCTCAACCTCGTGATGTGCGTGAACTACGGCGGCCGCGCGGAGATCGGTGACGCCGCCCGCGAGGTGGCGCGCCTGGTCGCCGCCGGGAAGCTCAACCCGGACAAGGTCGACGAGCGCACCCTCGCCAAGCACCTCTACAAGCCGGAGATGCCGGACGTCGACCTGTTCATCAGGCCGTCGGGCGAGCAGCGCATCTCGAACTTCCTGCTGTGGCAGTCCGCGTACGCCGAGATGGTGTTCCAGGACATCCTGTGGCCGGACTTCGACCGCCGCGACCTGTGGCGCGCCTGCGAGAAGTTCGCGGGTCGCGACCGGCGCTTCGGCGGTGCCGTCGACAAGCCGGGCGAGGAGGTGGTGTCGTCGTGAACGCGAGCGGTGAGGCCCTGGAGGCCGCGCGCAAGGCGCTGGAGCTGTTCCACGACGTGTCCGTGGACGACGACGGCGCGTTGAGCTTCCGCCACGGCGACGTGCCGTGCGCGGTGCAGGGCATGGAGCTGGCCGAGGGCCTGACGGTGCTCTCGCTGACAGTCGTCGTCGCGTGGGACCTGCCGGCCGAAGCGGCCGCGTGGGTCGCCGAACGCGCCGGTCAGGGCCTGTTCGGCACGCTCGGCGTGATCCACTCCGAGCGCGGCACGGACGTCATGCTGCGCTACGCGTTCCCGGCGGACGGCCTCAAGCCGGAGCCGCTGAGCACGCTGCTCATGCTGGTCGTGTCGACCGCGTCGCAGGTGCGCGGCGAGCTCCTCTCCCGGTTTTCTTGAGAAAGGACCCTTCCATGGGTGGCGTGATCATTTACGAGCCGGAAGAGGACTCGGACGTCAACGAGTTCCCGTGGACCGTCACGTTCGAGCCGTCGGGCGGTGACGACTGGGACTCGTTCATCTGCGGCCCGTACGAGCGCGACCACGCCGTCGCGCTGGCCGAGGCCGTGGCGCTGGACGACGCCGAGGGCGGCGTGCTGGCCATCGTGAAGCCGATGCTGCCCGCCCTGAGCGCCGAGGACGTCAGCGCCACCATCGAGGAGCTGCGCGAAGCCGCCCTCGAGGAGGACGCCGACGACGAGACCGTCAACGGCACGCCGGTCGACTTCGACGACGAGGACGACCTCGAGGAGGAAGAGGCGGAGTTCGCCGAGCCGCCGTCGCCCGAGGAGATCCGCGAAGGCATGGCGCGCACGTACCGCCGGCTCCTGGACCTGGACGCGGAATGACGATCACCGGCGAGATCCGCTCGCCGAAGCGGCGCTCCGGCGGGCCTCGGCTGAAGATCACGTCGTTGGAGGTGCTGTGCGGGATCCTCGTTCTCGCACTGCTCTTCCAGTCCCGGCTCGTCGACCTGCTCGACGTGCCGAAGCTGCGCACCGCGTCGACCGTGTTCGTGGCGATCTGCGTGCAGGCCATGCCGTTCCTCGTGCTGGGCGTGCTGATCTCCGGCGCCATCGCGGCGTTCGTGCCGGCCTCGGTCCTGCGCAGGCTGCTGCCGTCGAAGACGTCGCTGGCCGTGCCCGTGGCCGGTGTCGCGGGCGTGGCCCTGCCCGGCTGTGAGTGCGCCTCGGTGCCCGTGGCGCGACGGCTCATGCAGCAGGGCGTGGCCCCGGCGGTCGCGCTGACGTTCCTGCTGGCGGCGCCCGCGGTGAACCCGATCGTGCTGGTGTCGACGGCGGTGGCGTTCAACGACACCCCGATGATGGTCGTCGCCCGGTTCACCGGTTCGCTGCTGACCGCGATGGTCATGGGCTGGCTGTGGGTGCGCTTCGGCAAGGCCGAGTGGATCGCCGAACGCGCGCTGGCGCGCCTGGAGGACCACACCGGCCGCAACAGGTGGGCCGTATTCGCCGAGAGCGCGCGGCACGACCTCGTCGACGCCGGTGGGTTCCTGGTGCTGGGCGGGCTGTTCGCGGCGGCGTTCAAGACGTTCGTGCCGGTCGCCTGGATGCAGACGCTGGGTGGTCAGATCGTGCTGGGCGTCATCGTGATGGCGTTCCTGGCCGTGGTCCTCGCGCTGTGCTCGGAGGCCGACGCGTTCGTGGCGGTGGCGTTCTCCGCGCTGCCCCTGCTGCCGCGCCTGGTGTTCCTCGTCGTCGGCCCCGCCGTCGACGTGAAGCTGATCGCGCTGCAGGCCGGTGCGTTCGGCAGGTCCTTCGCCTTCCGCTTCGCGCCCGCTACCTTCGTGGTGGCGATCCTGTGCGCCGTCGTGTCGGGAGTGGTGCTGCTGTGAGACGGGAAACCCAGAACATCCTGCTGGTCCTGCTCGGCGGTGCGCTGCTGAAGATCAGCTTCTCGGGCCTGTACCTGCGCTACGTGCAGAAGAGCCTGTTGCCGCTGCTCATCGCGGCCGGCGTGGTCATGATCGGCCTCGCGCTGTTCGCGATCATCCGGGACATCCGCCGGGGCAAGGCGGCCGACGAGCACGACCACGAGCACTCGCACTCGTCGCGCTCGACGTGGCTGATGCTGCTGCCGGTGATGGCGGTGTTCCTGATCTCGCCGCCCGCGCTGGGCGGCGACGTCGTCAACTCGGCCGCCGACACGAACCAGACGCAGCGGTCGCGCAACCTGCTGGGCGAGCTGCCGTCCGGCGACGTCATCCCGCTGTCCATGACGGAGTTCGTCACGCGCACGGCGTGGGACGAGTCCGGCACGCTCGACGGCCGCCGGGTCAGGCTGACCGGCTTCATGCTGCGCTCGGAAGGCGACACGTTCGTCGCACGGCTCGCGATCTCGTGCTGCGCCGCCGACGCCCGGCCGCTCAAGGTGAAGCTGACCGGGGACGTGCCCACGATCGCCGACGAGCAGTGGGTCGAGGTGACCGGGCAGGTCGTGCCGAAGTCGGCCACCGAGCAGAACTCGTGGGTGCCGAGCTTCACCGTGGAGTCGTTCACCTCGGTGCCGGAGCCGGTCGAGCCCTACGAGAGCTGACGGTCCGGGGCGCCGCGCGCCCCGGACCCGCTACTTCAGACCCTTGGCCGTGCACTCCGCGCACGTGCCGAAGATCTCGACGGTGTGGCTGACCTCGGAGAAGCCGTTCTCCGCGGCCACCCGGTCCGCCCACTTCTCGACGGCGGGGCCCTCCACCTCGACCGTGCGGCCGCAGTGGCGGCACACCAGGTGATGGTGGTGGTGAGCCGAGCAACGGCGGTAGATCGCCTCGCCCGAGTCGGTGCGCAGGACGTCGACCTGGCCCGCGTCCGCGAGCGACTGCAGGGTGCGGTAGACCGTGGTCAGGCCGATGCCCTCGCCGCGGCGGCGCAGTTCCTCGTGCAGTTCCTGGGCGCTGCGGAAGTCGTCGAGCTGGTCGAGCAGGTTCGACACCGCGGTGCGCTGCTTGGTGGACCTCAGTCCGGTCACAACTTCTCCTCGACGTGCGTCACAGCGTCCACCACGATGTGCGCCAGGTGTTCGTCCACCAGCCGGTACACGACCTCGCGGCCGTGCCTCTCACCGTGCACCACGCCCGCCGACTTGAGCACTCTCAGGTGCTGGCTGATCAGCGGCTGCGCGACTCCCAGCGCCTCGACCAGCTCGTGCACGCAGCGGTCGTGTTCCCGCAGCTGAAGCACGATGGCGATGCGGACGGGGGCGGCCAGTGCGCGCAGCAGGTCGCCCGCCTCGGCGAGGGTGTGCGCGGAGCGGGGCGGAGCGGGCGCGGGGGCCGCGCGTTCGGGGGAGTGCTCGCCGTGCAACTGGACGGTCATGGCGGCGCACCTCACCTGGTAGGGATTTTCACAACCAATTCTACGGTGATGATGAGCAGTACCATCAGGACCACCACGCGCAATGTGCGCTGAGCTGGTGAAAGAACCCTCCAGGTGGCTGCCAGCAGCACCCCGGCGGCGAGGACCAGGACGCCGAGCAGGACGGTGCCGACGAGTCCGCCGACCAGGACGCCCGTGACGAACAGACCGAGCACGAGCACGAACGCCACCACGGGGCGGACGCGTGCGAGCGGGCCGTCGCCGGGCAGCAGGGGGCGCTTGGAGGTCACCGTGCCATCCTTGCACCGTGCTGCTCGTGTGCCGCTTCCGCGTTTCCGACCCCGAGACGTTCACCTCGCGCGTCGAGGAGGCGTTGAAGCTGCTGACCGCCCAGCCGGGGTGCCGCAAGGGCACGCTGGCGCGGTCCACCGACGAGGACGACCGGTGGGTGCTGACGGTCGAGTTCGACTCCGTGGTGGCCTACCGGCGCGCGATGTCGCCGTTCCCCGTGCGCGAACACGTCGTCCCGCTGCTGTCCGAGGCGCTGACCGACGAGCCCGCGATGTACGAGCCGGCGCTGACCAGCGCGGGCGGCGAGGTCGAGGTGCACACCAGCCTGCTCGCCGAGGACGCGTTCACCGTGCGGCTCGGCGAGGCCGCGGGCCCGGCTACCCCGCGGCGATAGCCTCCATCTCCTCCACCCACTCGTCGTGCGAGTCGTGGGGCAGGAGCTCCAGCGCCCGCCGCGCGGCCGCCGCGGCCTCCTCCGTGCGGCCCAGCGCGTGCAGCGTCTTGGCCTTGCCGCTCTCCGCGTACGCCTCGGGCGTCTTCTCGAACGCCTCCAGGGCCTCGTCGTAGCGGCCGTTCTCGAAGTAGAACCAGCCGAGGTTGTTGTGCAGCGGCCCGAGCCAGCGCACCAGCCCGGGGTTCGCGACGACGATCTCGAGCCCCTGCTTCGTCCACTTCTCCGGGTCGTCGACCAGCGACGCCATGTGCGCGGCGTCGACGGCGAGCGACAGGTCGCCGCGGGTCTTGGCCAGGATGAACGCCGCCACGAACAGCGGCTGGGCGGCCGCGGGGTCGCCGCCGGAGCGGTGCAGCCTGCCGCGTTCGAGCAGCGCCCGCACCCGGCCCGTCGAGTCGGGGGCCACCAGCACCTCCGCCTCGTCGACCAGGGCGTGACCTGCGGCGAAGTTCTCCCGCAGGCCCTCGACGCGGGCGAGCTGGGTCAGCACCTCCGCCCGCTCGTCGTCGGTCTCGACGTCACCCAGGAACGCGCGGAACCTCGCCTCGGTGCCGTCCAGGTCGGCGAAGTCCCACAGCTCTCGCAGCCGGTCTTCCATTCCTGCAGGGTAAGGCTCCGGTCGCCCGTTCGGGGCTCGACGTGACGGGCTAGGCTTGAGCCCCCGATTCTCATCCCCGATGGAGTTCCCCTTGCCCGCCGATCGCATCGAAACCGTTGTCAGCCTCTGCAAGCGCAGGGGGTTCGTCTACCCGTGCGGGGAGATCTACGGCGGTACCCGCTCGGCGTGGGACTACGGGCCTCTCGGCGTGGAGCTGAAGGACAACATCAAGCGCCAGTGGTGGAACTTCATGGTCCGCGGCCGCGAGGACGTCGTCGGCCTGGACTCGTCGGTCATCCTCCCGCGTGACGTGTGGGTCGCCTCCGGGCACGTCGAGGCGTTCGTCGACCCGCTGGTCGAGTGCGAGTCGTGCCACAAGCGGTTCCGCGCCGACACGCTGTCCGAGGAGTACGCGGAGCGCACCGGCAAGGAGGTCGCCGAGGGCGACGTCTCCGACGTGCCGTGCCCGAACTGCGGCACGCGCGGCCGGTACACCGAGCCGAAGATGTTCAACGGCCTGCTCAAGACGCACCTCGGTCCGATCGAGACCGAGGAGGGCCTGCACTACCTGCGCCCCGAGACCGCGCAGGGCATCTTCACGAACTTCCTGAACGTGCAGACCACGTCGCGCAAGAAGCCGCCGTTCGGCATCGGCCAGATCGGCAAGTCGTTCCGCAACGAGATCACGCCGGGCAACTTCATCTTCCGCACCCGCGAGTTCGAGCAGATGGAGATGGAGTTCTTCGTCGAGCCCGGCACGGACGAGGAATGGCACCAGTACTGGATCGACGAGCGCACCCGCTGGTACACGGACCTGGGCATCTCCAAGGAGAACCTGCGCCACTACGAGCACCCGAAGGAAAAGCTGTCGCACTACTCGAAGCGGACGGTCGACGTCGAGTACCGCTTCCAGTTCGGCGGCCAGGAGTGGGGTGAGCTCGAGGGCATCGCGAACCGCACCGACTTCGACCTCACCACGCACTCGAACCACTCGGGCGTCGACCTGTCGTACTTCGACCAGGCCACGAACTCGCGCTTCAAGCCGTTCGTCATCGAGCCGGCGGCGGGCGTCGGCCGCCCGATGATGGCGTTCCTGCTCGAGGCCTACACCGAGGACGAGGCCCCGAACGCCAAGGGCGGCGTGGACAAGCGCGTCGTGCTCAAGCTCGACCGCCGCCTCGCCCCGGTGAAGGTCGCGGTGCTGCCGCTGTCGCGCAACGCCGACCTCTCGCCGAAGGCCCGCGACCTCGCGACGGCCCTGCGCCGCAACTGGAACGTCGACTTCGACGACGCCGGCGCCATCGGCCGCCGCTACCGCCGCCAGGACGAGATCGGCACGCCGTTCTGCGTCACGGTCGACTTCGACACGCTCACCGACCTCGCCGTCACGGTGCGGGAGCGCGACACGATGTCGCAGGAGCGCGTGGCGATGGACCAGCTGGAGTCCTACCTGGCCGCGCGCCTGGTGGGCTGCTGATCCGAGCAGGACGGGTCGCTGGGCGTCACCCGTGGACGCCCAGCTCCGCGCTCACCGCCCGGCGCACTCCTGCGAGGCCCGCCTCACAGGAGCCGGGTGTCGAGCTCCTCCTCCCGCGCGGTCGCCGAGGAACCGTCCCTGGTCACCAGGTAGGCGCTCGCCCCCGCGCGTTCCGTCACGGCCTCGACGAGTTCGGTGCCCCGGTAGAGCAGGCCGACGCCGTCGTCGGTGCAGTACGTCCGCGGCAGCACACCGGAGGCGACAGCCTCGTGGATCTTGGGGCGGCGCTGCTCCTCGGAGTCGTAGTGCACGCCGTTGCCGTACGGCAGGAAGCCCAGGCCGTTCGTGACGATCCGCAGGTCCGGGCCGAACGAGTCCGTCGCGCCGCCCGCGTGCCAGCAGATCGAGCCCGCGGACACGCCGCTGAGCACGACGCCGGCCTGCCAGGCCGTGCGGAACACCTCGCCGAGCCCGTGCACCTCCCACAGCGCGAGCAGGTTCGCCACCGAGCCTCCACCGACCCAGATGACGTCGTGGGACAGCACGAAGTCCTCGAGGTCGTCGGTCGGCGGCATCGGGAAGAGGTTCAGGAACGACACGTCGACGCCCGCGACCCGGCCGGCCTCCGCCATGTTCGCGTTCGACGCGCGCTGGTCGCCGCCGGCGGTGCCGACGTGGCACAGGCGCGGCGTGCGGCCGTCCACGCCGGAGAGGTCGAGAGCGAAGTGGATCAGTTTGCCGAACTCGAGGTAGGTGCGGCTCCCGGCGCGCACACCGCCGGACGTGGCGAGGATGGTGGGCTGCTCAGCAGGCATGACGGTGATCCTCGCAGGGGCGTCAACGCGGTGGGCGTGGTGTCTGGAACCATGCACGGTGTGCGGACCACGCCCCTCAAGCCACTCGCCCGGATTCGCCGGATCGTGTTGCGCCTCGTCTTCGGGGTGCTGGTCATCGGCATGCTCGTGGTGGGCGGCACGGCGTTCCGCGTGTGGCAGGTCGCGAGGGTCGACGACTGGACGAAGGCCGACGTGGCGATCGTCCTCGGCGCCGCGCAGTACAACGGCGTGCCGTCCGACGTGCTCGCGGCGCGGCTGGAGCACGCGCTCGGCCTCTACCGCGAGGGCGTTGTCAGCTACATCGCGACGACCGGTGGCCGCCAGCCCGGCGACAACTTCACCGAGGGCCAGGTCGGCAAGCTCTGGCTGGTCAAGCGCGGTGTTCCCGAGGACAAGGTGCTCCAGGTCGGCGAGGGCGCGGACACGCTCGGCTCGCTGCGGGCCGTCGCCTCGGTCGCGCAGGAGCGCAGCCTGAACACCGCCGTGATCGTCAGCGACCCGTGGCACTCGCTGCGCGCCCGCACGATGGCCGAGGACGCGGGCCTGAAGGCGTGGACGTCCCCGACGCGGGTCGGCCCGAACGTGCAGACGCGCGAGACGCAGCTGTACTACATCAAGCGCGAGACCGGAGCGCTGCTCTACTACCGCCTGATGAAGGCCCACGCCGGCGTGTTCGAGGAGTTCAACCTCCCTAAAATCGGGTGATGGGATACACCGGCCACGACGCGGAGCGCCTGCTCCCCGAAGACCCCAAGAGCGCCGCGCTGCCGGGTGCCCGCACCGACACACGCACGGCGTTCTCCCGTGACCGGGCCCGCGTGCTGCACTCCGCGGCGTTGCGCAGGCTCGCGGGCAAGACCCAGGTCGTCGGTCCCGGCGAGGGCTCCGAGGTCACCGGTGTGCCGCGCACGCGCCTCACGCACTCGCTGGAGGTCGCGCAGATCGGCCGCGGCATCGGCGAGGAGCTGGGCTGCGACCCGGACATCGTCGACACGGCCGGTCTCGCGCACGACATCGGCCACCCGCCGTTCGGGCACAACGGCGAGAGGGCGCTCAACGAGCTGGCCGGACCGTGCGGTGGCTTCGAGGGCAACGCGCAGACGTTCCGCATCCTCGCGCGTCTCGAACCCAAGTCCGCGCACGGCCTGAACCTCACCCGCGCGGTGCTCGACGCCTCGACGAAGTACCCGTGGGCCCGCACCCCCGGCATGGTGAAGTTCGGCGTCTACGAGGACGACCTCGAGGTGTTCGAGTGGATGCGCGCGGGCGCACCGGACCGCGAGCGGTGCATCGAGGCGCAGGTGATGGACTGGTCCGACGACGTCGCGTACTCGGTGCACGACGTCGAGGACGGCGTGCTGGCCCACCGCATCAGCCTCGGGGCGCTGGCCCGTGCCGACGAACGCGCCGCCATCGCCGAGCTCGCCGCGAAGACGTTCTCCGACGAGTCCGTGGCCACGCTCGAGGCCACCGCCGAGGAGCTGCTCACGCTGCCGGTGATCGCGTACTGGACCGGCCACGAGTACGACGGCTCGCTGGGCGCGCAGGTGGCGTTGAAGAACCTGACGAGCGAACTGGTGGGCCGTTTCGCCTCGGCCGCCGTCACCGCCACCCGCGAGGTGCACGGCGACGGCGCGCTGACCCGCTACAACGCCTCGCTGGAGGTCCCCGGGCAGGTCGCCGCGGAGGTGGCGCTGCTCAAGGCGATGGCCGTGCGGTACGTGATGAGCGACCCCGCCCGCCTCGCGATGCAGGCCAGGCAGCGCGACCTGATCGCCGACCTCGTCACCCGGCTGCTGGAACGCCCGGCGCTGCTCGACCCCGCGTTCCGCCCGCTGTTCGCGGCGGCGTCCTCCCCGGCGGCGAGGCTGCGCGTCGTGGTCGACCAGGTCGCGCTGCTCACCGACGCCCAGGCCGTGGCCCGGCACCGCGCATCGGCGTAGGTTCGGGGAGGTCGCCGACGACAGGAGCTCCCCGTGACCGATCAGGCCGAGTTCGCCCTGGACCTGCACCGCGTCGCCGTCCCCGACCCGTCCTCGAACGCCTGCTGGTCACCGTTCTCCGTGGCCGGCGCGCTCGCCCTCGCCCGGGAGGCGGCCCGCGGCGAGACGCGCGCCGAACTCGACGGGCTGCTGCGCGGCTTCGACGCCTCGGACGCGCTCGACGTGCCCGAGCTGGCGGTCGCGAACACGCTGTGGGCCGACGACGACCTGACCCTCGATCCGGGCTTCTCCCTCGCCGGCTCGGTGCGGCGCACGGCGTTCTCCGACCCTTCGACCGTCCGCAAGCTCGTCAACACCGACGTCGCCGAGACCACCCGCGGCCTGATCCCCGAGCTGCTGGAGAGCCCGCCGCCCCCGGACGCCGCGGCGATCATCGTCAACGCCCTGTACCTCAAGGTCGGGTGGCTGAACGCGTTCTCCGCGGGGGAGACGGAGCCGAAGCCGTTCCACGCGCCCGGTGGTGACGTGGACGTGCCGACGATGAAGGTCACCGAGAAGTTCCGCTACGCCCGGCACGACGGCTGGCAGACGATCGTGCTGCCCGCCGACTCCGGCGTCGAGGTCGTGGTCCTGCTGCCGGACGAGTCGCTGGAGCAGCCGCTGACCCCGGCCGTGTTCGAGGCGCGGGAGTTCACCCGGCTCGAGCTGTCACTGCCCAAAGTGGACGTGCGCGAGAAGCTCACGCTCAAAAACGTGGTGGAGCGGCTGGGGGTCCGGAGCATGTTCACCCGGAACGCGGACTTCGGCGGGCTCTCGCCGGACGAACGGCTGTTCGTCGACGACGTGGTCCACGAGGCGGTGCTGCGCCTGGACGAGGAGGGCCTCGAGGGCGCCGCGGCCACCGCGGTCACGTTCCGGACGGTGTCCTTCGAGATCCCGGCGGACCCGGTCGTGGTGGACGTCGACCGGCCGTTCCTGCTGGCGGTCCGGCACGCCCGCTCCGGCGCGATCTACTTCCTCGCGCAGGTCGCCCGTCCTTAGCCAGCTGGAGGTTCGTTGACCGATCAGGCCGGCTTCGCCCTGGACCTGCACCGCGTCGCCGTCCCTGATCCGTCGCAGAACGCGTGCTGGTCGCCGTTCTCGGTGGCCTGCGCGCTCGCCCTCGCGCGGGAGGGAGCCCGCGGCCGGACCCGCGCCGAGCTGGACGTCCTGCTCCGCGGCTTCGACCCCGGCGACGCGCTGGACGTGCCGGAACTCGCCCTCGCGGCCATGCTGTGGGCCGACGACGGCCTGGCCCTGAACCCCGGCTTCCCGCTCGCGTCGTCGGTCCGGCGCACGGCGTTCTCCGACCACCGGACCGCACGCGAGCTGATCAACGCGGCCGTCGGGGAGGCGACGCGCGGCCTGGTGCCCGAGCTGCTCGGGCACGTCTCGCCGGCCACCGTCGCGGTCCTCGTCAACGCCCTGTACTTGAAAGTCTCCTGGCGGCGCCCGTTCAAGGCCAACGCCACCAAACCACGGCTGTTCCACGCGCCCGGTGGTGACGTGGAGGTGCCGACGATGAAGGTCACGGCCCGGCTCGGCCACGCCCACCGCGACGGCTGGCGGACGGTCGTGCTGCCCGCGGGGTCCGGCGTGGAGGTCCTCGTGCTGCTGCCCGACGAGTCGCTGGACCAGCCGCTCGGCCCGTCGGCGTTCGACGTCGACGACAGCGCCGGCATCACGCTGCTGCTGCCCAAAGTGGACGTCCGCGAGAAGTTCGAGCTCAGCGACGTGCTCGAGCGGGTCGGCGTGGGCACGATGTTCTCGGCCGGCGCGGACTTCGCCGGGCTCTCACCGGACCACCTGGTCGTGAGCGAGGTGGTCCACGAGGCCGTGCTGCGCGTGGACGAGCGAGGCCTGGAGGGCGCCGCCGCGACCGCGGTCGTGATGACCCGTGGCGCGGGCTCGCGGCCACCCGTCGACCCGGTGCTCGTGCACGTCGACCGGCCGTTCCTGCTCGTGGTCCGGCACGCCGGGTCGAAGGCCGTCTACTTCGTCGCGCAGGTCGCCCATCCGTGACGGCGTGCCGCTCTGATGGGCGAGCGTTTCGCACGGCGCGATCATGATCATGGGCTTACCGTTCTGCGCATGACCCAGCACGGTGCCGGCGAGCAGCTCGTCGTGCTCGCCGCGGCGGGCGCCACGAGTATCACCTGCTTCAGCGGCGTCACCATCCCCGTCCTGCTCAGGACCGAGTGCTACGCGAAGGCGCTGACCAGGGCGCTGGGCTTCGCGCCGACACCGGAGCTGCGGCAGGACGAGGTGCCGCCCCGGTGCGTGTTCTTCATCCACGAGTACGCGCTGCAGACCGTGGTCGGCGGCAACCGGCTGATGGAGGACCAGGTCCTGCACCTGCTGTTCCACGCTCCTTCGATCCGGGTGGTGCCCGCCAGCGCGGGCGGGGCGGCGGCGGTCGGGCTCGACTACGCGCTCATCCAGTACGAGCACGAGCCGCCGCTGGTCTACCTCGCCAACTGGACGCTCGCCAGCGACGCGGCGACCGTGGAACGCGCCGTGCACATCTTCCAGCGCATGCACGTCGTGGCCCTCGACAACGAACGTTCGCGTGACGTGCTCATGCAATATGTGGCCGTGTACGACCGCTAAGGCGTGTTCCGCCGCAGGAACAGGCGCATCCCGTTCTCGCCCGGCAGCGCGCACAGCAGCAGTTTGACGTTCTGGTGTCGCACCGGCACCGCGCACGAATCGCCCGCCAGCAGCGTTCCCGCGAGGAGGCCGGCCGACTCGTGATCGATGTCCAGCACGAAGTCGTTGCTCATGCGTGGACCCTATGAGCAGACCGCCTCCCGACCCAGTCACCCAAAGGTGTCACGTTCCGGCGGGCTGCCCCGTCCACTGGTCATGACGAGGATCAACGGAGTCACCAAAAAGGACGCGGGCCTGCTCACGAAGGCCCTGTACTGGTTCGCGCGGCGCGAGTTCGGGGCGGTGCCGGAGCCCGTCACGGTCATGGCGCACCACCCGCGGCTGCTGATCGCGAGCGGGCGGCACGAGCTGGCGGTCAAGAAGGCCGTGCACGGGCCGTTGTCCGAACTCTGCGTCTACCGCACGGCGGTTCGGCTCGGCTGCTCGTGGTGCGTCGACTTCGGCGCCATGCTGATGAAGCACGGCGGTCTGGACGTCGAGCGGCTCGCGCACATCGACGACTACGCCACCTCGCCGCTGTTCACCGACGTCGAGCGCAAGGCGCTCGCCTACGCCGACGCGATGACCGGCACGCCCGTCACCGTCACGGACGAGCAGGTCGCCGAGCTGGAGCGGCTGCTGGGGCGCAAGGAACTCGTCGCGCTGACCTACCAGATCGCCCTGGAGAACCAGCGCGCCCGGTTCAACAGCGCGTTCGACATCAGGGACCAGGGATTCACCAGTGGTGACGCCTGCCGCGTCCCGACACACTAGGAGGGTGGAGAAGATCACCCTGACGGGTGCGCAGGAGACCATGCTCGCCACGCTGTACGGACGGGCGCTCGACAGCGAGCGCCCCGCGTCCGTGCTGCACGACGACGAGGCGAAGCGCGCTGCGGACCGAATCGACTACGACTTCACGAAGACCGGGATGACCACGACGAGCGCCGTCGGCGTCGCCATCCGGGGAAGGGTGCTCGACGACTGGACGCGCGAGTTCCTCCGCCGCACCCCTTCCTGCACGGTGCTGCACCTGGCCTGCGGCCTCGACACCCGCGCGCACCGGGTCGAACGGCCCAGCACCGTGCGGTGGGTCGACGTCGACATGCCGGACGTCGTCGCGTTGCGGCACAGGCTGTTGCCGGTGCCGCCGGGCGACTACCGGCTGGTGGCGTCGTCGGTCACCGAGGACGCGTGGCTCGCCGAGGTGCCCGCGGACCGCCCGGTCGTCGGGGTGTTCGAGGGCCTGACGATGTACCTGACGCGGGAGGACGGCCACGCGCTGATCCGCCGGATCACCGAGCGGTTCCCCAGCGGTGAGCTGCTGTTCGACGTCTACGGGTCGTGGGGGATCAAGCTGCAGAAGCTCGTGCCGGCCGTGCGCAACGCGGGCGCGACCCTGCACTGGGGCGTCGACGACCCGCGCGAGATCGAGGCGCTGCACCCCGGACTGACCACAGTGGACGCCTGGCGCAGCGTGGACCTGCCGCACCTGGACGCGTTGCCCAGGTCCGGCAGGATCCAGATGAAGGTCGTCAGCGCGATCCCGAAGCTCCGCGACGTCGGGAAGCTGCTGCGCCTGCGGTGGTGATCACGTGTCGATGACGAAGTCGAACCTGGCGGTGTAGCGGTTGCCGACGAGCGGCCCGAGCGCGACCTCGCACTCGCGGTCGAGGTAGGCGTCGCGGCGGTTCAGCCAGGCCACGTTCATCCCGTACGCCCGCAGGGTGTCCGGGAAGAACAGTTGCGTGGTCAGGACGGGACCGCCCCGCGCCTGCACCTTCACGTGGATGTGCGGGGTCCGGCCGGGGTAGTCCTTCGGGATGATCGTCTCCAGCACGTACGCGCCGGAGGCGTTGGTGAACTGGTGCCCGCGCATCTTGTACGTCCGGTTGTCGTACACGCCGCGGTCGTCGGCCTGCCAGAAGTCCAGCAGGACGTTCGGGATCGGCTCGCACTTCATCGTGTAGACGAACCCGGTCAGGCTGAGCACGACGCCGGTCACGCCGGGCGTGCGCAGGTTGGTGCGCTGCGGGGAGTCCCGCTTGAAGTAGGGACCCTCGATGTTCGACGGGGTGTCGTCGTCATCGACGCAGGTCGGGGTCAGGGGTAAGGGCGCACTGCGCGCCGTGGTGGTGCCGGCGGCGGTCAGCGCGACGACGGCGGCCGCGCCGGTCGCGAGGAACGCCCGGCGTGAGGGGACGTCTTGTTCGGGCATGGTCGAACTCCGGTGGTTGCAACCCGCGGCAGGGGGCTTGGGCTGGACCGACGGGACCGGACGTTAGTGCCGGAACGATCGGCGGTTCCAGTTACGGTCCAGACCAAAAGCCCCGTCAGAACTCGACGTGGGCGAGCTTGTCCGGGTTCGCGATGTCGTAGATCGCGGCAACCTTGCCGTCGTGCACCGTGAACGCCGTCACACGGGCCGTCACCTCGCCGTAGGCCGGCATGAGCACGCCCAGGTCGCCGTTGACCAGCACCGGCCGGTGCGCCTCCGGATAGCCGTACTTGCGCAAGAGGCCGAGGAAGAAGCGGGCGACCTTGTCCGCGCCCGAGACCGTGTGGACCGCCGTGCGCACCTTGCCGCCCCCGTCGCCGATCATGACGGCGTTCGGGTGGAGCAGCTCCAGCACGGCGTCGATGTCCCCGCTCGACATGGCCCGCAGGAACTTCTCCAGCACCTCCTGCTGCTCGGCCAGCGCCGCGCGGGGCGGTGGCTCGGCGTCCGCGACGGCCTTGCGGGCACGGGACGCGTGCTGGCGGGCGGAGGCCTCCGAGACCTGCAGCACGCCGGCGATCTCGTTGAACGGCAAGGAGAACGCGTCGTGCAGCACGAACGCCACGCGCTGGTCGGGCGTGAGCCGGTCGAGCACCACCAGCGCCGCCATCCGCACGCCGTCCGACCGGACCACGCTCGCCAGCGGGTCCTCGTCCTCGCCGGTCGTGAGCAGCGGCTCCGGCAGCCACGAGCCCACGTACGTCTCGCGGCGCACGGCGGCGGAGCGCAGCCGGTCCAGGCAGATGCGGCTCACCACCGTCGTGAGCCAAGCGCGCGCGTCCTGCACGTGCTCCGCCTTCGCGAACCGCGGCCACGCCTCCTGCACCGCGTCCTCCGCGTCGGCGATGCTGCCGGTCAGGCGGTAGGCGACACCGATCAGGTGCGCGCGGTGGAGTCCGAAGACGTCGGCGGCGGTCACGGTTGGCAGTTTGCCAGGGGATTAGACTCGGACGCGTGGCAGGACGCATCAGGGAGAGCGACATCGCATTGGTGCGTGAGCGCAGCCGGATCGACGAGGTCGTCGGTGACCAGGTTTCGCTGAAGCGGGCCGGCGGAGGAGCGCTCAAGGGGTTGTGCCCCTTCCACGACGAGAAGACGCCGTCGTTCAACGTGCGCCCGTCGCACGGCACGTTCCACTGCTTCGGCTGCGGCGAGGGCGGCGACGTGATCGCCTTCGTGATGAAGGTCGAGCACCTGTCGTTCGTCGAGGCCGTCGAGCGGCTCGCGGACCGCGCGGGCATCCAGCTCGTCTACGAGGGCGGCGGCGCGACGGTCCAGCGCGACCGGGGCACGCGCAGCAGGCTCATCGAGGCGCACAAGGCCGCCGCGGAGTACTACGCGGAGCAGCTCGCGACGCCGGACGCGCAGGCCGCGCGGGAGTTCCTGGCCGAGCGCGGGTTCGACGAGGCCGCGGCACGCCAGTTCGGGTGCGGCTTCGCGCCGGGCGGCTGGGACAAGCTCACCAAACACCTGCTCGGGCGCGGTTTCGAGGTGCAGGAGCTGATCAAGGCGCAGCTCACCAAGGAGGGCCGCCAGGGCCCGATCGACCGGTTCCACCGGCGGCTGCTGTGGCCGATCAAGGACATCGGCGGCGAAGTGGTCGGGTTCGGCGCGCGCCGGATCTTCGACGACGACCCGATCCAGGCCAAGTACCTGAACACCAGCGAGTCGATGATCTACAAGAAGTCGCAGGTGCTGTTCGGGCTCGACCAGGCCAAGCGCGAGATCGCCAAGCGCAAGCAGGCGGTCATCGTCGAGGGCTACACCGACGTGATGGCGATGCACCTGGCGGGCGTGCCGACGGCGGTCGCGTCCTGCGGCACGGCGTTCGGCACGGACCACATGAACGTGCTGCGCAGGCTGCTGATCGACGACGACGTCAACGGCGAGGTCATCTTCACCTTCGACGGCGACGAGGCGGGGCAGAAGGCCGCGCTGAAGGCGTTCGAGGGCGAGCAGCAGTTCAACGCGCAGACCTACATCGCGGTGGCGCCCGACGGCATGGACCCGTGCGAGCTGCGGCAGGCCAAGGGCGACGTGGCGGTGCGCGACCTGGTGGCGCGGCGCACGCCGTTGATCGAGTTCGCCATCAAGGCGCAGCTCAAGGCGTACGACCTCGACTCCGTGGACGGGCGCGTCGAGGCGCTCAAGAAGATGGTGCCGTTCGTCGCGCAGATCAAGGACCGCGCCAAGCGCGACGGCTACGCGACGCGGCTCGCGTGGTGGGTCGGCTGGGACGACGAGGCGATGGTCGTGCGCCGGGTGCGCCAGACCGCCGGCGGCAAGGCCCCGGTCGCGCCCGCCCAGCGCGCCGACCCGAACCAGATGGCGCTCGGCGTCGAGGTCGACGGCCCGCCCCGGCCGAACCCGCGCGACCCCCGGCTGGTGCCCGAGCGCGAGGTCCTCAAGATCGCGCTGCGGCTGCCGGAGTACGCGGGGCCGCTGTACGACTCGCTGCCGGACGAGGCCTTCACCGATCCCGCGTACGTGGCGCTGCACCGCGCGATCCGCGACGCCGGTGGCGCGTCCAGCGGCCTCGCGGGCACGGCGTACCTCGACGCGATCTCGCAGGCGTGCCGGCACGCGTCGGTGCGGTCGGTGCTGACCGAGCTCGCCGTCGAACCGTTGACCGTCAAGCAGAACGACGAGTTCCGCTACGTGTCGATGGTGATCGCGCGCCTGCAGGAGGTGCAGGTCGGCAAGCAGGTCGAGGACGTGAAGTCGCGGCTGCGGCGGCTGTCGCCGATCAAGGACGCCGACGAGTACCGGGCGCTGTGGGGCGACCTGGTGGCGCTGGAGGAGTACCGCAAGGCGCTCCTGCAGCAGAGCGCTGGAGTGCTGTAGTGGGCTTGTTCAAGCGGTTGTTCGGCAACGGCGCGCCGGACGGGTTCACCGGCGCGCTGGAGAAGGACGAGACCGTCATCGCCTCCGCGCCCGTGCAGGGCGGCGGCCACCTCGTCGTGACGTCGCTCGGCCTGTGGCTGCCGGGCGAGGAGCCGCGCCGGATCGGCTGGCACCTCGTCAGCAAGGTGAAGTGGGAGGGCGCGCTGCGGGTCGTGGAGGCCACCGAGGCCTCCGTCGAAGGGCCTGTCGTGCTGCTGGAGGACCTTCCCGCACAACGGTTCGACCTGGACGACCCCGGTCGCGTGCTGCGGGCGATCAGCCAGCGCGTCGAGGGGTCGATCCGGCACCGCGAACGCGTCGAGTCGCCGGGCGTGTGGATCCTGCAGCGCAAGATCCCCGGCCAGGACGGCGTGGTGTGGCAGGCGCGTGGCGACGCGGGTGTCGCCCTCGCCGACGTGCGCGAGGCCGTCTCGGCGTTCGCCGCGAAGCTTGCGGGCTAGCAGTACGCCTGTACTGTAAGTCGTATGTGGGATCCGGCGCAGTACCTGGCCTTCGCCGATCACCGGGCGCGGCCGTTCTACGAGCTCATGGCGCGCGTCCAGGCCTCGGAGCCTCGGCGTGTGGTGGACGTGGGCTGCGGACCGGGCAACCTGACGGTCTCGCTGTCCTCGCGCTGGCCCGCGGCCGTGGTCGAGGCGTTCGACTCGTCGCCGGAGATGGTCGAGGCGGCCCGTGCCGCCGGCGTCGACGCGCGCGTGGACGACGTGAGGACCTGGCGTCCGGCGCCCGACACCGATGTCCTGGTGTCCAACGCGGTGCTGCAGTGGGTTCCCGAACATCCCTCGATCGTGTCCGGGTGGGCTTCCTCGCTGCCTTCGGGCGCGTGGCTCGCGTTCCAGGTGCCGGGCAACTTCACGAGCCCGTCGCACAGGCTGATCCGCGAGGTGGCGGGTGAGGCTCTGGCACACGTCTTCCGTGGCGAGAAGCCGGTGCTGAGCCCGGTGGAGTACGCCGGACTGCTGGCCGACTGCTCCACTGTGGACGTCTGGGAGACGACGTACGTGCAGCGGCTCTCCGGTCCCGACCCGGTGCTCGAATGGGTGGCCGGAACGGCGCTGCGACCCGTCCGGGCGGCACTGTCCTCAGCGGACTGGGAGGCCTACGTGGCGGAACTGGCGCCGCGGCTGCGCGAGGCGTACCCCGCGCGCGCCGACGGCACCACTTGGTTCCCTTTCAGGCGGATCTTCGCGGTGGCGCGAGTGTGAAGATCGTCACGCCCGCGGCGTCGCCGGAGGCGTGAAGGCCTTGCCGTTGGACTCCGCCTGGTGCTTCCACGGAGCCTTCTCCGCGGCCTTCTCGGCGGCGTCGGCGGCGAGGTCCTTGGCCTGAACTGCGGCTTCGAACGCCTTGTCCTTCGCCTGGCTCGCCGTCTTGCGCACCGTCGGGTTCTCGACGAAGCGGTGCCAAAGGCGCACGATCTGGTCGTAGCGCTCCCGTCCGGCCTTCGCGCCGAGCACGTAGCCGATGGCCGCACCGACCAAGATGCCCTTCATGTGGCGTCTCCTCTCGCATCGTGCCTGGTCAGGCCCTATTTCGCCGCAAAGTGGGGGGTGCTTGCAAAACCCCTTTCGCGGCTCATGTAGAGTTACCCACTGTCAGGAGGAACCAAGCCTGGCAGTGCGGAACAACAGAACATTCCCCCATAGCTCAATTGGCAGAGCATGCGACTGTTAATCGCAGGGTTACTGGTTCGAGTCCAGTTGGGGGAGCGTAGCAATGAGGTGAGGCCCCGTCCGATCGAGGACGGGGCCTCACGTCGTTCACGGCCGTCTTTCGCGAGTTCGCAGGCCCCGCTCATCCAAGTGGGGTCTATCGGTTTCGGCTCCCGTGCGTGACGTTGGGGGCATGGCCCGCTTCGCGAACCTCCGCCGGATCTCCGCCCTGGACCCCGTGACCGACCACCAGGAGATCATGCGGATCTCCGCCGGCCTCGAGTTCCCGTGGGACTACCAGAAGGCGCTGGAGATGGCGCTGTTCCGCACGTACTGCGTCCCGACGATCTCGGGGCTGCTGGAACGCACCGGCGAGTTCGAACGGCGGCCGCAGAAGCGCTACGACGACACCGCTGTCCTGATGGCCGAGCTCGTGGAGCACGGCTACGACTCGTCGCGCGGACGTGAGGCGCTGCGCGTGGTCAACCGGCAGCACGGCCGTTACGACATCTCGAACGCCGACATGCTCTACGTGCTGTCGACGTTCATCTACGACCCCATCGACTGGCTGCAGCGCTACGGCTGGCGACCGTTGACGCACAACGAGCGGCTGGCCGCGTTCCACTTCTACCGCGCGGTCGGTGCCCGCATGGGGATCCGCGAGATTCCGGCCGGCTACGACGAGTTCCTGGCGTTCAAGAAGGCCTACGAGCAGGAGCACTTCGTGTTCGCGCCGTCGAACCGCCGCATCGGCCAGTACACGCTCGACCTGTTCTGCTCGTGGTACCCGTCCGCCGCGCGCCCGGCGGTGTCACGCGCCGTGGTCGCGATGCTGGACGAGCAGATGGTGCGCGCGTTCGGCTTCACGGCGCCCCCGGCGTGGGTCGGCGCCGCGGGACGACTGGCGCTGCGCCTGCGCGCCGCCGTGGTCCGCCGGATGCCGGTGCGCCGCGAGCTGAAGCTGACCTCCACCCGCAACCGCACCTACCCCGGCTACCCGCGCGGCTACCGGCCGTCCGACCTCGGTGCGAGCTCCAGCACCGCCTCCTGACCTCGGGGCGTGAAACCCAGCGCCCTGAGGAAGCCGGTGCCGGGCTCGAAGTCGTCCATCCGCACGTGCACGCGCGTGACGTCCGGGAACCGCTCGGCCAGCGCCCGAGCCATCTCCCGCCCGATGCCCCACCGCCGCAGGTCCTTGGGCACCAGGAAGAACCCGATGCTCGCGTCCCCCGGCTCCGGGTGGCCCAGCACGAGGTCGACGAACCCGATCAAGCCCTCGGCCTGCGCGACCAGCAGGTGCTTCTGCTCGAACGCCGCCCCCTCCGGCAACGCGTAGAACAGGCTCTGCACGTCACCGGGCCCGGACGGATGACCCGTCGCGGCCTGGAACCAGTCGTCGCAGCCGGCGAACAGCCGCAACACCTCGGGCTCGTCCGCCGGGGTGAAGTCGCGGAGGGTCAAACGCACGCGTGCAGCCTATGTGTCGCTCGCCACGGGGGCGCGCAAGGCCCGTCCGGCGTGATCGGTATCCTCCACCACGCAGCGTTAGCGGGGGAGCTTGTCGCTGCAGGGGGCAGTAGCTCAACCGGTCAGAGCAGCAGACTCATAATCTGTCAGGTTGTCGGTTCGAATCCGACCTGCCCCACCACAAGGCCAGGTAGAAGCATCTGCACTTGGCCTCAGAACGGGCCTGGCAAGATCAAAGCCGACGTTTTCCACGGCATGCGCCGAGTCGGGGTTCAACGGCAGGAGTAGACCGAGGTGCAGGCTGTGGGCTCGCCGCCCACGGCAACGATCGTGATCAGAAGCCCGAGAACGGTCAGCGGCACGATGATCAACGTCCAGATCAGCGTGCGGCGGATGGAGTGCAGCAGGATCACGGCTTCGGTCGTCGCCTGAACGCCGGCTTCTTCCACTGTCGCGGACGCGCGGATCCGCCGTAGTGACGCCTCCGGCAGGCCGTTGTTCCACATCGGCCCGTGCTCGGCTTCCTGCTGCACGTAGGGCTTGAACGGGCCTTCGGGGTCCTGCGGGTGCTTGCGCGAGGGCGCGTGGCGTTCAGGTGTGGAGTCGGCGTTGGGCTGCTGGGGCTGCGACATGGTGAGGGTCTCCCGCGACGGTTGAGCGTGACGACGGGCCTGTCGCAGCACATCTGGAGTCTGTTACGGATACGCGCTCGGGCCCTGTAACGGCTCAGAAGCCGGCCCACCGCGCAGGCCTTCGACGTAGATCGACAGGAAGCGGCGCCACTCGCCGGGCACGTCCCTGATCACCTGGGCCATCGCCCTGGTCAGCGTGGCCAGGTCGGCGATCGAGTAGTCGGCGCGCAGCGCGCCCGCGTCGGCCGCGCGCGTGATCAGTGCCTGGGCATGGCCCGCGCCCCGGTGGCAGGCGGAGACGACCTCGGGGGCGTTCGGCAGGTCGCGGGCCAGCACGTCGTTCAGGCCGCGGTCCTGTGCCTGCAGTGCGTAGAGGTCGTCCAGGTACGTCGTGAACGCGCGCCACGGGTCGGGGTCGGCCAAGGCCTTGGCGCCGATCTCCTCCAAGGCGGCGAGGCGTTCCGGGAAGATCGACGACACGAAGTCGTCGCGGGTCGGGAAGTGCTTGTAGAGCGTGCCGATGCTGACGCCGGCCTTGCGGGCGATGTGTTCCAGCGGCACGTCGAGGCCGCGGTCCGCGAAGAGTTCCGCGGCCGCTGCCAGCAGTTTGTCCCTGTTGCGTGCCGCGTCCGCACGCAGGGGCCTCGACGCGGTGACCATGCGCCGGATCCTACTCAGCGGTTAAGTCGAGGGTGCCCTCAAGTTTTGTGGTAGCGTCGGCCGCATAAGTCGAGGGTGCCCTCGAATTAGGGGCGGAAGGACGGAATCCATGTCTCCCACCGCGGTTGTGCTCGGGGTTGGTCCCGGGCTCGGTCTGTCGGTCGCGCACCGGTTCGGGCGCGAGGGCTACGACGTCGTGCTTGTTTCCCGCAGTGCGCAACGGCATGAGGGGTATCTGGCGGGGTTGGCGGCGCAAGGGGTGAAGGCGCGGGCATTCGCGGCTGACGTGCGCGAGCCCGGTCAGTTGAGGTCCACTTTGGACTCGATCGGACCGGTGGACGTCGTGTACTACGGGCCCGGTGCGACCGACCTGGGGGAGGCGCCGGAGGACATCGCGGTGACGACGTCGGAAGACGCCCGCAGGGCGATGGGCTGGCTCTACCCGGCGATCGACGTCGTCCAGCACGTGCTGCCGGGCGTGGCCGAGCGCGGTGGCGGGCTGTTGTTCGCCGGTGGGCTGAGCGCCGTGCGGCCGATGCCGATGCTCGGGGCGCTCGCGCTTTCCGGTGCGGCGCTGAGGAACTACGCGCTGACGCTCAACGCGGCGCTCGCCGGCAAGGGCGTGTACGCCGGCACGCTCACGATCGGCGGGCTCGTCGAACGGGGCGACATCCACCGGGCGGTGACGGCGGCGCCGGAGAAGTTCGGCGAGGTGCGCACGCTGGATCCCGACGCCATCGCGGACGTCGCGTGGCGGATGTTCGTGCGGCGGGACCGCGCGGAGGAGGTGTTCTCGGTCTTCTGAGCACCTGGCCGGAAGTCTTGTCCGAAGCCTTCGGGTAGCCAGGCGCGCCGGTGATCGCGTGGGCGGCGGCACGCGGCCTGAGGTCGCCTCGTTCCATGCGGGCTTGAGCGCGGATGGCTACGGTTGGAGCGTGCGAGTGGCGACCTGGAACGTGAACTCCGTCAAGCAACGCGTGCCCCGCCTGCTGCCGTGGCTCGACCAGCGGCAGCCCGACGTCGTGTGCCTGCAGGAGACGAAGCTGGCCGACGACGCCTTCACGGCGCTGCTCGGCGACTCCTTGAAGGAACGCGGCTACGAGTTCGCGCTGTTCGGCGAAACGCAGTGGAACGGCGTCGCGCTGCTCTCGCGCGTCGGCCTGGACGACGTGGCCGTGGGCGTGGCCGGCGCACCGGGCTTCCCGCACATCGAGGCCCGTGCCGTGGCGGCGACGTGTGGTGGCGTGCGCGTGCACTCGCTGTACGTGCCGAACGGCCGTGAGCCCGAATCGGACCACTACAAGTACAAGCTCGAATGGCTCGCCGCCCTGCGCGACGTGCTGGCGGCGGGCCCCGCCGACGCGCTGGTGTGCGGCGACATCAACATCGCCCCCGCCGACGCCGACGTGTTCGACCCCGACGCCTTCGCGAGTTCGACCCACGTCACCGAACCCGAACGCGCCGCCTTGGAGGCCATCAAGGCGTTGGGGTTCCACGACGTCGTGCGCGACCGCTGGCCCACCGAGCGGGTGTTCAGCTACTGGGACTACCGGGCCGGGATGTTCCACCGCGACCTCGGCATGCGGATCGACCTGATCCTCGCGTCCGACTCGGTGGCGCCGCGGGCCAAGGCCGCGTGGGTCGACCGGCACGCGCGCAAGGGCACCGGGCCGAGCGACCACGCACCGGTGATCGTCGATCTGGACGAGGCCCCGGACGGGGACATCGGGCCGGTGGTGCCACCGCCGTCGGCGCCGGGAGCGAAGAAGAAGGTCAAGCTCCCGCAGTCGAAGTGACCGGCCGCCGAGGTCCTGCCGGCGGCAGCGCCACGGTGAAGGCCGCCCCGCCCTCCGCGGCCGGTCCGGCCACGATCGTCCCGCCCATCCGCGTCACCAGCCCGTGCACGAGTGCGAGCCCCACGCCGGTCCCGACCGGCCGCGACCCCCGGTACCGCGCGTGCAGCACCCCGCGGTCGAACGCCACGGGGTAGTCCTCGGCGGCCAGTCCCGGCCCGCCGTCGCGCACCTGGAGCACCGACGACAGCGCCAGCACCACCGGGCGGCCGGCGGGGGTGACGCGGACGGCGTTCTCCATCAGGCCGTCGATGACCTGGCGGAGGCGGCGCGCGTCCGCCCGCACCACCGGCGAGGCCGTGACCTGCAGGGAGAACTCCACCCCGCGGGCGTGGCAGCGGGCGTGCCACACCTCGGCGGCCGAGCGGACGACCGGCTCCAGGTCCACGGCGGCCAGGTCCAGGCGGAAGTCGTCGGCGCCCAGGCGGGCCAGGTCGAGCAGGTCGGTCACCAGGCGGTCGAGGCGGCGGGCCTCGTCGAGGATCACGGTGCCGACGGGGGCCACCCGGTCACCGGAGACCACGCCGTCGGCCAGGGACTCGGCGAAGCCCGTCACGGCGGTCAGCGGCGTGCGGAGTTCGTGGGAGACGGAGAGCAGGAAGTCGCGCTGGCGGGACTCGCTGCGCTGCAACGCCTCCGCGAGCGAGTTCACGGACGCGGCGACCTCGGCCACCTCGGCGGCGCCCGCCACCGGGGCGCGCAGGTCGCGCCGGCCCGCGCTCATCGAGTGGGCCACGCCGGCCACCCGGCGCAGCGGCCGGGCCAGGTACGCGCCCAGGGCGAGGCCCGCCAGGGCCGCCACCAGCAGGCCGACGCCCAGGGCGAACACGATGTTGCGCACCAGTTTGCGGTAGGTGCCGCCGGTCTCGGTCTCCTGGACCAGGGCGAAGCCGCCCGCCGCCGACGGACGGGCCTCCACGTTCAGGCGGCCGCTCACCCCCGACACCGGAGAGCCCGACAGCACCTCGCGCACGCCGACGTCCCGGGCCGCGCGGACGGCGGCGCGGTCGGGTCCCGTCACCTCGCCGGTGGCGGAGATCCGGACGATCGCGATGCCTTGGTCCTCCAGGACCCGCTCGACGCGGTCGTCCGAGATCCGGCCCGCCACCACGTCGGCCTGCGAGCGCAGGATCTCGCGGCTCACCTGCTGCGACGTCGACAGGACGAGACGCGCTGAGACGAAGCCCGCGACGACGACGGCCACGACCACGACTCCCAGGCACACCAACGCGATCCGGGTCGCCAGGGTCATGACGCGTCCGCCGAGTAACCGACGCCGCGCACCGTCCGGATCGGACTGGAAGCACCGAACTTGGCGCGTAATTGGGCGATGTGCACGTCCACGGTTCGTGTGCCGGCCACGGACGAATAACCCCACACGGCGCTGAGGAGCTGCTCGCGCGAGAACACCTGACGCGGGTTCTTCATCAGGTGCGCGAGCAGCCCGAACTCCGTGGAGGTCAACGACACCTCGTCACCACCGGCGAACGCACGCCGTTCCCCGACATCGAGCCGTACCGCACCCACCTGCAGAACGTCGGAGACGGGTCCGGAAGCGCGGCGGAGGACCGTCCGGACGCGCAGGGCCAGCTCGCGCGGGCTGAACGGCTTGGTGATGTAGTCGTCCGCGCCCAGCTCCAGGCCGAGCAGGCGGTCGACCTCGTCGTCGCGCGCCGTCACGAACAGCACCGGCGTCCAGTCACCGGCCGCGCGCATCGCCCGGCAGACCTCGATGCCGTTCAGCACGGGCAGGCCGACGTCCAGCACCACCGCCACCGGCGACAGCGACCGGACCGCGGCCAGTGCCGCGTCCCCCGAGGACTCCAGGTGCACGCCGAACCCGTCGCGCCGCAGGTACAGCGCGACCAGCTCCGCGATCGCCGGTTCGTCCTCCACGACGAGCACCAGGCCACGATCCACGCGTTCACCCCGGCTGGTTGATGTCCGACTCGATGCTGTTCAGCGTTGATTCCACATCATCGAGGTCCGGCGGCGGCTCCTCGGCCCGGCACGCCGTCAGCGAGACCAGCAGCGCCAGTGCGGCGACCCACCTCACTTCGCCCCGCAGTGCTCGGACTTGAACCCGGTGATCCGCTCGGCGGCCTTGCCCAGCTTCACGAGCTGCGCGTCGCGCAGCTCGAGCCGGGCGTCCAGCACGTCCGCGCGGGCGGTGTTGCCGGCCTTGCGGGCGTCGGCGGCCTTCTGCTCGATCCACTTCTTCGAGCCGAGCGTCTCCGGGCCGCCGTTGATCCTGTCCGTCAGCGCCTTCAGGCGGGACTCGACCCGCGGTACCCGCTCCGAACAGATCTTCTGCACCTTCTCCGGGCTGATCGTGATCGGTTCCTGCGCCGACGCGGTTCCCGCGCCCAGCAGCAGCAGTACCGGCACGAGCCCGACGATTCGCGAAATGTTCATGGCGCACAACGATGGCCGCTCACGATCAGAGCCGGGTGCGCCGGATGTTCGGGTTCTGCAAAGATCAGCGCAGCGCCACCCCGCGCACCGCCGCGGCCTGCTCCAGCGGGCGCATCCGGTCCCACACCCGCTCCGACCGCAGCTCCCGCGCCGCGCTCATCGCCCGCATCGCCACGGCGCGGCCCTCGTCGAGGTCGCCGTCGAGGAAGTGGCAGCAGGCCAGCGCGATCAGGCAGAACGTCCGGCTGCGCGCCATCGCCGGCCCGAACCGCTCGACCGCCTCGGACAGCGCCGGGATCGCGAGCCGGGTGTCGCCGAGCTCGGCGTGGACCACGCCGATCATCGCGGTCAGGTCGGTCTCGTCGTGGAACCGCGCCCAGTCCGGCGCGTGCGCCGAGTCGGCGGCCGCGAACGAGTCCTGCGCCTTGCCCAACGCCCGCAAAGCCTCCGCGGAACGGCCCTGGCGCGCGTACGCCCACGCCTCGTTCACATACATGATGCTCGCCGCCAACGGTGCGAAAGCGCCCCTCTGGAAATACGCCAGCGCATCACCCGGTGCGCCGTGGTGCAGGTGCACGCGCCCACGCCGATAAACGATGTTGGTCGTCAGCTCTTCGTCATGGCGCGCGTGATCCAGCGCGCGGTCGAAATGGTGGTAGGCCGCCCCGACCTGGCCGCTGTCGAACGACGTCCACCCGGCGAGGTTGTGCAGGTCCGCGACGGCGGACAGCAGGCGTGCCCGCACCGCGTCCGACGCCTCGGCCGTGAGCAGCTGCTGGGCCCAGTAGATCCGGACGACAACGGCGTCCCGGCACGCCCCTCCTCCGTACCGGTAGTCCACGGAACGCAGTGAGCGCGTTTGCGACTCCAGCTGCTCGACGTCACTCGCGCCGATCCGGCTGGAGTGCGGGGGAGGGAAGTACGCAGGATTCGCCATGTAGTACACCTCTGCGCCGCCGTTGAATCCGAGAGTAGGACGCCCGCGTGCCGCTGGAAAGGGTGTGCTGTGCGAAGTGGAATCCGGCGGGGGTGAGGTTGAACAGGTATAAATCCGGGTACAACCGCGCTCCCCGGCAGGGGCATTGTTCTCGTCATGAGGCGACGCGGGCACCTGCGACCGGTGACCTCCTCCGAGACCGGCGACGTGACTCTCACAGCGGTGCTGAGCGCGGAAGACCTGGCGCAGGAGCTCGGCCTCGACCCCCACGCCCGGGTGACGTGCGGGCGGCACCGCTGCTGGCTGCACCAGTGCGTCGCCCTCCCCGACCACGTCATGCCCTTCACCGGGCAGCGCTGGTGCCGTCCGTGCCGCCGTGCGCTCGACGTGCACGTCTACGGGACGAACGCGGTCCTGTTCTGCCCGAGGTGCGGCTACGGCACCCCCGACACGGCGGCGAACCGCCAGGTCGTCCAGGCCTGCCGCACCAGCATCGCGGCGATGCACGCCCGGTAGGGACGCACGCCGGTAGAACGGCTTCGCCGGAATGACCCGGAAGCGTTAACCCTGGTGGGTGAAGGCGGCGATCTCCGGGAGGTAGCTCGGGGGCCGCCTGCTGTCCTCCGGCACGTCGAGCATCGCCCAGACGATGTGCCGGCCACCCCCGGCAGGCGTCTCGCCCATGGTGAAGTTGCAGACGGCGATGGACGCGATGTTGCGCCGCATGATGTGCCACTGCCTGAGGTCGAACCGCGCGGTCGTGCGCACGGCGACTGACAGCTTGTCACCACGCATGCGCAGCAGTAGCGCCAGCGGACTGTCGTCCTCGACGTGCGACACGAGCTCGACGGCGATCTGCGGGGCGACGTCGAGCAGCGACTGGACGCCCCACCGCTCGCAGGCGCGTTCGGTGATCCGCTCGGCCACGTGCGGCAGGCAGCGGCACGTCGGCAGCGCCGCGTCCACCCTGTCCTCGTGCTTGAGCCGCACGACCGCGGCCACCGCGGCCGCGGTCGACGAGTGCAGCGGGATGTGCCGCGGGAGCCCGCGGGACTCGAGCGTCGACCGCAGCTCGTGGCCGCTCACCACGAGGCTCAGCGAGATCCCCGGCCAGCGCGCCGCGGACAGCCACACGACGTCGAACAGCACGAGCAGCGCTGGGGACTCGGCGACCAGCTCGTCCAGCTCCACGACGACGCCGACGAGCTCCTTGGTGGCGTGGTCGAGCAGCACGTCCTGCGCCCGCATGTACGTGATCCAGTCGAGCCGCCCGCTGAAGCGGACGACGAGGACACCGCTCTGCTCCCGGACGTCCACCACGAGACCGTCAGCGGCCATGATCGGCTCCCTCCCCGGCGTGTCCCAAGCCTTCAAGACTGACAAGATCACCGCGTGCGTCCTAGGGGGTAACTACCCGTGTTCCACCGTTGGTGCCTCCGGGGGACCGCGTTGCAGCGGGAGATCCAGCCGACCTAGGGTGCCGCTGTGGGCAGTTCGCTTTCCGCAGGTCGCAAAGGCAATTTGCCTGCCGACACAACTACTTTCGTCGGCCGCAGGCAGGACGTGGCCGAGGTCAGGAGGCTGCTGTCCGAGTCCCGCCTCGTCACGCTCACGGGCGTCGGCGGCGTGGGCAAGACGAGGCTCGCGCTGCGCGTCGGCGGCGAGACCAGCCGGGCGTTCCGCGACGGGGTGTGGTTCGTCGACCTGGGCGGCGTCACCGAGCCGGACCTGGTCGTGCACTCGGTGCTCGAGCAGCTGGGCGTCCACGACGACACCGTCCGCCGGCACCGCACCGTCCTGGTGGAACACCTGCGCGACCGCCAGGTGCTGATGGTCCTGGACAACTGCGAGCACGTCGTCGAGGCCACCGCCGACCTGGTGAGCGCGTTGCTGCGCGGTGTTCCCGGCCTGCGCGTGCTCGTCACCAGCCGCGAACGCCTCGGCGTCGACGGCGAACACCTCTGGCAGGTCGCGCCGCTGCCGCGGGAACCGGCGCTGGCGCTGTTCGCCGACCGGGCCGCCGCCGTCGAACCCGGTTTCGCGCTCGACTCGCGCAACCGCGCCAGGGTGGCGCAGATCTGCGCTCTCCTGGGTGGAATCCCGCTGGCGGTCGAGCTGGCCGCCGTCCGGCTGCGCGTGCTGTCCCTCGACCACCTGCTGTCCAGGTTGGACGACACGTTCCGGGTGCTCGCGGACGGCAAGCGCGGCGGCGACCCGCGCCACCACACGCTGCACGCCGCCGTGGACTGGAGCTTCCACCTCTGCACGCGGGCCGAGCAGGTCCTGTGGGCGCGGGCGTCGGTGTTCGCCGGCACGTTCGACCTCCAGGCCGCCGAACGGGTCTGCTCGGGCGACAGCGTGGCGCCCGAGGACGTCCTGCAGTCGTTGATGGGCCTGGTCGACAAGTCGGTCGTCGTCTCCGAGCAGCACCCGTCCGGCACCCGCTTCCGGCTGCTGGAACCGTTGCGCCAGTACGGTCTCGAGAAACTGCGCGCCGCCGGCCGGGAGCAGGTCGTGCGGGAACGGCACCGCGACCACTTCATCGAGTGGGCCGAGCGGCGCGAGCAGGAGTGGTTCGGCCCGGCCCAGCCGCAGATCTTCACGCTCACCCGGCTGGAGCACGCGAACCTGCGCTGCGCCCTCGACTTCTGCTTCGAGCAGGACGGCGACCAGTGCGTGCACCTGGCCGGCACGCTGTGGTTCTACTGGGCGGGCTGCGGCATGCTCGGCGAGGGCCGCTACTGGCTCGACCGCGCCGTGGCGAGCGCGAAACCGGGCCCGTCGCGGGCGAAGGCGCTGTGGGTCAACGGGTACGTCGCGACGCTGCAGGGCGACATCCCCGCCTCGACGAGGATGCTCGACGAGTGCCGGGAGTACGCCCTCGAGACCGGGGACGCGTCCGCGCTCGCCTACTCGACGCACCGCCTCGCCTGCACGCACCTCGTCGGCGACGACCTCGACCTCGCGGAGAGCCTGTTCGAGGAGGCCAGGCGCCTGTACCGCGGTCAGGGCACGGTCAACAGCCACACCATGCTCGCCGGCGTCGAACTGGCGATCTCGGCCACGTTCCGGCACGACTTCGACGCGGCGGAACGGCTCTGCACCGAGGCCAGGGCCGTCGGCGAGGAACACGGCGAGCTGTGGGCGCAGGCCTACGCGATCTGGGTGCTGGCGCTGTGCGCGCGGGTGAGCGGCGACCTCGCGCGCGCCGACCGGCTCGGCAGGGAGTGCCTGCGGATCAAGCGCTCGTTCCACGACCTGCTGGGCATCGTGCTCGCGATCGAGGTGCTGGCCTGGATCTCGGCGTCGCAGGGCGACGCGGTGCGCGCGACGACGCTGCTGGGCGCCACCAACGAGATCTGGCAGTCGGTCGGCTACCCGATGTTCGGTTCGCGCTACTTCGGCGCCCCGCACGGCGAGTGCGAGTCGATGTCGGTGTCCGCGCTGGGGGAGCAGGAGTTCCGCGCGGTCTTCCGCAAGGGCATGGACCTCGAACTGGAGGACGCCATCGCGTTCGCCATCGGCGAGGAACAGGCGGAGGACCCCGTCCCGGCCGCCACCCCCACGCCGTTGACGCGCCGCGAGCAGCAGGTGGCCGACCTGATCGCCGGGGGCATGTCGAACAAGGAGATCGCGGCCAGGCTCGTGATCGCCCGCAGGACCGCGGAGGGGCACGTCGAGCGGATCCTGCAGAAGCTCGGGTTCACCTCCCGCGCCCAGATCGCGACCTGGGTGACCGAACGCCGCAACTGAGACCGTCCGCACCGATGAGTTCCCCGCGTCGCGCCTGTCCCACTTCCAGGACGGCTGACGGGAGGATCGCACCATGCGGAAACTGGTCTACGGCATGAACCTGAGCCTCGACGGCCACATCGCCGACGCGAGCGGCGACGTCGGCTGGGGCGTGTCGAGCGACGAGCTGTTCGAGTGGTGGCTCGAGCGGGAGCAGGCGATCGAGGTGTTCCTGTACGGACGCGGGCTGTGGGAGATGATGAGCTCCCACTGGCCGACGGGCGACCAGCGGCCGGACGCCACACCGGCGCAGGCCGCGTTCGCGCGGAACTGGCGGGACACGCCGAAGGTGCTGTTCTCGTCCACGACGACCGGTGAGGCCGGGTGGAACACCCGCGTGGTGACCGGTGACGCGATCGCCGAGATCACCCGCCTCAAGGCCGGGGACGGCGGCCCGATGAGGGTCGGTGGCGCGGCGCTGGCCGCGGCGGCCATGAGGGCCGGGCTGGTCGACGAGTACGAGGTCGTCACGCACCCGGTCCTGCTCGGCGGTGGCAAGCCGTTCTTCCCCGCGCTGGACGGCCGGGTGGAGCTGGACCTGGCGCAGACGCGGACGTTCCCCGGCGGGGTGGTCCTGACCAGGTACGAGAGGCGTTGAGCGCCTAGTCGACGCAGGGGACGCCGTCGTTCGGCGGCGGGGGAGGCGGAGCGCTCGCCAGCTCCGTCACCTTCGCCCGCACCTTCTCCTGGTCGACCTTGTTCACGTCGAGCCCGCCGAGGTGCGCGCCGCCCTCGATCGGCAGCGTGTCGAACCGCACCTCCGCCGGGATGTCGCGCGCGAACTCCACGAGGTCGAACCGGGCGTCCAGCACGACGTCCTGCTTCGCCATGTCCACCATCGCCTGCACCGCCGTCACGTCCGCGCCCTCGAGCCGCTTCGCCACGGCGGACAGGAACGCCTGCTGCCGCCGGGTGCGGTCGAGGTCGCCGTTCGGCAGGCCGTGCCGCTGCCGCACGAACGACAGCGCCTGGCCCGCGTCGAGGTGCTGCGGGCCGGCGGGGAAGTCCGCGCCGGACAACGGGTCCTTCGCCGGCCCGCGCAGGCACACGTCCACGCCGCCGAGCCCTTCGGCGATGTGGAAGAACCCGATCAGCGAGATCTCGACGAGGTGGTCGACGGGCTGGTCGAGGAACGCCGACACCGTCCGCACCTGCGCGCGGCGCCCGGCTTCACGGCCCGCTCGTTCCAGCGCCCGCCTGTCGTGCGTCCCGGCGGCGCGCAGCCGGTCCTCCTCGACGATCTTGGCCCGGCCGTAGGCCTCCTTGATCTTGCCCTCGCCTCCCGACGACAGCGGCACGAGGTTGTCGCGCGGCACCGACATCGCGACGGCGGGCCCGGAATCGGGGATGCGCAACAGGATCAGCGTGTTCGCGTTGTAGCCGCCGCGGTCGCTCTCGCCCGCCTGCATGCGGCGCAGCACGTCGTCGGGCAGCGGTTCGCCGTGCAGGTCGAGGCGGGTCGTGAGACCCATGATCAGGATGTTGCGGCCGGACTCCGAGCGGGGTGCGTCGTCCGGGATCGCGTACGACCGCTCGACCCCGGTCGAGATCGTGGACACCGTCGACCACGCGACTCCCGAGACCACGAGCACGACCGCGCACACGACCGACCAGGCCGTGCGCAGCAGGACCAGGACCGTGGTGCGGTGATAGCCGCCACGTGGTTGCACGAACAAGACACCCCCTCGACTATTCTAGGTGATCATGGGGGTTGAGCTGCCCAGTCTCGCGGCGCTCGCGGTGCTGGCGGTGTTCGCGCAGACGGGGATCTGGGCCGACGGTGACGAGCTCGGCTGGGCGTTCGGCGTCTGGCTGGTCGCGGGCGCGGTCGTGTCCTCGGCGCTCGTCCGCCGGGTGGGTTTGTGGACGGTGGCACCGGCGCCACCGGTCGTCTTCGTGGTCGTCGCGGTCGGCAACGCGGCCTGGCGGCGTCAGTCGCTCAGGCAGTCGTCGTGGGGCAGCGGCAGGGAGTTCGTCGCGGACGCGGTCCCGTGGCTCGTCGCCGGGTTCCCGTGGCTCGCCGCATCGGCCGGCGCGGCCCTCGTGGTCGCGGCCGTCCGCATCGTTCTGGGGGGAAGAGGGAAATGCAGGTCTTCGTCGACGGCACCGGCGGTAGACGGGTAGCGGCGCGGCTGATCAGCCTGACCGTCGCGAGTGGACTCATCGTGTTCGCCGCGGTCGTCGGCGGCACCCTGCTGGGAGCGTGGTGAGGCGGCCGCCGCGGCTGCACTGGCTCTCCATCCTGCTCGGCCTGCTCGTGCTGATGGGCGTGATGACCTTCCACGCCCACACCGCGGTCAGGCCCGAGCCGGTGCGGCACGCCGGCGAACGCCGTGATCTCCCGGAAGGCACCGTCGCGCTGGCGTTCCACGGCGGACCCGATCCGAAGTGGACATCGCGCGTGCTGGACGTGTTGCGCGAGGCGGACATCAGGGCGACCTTCTTCGTCGTCGGCGCGCAGGTCACCCGCAACCCGGAGCTGACCCGCCGCATCGCCGCGGAGGGGCACCAGATCGGCATCGACGGCTTCCGCGCCGAGGGCGACCACACCGGTCCGCTGAACCTCGCGTTCGCGCAGGCCGCGCTCGCCGACGCGCTGGGCGTCCACGTGCCGCTCGTCGGCGCTCCCGCCGAGGTCGACAGCGGTGACCGCGACTTCCAGGACATGGGCACGCTGGTGCGGATGTCGTTGCGGGACAGGGGAGGCGTCGTCCGCCTGCACGACGACGGCAGCATCGGCGCGGACATCGCCCGCGGGCTCACGAGGACGCCGGGGTACCGGTTCGTCACGGTCACCGACGACCAGCCGGTTCCCGCCGGCGCCCGCGAACGGTTCACCGGCGCCGTCACCACGTGGTCGCAGCGCAACGGCGGCGTCGTGCTCCTCGTGTTCGGCACGGCCATCGCGATCGCCGCCCTGCTCGGCATCCTGCGCACGCTCCTGCAACTCGGCCTCGCGCACACCGACCGCAGGCTGCGGCGCGAGAGCGAGCTGGAACCGCCGCCGTGGTTCGCGCCGCCGGTCTCGGTGGTGGTCCCCGCGTACAACGAGGCGTTGAACATCGCCGCCACCGTGCGGTCCATCGCCGCGAACGACCACCTCGCCGACGTCGAGGTGGTCGTGGTCGACGACGGTTCGACCGACGGCACCGCGGACCGCGCGCGGGAGCTGGACCTGCCCGGCGTCACGGTCGTCCGGCAGAGCAACCGGGGCAAGCCCGCGGCGCTCAACGCGGGGGTGCGCGAGGCGAAGCACGACCTGCTGGTGCTCGTGGACGGCGACACGATCTTCGAACCGGGCACGATCGGCCAGCTCGTGCAGCCGTTCGCGGACAGCGGTGTCGGCGCGGTCTCCGGCAACGCCAAGGTCGGCAACCGGCGTGGCCTGCTCGGTCGCTGGCAGCACCTGGAGTACTGCGCGGGGTCCAACCTGGACCGCCAGATCCTGCACGCGCTGCGGTGCATCCCGACGGTGCCGGGCGCGGTCGGGGCGTTCCGCAGGGCCGCGCTCACCGACGTCGGCGGCGTCAGCGACCACACGCTGGCCGAGGACACCGACCTCACGATGGCGGTCACCCGCGCGGGCTGGCGGGTCGCCTACCGCCCGCAGGCCAGGGCGTGGACCGAGGCGCCGGAAACCGTCCGCGGCCTGTTCCGCCAGCGCTACCGCTGGTCGTACGGCACTTTTCAGTCGATGTGGAAACATCGCGGGGCTCTGGTCGAGAAGGGGCCGATGGGGCGGTTCGGGCTTCTCTACCTGCTGGCGTTCCACCTGCTGCTGCCACTGCTCGCACCGGTGATGGACCTCTTTGTGCTGTACGGGTTCCTCGTCGCGGACGCGCCTCTCGCGCTGATCGTGTGGACGGTGTTCCTGCTGATCCAGACCGCGAGCGCGGGCTACGCGCTGAGGCTCGACGGCGAGTCCCTCCGGCCGTTGTGGGCGTATCCCCTGCAGCAGTTCGTCTACCGGCAGCTGATGTACGCGGTCGTGATCCAGTCGTTGGTCACGGCGCTGCACGGCACCCAGCTGCGGTGGATGTCGGTGCGGCGCACGGGTCGGCTCGCCGACGCCCCCGGCGGTACGGTGCACGTCACCTGAGCCGAGGAGGAGGCGTTGGGTCGCATGCCGCTGGACGCGCCGGAGCGTCAGCAGGAGGTCTTCGCCGCCGTGCTCCACGTCCTGGCCGAGGTCGGCTACGCCCGGTTCAACATGGACCTCGTCGCGAGCAGGGCCCGCGCGTCCAAGGCGAGCCTCTACCAGCGCTGGCCGTCCAAGGCGCGGCTGATCACCGACGCGCTGAAGGCGAACCTGCCCGAGCTGCCGCAGCCGGACGAGGGCACGTTCGCCGAGGACGTCCGCCGGATCCTCGTCGCGTGGGGCGAGCCGATGCCGTTCGACACCGCGGGGATCTTCCTGGGACTGCTCGAGGGCAGCCGTCAGGACGCCGATCTCGCGTACCTGCGCGAGGAGCACATCGACCGCGCCTACACGCTGCACCTGCAGGTCGCGGTGGACCGGGCGAAGGCGCGCGGTGAGCTGCCGACCGACCTCGACGCCGGGATCCTCATCACCGCGCTGATCTCGACGTTCGTGCTCCGCTCGGAGGAGCAGGACGTGGTCGGCGGCATCGTGGACGGCCTGTTGAGACCGTTGATCGGGACCTTTAGAACCAAATAACTCGTCAGATCGTAGTAGCTGCGCTACGTTCGGTGATGGTTTCAAGAGAACAGTTCTGTTCTATTGAGGGGACTCCCGTGACTGAAGCTGCTGTCTGCCCGGTCCACCACGAACGCGACCACCCGCTCCACCCGCCGATCGGCTTCGCCGAGGCCGTCAGCGATGGGCCGGTGAAGATGGTCTGGCCCAACGGTGTCGAGGCGTGGGTGGTGTCGAGCTACGCCGGGGTCCGGCAGGTGCTCTCCGACCCGCGGTTCAGCACGCGCAAGGGCGGCCAGCCGGAGATGCGCACCGACGAGGGCGAGGCGGTGCTCGACCCCGACCAGCCCGGCAACATCAACGGCATCGACGGCGCCGAGCACATGCGGTTGCGCCGTCCTCTCTCGCGCGGCTTCATGGTCAAGCGCATGAACGAGCTGCGTCCCCGCATCCAGCAGATCGTCGACGAGCACCTCGACGCGATGGAGGCCAAGGGCGCTCCCGCCGACCTGGTCAGCTCGCTGTGCCTGCCGCTGCCGTCGCTCGTGATCGCGGAACTGCTGGGCGTGCCACCGGAGCACCAGGAGCTGTTCCAGGCCACGGCCGGCGACCTGTTCGGCAAGAACGGCTCGAAGGACGAGTACCTCGCGCACGCCACCAAGCTCGCGGAGGTGCTCACGCCGATCGTCGCGGAGAAGAAGGCCGCGGGCACCACCGACGACATGATCGGCCTGATGGCCAACGACACGGACTTCAGCATGGAAGAGCTGATCTTCCTGTGCATCGGGCTGCTCGCCGCCGGCCACGAGACCACGTCGAACTTCCTCGGCCTGTTCACGCTGCACCTGTTCGAGAAGCCCGACCAGCTGGAGGTCCTGCGGCGCGATCCGAGCCGCGCGGACGTGATCGTCGAGGAGCTGATGCGCTACACCGTCGGCCAGCTCGGCGGGCCGGGTCTCACCCGCAGGGCGACGGAGGACGTCGAGGTCGACGGCGTGCTCATCAAGGCGGGCGACTGGGTGAGCGTGTCGCTCATGGCGAACCTCGACGAGGCGCTGTGCCCGCGTGCCGAGGAGCTCGACCTGGAACGGGATGCCGTGTCGCACCTGGGTTTCGGGTTCGGCCCGCACCAGTGCCTCGGCGCCAACCTGGCCCGCGCGGAGCTGCAGATCGGGCTGCGGACGTTGTTCGAGCGGTTCCCGAACCTGCGCCCGGCGGTCCCCGTGACCGAGATGCGCTACCGCAACGACATGATCACCTACGGCGCCGCCGAGATCCCGGTGGTGTGGTGACGTGCGGCAGAACGCGACCGTCCGGATAGACCAGGCCAGGTGCATCGGATCGGGCCAGTGCGTGCTCGCCGCGCCCGACGTGTTCGACCAGTCGGACGACGACGGGCTCGGCCTCGTGCTGATCTCGGAGCCTCCCGCGGAGCTGCTGCCGGGGGTTCGTGACGCGGTGGACAGGTGCCCCGCCCAGGTGGTGACCCTGCAAGAGTGAGCTGATCGGCCGTTCCGGTGAGGTGCCGTCACGGGAAATGGATTCAGCTTTCCTCGGCTGACACCGCTATGGCCCTTTCCGATCACCACGACCGTCCGAAATCGTAGGCGCGACCACCACGGCGTCGTGGCGGTCGCGCCGACGTGTCCGGCGGGAGTCGGAAGACCCTTCCCGGCCAGGCCTGACAACGGGATGGTGTCGGCGGCGCCGTGAGTACCGGCGGTGTGCAACGGGTGACTCCGCTCAGGGTGTCCGACGCACGTCAGGAGGGCCAACCATGTTCAACGGCGATGCGTTTCCGGCTCGCGTGGACAGAACCGACGTGCGGCATGTCGAAACGTTGACGAGTGCGCTCAGAGCGCTGGACCACGAATACGGCGGAGGTGCCTGCCGGGACGCCTGCGTCGCGTTGTTGAACTGGGCGAGCCCGCTGCTCGACGCCGGCTCCGCGAGCAGGGTGCTGCACCGGCTGCAGGTCGCGATCGCGGACCTGCACAACCTCGCCGGCTGGGCGTCGTTCGACATGGGACTGCTCGAGTCGGCGCACCTGCACTTCGGCCGTGCGATGGGCCTCGCGCGCGCATCGGGAAACTGCGCGCTGGAGGCGAACATCCACTACCGGATGGGCCGCGTGCACCTGCACTACGAGCTGGCGGAGGACGCTTTGGCCTCGTTCCGCCGAGGACTGCCCGTCGCGCGGGCCAGCGGCTCCACCCTGGCCATGTCCATCCTGCACGCGAACGAGGCGTGGGCGCTCGCGAAGCTGGGCGCCGAAAGGCAGGCGCTGCGCCAGTTCGCCTGCGCCGAGGACGAGTTCGCCCGTGCCCGCACGGAGGACGCACCGCCGTGGGCGCGGTTCTTCGACCTGGCCGACCTGGTGTCGATCGGCGGCATGGTGCACACGGAGCTCGCGCGGACCTGCGACGTGAGGTACGCGCGATCGGCGATCCCGTTGCTCACCAGGGCGATCTCCTCCGGGGGCGAGGACGCCGCGCGCAGCCAGTCGTTCCGGCTCGCCGCGCTGGCGATGAACTACCTGGTGCGCAACGAACCCGAGCAGGCGCTGGAGGTCGGGGAGCAGGCGATCGCGGTGTCCGGCCCGATCCGCTCGGCGCGCACCCGCGACCGCATGCGGCCGTTGAAGCAGGAGGCGGCGCGGATGCGGGGCAACGAGGCCGCGGACCGGCTGGCGTCGAGCCTGGGGAAGTTCATGACGAGCTCGCAGGGCGCCGCGTAGGGCGTGCCCGCGCTGTTCGTCGTGGAGGCGTCACCGGGGCCCGAGGAGAGGTTGGGCTTCGAGCCCCGGCGACACCGCCGGGGAGGAGCGGCGCCCCGCTGGGGGGCCAAAGCGCCGCTCCGGTCCGCGCCGGCCGCGGCACCGGTGCTGCCCGGTTTCCCGGGCGTTGTCCCCCATGAACAACGCCGATGCCGCGGCCGAGGTTGTTCTCCCCCCGGGCGAGAATCATCACGCGGCCCGCTGACATTTCGCTGACACCTCCGGGTTACCGGCTGGTTAGGATCGGCGTCATGCAACGGCGGTGGGGGTTCAGGGTTCTTGGATCGTTGCAGGTCATCGACGACGGACGGATCGTGGAACTGCGCTCGGCCAAGCAGCGCGTCCTGCTCGCCGCGTTGTTGATGAAAGCCAACGCGCCCGTGTCGACGTATGAACTGATGGAACACCTTTGGGGCGAAGAGCCTTCGGGTGCCGCGCGCGCGACCCTGCAGACGTACGTCATGCGGTTGAGACAGTCGCTGGACGACTTGGCGGACCGCAAGCTGGTGCGCACGTGGCCCACCGGCTACTCGATCCACGTCGAGGACGACCAGCTCGACCTGCTGACCTTCCAGCGCCTGCGCGCCGAGGCCCGGCGCGCGCCCGACCTCGAGACCGAGGCCCGGCTCCTGGGCGAGGCCGCGGCGCTGTGGCGCGGACCGGCGCTCGACCAGGTGTCGTCGCTGCGGATGGAGCAGACCGACGTGCAGCGGCTCAACGAGCAGCGCTGGGAGGTGCTGGAACGCCGCAACGACGCCGAACTGCAGCTCGGCCGGCACGACCAGGTCGTCGACGAGCTGCGCTCGCTCGTCGCGGAACACCCGCTGCGCGAACGGTTCTGGTACCAGCTGATGCTCGCCCTGCACCGCACCGGTCAGCAGGCGCAGGCGCTCGACGTCTACCGCCGCGCCGGGGAAGTGCTCGCCGACGAGCTCGGCATCGACCCGAACGCCGAGCTCCGCGCCCTGCACATGGAGGTCCTCGCCGGTTCGTCGGCACCGGTCGCCGTCCAGGCCGGACCGTCGTGGCTGCCGCCCGCGGTGGGCGACTTCTCCGGACGTGCCGACGAGGTCGCGCGCCTCACCGCCGGGCTGCGCTCCGGCGGGACGTGGACGATCACCGGACCCGGCGGTGTCGGCAAGACCTCGCTGGCGGTGCACTGCGCCCACGTCGTGCGCGACGCCTTCCCGGACGGCCAGCTGTACCTGAACCTGCGCGGCGGCGAGCAGAAGCCCGTCGAGCCGGCCGCGGCCCTCGACCGGTTGCTGCGCGGCCTCGGTGTGTCGGGCGGCGCGATCCCGTCCACTGTGGACGACCGCGTCGACCTGTACCGCGACCTGCTGTCGGACCGGCGGATCCTGGTCGTGCTGGACAACGCGGTGAACGAGGCCCAGGTCCGGCCGCTGCTGCCGGGCACCACGTCCGGGGCCGCGCTGGTGACCTCCCGCGCCGCCCTCGCGGGACTGGAGGCGGCGCACGTCGTGCCGCTGGACGTCCTGCCCCCGTCCGACGCCCTGGCACTGCTGCGGGCGGCCGTCGGTGAAGCCCGCTGCGCCGCCGAACCCGCCGCGGCACAGCAGATCGTGACCTACTGCGGCAACCTGCCGCTGGCGCTGCGCGTGGCGGCGGCCCGTCTGGTGGCGCGCCCGCACTGGCAGCTCGCGAAGCTCGCCGGCCGGTTGTCCGACGAGCGCCGCCGCTTCGACGAGCTCTCGCTGGGCGACCTCGACGTGCGCGCCTCGCTGGCGTTGTCCTACGACGGCCTCGACGAGTCGCACCGGGCCGCGTTCCGGTTGCTGTCGCTGGTGGACACCCCGGACTTCCCTGCCTGGGTCGCGTCCCCGCTGCTGGGCCTCGACCCCGACGACGCCGAGGACCACGTCGAGGCGCTGGTCGACGCCAGGCTGGTCGACTACGCGGGCCGCGACGCGCTGGGACAGGTGCGGTACCGCCTGCACGACCTGCTGCGCGCCTTCGGCCGCGAGACCGCCACCGAGGACCCGGCGGTGGCGCTGAGGCCGTTGTTCGAGCAGTGGCTGGACCTCGCGATGCGCGCGGACGCGGAGCTGCCGCACCAGGGCGTCCGGCTGGATCCCGTGGCGCTGGAACCGTTCGACCTCGGCGACGCGGCGGAGTGGTTCGACGCGGAGTGGCAGAACGTCCACGCCGTGATCAACCAGGCCGCGGCGCTCGGCCTGGGCGACCTCGCCGCGGAGCTCGCGATCCGGTCGATGGCGTTCTGCGACCTGCGGGCGCGCTTCGACGACTGGGAGCAGATCAACTGCCTGGGCCTGTCGTGCGCGCCGGCCGACCGCAGGCCGATGCTGTTCCAGCAGCGCGGAATCCTGCGCGCGCGGATGCACGACTACGCCGCCGCCTCGGAGAACTTCCAGGCGGCGCAGGAGGGTTTCGCCGCCGCCGGGGACGTGTGGGGCGAGGCCTACGCCTGGTACGGCATGGGCTGGATGCACGAGTGGGGCGGCCGGTCCGCCGAGGCCCGCTCGGCCCACCGCGAGGCCATGACCCGGTTCGCCGCCTCCGCGAACCGGCACGGCGAGATCGAGGTGCTCTGCTCGCTGGGCGCCATCGAACGGCGTGCCGGCGGGCTGGACGCGGCGTCGGAGTACCTGCAGAGGGCCCGGCTGATCGCCCGCGAGATGGGCGACGAGCAGAGCGAACTGATGGCGACGCTCGAGCTGGGGCGGTTGCACCAGTTCACCGGGGAGCTGGAGCTCTCGGTCTCGCTGCTGCGGTCTTCGCTGGCGGCCGCGCAGAAGCTCGGCGACCCGGACCTGGCGGCGAACGTCCGGTTGTTCCTCGCGGACACGCTGGTGCGGTCCGGGGTGGACGCCGCCGCGGAGGAGCAGCTGGAGCAGGCCTGGGATTTCTTCGAGGCGCACGACGACCGGCAGGGCCGGATCTGGGTGTGGCGGCTGAGGTCCGGGATGGCGCACTCGGCCGACGAGGCGTTGAGGCTGGCGTCGCTCGCGCTGGAGTCGGCTCGCGAGATGGGGTCGCCGCCGGAGTTCGGCCGCTCCCTGCGGGTGTTCGGCAACGCCCTGGAGCGGGCCGGGCGGGCGCGGGAGGCTCGGGAGCAGTGGCGGCTGGCCGAGGAGACGCTGACCGCTGCCGGGTTCCAGGCCGAGGTGGAGGAGCTGCGGATGGCCACTTCGTGAGGTGGCTGCCTTCGGAGTGACGTCGCCTCGAGGCGGTGGGCGCCTTCGACCCGGCATCGCGCGCAATCGCCGTCGTGGTCGCGTTCACCGCTTCCCAGGCGGCGCAGGCGTTCCCTGCTCGCCCCCGGCTCCGGGTCAGCCCTGGTTCTGGCTCAGCACCGTGTCCACGGTGACGCCCGAAGCCACGATCATGCTCAGCAGCGGGTCCGGCACCTGCCGGTGGAACTGCACCACGTAGTTGTCCGCGGTCGAGAACATCGCCTTGCCCAGGCCCTGCCACGTCTTGGTGATGCGGGCGACCTCGGTGCCGGTGTGGTCCTGCAGCGAGAAGTTCCACGCCCGCCAGTTCTCCGCGTGGATGCCGCCGGCCTTCATCCCGCCGCAGACGTAGGAGAAGCGGACCTTGCCGAAGACGTTCTCCTGGATGATCTCGCCGATGGGCATGCCGTCGCCGCGTTCCACCAGGACCTTGGACTTCCACATCGTCGCCGGGCGGGTGACGCGCAGCAGCGGGTGGCCGTGCACGTCGCGGATCTCCAGGCGGACGTCGAGCACCGCGTCCATCTTCGTGAAGGCGCGCAACGCTTTCGCGGCGCCGGACTGGCCCACCTGTTCGACGGTGGCGAGGTGGCGGGCGTGCTGGTCGTAGATGACGTAGGAGTTCGACATCTCGATCAGCTTCGCCTTCTGGTTCACCACCAGGACCGGTTCGGTGAAGAGGCTGCCTCCGCCTCCCCGGACCGGTTGCGCGATGCCGGCGCGCTGGACCTGGTGTGCCACTCGGTCCTGGCCCGTGCCGCCCACCTGCATCTCGAGGTGGTGGGCGTCGGTCTGCTGCCGGCGCGGCTGGAGGTGGTGCGTCCACTGGTTGCCGTCCCACCAGCGCACGTAGCGCGGGTCGGCGTTGTCCGGGTACCAGCCGGGCGCGGTGTTCACGGCCCGAGCCCAGGGGCGGGGCGGTCGTCGGTACCAGGCGACGGGGCACTGGTGTGTCGCCTGGTACCGACGGCGGTCAGCTGATCGTGATCGCCCCGGCCGGGCAGAGGCCCGCCGCTTCCTCCGCGGTGGCCTCGTGTGCTTCGTCCGGGTGTTCCTGCAGGAGCACGACGGTGCCGTCGTCCTCGTTCTGGTCGAAGAGGTCCGGGTCGGTCAGAACGCACATCCCCGATCCGCAGCACTTCGACTGGTCGACCGAAATCTTCATGACGACCACGCTACTGGCAGCGAGTGCACCCCGTAGATGCCCATGTCGGTGCGCAGCGGGACGTCCTGCGGTGCCACGTCGAGGCGGAGGTCGGGGAACTCCTGGAACAGCTTGGAGAACCCGATCCGCATCTCGATGCGGGCCAGCTGCTGGCCCAGGCACTGGTGGATGCCGTGGCCGAACGCGACGTGGCCGCTCGCCGGGCGGCGCAGGTCCAGTTCCTCCGGGTTGCCGGGGAACTTCTCCGGGTCCCGGTTCGCCGCCGGCACGTGCATCAGGACGGTGTCGCCCGCCTTGATGAGGTGGCCGTCGATCTCCACGTCCTCGGTCGCCGTGCGCACCGGTCCGAAGTGGATGATCGACAGGTAGCGCATCAGCTCCTCGACGGCGTTGTCGATGACCTCGGGCTCGTCGCGCAGGACCTTCAGCTGGTCCGGGTGCTGCAGGAGCGTGAACGTGCCGATGCCCAGCATGTTCGCCGTGGTCTCGTGACCCGCCAGCAGGAGGAGCAGCGCCATGTTCGCCGCCTCCTCGTCGGTCGGCTCACCCGTGGCGATCAGGTCGCTGATCATGTCGTCGCCCGGGGTCTCCTTCTTGCGGGCGACGAGCTCCCGCATGAAGACCTGGATGCGCCCCATCGCGTCCATGGCCTCCTGGAACGTCGACTCCAGGCTCAGCAGCTTCGCCGTGTCCTCCTGGAACCGGTGGCGCTCCTCGTAGTCCACGCCGAGCATCGCGCAGATGACCAGCGACGGCACGGGGAGGGCGAACTCCTTCACGAGGTCCGCCCTGCCGTCGAACGACCGCAGGTGCTTGAGCTGGTCGTCGACGATCGTGCCGATCCACTCGGACAGCTGGTTCATCCGCCGGACGGTGAACTGGCCCTGCAGCATCTTGCGCAGCCGGGTGTGGTCCGGCGGGTCCTGGCTCAGGAACATGCCGGGCTCGACCTTGCGCCGCTCGGGCGGCGCTTCGCCCTGGAACCGGACGTCGAGCATGTGGTGCTTCGAGGGGTCGTTCGTGAACTTCGGGCTTCCCAGCACCTCGCGCACCTGGTGGTGACCGGTGACCAGCCAGCCGAGGTGACCGTCGGCGAACTTCAGCCTGCTGATGCGGGCCTTCTCGCGGATCTCGGTGACCTCGGCGGGCGGGTCGAACGGGGTCTGGCGCTTCGTGGGCAGTTCGTCGGAGATCAGTTCGGTCATCTCGCACACCTCCCAGTGCTCGGCAGAGGACCTATTCCGAACGTACAGAAAATTCAGGACTCCGTGAAGGTGATTTCAGGGTCACGGAACGCCACGACGCGAAATCCGTCCGCATCTGCCGGTCGTGGGTCGCGACGGCCACGGCGGCCGGTGTCCGCCGGAGCGCCTCCGTCAGTTCGTCGACCAGGGCGATCGACAGGTGGTTGGTCGGTTCGTCGAGCAGCAGCACGTGCGGACCGCCGCTCAGCAGGATCGCGAGCTCCAGGCGCCTGCGCTGCCCGGTGGAGAGCCGGCTGACCGGTCGCGTGACGTCCTTCCCCCGCAGCAGGCCGAGTTCCTCCACCCGCGGGCACAGCCGCGCCGCGGTGGCGCCCTCGTTCTCGAACGAGGACTCCTGCGCCAGCAACGCGACCCTGCCGGCGTGGCGGACGGTGCCGCTCGACGGCTGGAGCCGGCCGGCGAGCACGGCGAGCAGCGTCGACTTGCCGGCCCCGTTCGGGCCGGTGACCAGCAGCTTCTCGCCCGCGGCAAGGGAGATCGGCTCGGTGAGCTCGAGCCTTCCCGGCACCGTGAGCGGGGTGGCGTGCAGCAGGTCGCCGCTCGCCTCCAGCTCGGGTGGCGTGAAGCGCAACGGCGGCGGGGGAGCGCCGACCCGCTGGCCGTCCAGCTCCTCGAGCCTGCGGGCGACGTTGCGCATCTTGTTCGCGGCACGCGTGCCGCGCTTGTGCTTGAACGCCCCCTTGGGCGGCCGCCAGGCGTCCTTCAGCCGCGTCTGGGCGCGCTCGACCTTCTCGGCCAGTTCGTCGTGCTCGGCCTCCTCCTGGGCGAACCGCTGCTCCCACCGGCGGCGTTCGGCGCGCTTGGCCTCCTTGAAGGCCCGGTAGCCGCCGCCGTGCAGGTGCACCTCGCCGTCCGGGCTCGGGTCGAGGTCGAGCAGCTGGGTGCAGACCTCGTCGAGCAACGTGCGGTCGTGGCTCACCAGCACCACGACACCGTGGTGCTGCTGCAGGCGTTCGGTGAGGAACGCCAGCGCGGCCGCGTCGAGGTGGTTGGTCGGTTCGTCGAGCAGCAGGACGTCCGCGCGCTCGGCGAGCAGGCAGGCCAGCCGGACGCGGTAGCGCTGACCCACGCTGAGCCGGGCCAGCCCCGCGGACCTGTCGTGGTCCGCGTCGAGCGCCTTGAGCGCGATGTCGGCGCGGCGTTCGGCGTCCCACGCCTCGATGTCCTCGGCGTGCGCCAGGGCGGCGGCGTAGCGCTGCTCGTCGAACGGCTCCGCCGCACTGTCCAGTTCGGACAGTGCTCGACGGCTCTCGCGCAGTGCTTCGGACAGCAGGTCCCCCACCGTTTCGCCTTCGTTGAACGGCATTTCCTGTTGTACGAGGCTCAACGAACCGTGGCGCGTCACGGTTCCCTGGTCCGGTGCGAGGTCTTCGGCCAGCAGGCGGAGGAGGGTGGTCTTGCCGCGGCCGTTCTCGCCGATGACGCCGAGACGCTGGCCCGCGGAGACCGTCAGTGAGATGCCGTCGACGACGGGCCCGGCCTCATAGCCCTTGGTGAGATCTTGGGTCGTCAGATGCACATGCGAACGCACGGGGATCCTCTTCTGGGTACGCGAAATCAGGACGTGTTGCGCGGTGGCACACGTCCGTGATCAGAGGTAGAAGACCCCGTACCCGAATCCCATGAAACCCACGGTACCTACGGCCGCAACGCCTTTTCGACGGCGTCGCGCAGGTCGGCCACGCTCTCCTCGGTGCCCGGCTCCGGACCGGTCGTGCTGCCGCCGCCGACGAGCCGGTAGAAGAGCAGGCCCTCCAGGAACGCCGTGAAGTGCGCGCCGGAGCGTTCGGGATCCTGGTGCCCCAACGCCTTCGCGAGCGCCGTGGCCTGCTCGCGCGGCGAGTGGACCAGGATCGACCGCAGCTCGGGGTGGTGCGTGGCCTCGAGCATCGCCGCGTACCGGGCGAGCGTCCGGTTCCGCTCGACGAGCCAGCTGTCGAGCGTCCTCGCGATGCTGCCCGCGACGTCGGCCGGGTCGAGGGCGGTGTCGATCCGCTCCTGGGCGGCGAGCCGTTCCACGAACCCCTCGACCAGCGCCTTGCGGGTGCGGAAGTACGCGCTCGTGGAGCCTTCCGGCAGGCCGGCCCGGCGGTCGACCGCCCGGTGGGTGAGGCCCCGCATGCCCTGCTCCGCCACGAGCTGGATCGCGGCGTCGGTGATGAGGTCTTTGCGCATCGTGGTCCCGATCTCGTCCTGGGACGCACTCTACAGGTGTAGATTCCTCTACACCTGTAGAGGAGGATGCGATGAAGGCGATCGTGGTGGGTGGCGGCATCGGCGGGCTGGCGGCGGCGGTGTCGTTGCGGCGCGTCGGCTGGGAGGTCGTCGTCTACGAGCGTGCGGCGTCCTTCGGTGAGATCGGCGCCGGTGTCGGGGTGATGCCCAACGCGTTGCGCGCGCTGGAGTGGATGGGCGTCGCCGACGAGGTCCGGCGGCTGGGCACCCCGCGCGTGTCCGGCGGCGTGCGGTCCTGCGACGGGCGCTGGCTCGTGCACCTGCCCGACGTCGGCCAGGACCGGGTCGTCGCGATGCACCGCGCCGACCTGCACGGCGTCCTGCTGCGCGCCCTGCCGTCCGAGATCCTCGTCAACGACGTCGAGGTCACCAGCGCCGAAGAGCTGGACGCGGACCTCGTGGTGGCGGCGGACGGCATCCACAGCCGGCTGCGCGCGGAACTGCTGCCCGGCGCGCCGGAACCGGTGTACGCGGGGGCGACGGCGTGGCGCGGGGTGGCGCCGGGGCCGTACGACCTGCCGATCTCGCAGACGCTCGGTCCCGGCCGCGAGGCGGGGATCCTGCCGCTGGGGGACGGCAGGGTCTGCTGGTACATGGCCGCCGTGGCGCCCCCTCAGGCGCCGTTGGACCCGCTTGAGCTGTTCGCGGGCTGGCACGACCCGTTGCCCCGTCTCGTGGCGTCGACGCCCGACGTGATCAGGCACGACATCTACGAGCTGCCGCTGCTGCCGACGTTCGTGAAGGGACGGGTCGCGCTGCTCGGCGACGCGGCGCACGCGATGACGCCCTACCTGGGGCAGGGAGCGTGCATGGCGCTGGAGGACGCGGTGACGCTGGCGGCCGTCGGTGGTGATCTCGCCCGCTACGACGCGTTGCGGAGACCCCGCGCGCAAGCGGTGTGGAAAGGGTCGCGGATGGCGGGCAGGTTCGGCATCGAGGTGCGGTCGCCGGTCGCCCTGGCGTTGCGGAACTCCGCCTTCCGCCTCCTGCCGCATTCGGTGGCCGTCAAGGGGATGACGCGTTTCACCGCTTGGCGGATGCCGGCCGAAGTTCACTCGAACGGGTCGAGTCCGTCGGCGACCTAGATCGCCGATCACTGTTTGATGACGGCGCTATAACGGTCCAGAACCACCCTTTGTCGCGCCCATTGTCACCCGGTTGCGGTATCAAGCATTCGCTGAGCGTGTCGGACGCGGTCCAGTGATCCAGATGGCGTAGCGCTACAGGCGGTTTCCACTACCCGAAAGCGCAACTACGGTGCCTCGCCATGACCCCCGTCCCGACTGATGTGCTGCCCCGTTCCCTCACGGCGCTTCCCCCGGCGCAGGTCGAGAACACCGTCGAGATCGACATCGCCGAGGCCGAGGACTTCGTCCGGCAGCACCACGCCGAACACCCTGACCTCGGACCGGTCGAGGCCAGGCTGGCCGAGGTGCACGCCGAGATCGCCGCGACCGGCACCTACCGCCACACCGCCGCCGAACTGACCTTCGGCGCCCGCGTGGCCTGGCGCAACAGCTCCCGCTGCATCGGCCGCCTGTACTGGCGGAGCCTGAAGGTGCGCGACCTCCGGGAGACGTCGGCCCCCGCCGACGTCGCGAAGGAGTGCGTGCAGCACCTGCGCGTCGCCACCAACAAGGGCAAGATCCGCCCCGTCATCACGGTCTTCGCCCCCGCCGAACCCGGCACGCACGCCCCGCGGATCCTCAACGAGCAGATCATCCGCTACGCCGCCTACCGCGGTTCCGACGGCGGCGTCCTCGGCGACGCGCGGAACCTGGAGCTCACAGAGCTCGCGGTGAAGCGGGGCTGGCAGCCGCCGTCCACCCGTGGCCCGTTCGACGTGCTGCCGCTGATGGTCTCCTGCGAGGGCCACGACCCCGCGCTGGCCGAGATCCCGGCCGACGCGGTGCTCGAGGTCCCGCTGTCGCACCCCGACCTCCCGTGGCTGGCGACGCTCGGCGTGAAGTGGCACGCCGTTCCCGCCATCAGCAACATGCGCCTGCGCATCGGGGGTGTCGACTACCCGTCGGCGCCGTTCAACGGCTGGTACATGGGCACCGAGATCGGCGCCCGCAACCTGGCCGACCACGACCGCTACGACCTGCTGCCGTACCTCGCCAAGCGGATGGGCCTGGACATGTCGTCAGAGGCGACGTTGTGGCGCGACCGAGCCCTGGTGGAGCTCAACCGCGCCGTCCTGCACTCGTTCGCGGAGGCCGGGGTCACGATCACGGACCACCACACCGAGTCGAAGAGGTTCCTGACGCACCTGGAGAAGGAGGAGGCCGCCGGACGAACCTGCCCCGCCGACTGGTCCTGGATCGTGCCACCCGTGTCGGGCGGGCTGACGCCGGTCTACCACCGCTACTACGACTCGGGTGAACTGCTGCCGAACTTCTTCCCCGCCGGCAAGCCCCCGGGTTGCCCTGTTCCACACTGACGGGGTGCAGCTCACCCGAAGTCTCACCCTCACCGACGCCGTCTTCGTCGGGCTCGGCTCGATGATCGGCGCGGGCGTGTTCGCGGTGTTCGCCCCGGCCGCAGCGGCGGCCGGGTCCGCGTTGCTCGTCAGCCTCGTCGTGGCGGGTGTGGTGGCCTGCTGCAACGCGTTGTCGAGCACCTGGCTCGCGGCCCGCTACCCGCAGTCCGGCGGCACGTACGTCTACGGGCGGGAACGCCTCGGGCGCGTGTGGGGCGACCTGGCCGGCTGGGCGTTCGTCCTCGGCAAGACGGCGTCGTGCGCGGCCATGGCGCTGACGGTCGGCGTGTACGTCGGCGCACCCAAAACCGTTGCGGTGGCGGCGATCGTGGCGCTGACCGTGCTGAACCTGACCGGCGTCCAGAAGTCGGCGCTGGTCACCCGCGTGATCGTGGTCGCCGTTCTGCTCGTCCTGGTGCTGACCGCTGTGACGGCACGCGATGCCGTGCAGCCGGCGGAGTTCCTGCCCTCAGGAATCCTTCCCGCCGCCGCGCTGCTCTTCTTTGCGTTCGCCGGCTACGCGCGCATTGCCACTCTCGGAGAGGAGGTTCGAGAACCAGAACGCACGATCCCCCGTGCCGTGGTCATCGCGTTGGCCATCACCTTGGTCGTTTACGCCGTGGTGGCTGTCGTGGCGTTGAACGCGCTGGGCAGTCGTCTGGCCGTGTCGACCCTGGCTGACGTGTCGCCTTCTCTGGCGCCCGTAATCCGCGTCGCCGCTTGCCTGGCCGCCCTCGGTTCGCTGCTGTCGTTGCAACTGGGCGTCAGCCGGACCGCGCTGGCCATGGCGCGCGACCGCAGGCTGCCCGGCTTCCTGGCCGACCTGCGCTGGGCGGAGATCGCGACCGGGCTGGTCGCGATCGGGCTGGTGCTCACCGTCGACGTCACACGGGCGATCGTGTTCAGCTCGTTCTGCGTGCTGCTCTACTACGCGATCGCCAACGCCAGCGCGTGGACGCTCGGTAAGCGGGTCGTGCCCGCCGTTGGGCTGGCAGGGTGCCTGACCCTCGCCGGTGCGGTGCTCTGGCAACTGTGATGTGGCCCAGGTCACCTTTGATCGCGTAACGTGCGTACGGTGAAAGTGGGAACCCCCGCAGAGTCGCGGCCCGCCGAGCGCCGAGTCGCCTGCGTACCGGACACGGTGTCGTCGCTGGTCGACGCCGGTCTGACCGTGCAAGTCCAGGAGGGCGCCGGGCGACACGCCCACGCCCCCGACGCCGCCTACCGGGCGGCGGGCGCGACCGTGACGCCCGAGGACCCGACACCCGAGTCCGACGTCGTCGTGTCCGTGCAACCGCTGTCGCCCGACCAGGCCTCCCGGTTGAAACCGGGCGCGGTCACGATCAGCTTCCTGCAGCCGGGTGCCGAACGGGACCTGCTCGAGGTCTACCGCGAACGCCGGGTCACGTCGTTCAGCTTCGACCTCCTGCCCCGCGTCACCAGGGCCCAGGGCGCGGACGCCCTGTCGTCGCAGGCACTCGTGGCGGGCTACCGGGCCGTCCTGGTCGCCGCCGAACGACTGCCGCGCTTCCTCCCGATGTTCACCACGGCGGCCGGCACGGTGCCCCCGGCGAAGGTGCTGGTGCTGGGCGCGGGCGTCGCGGGCCTGCAGGCCATCGCGACCGCCCGCCGTCTGGGCGCCGTCGTCGAGGCGTACGACGTGCGCAAGGCGGCCGGCGAGGAGGTCCGCAGCCTGGGAGCGAAGTTCCTGGAGCTCGACCTGGAGACCCAGTCGGGCGTCTACGCGTCCGTGCAGTCCGAGGAGTTCCTGGAACGCCAACGAGAGCTCATCGGCGAGCACGTCGCCGCCTCCGACGTCGTGATCACCACCGCCGCCGTTCCCGGCCGCAAGGCCCCGGTCCTCGTCACGACCGACATGCTCAAGGCGATGGCCCCCGGCTCCGTGCTCGTCGACCTGGCCGCGGAGTCCGGCGGCAACTACGCGGGCTCCGTCGCGGGCTCGGAGACCTGGGTCGGCGACGTGCTGGTGCACGGCGCCCAGAACCTCCCGTCGTCGATGCCCGTGCACGCGAGCCGCCTGTACGCGCGCAACGTCGTGAACCTGCTCAAGCTGATGATCGCGGACGGGACGGTGTCGCCGGACCTCACCGACGAGGTGCTCGACGGCTGCTGCCTCACCCACGACGGTCGGATCCGCAAGGAGTTGCCGTGATCGACCTGCTGACGATCTTCGTGCTCGCCGTCTTCGTCGGCTTCGAGGTGGTCTCGAAGGTGTCCACGATCCTGCACACACCCCTGATGTCCGGCGCGAACGCCATCCACGGCGTGATCCTCGTCGGCGCGATCCTGATCACGGGGTCGGCGGAGAGCACGCTGGAACTGGTGCTCGGGCTGCTCGCCGTGTTCCTGGCGACGGTCAACGTGGTCGGCGGGTTCGTGGTGACCGACAGGATGCTGGAGATGTTCAAGAAATGACCATCGTCCAGTTGATGTACCTCGTCGCGTCGCTGTGCTTCATCCTGGCGCTGAAAGGCCTGAGCTCGCCCAAGTACGCGCGCTACGGCAACTTCATCGGCGCGTTCGGCATGCTGGTCGGGGTGGTCACCGCCTACGTCCACGGTGTCGTCCACAACGGACTGTGGATCCTGCTCGCCATCGCGCTCGGCGTGGCCGTGGGCATCCCGGCCGCGCGCTCCGTGAAGATGACCGCCATCCCGCAGATGGTCGCGCTGTTCAACGGGGTCGGTGGCGCCGCCGCGGCCCTGGTCGCACTCGCGGAGTTCTTCGCCGTGCCGGACACCACGGTGCTGTTCCGGCTCGCGTCCGTGCTGACGGTCCTGATCGGCTCGGTCAGCTTCTCCGGCTCGGTGGTCACGTTCCTCAAGCTCCAGGAGCTGATGACCACGCGCCCGGTGCTCCTGCCGGCCGGGCGGCAGCTCGCGATCGCCGCCGGTGTGGCGTCGGTCGCCCTGTGCGCCCTGACGGTGGCGGTGCCGAACGGGGTGCTGCTGTGGCTGCTGGCGGCGGCGGGACTCGCGCTCGGTGTGCTGTTCGTGCTGCCGGTGGGCGGGGCGGACGTGCCGATCGCGATCTCGTTGCTCAACGCGTTCACCGGTCTGGCCGTGGCGGCGTCCGGGTACGTGCTGGCGAACACGCTGCTGATCGTCGCGGGCACGCTCGTCGGCGCGTCCGGCACCATCCTGACCCGGCTGATGGCGCAGGCGATGGGGCGCTCGCTCACGAACATCCTGTTCGGTGCGTTCAAGGCGACAACCGCCACCGCGCAACAGCAAGAGCAGCGCACGGTCAAGTCCGGCACCGTCGAGGACGTCGCGATCCTGTTGGGGTACGCGAACAACGTGGTCGTGGTGCCGGGGTACGGGCTCGCCGTCGCGCAGGCGCAGCACGCGGTGCGGGAGCTCGTGTCGCAGCTGGAGAAGCGCGGAGTCGCCGTGTCGTACGGCATCCACCCCGTCGCGGGGCGCATGCCGGGGCACATGAACGTGCTGCTCGCGGAGGCGGACGTGCCCTACGAGCAGCTCAAGGAGCTCGACGACGTCAACCCCGGCATCACGTCGGTCGACGTGGCCGTGGTGGTCGGCGCGAACGACGTGGTGAACCCCGGCGCGCGGGACGAGCCGGCCAGTCCGATCTACGGCATGCCGATCTTCGACGTCGACCGCGCGAAGTCGGTGGTGTTCATGAAGAGGTCGATGCGGCCGGGTTTCGCCGGCGTGGACAACGAGCTGCTCTACAACCCGAAGACGACGCTGCTGTTCGGGGACGCGAAGGACTCGCTCACGAAGCTCCTGGCGGCGGTGAAGCAGCTCTAGCCAGCAGGTCCGTCACCTCGGCGGCGCGCAGGGCGGGCAGCAGGCCGATCACGCCGTCCGCGCCGGCGGACCTCCAGTGCTCGGCGTCGTCGAGGGTGTGGACCTCGTCGACGCCGAAGCGCACGCCGAAGCTGTGCACCGTCGCGATCAGGTCGCGCATCGCCTGCCGCAGCGGGGAACCCGGCGCGGGGGCGGGTGCCCGGGTGATCACCGAGCGAACGGGCACCTCGGTCAGCACGGCGAGCTCGTCGTGCCCGCCGCGGAACCCGTCCAGCGCCGTCACGATGCCGCTGTCGTGCAGCACCACCGCGTTGTCGTCGCCGGCGAGCACCGAGGAGATGTCCAGGGCGATGCGCAGCCGTCCGGCGGGCAGGCCCGTCTCGTCGAGCGCTCGCTTGACGTCGGCCACCAGGTCCTCGTCGCGGGACTGCAGGGCACCCAGGGCGATGTGCAGCACAGGTGCCCTGTCGCCGAACTCCCCGGCCCAGCGCGCGGCCTGGGCGCACGCCTCCTGGAGCAGCCACCGGCCGATCGGCAGCGACAGGCCGGTCGAGTCCGCCAGCGCCATCAGGTCGTTGTGGCTCAGGTCGTCCCAGTGCAGGCGGGCGACGGCGCCGAGGACCTCGCGGGTCTCCAGGTCGTGCACCGGCGCGTAGACGATCTCGATCTCGCCGTGCTCCCAGGCGCCCGGCATGGACGAGGCCAGCGCGTACTTGCCGCGGCGGCGCGCGTCGTCGTGCGGGTCGTGCAGCGCCCATTGCCGCTTGCCGCGTGCTTTCGCCTGGCGCAGTGCGGCGTTGGCGCACCGCATCAGTTCGGCGGCCGTGACGAACGCCGGTGGGCGGTCGACGACGCCGATGCTGGCGGACAGCGCGATGCCGTGGTCGTCCACGAACGTGGCTTCGCCGAGGACGTCCTGGATCTCCACGATGGTCGAGGTGACGTTGTCGGCCACCGCGACCAACGCGAACTCGTCGCCGCCGATCCGCGCCAGCACCGCCTTCTTGTCGTGGGCGAGCTTGGTCAGGCGGCGCGCGACGATCTTGAGCAGCTTGTCGCCGGTGTCGTGGCCGAGGCCGTTGTTGACGACCGAGAACGCGTCGAGCCCCAGGTGGTACAGGGTGATCGGGGTGCCGTCGAGCTGCCGTTCGAGCTGCGAGACGAAGTGCTGGCGGTTCGACAACCCGGTGAGCGAGTCGTGCAGCAGCTGGTGGTCCAGGTTGCGCTGCAACAGGTGCAGCTCGCTGATGTCCTCGACCATCGTCACGTGGTGCGTCGGGTTGCCGTCCGCGTCGCGCAGCACCGAGACCACGAGGTGCACCCACACCGGCTCGCCGTCCGCGCGGATCAGCTTGCGCTGGTCGCGGAACCTGTCGAGGTGGCCCTCGCTCACCTTGCGGTACGAGGCGCCCAGGGCGGCCAAGTCCTCGGGGTGGTAGAAGTCGCGCAGGTCGCGGTCGGTGAAATCGGCGCCGGACCTCAGGCCCACGATCTCGGCGAGCGTGTCGTTCGCCTCGACGCACCGGCCGGTGAGGTCGGTGATCACGATGCCGAGCGCGGCGGAGTCGAACACTTCCCGGAACCGCGCCTGGCTGACCTTGAGCGTGCGCTCGACCCGTTGCTTGGCGCGCACGATCGCGACTTTGATCTGCTCCTGCTGGTCGAACGCGTCCATCCGCATGGCCTGTGCGTACGCGGAGCTGAACCGGGCGAGCAGCGGTAGGTCGAAGGTGGGAAAGAGGACCTCGATCGTGACGCGCAACGAGTCCGGACCGGTTGCGTGCAGTGACACCAGTTGATCGGCGACCGATTCAGGTGACTCCGGAAGTCGCACCAGCGCGTCGAGCAGTGCCCGCTCGATCTCGGCGTGGGACAGCGGGATGTACGCGGTGGACGTCAGCGCGTGCATCCAGCGGGTGGCGAGCTCCTGAAGTTCCATCTGTGTGCAGAGCGTACGGATTCGCCGTCTCGCGGCCAACAACGACAGGCGCTCTACGGCTTGCGCCCCACGGCACCGTAGATGCCCGCCTTGTCCGGATCGTCGGTGTTCGTGCCTTCCGGCCGCCACAGCGGCAGCGGCACGATGCCGGGCTCGGCCAGCTCGAACCCGGCGAAGAACCCCTCGACCTCGGTCCTGGTGCGGGGGAAGATCGGGTTCTGGCTCTTCTCCATCACCTCGACGATCCCGGCCATCTCCGCGGGCTGCAGGTCCTGCGTGAAGTGGGAGAACGCCAGGTAGCTGCCCGCCGGCACGGCGTCCCGGTACGTCGCTATGACCGACGCGGGGTCCGCCTCCTCCGGCACGAAGTGGAAGACGCCCACCGTCAGGACCCCGACGGGCTGCGCGAAGTCGATCAGACCGCTCGCCTCCGCCGCCTTCAGCACGGCCTCGGGCCTCGTCATGTCCTCCTGGAGGATCGCCGCGCGCGGGTCGTCCTCCAGGATGAGCTGGCTGTGCGCGACCGCGACCTCCTCGAAGTCCACGTACACGACGCGGGCGGAGGGGTCGGACTTCTGCGCGATCTCGTGCACGTTGCCGACCGTCGGGATGCCCGAGCCGAGGTCCAGGAACTGGCGGATGCCGTTGTCCATCATGAAGAGCACGGCGCGGCGCAGGAACGCCCTGTTCAGCCGTGCAATCGTCCGCGCGTTCGGCTGGGCGCGCAGGAACTTCTCCGCCAGCGCCCTGTCCGCGGCGAAGTTGTGCCCGCCCCCGAGGAGGTAGTCGTACAGGCGAGCCGCGCTCGGCTTGCCGGTGTCGACGCCCTCCGGAACCCAGCTCACCCGTTCGAACATGGGGAGCAGCCTACTGAGATGAGAGTCGGCGACGGCAGTGGAGGAGCCCGTTCGGAGCAGCGGAACCGCTGCTGTCATCGGAGAGCGTGGACCAGCAGCGTCGCCACGGCGACACCCAGCGCGGTGCCGAGCCCGCGGGCGACGTTGACGAGCCCGCTGCCGACGCCGGCCGACCCCTCCGGCAACGCGCCCATGACGCGTTTGGTGCACGCCGGCGCGATGATCCCGAGCCCGATGCCCGCCACGACGAGCTGGACCACCTGCGGCACGGGCGAAAGCAGCGCGACGGCCGCGATCAGCGCCCCGACCCGGACGCCCGGCTTGCTGAGCACCGTCGCGGCCAGCGCGAACCCGAGCGGCAGCGCGGCGACCGTGAGTCCTATCTGTGCCAACGGTCGTTGCATGGTGAACGGCAGCAACGTCATCGGTGCGAACAACGCCGCATAGGTGAGCAGAACGCCCACCAGTCCCGGCACGACCCTCCAGCTCGGCTTCCCCCTGTCCCGCACCGTTTTCGTGCGCGGCAACAGGTAGTGGCCCGCGATCACGGCGACGACGCCGATCGGCACGTTGATCGCGAACACCGCCTGCCAGCCGTGGTGCTCCGTCAGGTACCCGCCGAGCAACGGCCCCGCCGCCAGCCCCGCCGCCTGTGCCGCGGCCTGGACGCCGAGCGCCTTGCGCCGCTGCTCGGGCGCGACCGCCGTGGTGACGAGCGCGACGCTGTTCGCCTGCAGCATCGCCGCCCCCACGGCCTGCGCGACCCGTGCCGCGATGAGCGCGTCGAACCCCGGCGCGTAGACGCATGCGATCGACGCCCCGGTGAACAACGCGAAGCCGTAGATGTAGACGATCTTGCGCCCCACGCGGTCCGCGATCCTGCCCATTGGGACGAGCAGCGCCACGAGCGTGATCAGGTAGCTGAGCGAGATCCACTCGGGATCGGCGTGGAAGTGCGCGACCATCGCGGGGAACGCCAGCGTGACGATCGAGGCGTCGAGCTGCCCCATGAAAGCCCCGAAGCACACGGTCGCGATGACCAGCCACGGCGCGTACGACCGGCGCGCGATCCAGGCCGGTCTGGGGGACTCCGTGACGAACCAGTTCATCGTATCCAGATTATATCTGACACCGAGCTATAAGCGGGGGTTCAGTAGGATTTCCGCATGTCAGACGAAGCCCGCACGCTCACCGACGTCGTCACCCGCCTGCGCCGGGCGTTGCGGACGAGCATCCGGGCCGACTGGCCGTGGGAATCCCTGCCGATGGCGCAGGTAGAGCTGCTGCAGACCCTCGCGGAACGTCCGCCGATGAAGGTCGGCGACCTCGCCGCGGCCCTCCGCCTGGCCCCCAACACGGTCTCGGGCCTGGTGTCCCAACTGATCGACTCCGGCCTCGTCGTGCGCGGCGGAGACCCCAGGGACAGGCGGGTAGCACGGCTATCCGTCTCACCCCGTGGACACGAACAGCTGCTCGTCTGGCAGCGCGAGCACGAGAAGCGGATCGGCGCCGCGCTGGGCAAGCTGGAGTCCTCGGAGCGGGAGGACGTGGTGCGCGCCCTGAAGGCCTTGGACCACCTGGTGGAGCACCTTGCCGAACCCACCGCCTGACCGGCCTCTCGCGTTCGTCTCGCTGGTGTCGCTGGGCGGCGGGCTCGGCGGCGTGGCGCGCTACGGGCTGTCCGCACTGGTGCCTGGGGCCTGGGGGCTGTTCCTGATCAACGTGCTGGGGTCGTTCCTGATCGGCGTCCTGATGGGGCTGGTGCCCCGGCCGTTGGTGCGCGCGTTCTTCGGCGTCGGGCTGTTGGGCGGGTTCACGACGTTCTCGTCGTACGCCGTCTCGTGGTCGTGGGCGCTCCTCGCTACGCCGATTTGTGCTGTGGCGGCGGCGTTCCTCGGGTTGCGGGTGACCCGGTGACGTTGCTGGCCGTGTTCCTCGGCGCCGCTCTGGGGGCGCCCTGCCGGTACCTGGTGGACCGGTTCGTGTCGGGGCGGCACTCGTCGGACTTCCCCTGGGGGACGTTGACCGTGAACGTCCTCGGGTGCTTCCTGATCGGGTTCCTCGTCGGGACGGAATGGATGCCGTTGTTCGGGATCGGGTTCTGCGGCGGGCTCACCACGTATTCGACGTTCAGCTATGAGACGGTGAAGTTGCTGGAGGCCGGGAAGTACCGGCCGGCGCTGCTGAACGCGGTGGTCAGCGTTGCCCTGGGAGTCGGCGCGGCAGCTCTGGGATGGGCGTTGCCACGCTGAACTCCCCGCGCTGCCAACGAGCGAGGAACTCGCGGACCTGCGGCGTGCTCCCACCATCCCAGGACGGCGGTGGAACCCTGCGGTCGTTGGTGAGTTCGCACCTCCATTCCAAGGCGGGCAGGGACAACAACACTTGTAGCGTCGTCGCCGGGTTTTCGATCCAGTTCGTCACGGACATCGCGTCCTCCGGCCATGGAGTGGGCGCCTCGGTGATCGCCGTTGCGACCGAATCGGGATCGGGCAGAGCTGAACATCCGCCTTCGAAGACCGCGGAAGCGAAACTGCCGTACTCGCTGGAGTAGTGCTCCAGGAAGAGAGCCCGCATGCCATGGCGGCGAATGATCTCAGGTACTACACCCGCCGAGGTCACAGCGATGACGCCTCCTGCCCACGGCAGGGCCTTGCTGAGATCGGCGAGCTCCGCCAGGTGTGTGCGGATCACGGCCTGGGCCAGATGTCGTGCGACTCCGGAGTACAAGGTCTCCACCATCAGCGCGACGCCGGGTTCGCCCCGCTGGACCAGTTCGCCGATGCGGTCCAGAAAGGCTCGGCCGATCGACGGTGCGTTGGCCGCTGACGAATCGAGGACGCAAGCGAGCAAGGGAGCGTAGATCTCAGCGGAGGCTCCTTCGTCCTCCAGGTGAAGCTCTACGGGGCTCAGGACGACGTGGTCCACCGCCGCGGTGGTGATGGCACGAACGGTGCGAGCGGCGGGGTGGACGTGGCGCAACGACCGGGCGGCGAAGCCGAGCCCACCGTCGGCCAGTGCCTCGGTGAGCAGTTCGTCCACACCTCCGTCGACGTTGCGGTCGTACAACTGCAGCGCGATCTGGGCGACGACGTCCCACTGCTCGATGTCGGGCCTGAGCGTGGCCCACAGATCGGCAGCCGTCCGGCGGGTTCGCACCACGTGCTCGGCGGCGAAGTACTCGAGGAACGTGCGGTGGGTGAAGCCGTACCGCTCGGCACCGACGTCCGTGAGGATCCACGCGCGTCCCGTGCAGAAGGCCAGGAACTCCTCCGCGGTGGCCGAGGACTCGTCGTGGTCGTCGAGCTTGGCCTCCAGGTAGTCGACCAGGACGTTGATGATCCTGGTGCGCGGCATGGCCTTGCCGGACTCCGCCGCCGTGAACATCCGCCACGCCAGGTGCTGCACCGCCCCGCGCAACCGCCCGTGGAACTTGAGCGGCAACGTGATGCCCCGCTTCGAGTCCCACTGCTCGAACAACATCAACGCACACCGCTCGTACACCTGCGCGAGGTTGCGCGGCAGGTACCGGTCGCTGGAGTACATGGCGCACAACAACGTCAGCAGCAGCGGGTTGCTGCGCAGCTCGGGGATCTGCGCGCTGTCCTCCATGAACGAGGTGATGAGCCGCGAGCGTTCGGCGGGCGAGGTGGCCTCGTCCAGCGTGAACCAGCGCTGCACGTAGCCGGCGACCCGCTGACTGTCGAACTCCTCGATCGTGCTCGACAGGAACAGTTCCGTGCTGAGCGGAGCGTCCTCGTACCCGACCTTCCGCGCCGTGACGAGGATCGGCACCAACGGGTACAGGTGCGCGAACCCCTCCACGAGCGACACGACCCGGCGCCGGAGCTCGGTCTGCACCAGTTCGTCGAGCCCGTCGAGGACGACGACGCCACGGCCGGTGCGCAGCAGGTACTCGACGCCGTCCCGCGGCGGCTTGACGTTGTACGGCGCCTGGCACAGCTTCTCCAGGTAGTGCAGGAGATCGTGGCCGCCCTCGTCGAACGACGTGGCGAACTCCCGCAGCACCAGCAGGAACGGCACGCGGCCGGACACGGCGACGTCGTGCGCGAACTTCGCGGCCAGCGTCGACTTGCCGGCACCAGGATCGCCCTGCACCAGGACCCGTTCGCCAGGCGCCCCGAGCCGGAGGAGGAACGGTGAAGCCAGCGTGGGCTCGACGTACAACTGGTCGTAGCGCACGGAACGGCTCACGCCGACGTGCGGCATCCGGATCCGGCTGTGCAACGCCACCACCTGGTCGCGCATGCGGGCGGCGAACGCGTGGACGCGGGTGAGGGACTTGAGGCGCTTGAGCAGCGCGCTGTTGTTGATCGCCGCGGTGTAGAGGTCGCTGCGGTCGATCTTGGCGCTCGTACCGGCGTAGAGCGGCGAAACCTCCTGGCAGGCGGCGACCATCACGTCGTGCACGGTGTCGGTGGCCCTGACCAGCAGGTGGGCGGGGAGGCCTGCCAGCCGGAGGCCTTCGCGCAACTGGTCCTTCGACGACTTGCCCGCCAGGTCGCCGATGCGCTTCTGGGCGACGACCGCGGCGAAGTCGGGGGAGCCGAGGTAGGCGTCCAGCGCCTCGACGTCGGAACGGCCGAGGTCCGCCAGCAGGCCTTCGGTGGCGGCGCTGGAAGGCTGACGAACGTCCACCGTCTCGGTCAGGCGCGCGGAGAGCTGGTCGCTCACGCCGACGACGACCCGGATGACCGCGGACTCGATGCCGGCCATCCGGGACTCCGTTCGTCAGGAAACGTCTTTCAGCCGGGATAGCACATCCGGCAGCGTTCCGGTGTGCACGACGCCGAGTCGTTGCGTGGCGCGGGTGAGCGCGACGTAGAGGTCCGACGCCCCCCGGGGCGACTCGGCGAGGATGCCCTCCGGGTCGACCACGACCACCGAGTCGAACTCCAGGCCCTTCGCGTCGGTCACGCCGAGCACGACGACCTGCGCCTGCTCCAGCTCGTTGCCCACCGAGGAGGCGGGCACCGCGTCGACCACGGCGGCACCGACGGACGGGAGCAGGGCGGCCGGCACGATCACCGCGATCTTGCCGTCGCCGACGGCGGTGACCTCACCGGAGATCAGGGCCGGCAGTTCGGCGGTGAACGACGACACCCGCGAGACCCAGGGCGCCACACCGGTTTCCCGCACCGACGTCGGTGGCACGAGGGACGCGTCCACGGAGGCGAGCACGTCCGCGGCCACCTCCATGATCTCGGCCGGCGTGCGGTAGTTGACCGTCAGCTCCGTCAGGCGCCAGCGGTTCTGCACGTACGGCGACAGCACGGTGCCCCACGAGGTGGCGCCGCCGATGTCGCCGGTCTGCGCGATGTCGCCGACGACCGTCATGGACTTGCTGGGGCAGCGGCGCATCAGCGTGCGCCACGCCATCGCCGAGAGCTCCTGGGCCTCGTCGACGATGATGTGGCCGAACGTCCAGGTGCGGTCGGCGGCGGCGCGTTCCGCCGCGGTCTCGTAGCGGTCGACGCCGTGGCGCTGGGCCAGGCTGTACGCGTCCATCAGGTCCGAGGCCATCAGGAGGTCCGGGTCCGCGTCGTCCTCCAGGTCGAGGATGTCGAGGACGCCCTGGGCGTACTCGATGGCCTGGCGGCGCTGGCGTTCGGCGCGGGCCTTGGCCTCCGTGTCGTCCTCGCCGAGGAGCTCCGCGGCCTCGTCGAGCAGCGGGACGTCCGCGGGCGTCCAGTCGTCCGACGAGCGCTGCAGCAGGTCGCGTTCCTCGCGGGTGAACTTCGCCATCGCGCGGTTGCGGCGCTTCGGGTTCCGGTAGAGCTCCGAGAGCAGCGAGAACGGCGTCAGCACCGGCCACAGCGACGAGATCGCGGCCTGCACCTCGTCGGACTCGCGCAGCTCGCGGCGGATGTCGTCCACGTCCGCCTTGTCGAGCAGGTGGCCGCCGAGGCGGGAGACGACCATGCCGGCCAGCGTCGAGATGATCTCGCGGGCGAACGTGCGGCGGGCCTCGTTGTGCGGGCGGCGGGTCCGGCGCGCCCTGCCCCGCGCGTCGGAGATCGCGCGCCGGTCCAGGCGCAGCACGTCGTTGTCGAAGCGGACCTCGACGAACGGCGGCGCTTCCTGGCGGTCGCGCACGGCCGCGGCGATCACGTCGGCCATCTGGACGCGGCCCTTGATCGCGGCCACCTCGGCGGGCTCGCGGCCGGTGGCGGTCAGTCCCGGGTACAGCTCGCCGACCGTGGACAGCAGCACGCCCGTCTCACCCAGCGACGGGAGCACCTGGCTGATGTAGCGCAGGAACGTCGTGTTCGGGCCGACGACGAGCACGCCGCGCTTCGCGAGCTGGCGGCGGTGCGTGTAGAGCAGGTACGCGGCGCGGTGCAGGGCCACCGCGGTCTTGCCGGTGCCCGGTCCGCCCTGCACGACGACGACACCGTTGAGCTCCGAGCGGATGATGATGTCCTGCTCGGCCTGGATCGTCGCGACGATGTCGCTCATCTGGCCGGTGCGGGAGGCGTTCAGCGCCGCCAGCAGCGTCGCCTCGCCGGTCAGGCCGTCGTTGCGCGACGGCTCGACCGAGTTGATGTCGAGCACCTCGTCGTCGAGGCCGATGACCTTGCGCGAGCGGGTCCGCAGGTGCCTGCGCCGCCGGACGCCGTCGGGGGAGGCCGCGGTGGCGAGGTAGAACGGCCGGGCCGCGGGTGCCCGCCAGTCCATCAGCAGCGGCTCGTATTCCTTGTCCTCGTCGAAGAGACCGATTCGGCCGATGTAGAAGCGGTCACCGTTGTGGAAATCGAGCCTGCCGAACGCGAGGCCGTTCTCGACCGCGCTGTACTGAGCCAATTGATCGGTGTACATCGCGACGGACGTGTCGCGCTCGGACCGCATCTGGTGCGTGCCGCCGGTTTGTCGCAACGATTGTGCGAGTCGTTTCGACGTCTGTTCGCGGAGGTCGTCGAGCCGGCCGTACAACATGGCCACGTATTCCTGCTCCGGCTCCATTTCGGCGAGCCGGAGGTCATCGGAGGGGCTTGACAACTTGCCTCATTTCTCGATATCATGCGTCGTCGGATTTTATTCCGATTCGCATCGTCCTGCCCGCGCCGGGTTCGCGTGAGCGCAGATCGTCTAATCTACACGCAGATCAGCGTGGTGCAGGTACGCCTTCCGCAGCAGTGTGGCCAACGTATCGCGCTCGTGCGGTGTCAACGGCGCCAGCAGTTCGTCCTCGTGCGCCCGCGCCGCCTCCAGGCGTTCGCGCAGGGCCCGCCTGCCCCCGTCGGTGATCGACACGGCGAACCGCCGCCGGTCCTTCTCGTCCCGCCTGCGCCGGGCGAACCCCAGGCCCTCCAGGTCGTCGAGCACGGACACGAGGTCGCTCGGGTCCATCCGCACCCGGTCGCTGATCCGCTTCTGCGCCACGGCCTCCTGCTCGGACAGGTACGCGAGCACGGTCAGGTGGGGCCCGCGGAGGTCCGCGCGCCCGATCCGGCGTGCTTCCCGCACCAGTCCGAGCATCAGGTAGCTGGGAAGACGCAGGAGCTGATCAAGGCTCATGTCCTCCAGTCTAAAAAAGATCCATCCCCCTATCGTGGATAGCGCTGCGTGAGGAACGCGCCCGGACGAGGGCCGACAGGGTGAGCGAAGGGGTGACGTTTCTCCGCGGACCACCTGGGAGCGGCAAGGTGGGGGTATGACGCGTGCGGAGATCGTCCGGCTCGCCCGCTGTGTGGTGCGCCGGCCCCGGTGGCAACTCGTCGTCGCGGTGCTGCTCTCCGCGTGGACACTCGCCTGGGTCCTCGGCCAGCTCGCCGACGACCCCCTGCGGCCGCTCGACGTGCTCGCCTGGACCGGCATCCCCCTCGATTCGGCTTCCCTATGGGCCCGCGAACGCGTCGACGTCCTGGTCTGGCTCGCGACGCTCGGCGGGCTGAGCTGGGCCGCCACCACCGAGCAGGGGCAGCTGCCCGCCCTCACCGGGTGGTTCGCGGTCCTGGTGGCGGGCGAGGCGGCGGGGTACGAGCCCGCGGTCCAGCGGGCGATGCTCAGCATGGTCGTCTTCCTGGCCGTCCTCGCGGCCGTCTCCGTCACGGGCCGGCGGGCCTTCGTCGTCGACCGCGTCGCCGTCATGCCGAAGGACGTCGCCCGGGCCGGGATCACGGCCGCGGTGCTGACCGCGGTGGTCCCGCTCATCGCGCCCGGCCTGGCCATCACGCGCCTGGTCAGCCCTTATGTGACGAAACCGCCGCGCCGGCTGAGGCGGGTTGAGGCCCCGCTGCTGCGGGAAACCGGATGAGGTGAGCGACTACCTGCCCCCGCCCGCGCCGCCGCGCAGCGCGCTGACCTTGCGGTTGTGGCTGGCCGGGTTCGGTCTCGTGTTCAACTCGGTGGCCGGGTGGCTGGCGCTGCGAGCTGACCTCGTCTGGCTCGCCGTGGTGCTTTTGCTACTCGCCGTTGTTTGCCTCGTGGACTTCTTCTGGGTCCTCCGCCGCAAACGCCGCGGGGATCCGGGCTGAAAGTCGTCGCCAAGCTGTGCTTGGGCTTTCGAGTCCACATGGACAAAGATGTCCGTGTGCATGAGAACCCGGCCAGAGGCAGGTTAGCCAGGGTGATGCGCCGGCAGCCGGTGCAACAACGCGGCGCGGCGACTGTCTCCGCGATCCTCGACGCTTGCGCGAGCCTGCTGAACGAATACGACTACGACGACATCACCACGGCGCGCATCGTCGATGTGGCCGGAGTGCCCATTGGTTCTTTCTATCAGTACTTCCCGGACAAACGATCTGTTGTGCACGCTTTGGCGCTTCGCGGTATGGAGACCTACCTCCGCGAGGTGGAGGAGCTGTTCGCCGCGGACCTGATCGCGGACACGTGGCACGAGGCCATGAAGCAGGTCGTCACCGTCTACATGCGGATGCTCGTCGAGGTGCCGGGATTCGGGCGGGTGCGGTTCAGCGACCTGCTCGACAGCCACCGCCTCGACTCGAGCGTCGACCAGTACGAGCTGATGGCCGAACGGCTGGCGGACCTGTTCGTCTCCCGGTTCGGCGCGCACGGCGACGCCCCGGTGGTGCTGACGTTCCGGATCGCCGTGCAGACCGCGGACGCGCTGTTCAAGCTCGCCGAACGGGTCGACGAGAGCGACCGCGCGCACGTGGTCGGCACGGCGAACGAGCTGCTCACCGGCATGCTCGGGTCCGTGCTGGAACCTCAGAGCCCGTAAGCCTCGAGCATCCGCAGCCAGACCTCGCTGATCGTCGGGTACGAGGGCACCGCGTGCCACAACCGGTCCACGGTGACCTCGCCGACGATCGCGACCGTCGCCGAGTGCAGCAGCTCGGCGACGTCCTGGCCGACGAACGTGACACCGACCAGCGTCCGCGTCCGCTCGTCCACGACCATCCGCGTCCTGCCCTGGTAGCCGTCGGCGTGCAACGACGACCCGGCGACCGCGATGTCGAGGTCGACCACCTTCACGTCCCGCCCGGCCGCCCGCGCCTCCTCGGCGGTGTGCCCGACGAACGCCACCTCGGGGTCGGTGAACACGACCTGCGGCACCGCCACGTGGTCCGCCCACGCCCGACCCGCCGACCACTGCTCCGGCTCGGACCCGCGCGAGCGCTCCAGGATCGCCGTGCCGACCGCGCGGGCCTGGTACTTGCCCTGGTGCGTCAGCAACGCGCGCCCGGTGACGTCCCCCGCCGCGTACAGCCACCGTCCGTCCACACCGGACACGAGACCGGTGTCGTCGATGGTCAGCGGCTTGCCGTCCTGGGTGGCCGGCACCCTGCCGGTCGCGACGAGGATCTCCTCGCCCCGCACGACCCTGCCGTCCCGCAGGGTCACCTCGCCCGGCTTGACCGCCGACGCCCGCGCGTTCAGCAGCACCTCGACGCCGTCCGCCCGCAGGCCCTCGACGACGAGCGGCCCGACGAACTCCTCCATCTTCGGCAGCGGCCGGTCACCGGAGACGACCAGCTTCACCTTCGACCCGAGCCGCGCCCACGCCTGCGCCATCTCGACACCGACGACGCCGCCGCCGAGCACGACCAGCGACTCCGGCACCTCGCGCGCCGAGGTGGCCTCCCGCGACGTCCACACGGGAGTGTCGGCGAGACCGTCCAGCGGCGGCATCTTCGGCACGCTGCCGGTGCACACCACGACGGCCTGCCGGGCCCGGTGGACCTCGCCGCCGACCGTGACCTCGCGCTCGCCGGTGACCTCGCCCTCGCCGCGCAGGACGTGGATGTTCTCCGACTCGGCCCACCGGACCTGGCCGCTGTCGTCCCAGTTCGACGTGAACCCGGTGCGGCGCTCGAGCACCGCGGCCGGGTCGAGCGACCCGCCGACCACGCCCTTCACCCGCTGGGCGGCCGCGAGCGCGTGACCGGGCCGCAGCAACGCCTTCGAAGGCATGCACGCCCAGTACGAGCACTCGCCGCCGACCAGCTCTTTCTCGACCATGGCGGTGGACAGGCCTCCCGCGGCCGTCCGCCAGGCCACGTTCTCACCCACGGGGCCACCACCGATGACGATGACGTCGAAATCCATGGCGCCCACAGTAGGCCTGGGTCAAGAAAGCCACACGAGGCAGAACGTGTGCCCGACCGGGTCCGCGTAGACCCGGAAGTCGTCGTCGGTGTCCTTCTGCACCAACCGGGCACCGAGGGCCAGCGCCTTCGGTTCGGCCTCCTCGACGTCCTCGACCAGCACGTCGAGGTGGAACTGCTGCGACCCGTGCGGGTCTGGGAACACCGGCGGCCGGTAGCCGGGACAGCGCTGGAACGCGATGCGCGTGCCGGAGGCGACGATCACGACCCAGTTGTCGTCGTCACCGGGGAGTCTCTCGGCGCCGAGCAGCTTTTCGTAGAACGACGCCAGTTCGGAGGGCTGGGGACAGTCGAGCACGACTGAGCGGAGTTGTCCGACCATGCCCTCCACTCTCTACCGGGTGGCGGGCAGCCGCAACGCCTGCTTGGCGATCGGCTCGAGCGAAGGGTCGCCCGCACCGCCCGTCCACACCGCGAACGCCAGCGTCACGTGGCTGCCCTTGGTGCTGTTGGCGAACGCCGCGCTCTCCAGCGGCTTGCCGTCCAGGCCGTTCACGCCGCCGGAACCGGGCAGCACGACGACCGCGTGCAACGACTTGGCGCTGGGGGCGTCCAGCAGGTCCATGTCCGCCACCATCACGGTCACCTGCCTGCCCTGCACCGTCGCCTCGTACGTGGCGCGCAGCAGCACACCGCAGTCGTTCGCGGTCAGCCACGCCTTCACGTCGCCGAACGCCTGCGCCTGGCACTCCTTGTCCTTCTTCATGTCCTTCGGCACGAACGTCGTGCCGTCCACGACCACCGTCGTCGGCTGGGCCGACGTCGGTGTGGGCGTCGCGTCGGCCGGGCCGTCACCGCCGGGCAGAGCCACGACCAGCCACACGACGAGCAGCAACGCCACCAGCGCGCCGGCCGCCACGTACGTCCAGGTCAGCTTGCGCGGCAAACGCTTGCGACCGAGCGCCGCCCGCATCTGCGCCTTGGGGATCAGCATCGTGTTCGCGGACGCGAGGTCGGAGACGGCGTCGCTGAAGCCCTCGGACAGCAGCGACCGCGCGTCCGGTGGCGTGCCGGTGGTCTGCAGGATCGCGAGGAGCTTCACCGCGTGGTCGGCCGTGCACGGCACCGAGGACGTCGCGAGTTCCCGGGCCGCGCTGAGCACAGTGGACGGTTTGGGGTGCAGCACCCGCACGCCCCGGTTGAGGTCGACGGTCGGCTGGACGACCTGGCTCACGAACGGGCCCACCGCGACGACCGTGCTCACCGGGAGCGGTTCCGCGCGCATCGCCTGGATCCGCTGCGCCACCGCCGTCGCCGCCGCCACGGCCTCGGTCGCCGGATTCGGCGAGCCGTCCTGGGACACCAGCGGCCAGCCGTCGATCTTCCACTGACCGCCGAGCGGCGCCTCGAGCTTCACCGCGGGGTCGGGCAGGTCGACGCCGACGATCACCATCACGCCCTTGGGCAGCACGACGATCGCGTCGAGGGGGACGGGGCAGTCCGGCGGCTGCACGCCGATCAGCGCCACGCCACCCAGCACCTCGGTACCCGCGCCGCAGGCCGTGAGGGCGGCACGGACGTCCGCCCCGATGGCCGAAGGTTCAGCGCCCAGACGGATCAGCCGCACGAGTCCCCACCTTTCCGCACGGGGGGACACCGTAGCGCTCCGGGGTCGGTTCACCGCAGTTGGTGGAGACCTGGCGTGATGGCCGTCACCGATAAGTGGATCACTCGTTGGAGTGAACGCCTGCCAATGCTCACGGAGGGTCCATGTACACACGCGCTGCACTGCTCGCCGTACTGCTGGTGGCCGCCGCATCCCCTGTCGCGACGGCCGCTCCGACCTCCACGGTCTACGTCCACGGCACCGACATCGCGGCCGCCGAAGCCGCGGTCGAGGCGGCCGGTCTGGAGAAGCTCACGAGCTTCCGCAAGATCGGTGTGGTCGCCGCGAGGGGTGACGACGCGCGGATCTCCTCCGCGAGGGCCGGGGCGGGCGTGACGCGCGTCGAGGTCCAGAAGCCGATCAGGTTCCTCGGGTCGACCTCGCACACCGCCACGCGCGGTCTCGACGCCCGCAACAGCCTCGGCCTGACCGGCGCCGGGGTGTCGGTCGCGGTGATCGACTCCGGTGTCGACCCGACACACCCGTCGTTCGGCGGCCGGATCGTGCGCAACCTCAAGAGCCTCTGCCTCGACGGGTCCGCGCAGGCGAACTGCATCGTGCCGGTGCCGGGCTTCCTCGACACGGACACGACGTCGCTGGGCGGGCACGGCACCCACGTCACCGGCATCGCGATCGGCGGTGACGTGCGGACCACCGGTGGCCCCGTGATCCGCGGCGCCGCTCCCGGCGCCAAGGGCGTCGTGATCTCCACCGGCGCGGCGGTCCTCATCCTCGGCGCGGACGCCGCGCTGAACTGGGTGCTGGAGAACCACCGGGCACCGTGCGGCGCCGGCGTGCCCGCGTCCACCTGCCCGCCGATCAAGGTGGTCAACAACTCCTACGGCCCGTCCGGCGGCGGCGCGTTCGACCCCGGGTCCGTGACGGTGAAGCTGCAGCGGCAGCTCGTGGCCGAGGGCGTCGTCGTGGTGTGGGCGAACGGCAACGACGGTGGTGACGGCTCCGCGAACCTGTCCAACCCGCCCGGCTCCGACCCGACCCCCGGCGTGATCTCGGTCGCCTCCTACAACGACCAGGAGACCGGCACCCGCGACGGCACTGTGTCGGACTTCTCCTCGCGCGGCCTCGCCGCGGACTCCGCGACCTGGCCGGACATCTCCGCGCCCGGTGAGAACATCACCTCGTCGTGCCGGCTCCACCTGCCGATCTGCGCGACCGGCCTGCAGCCGCTGAACGGTCCGGGACTGCTCGACCTCGGCACGTTCAACACGATCAGCGGCACGTCGATGGCGGCCCCGCACGTCGCCGGGATCGTCGCACAGCTGTTCCAGTCGAAGCCGTCCGCGACGCCCGCCGACGTCGAGCGAGCGCTCAAGTCGACGGCGTACCGGTACGGCACCGGCTACCAGCCCGCCGGGCCCTACACCTCGTCTTTCGACAAGGGAACAGGTCTGGTCGACGTCGTCGCCGCGGTAAACGCGTTGTAGATCACGATCGCGCATCGCTCGGCCGGGGAGATCGGGACTTAAGACCTGTATCTGCCCCGGTCGGGTGATGATCGAGCTGGTTCTTATGGCGGACATGCCTCAAGTCGGGGCAGAATGCAGCGAACGGGTTTCACGGTGATCACCTCACTCGGCAAAGGCGTAGGGGAAGACGTCCCTCGTCGAGTAGCGGAGGTCAGCAGTGAGCACCCGTGGCAGCACCAGTGGCGTGGTTTACGTCCACTCGTCGCCGTCTGCGGTCTGTCCGCACGTCGAGTGGGCGATCTCGGGCACCCTCGGTGCCCGGGTGGACCTCAGGTGGGCAGCGCAACCAGCGGCACCAGGTCAGTTGCGCGCTGAATGCGCGTGGACCGGAGACGCCGGCACCGGCGCCAAGCTCGTCGCCGCGCTGCGCGCGTGGCCGATGCTCCGGTTCGAGGTGACCGAGGAACCCTCCTCGGGCCAGGACGGGGAGCGCTTCTGCTTCGCGCCCGTTCTCGGGCTGTGGCACGCCCGCACCTCGGCCAACGGCGACATAGTCGTGAACGAGGACCAGTTGCGTTCTCTCGCGGCACGGGCCAGAGGTGGTGAATCCTTCGCGCACGGAGTGGACGAACTCCTCGGCGCCGCCTGGGACGACGCGCTGGAACCGTTCCGCCGCGCGGGCGACGGAGCACCGGTGACCTGGCTGCACCGCGTTGGCTGACCGGGTCGTCCAGTCCGGAGTGGACCCCGCTCACCGTTTGGGCAGCGGGGTTTCTTCTCTGTGCGTGGGGTCCCAGGCCAGCATCAGCTGCCCGTAGAGCGCGGACGTCTCGAGCAGGTGCTCGTGGGTGCCGAGCAACGGCCTGCCGCCGTCCATGACCAGCACCCGGTTCGCCCGCAGCGCCGAGCTCAGCCGGTGCGCGATCACGACGAGAATCCCGCCCCGCTGCGCGAAGACCCGTTCGACGCGCGCCTCGGCGGCGGGGTCCAGGTGTGAGGTCGCTTCGTCGAGGACGATGACGCTCGCCGACGTGACGTAGACGCGCGCGAGCGCCAGGAGCTGCGCCTCACCGGCGGAAAGTCCCTCACCGCCGTGGCCGAGCGCGGCGTCCAAGCCGCCCAGGCGGTCCAGCAGTGGTGCGGCGCCGATCTTGTTCACCGCCTCGACGAGGTCCTCGTCGGTCGCCCGCGGCGCGAGGAGCGTGAGGTTCTCCCGCACCGTGCCGGTGAACAGGTACGTCTCCTGGGGGATCAGCGCGATCGCGTGGTGCCGGACGGCCGGCACCACCCGGTCGACGGGGACGCCGCCGAACAGGACGTGGCCGTGGTCCGGCGGCATCAGGCCGGTCAGCAGACCGGCCATTGTGGACTTGCCGATGCCCGAGGGCCCCACGACGGCCAGGTGGTCGCCGGGACGCAGGTCGAGCGACAGGCCGCGCACCACCGGAACCGCTTCCGGGCTCCAGCCGAACGTGACGTCCCGCAGCGCGAAGCCGCCGCCGGACGGGATCTCGTCGCCGCTCTCCACGCCGGTGCGCGGTGCGGCTTCCTGCAGTCGTTTGAGCGCGACCATCAGCCGCATGACGACGGTGCCGGTGGTGCGGGCCAGGCCGTGCAGCGCGGGGTTCACGCTGGTGGTGAGGTAGACGACGGCCGCCAGCACCGCGCCGGTCGTGAGCTGACCCGACGAGACGAGCGGGGGAGCGAACGCCACCAGCAGCGCGATGGGCGCGAAGCCGCCGATCGCGATCACCGTGGCGCGCAACGAGTTCGCCCACGCGACCGTGATCGTGGCCCTGGCCTGCCGGTCGACCTGCCTCGCGATGTCCTCGAAGGCCTCGGTGGCCGCGTCGCAGGCGGCGACGTCGCGCAGGCCGGTCAGCACCGCGCCGGACGCTTCCGCGGTGCTCTCGTCGGCCATGACGGCGTGGCGCTGCCGTCGGGCCAGGGAGGGGAGCATGAACCCGAAGAGCACCAGCGCGGCCACGATCGGGAGCACGACCAGCCAGAACAGCGCGGCGGCCGTGGTGGCGAGACCGACGAGCGCGGCGACCGTGGTGACCAGAAGGGCGCGGGCCTGCACCAGCACGCCCGCGGTGGCGTCGCGCACCACCTCGACGTGCCGGGTGATCATGGCCACGGCGCTGGCGTCCGGGGTGCGTCGGTGCGTCGGATCGCTCAGCACGCCCCGCACGACCCGCGCGACCAAGGCGTCGCGCATCGGTTCGACGACCGAGCCGAGCCGGGCGAAGACCTGCCGCTGACCCAGCGCGCCGGCCACCGCGAGCGAGGCGAACGCGAGCAGCCACAGCACACCGGCCAGCGGCCGTCCCGCCGCGAAGCCCCGGTCGACGGCGCTGCCGACCAGCTTGCCGCCGAAGAACGCGGGAACGCCCTCGAGCAGCGACCAGGCCAGCAGGACGAGAACGCCCTTGCGGTGTCCTGCCAGCGTGGAGAGGTAGAAACGCATCACTGGCCCCCGGTGAACACGGCTCGGTAGTCCTCGTCGTCCCACAGCTCGCGATGGGTGCCGGTGCCGCGGACGCGACCGCCTTCGAGCCACACGACCAGGTCCGCTCTCGCCGCCGTGGCCGGGCGGTGGGTCACGACCACCCGCGTCCGCCCGGGCAGCGTCGTGGTGAGCGCCTCGTCCACCTTGGCCTCGGTCACGGTGTCCAGGCTCGCGGTGGCGTCGTCGAGGACGAGCACCTCCGGATCGCGGATGATCGCGCGCGCCAGCCCCACCCGTTGCGCCTCGCCACCGGACAGCGGGGCGTCGGCCAGCGGGGTGTCGTAGCCGTGGGGCAGCCGGACCAGCACGTCGTGCACCTGGGCGGCGACGGCGGCCTCTCGGACGCGGACCTCGTCCGCGTCCGTCCCGTAGCCGATCGAACGGCCGATCGTGGTGCCCAGCAGGGCGGGACGCTCGAAGGCGTACCCGACGGAGTCGTGGCCCGCCACCTCGCCGGAGTCCACTGAGGACAGTCCGCCGAGCACCGCCGCGAGCGTCGACTTGCCCGCGCCGGAAGCACCGACGACGGCGGTGAACGTGCCGGCCGGGATCAGGAGGCTCACGTCGTGCAACGCACCGTCGACGCTGACGTTCCGCAGCTCGATGACTCCGTTGGACGGCTTGGGCGCGGGGCGTCGCGGTACCGGGGTGTCGAGCACCTCGGCGATCCTGGCGGCGCTGGCGCGGGTCCGTTCGAGCACGGTCAGCTGGGTCATCTGGCCGACGATGCCCATGCCGAGCGCCGCGTAGCCGAGGGCGGCGAGCACGTCACCGGTGCTCAGCCTGCCCTGCATCACACCGAACCCGGCGGCGGTGAGCACCGCGACCTCGACGGCGGGCAGCAGCAACCCGGCCCGCCACATCATCCTCGCCTGCGTGCGCCACATGCCCGCGCCGGCCGCGGCGAGCCGGGGCAGGGGCTCCAGCACGCGGTTCGTCTCGCGGCCCGCGATACCGGCGGACGCGATCGTGCGCAGACCGGACACCGAGTCGAGCAGCCGGGCCGAGACCTCGCCGGACACCTCCTGGTAGGTCAGCACGTCGTCGGCGGTCATGCGCATGTGGGTGCGGATCAGCAGGCCCGCCAGCGGAACGCTCACCACGAACACGGCCGCGAGCCGCCAGTCCAGCAACGCGAGCGCGACCACCGCGCCCGCCGAGGACACGGCGGTGACGAGCAACGTGATCAGCGTGACGGCGATGCCGCCCGCGTTGCCGCAGTCGCCCGTCACGCGGCTGACCGCGTCACCGGCGGCGAACGGGGAGGGGTGGCCGAGCGCGAGGAGCTTGCGGGAGAGCTCGCGGCGCAACCAGGCCGTGGCGCGGCTCGTGGTGCTCGCGGCGAGCACGATGCCGATCGCGTCCCCGATGATCTCCGTCGCCGCCAGCAAGAGCAGCCACACCACCGTGAACAGCACGAACGTACCGCTCAGGGCCATGTCCACGGCGCTCGCGAGAGCCGCGGGGAGCAGCAGGCCGCCGGTCGTGGCGACCGCGGCGTTGAGCATCAGCAGCCACGGGCGGTGGTCGCGGCGGACGACCGAGAACAGCAGGGCGTCGCCTGGTTTGGCCATCGGCTGTTCCTCCGGAGGTCACGAGGGCGCATCATGAGCCAGGGCCCGACAGCTGGCCGGCTGCCGGGCCCTGCAGTCGGAGGGTGAGCGGCATACTTCGCCTATGCCGCTCACCCACCGCGGTGGTTCAGTTGAGGCGCGAGTCAGCAGGCCAGCAGGCTGACGGTGCTGTGCGAGCAGGGGAGCAGCAGCGACGCGTTGGACGCGGTCGTGGAGCCGCCACCGCCGCCGCCGTGGCCCGACGCCATCGCGTTGCTCGGCGCCTCGGGGGTCTCGAGGTCCTGCATGTCGAGGATGAAGCCCATGACAATCTCCTAAGGTCGAGGGATCGATGTTTCCTGCTACCGGTCCGCGAGGGCCGGGGCCTGTGCCCTTCCGAGGAAGGGGAGTGGTGGACGTCCGTCCACTGTGGAGGCGATGGCGAGCAGGACGCCCGCGCCGCCGGTGTTGAGGTCCATGGAGAGCCGGCGCAGCTGCACGCCGGGGAAGGCGAGCCCCCCGCCGTAGCGCACGGCGTGCCAGCCGAGAGCCCTGAGGTGCTGCCGGACGGAGCGTTCGAGCCGCTCGTCCGGCCGGTGCCTGGTCGCGTGGGCCAGCGTGGCCATCAGTCCCGCCCTGCCCAGCGTGAACGCCGGCTGGATGACGAACTCGCCGGTGCACCCGCCGAGCAGCTCCGGGAGTTTCGCCACGCAGGCGCGTTCCGGCGCCGCCTTCGCGAACTCCGTGAGCACCAACGCGATTCCGGCGCCGCCGATGCCCACGTAGGGCAGCGACCGGAACGTGCCGTCGCGCACCTGCAGGGAACCGTCCAGCGCGACCATCGTTTCCGCCAGGTCGCGTTCGAGGGCCTGCTCGGCCAGGTCGAGCCAGTGCCGGTCACCGGTGTGTTCCGACAGGCGCAGGAAGAACAGCGCGGGACCCGACCAGCCGTGCAGCAGTCCCGCCCTGGCCTTCGGGCCCGGCGGCGGCGCCTGCTCCAGCCGCGCCGCGAGCCGGTGCGCCAGCTCTTCCGCCTGCGCGGTGAAACCGCTGTCGCGGCGGGAGTCCGCGAAGTGCAGCAGGTTGAGGCCGATGCCGGACAGACCGGCGCTGAGCCCGTGGTCCCGCGTGGTGCGGACGAGCGGGGCGTAGCTCTCGACGAGCTGCGCGGCGAGGTCGTGGTGGCCGAAGTTCTCCAGCACGTGCGCGATGCCGTGCGCGCCGACGAAGAAACCGGGCTGCTTCGGCGGGTCGTTCCTGACCGCCTCGACGAGCCACCGCTCGTGCTCGGGGTAGCGGCCCTCGCCGCTGTCCGCCAGCGCGTGCAGCACACCTGCGGCGCCGTGGCCGAAGCCGAGGCCGCCGGTCTCGAACTGCTCGATGTCGCCGGGGAACAGCCGGTCCTTCCGGTGCGGCGTCGCGCTGTGCAGGATCGCCGCGGCGATCTCCTTGCGCACCACCGCCCAGTCGGGGTTCTCGTCGTCGAACGCGGTGAACGCGGGATCGGCAGGCGGGTCGACGCGCGGCGTGAGCACGTCGAGGATCTGCCGCCGGTAGTCCTCGGAGAGCCCGAACCGCTCCGCGACGACGTGCACGTGCTGGCGCAGCTTGGCCGGCGCGAGCTCCAGCACCGCGTTGAGCGGCAGGAAGATCCACAGCTTGAGCGCGGCCAGCGGGTAGGCGTCGACCTCGAAGCCCTCGCGGTCCTGCGGCGCCTGGAACCCCGGCGCGCCGAGCGTGGGCCGGTGCGGGGCCTCGATCGTCGACGACAGCTCGAAGTCGATGAGCGAGACGTCGTCGTTGTCGTCGACCAGGATGTTCATCGTGTGCAGGTCGCCGAAGACGACACCGCGCTCGTGCACCTCGGCCACCAGGGCCTCGACCTTGCCGATGAGCGCCTCGGCGCGGACGCGGTAGTCCCGCAGCAGCTCGTCGGTGGTGTCCCGGTGCGTCAGCGGGTAGTTGTGGCCGAGCCACTGCCCGAGCGAACGCCCCGGCATGAACTCCATGGCCACGAACAGGTGCTCCCACTCCGTGAAGCGGTCGTACACCTCGGGAACACCCTTGATGCCGTGCAGTCTCGTGAGGATCTCGTGCTCGAGCTCCAGCCGTGCCACGGCGTCGCGGCCCTCGCGGTCGAGCCCGGCGTGCGGCCGCGCCTCCTTGAGCACGACCTCCTTGCCGTCGCTCTTGCGCGTCGCCAGGTAGACACCGCCGCCGTTGGAGAAGTGCAGCGACCTCTTGATCTCGTAGGGGAACTTCTCCGGGTCACCGGCGTTGCGCTCGGCGAGGTGCGGCTCCAGGAACGCCGGCAGCTCGACCCACTCGGGCAGGCTGAACACCGGCTTGCGCTTGTCCGCCACCAGTTCGCCGTCCGGGCCCTCGATCGCGAGCACCTGCTGCCCGTCGACCTCGAGCCACTGCTCGGAGAACCCGCCGTAGCGCACGTACAGCGGCCCCTTGCCGATCCGCAGGTCGCTCAGGACGTACGCCCCGTGCTCGCCGTCGAGGACCTGCGCGAGCTCGGTGCAGATCGTCTCGAGCTGCTCGGCACTCACCGGGTAGATGGTGACGAGCTTGCCGCTGCCCTCACGGGGCGCGTACTTCGAGTTGCGCGCCAGCACGATCGAGATCGTCCGCAGGTACTTGAAGGGGATCCGCCGGTCGACGCAGTAGTCGAAAGCCGCCTTCAGCACCCGGCCGGCGTTGTCGAGACCGGCGGAGACGTGGATCTTCCACCCCTGGTTCGGCAGCCGGACCCCCGCGGGGTGGTGGTGCCGCCACACGTTGCGCTCCACCGTCACCCAGTCGGGCGGGAGCGCGGGCAGTTCGGTGGAAAAGTCGTCCGCGGGAGTGCTTTCGGTGCTGCTCTGCAGATCGTAGAACTGCCGATCGGCGAAGCAGTACGCCTCGTATCTGAGGTCCACCGAAATCCCCTCCCCGGCTCGTTTGTGTTTTCTTTGACGCGGCATATTCCCGCACAAATTCGCAGCTATGGCCAATCCGCCGTCTGGGTCATATGGGTCACCTGTTCGTGCGTAGAAGAGCCGTCGCTACTGATGGGTATGACACATTAGGTGATGAGGTTTGGATCCATCTCACCCGGTTGAGACGTTTGAAGAACGGTGGTGTGATGGCAGTCTGGCGTGTCGCCGCTAAACGGCACCGAGTCGTACAGCAAATCGCGTGTCTCTGACCTGGGCTATTCCAGCTGGGGCTCGACGTATAGTTGGGTGGGGGCAAACGTCGTGCACGCGCCGTGTCGACTGCTCTTTCCGGGTGAAGCTGAAAATGACTCCACATGCGTGTTTGGTGACGCTGTTCGGCGGTATGCCCTGCTCCGGACGGACCTATTCGCAGGATGAGATTGTCCATTGAAAACTTATGTAGCAAATATTGTCTTGCTACATGCACCTCGTCAATTTGATGCCTAATGTTTTCTTTCGGGTGAAATCAGTTTTCGGGCGTAACGCCGTACGTCCGCCTGCGGCGCTCCGCTGCTCCGGCCGGCGTGAGGCTAGGCTGCGCGTGTGGGGAGCGTGGCGAGCCGCTGGCTGGTGCCGGCCGTGGTGGTGATCACCGGAGCCGCGGTGGCGGCCGGCATGGTGGGCCGTGCCGTGTACTCGCGCCCGGCCGAGGCCCAGGGATCACCCGCGGTGCCGTCGTCGTCCGTGGCCGGGCCCGTGCCGGGGACGTCCGAGGTGCGGCTGAGCCCCGACTCGTTCACCCACCCCGACCGGACGTCGGTGCAGCGGGTGCTGCAGTCCTACTTCGACTCGATCAACAACCTGGACTTCGCCGCGTGGCGGTCGGTGGTGTCCGCCCGGCGGGTGTCGTCGACCGTGGAGTCGGCCTGGATCGCCGCCTACGAGACGACCCGGGACGGGTCGGTGGTGGTGCAGCGGGTCGAGTCCGACGTGGTGGGCCGGCGGCTGCGGGTGCTGATCTCCTTCGTGTCCACTCAGGACGTCTCCAAGGCCCCGCCCGCGTTGCCCGAGCCGTGCATCCGGTGGCGGGTCGTCTACGTCCTGGCGTGGGAGGGCGGGGAGCTGAAGGTGGACGAGGCCCCTGAGAACCGGAACCCGCAGATGGAGAAGTGCTGAGGGGTCGCCTCCTTAGGCGCGGGTGCGCCGGTGGAGTGGGTCGTTCCCCCTGGTGCGTTGAGGGCTTCCGGGTTGACCGGTCGGCGCCACGGGCACGCTGGTGGCACCTCTGTCGCGCTGGGCGGCTCGCCCTCGGCCTCGCGGTGAAGACCGCCGCGCCACTCGTGCTTCCTCCCGCCACCACCACGTCCCCGCACGCGGACAGCGCGAAGCCCCGGTCCGATGGTGGCGACCGGGGCTTCGCGGTGGTGCGGGTGTGACCTAGGCCTGGGTGAAGGCCAGGGCCACGTTGTGGCCGCCGAAGCCGAACGAGTCGTTCACGGCGGCTTCCAGCTTGATCTTGCGCGGTTCGCCCGCCACCACGTCCAGCGTGACGGCCGGGTCGAGGTTCTCCAGGTTGAGGGTCTGGGGAACGATGCCGTCGCGGATCGAGAGGACGGTGACGATCGCCTCCACCGCTCCCGCCGCGCCCAGCAGGTGGCCCAGGGCGCCCTTCGGGGCGGTGAGGACCGGGTGGTCGCCGATCGCCTTGCGGATCGCCACGGTTTCCGCGACGTCGCCCACCTGGGTGGAGGTGGCGTGGCAGTTCACGTGGCCCACGTCGGACGGGTCGATGCCGCCGGACCGCAGGGATGCGGCGATGGCACGCGACTGGCCCACGCCCTCGGGGTCCGGGGCGGTGATGTGGTAGCCGTCGGCGGAGGTGCCGATGCCCGCGAGGCGGCCGTAGATCTTGGCGCCCCTGGCTTCGGCGAACTCGCGGCGTTCCAGGACCATGACGCCCGCGCCCTCGCCGAGGACGAAGCCGTCGCGGGCCGTGTCGAACGGGCGCGAGGCCTTCTCCGGCTCGTCGTTGCGGGTGCTCATGGTGCGGGCCTGCGAGAAGCCCGCGACCGGGATCGCCGTGATGCACGCTTCCGCGCCGCCCGCGACGACCACGTCGGCTTCGCCGGCCATGATCATGCGGTAGGCCCACGCGATGGCCTCGGCGCCCGACGCGCAGGCGGAGACCGGGGCGTGCACGCCCGCCTGTGCCTTCAGTTCCAGGCCCACGTGCGCGGCCGGCCCGTTCGGCATCAGCATCGGGACGGTCAGCGGCGACACCTTGCGCAGGCCCTGCTGCTCCAGGAGGTCGTCCTGGGTCAGGAGGGTGATCGCGCCGCCGATGCCCGTGCCGATGATCACGGCGAGGCGCTGGCGGTCGACGGTGTCGTCGTCGTGGCCCGCGTCGGCCCACGCCTGGCGGGACGCCACGATGGCGACCTGCTCGGAGCGGTCCAGGCGGCGGGCCTCGACGCGGGGGAGCACCTCGGTCGGGTCCACCACGAGCTGCGACGCGATCTTGACCGGCAGGTCGTACTTCTCGACCCAGTCGTGGGTCATGGGGCGGACCCCGCTCTTGCCGGCCAGCAGCGCGTCCCAGGTGGACGTGACATCACCACCGAGCGGGGTGGTGGCACCCAGCCCGGTGATGACGACCTCGATGCCCGAACTCACTTGTTGCTGGTGATGTAGTTCACCGCGTCACCAACGGTCTTGAGGTTGGCCAGCTCGTCGTCGGGGATCTTCACGCCGAACTTGTCCTCGGCCTGGACGGCGATCTCGACCATCGACAGCGAGTCGATGTCGAGGTCGTCCACGAAGGACTTCTCAGCGGTGACGTCGTCGGCGGCAACGCCGGCGACCTCTTCGACGATCTCGGCAAGACCGGACAGGACGTTGTCGCTCACTGAAGTTCCCTTTCGGTTGAAACGGTGGAAAAACTCATGGGCACCGGACCACCTGTCCCGCGTAGGACAGGCCCGCGCCGAACCCGACCATCAGCACCACGTCTCCGGAGGAGATCTCGCCCGCCGACCTCATGTGGTCCAGCGCCATGGGGATCGAGGCCGAGGAGGTGTTGCCAGATTCGACGATGTCTCGAGCGATCTTCAGGTCCTCGCGCGCACCATTCTTGTGCAGGCGCTTCGCGATCGACTCGATGATCCTGAGGTTGGCCTGGTGCGGGGCGAACACGTCCACGTCGGACAGTTCGACGCCCGCGAGTTCGGCGGCGCGGAGCGCCACCGGTGCGATCTGGGTCGTCGCCCACCGGAAGACCGCCTGGCCCTCCTGGTGGATGAACGAGTCGCGGTCGTCGATCCTGATGACCTCGGACATCGAGCCGTCCGAGCCCCAGGCGACGGGGCCGATCTCGTTCGTGGCGCTGGCGCCGACCACGACGGCACCCGCGCCGTCCGCGAAGATGATCGCGGTCGAGCGGTCGTCCTGGTGGGTCCAGTCGGTGAGCTTCTCCGCGCCGATGACGAGGATGTTCTTCACCGTTCCCGCGCGGACGATGTCCGCGGCGGTCGCGACGGCGTAGCAGAAGCCCGCGCACGCGGCGTTCAGGTCGAACGCGGCCGCGGCCTTGACGCCGAGCCGGGTGGCGACCTGCGCGGCGGCGTTCGGGATCGTCGACGGCATGGTGCACGTCGCCACGATCACGCCACCGATGTCCTCGGGCGTGAGGCCCGCGTCCTCGATCGCCTTCGCGCCCGCGAGGACGGACATGTCGACGACGCCCTCGTCCTTCGCCGCCACGCGCCGGTTGACGATGCCGACCCGCTCGCGGATCCACTCGTCCGAGGTGTCCATGCGCTGAGCCAGGTCGTGGTTGCTCACCACGGTCTCGGGCTGGTAGCTGCCGAGGCCGAGGATGCGGCTACCCGCGGCTGCCTGCGGGGCCTGGAAGGTCGTCACTTGGTGGCTCCAACGGTGTCGAAGAGCTCCGCGACCTTCTCGAGCTGGTCAGGGGTCTTCAGGGCGAGGGTGGCGGTGCCCTTCATCGCACGCTTGGCGAGACCGGTCAGCACGCCGGCGGGCGGCAGCTCGACCGAGCCGCCGACGCCCTTCTCGACGAACGCGGCCTGGCACAGGTCCCAGCGGACGGGGCTCGTGACCTGGGAGACCAGGCGTCGCAGCACCTCGGCGCCCTCGGCGACGAACTGACCGTCCTTGTTGGACACCAGCGGCAGCGACGGGTCCTGCGTGACGACTTCGGCGGCACGCGCGCGCACGGCGTCTTCGGCCGATGCCATGTACTTGGTGTGGAACGCGCCCGCGACGGCCAGCTTGCGGATCTTCGCCGGGCCGGGCGGGTTCTCCACCAGCGCGTCGAGCGCGGCGTGCGGTCCGGCCGCGACGATCTGACCGGCACCGTTGCGGTTGGCGGGCACGAGGCCGAGCTCTTCGAGGCGCGCCAGCACCTCCGGCTCGTCACCGCCGAGCACCGCGGCCATGCCGGTGGGCTCCAGGGCGCAGGCCTGCGCCATCGCCGCACCGCGCACGGCGGCCAGGGCGACGGCGTCGTCGGCGCTGATGACGCCCGCGACCGCGGCGGCGGCGAGCTCGCCGACCGAGTGCCCGCCGACCACCACCTCGGACGGCAGTGCGACGCGCTTGCGCAGCTCGCCGAACGCGAGCACGGCGAGCGCCACGACGAGGGGCTGGGTGATCGCGGTGTCGACGATCTCGTCGGCCTCCGCGGTGGTGCCGAGGCGCACCAGGTCGAGGCCCGTGATCTCCGACCACGTGCGCACCTGCTTCTCGGCCCCCTCCAGTTCGAGCCAGGGGGCGAGCATGCCGGGCGTCTGGGACCCTTGTCCGGGCGCGAGGAGTGCGATCACGCCGATTACTAAAGCCGGTGGACCCGCCGGTACCCCATGTCGTGAACAACTAAGTACGGCGATCGTATTTGTAGAAACCCTACAAAAGTGTCGCCCGGATGAACGCGTCTCGGCGTAAGCCCAGCTCAGGGCGCCGGGGGTTCGTTTGGTCCTCACCCCAACGGATGGGTGCGAACTCCGTCACAACCAGTTCACTACCACAGGCCCCGGGAGCGGGCAAGGCGTCCTACAGACAAAGCGACGCGAAGCACAAGTGCGTCCCGAGCGTCATGTGCATTTCTTCCCGTCATTTCCTGAACGCGCCGAAGGCGATATCTGACCGTGTTCGGGTGCACGAACAGTCTTTTCGCGCACGTCTCCAGCACGCCCCCGACCTCCAGGAACGCGTCCACGGTCTCCAGCAGCGCGCCGCCCGCGTCCTCCAGCGGTCTCGCGACCCGGTCGACGAGCTGCCACTCGGCCTCCGGGTCGCCCGCGAGCGCCCGTTCCGGCAGCAGGTCGAGGGACCGGACGGGCCGGGGGGCGGCGGGCCAGCCCACGACGGCCCGCAGCCCGCTCAGCGCGTCGCTCGCGCTGCGGTGCGCCTCCGAGAGGCTCGCCACGGTCGGCCCGGCGACCACGGGACCCTCGCCGAAGCCCTCGGCGATGCGGCCCAGCACGTCCTCACCGGTCTCCGTCGGCCCGCCGAGCACGACGACCAGCCGCGAGCCCTGCACGGACAGCAGCACGGGCCGCCCGGCGCGGGCCGCCTTGCTGCGCACCGAGTAGATGATCGCGGGCGGGTCCTCGCCGCCGGGGTTGCCGACCAGCACGGTCGCCTCGAGCGCCGGGTCCCAGCCGAGCGCGGCGGCTCGGGAGAGCAGCGACTCCTCGGGGTCCCCGCGCACGATGCCGTCGACGACCAGCGCCTCCAGCCGGGCGTCCCACGCACCGCGCGCCTCGGCGGCCGCCGCGTAGGAGGTGGCGGCGGAGAAGGCGATCTCCCGCCCGTACCGCAGCACGCCCTCCATCAGCAGCGCGCGCTCGGCCTCGTTCGCCGCCATCTGCGGCATCTGCTCCTCGAACAGCTCCAGCGCTATCCGGACCAGCTCCACGGTCTGGCGCAGGCTGACCCAGCGGGAGATGTCCTTGGGGGCGCTGCGGAACGCGTCCGCGGTCAGCCGGATCGCCTGCTGCCGGTCGTGCAGCCACTCGACGAACCCGGCCACGCCGTTCTGGATCAGCAGCAGCACGCTCGCCCGCTGGTCCGCGGGCATCCGGGCGAACCAGGACAGCCGCCGCTCCATCTCCGACACGCTCGCGGTCGCGAGCGAGCCCGACGCGCGTTCGATCTTGCGCATGGTGCGGGCGGAGAGCGCGGGCGGGTGCTCCTCCTTCGCCTTGCTGCTGGTCATACCCGCAGCCTAAGGCCAGGGGAGAGGCATCACTGGGACGGGTGACAGAACCCATGTGGTCGTTTTCGCGGCCATACCTTCGGGCAGCAGAGGTCTTTCGCGCGGCGTGGAGGTTCGTCATGCACAGGTTCCCGGCCCTTGCCTTGAGCGCGGTGGTGCTCCTGACGACGAGCACCGCCGCCACAGCCGGCCCTCCCGACCCCCTGGCCGGGTTCTACGCGCAGCCGGTCGGGTGGGCGCAGTGCGGCGGGAAGCTGGCCGACCTGGAGTGCGCCACGCTCGTGGCGCCGCTCGACTACACCCAGCCGGCCGGGGAGCGGATCAACCTGACGATCAGCCGCAAGAAGGCGACCGAGCCCGGCCGCAGGCGCGGCGTGCTGTTCACCAATCCGGGTGGACCTGGCGGATCGGGGCTCGGCCTGCCGCTGTTCCTCGCGAAGTCCGAGGTCGGGAAGGTCTACGACGTGATCGGCATCGACCCGCGCGGCGTCGGTGGCTCCACGGCGCTGAACTGCCGCACCGCGCCCGCGATCGCCACACCGGAGTCGCGGCCCCCGGACGGCGAGTTCGGCAAGTGGGCGGCCGAGGCGCGCGAGGCCGAGGAGGCCTGCCAGAGGTCCGCCGGCGGCATCCGGCAGTTCATCAGCACGCCCAACACCGCACGGGACATGGACGTCGTGCGCGGCGCCCTGGGCGAACACAAGATCAACTACCTGGGCTACTCCTACGGCACGTACCTGGGCGCGGTGTACGGGACGTTGTTCCCGAACAGGCTCGACCGCAGCGTGCTCGACTCGGCCGTGCACCCGGAGTGGATCTGGCACGAGCAGTTCCGCCAGCAGGCCGTGGCGTACAGGATGGACGTCGAGGCGTGGGCCGCGTGGGTGGGGCGGCGCCACGAGAAGTTCGGCCTGGGCAAGTCGCGCGACGAGGTGCTGGCCGAGGTCGAGAAGGTCGCCGCGAAGCTGCACGCGGCACCCGTCGGCGAGTACGACCGCTCCGCCTTCGACGGCGCGGTGGGCGTGGGCTCCCGCTACCGTCCGCTGTGGTCGGACCTGGCGTCGATCGTGGTCCAGCTGCGGTCGGGGGAGCAGGCGCAGAACGCCGAGGGTGCCAAGGCCGGCCAGGTGCTCGCCAACACCGGTCTGCAGGACCTGCGCTCCGGCGTGTTCGACACGGTCACCTGCGAGGCGGACTGGCCGACCGACCTGCACGTCTACTACGAGAACATGCGGATGTTCCGCGAGCGCTACCCGTACGGCTTCGGCATCGTGCGGGCGGCGCCGATGACGTGCACCTTCCGCTCGTTCACGCCGCCGGAGCCGCCGGTGAGGATCAGCCGCAAGGGTTACCCGGTCGGCGTCGTGGTGCAGTCCGAGGGCGACACGCAGACCCAGTACGCGAGCGGGCCGGCGATGGCGCAGCGGCTCGGGCACAACCTGGTCACCGTCGTCGACGAGGGCAAGCACGGCCTCTACAACGGCGGCAACGCGTGCGTCGACGCCAAGGTGAACCGCTACCTGGTCGACGGGGCGCTGCCCGGCAGCAGCTCCGAGTGCGCCGGGGATCCGCGGCCCGAGGTGCCGCAGGACGGCCAGGGCGGCGCGGCTCCCGCGCTGTCCTCCATCCGGATCCAGGCCTACCTCGACGGGCGCGGGCTGAGCGCGGTGCGGCCGTAGAAATGTGGAAGCGCCCGACACGGAGCGTGTCGGGCGCTTCCCTCTCCCCGGTCCCCACCGGTGGTTCCACTCTGAACTGTATTGAGACAAAAATCCACGTCAGCCACCCTTTCGTGTCACAGTGTCGCGGTTGTGGGGCGATGTGATCCGCGAAACGATCAACGGGTCGGATCTTCACTCACCGCAACTTCGTTCCAGGAGGGCCCGTGGGCTCGCAAATCACCGAGGGCCTGGGCCAGGCGTGGGCGATGGTGGCCACGTTCGTGCCGAAGCTGCTCGGCTTCCTGCTGATCCTGGTCATCGGCTGGTTCATCGCCAAGGCGCTGGCCAAGGGCGTCCGGTTCCTGCTCCAGCGCGTCGGCTTCGAGAAGCTGGTCGACAGGTCGGGGCTGAGCGGCGCCATGCGCCAGTCGTCGATGGACGCGTCCGGGCTGATCTCCAAGATCGTCTACTACTTCGTGCTGCTGATCGCGCTGCAGCTGGCGTTCGGCGTCTTCGGCGCCTCGAACCCCGTCAGCACGCTGCTCAACGAGGTGATCGCGTACCTGCCGCGCATCGTCGTCGCCGTGGTGCTCGTGATCGTCGCGTCGGCCATCGGCACGGCGCTCAAGGGGCTCGTCACCGGTGCGCTCGGCCAGCGCTCCTACACGAAGCTGCTGGGCAACATCACGTACGGCTTCGTCATGGCGCTCGGCGTCATCGCGGCGCTGAACCAGCTGGGCATCGCGATCTCGGTCACCATGCCGGTCCTGATCGCCGTCCTCGCGACCGTCGCCGGCGTCGTCATCATCGGCGTGGGCGGCGGCCTGGTCCGCCCGATGCAGCAGCGCTGGGAGGGCTGGCTGACCCGCGTGCAGGACGAGGCGCGGTCGCAGTCCCCGATGCCGCGCGCCTCGCAGGAGATGCCGCAGACCGTCGGCGGCCACCCGGGCGACGCCCCGACGCCGCCGCCGGGCACGCCGATGACCGGCAGGTAGTTCCCGTCTGCTGGAAGGGGCCCGCGCAAACATCACGCGCAGGGCCCCTTCTTCGTGTTCCGGGGGTTCTCCAGTTCCGGTCCAGTGTGCGCACGGAGCCTCGTAGCCACCCGAACTGTTCCGTCGCGGTGGAGGACCAATGAAAGCCCTTGTGCTGTCCGCGGGCGTGCGCCCGGCCGGGTACTCGCTGCCCAGGCAGATCGTCCCCATCGCGAACAAGCCGGTGCTCGAGTACGTGGTCGAGAACCTGAGGGACGTCGGGATCACCGAGATCGGCCTCGTCGTCGGTGACCACGGCCAGGAGATCTCCGAGCTGTTCGGCGACGGCTCCTACCTGGGCGTCTCGATCACCTACATCAGGCAGGACCTGCCGCTCGGGCTCGCGCACTGCGTCCGGATCGCCCGGCCGTTCCTCGGTGACGACGACTTCGTGCTCTACCTCGGCGACAACGTGCTGGTCGAGGGCATCGGCCAGATCGCGGACGAGTTCGCGCGGCTGCGCCCGTCCGCCCAGGTGCTCGTCGACAAGGTGGAGGACCCGCGCCTGTACGGCGTCGCGGAGGTCGACGAGAACTCGCGCGTGACGCGGCTGGTCGAGCACCCGCGGGAGCCGCGCAGCGACCTCGCGATGATCGGCGTCTACTTCTTCACACCCGCCATCCACGCCGCCGTCGACGCGATCGAGCCCTCGTGGCGCGGCGAGTTCGAGATCACCGACGCCCTGCAGTGGCTCGTGACGCACGGACGCGACGTGCGGGCGCGGATGTACTCCGGGTTCTGGAAGGACACCGGCAGGGTCGAGGACATGCTGGAGTGCAACCGCGAGCTGCTGATGAGGCTGCGGACCGACATCCAGGGCGTCGTCGACGACGAGTCGCGGCTGATCGGCGACGTCGTGGTCGAGGAGGGTGCGCGCGTCGTGCGGTCGTGCATCGTCGGTCCCGTGATCATCGGCGCCGGGACGCTCGTCGAGGAGTCGGTCATCGGGCCGTACACGTCGATCGGAGCGGACTGCCGGATCACCGAGTCCGGGGTGGCCGGCTCGATCGTGCTGAACGAGGCCTCCGTGCACAACGTGTCGGGCATCGAGACGTCGCTGATCGGCCGCCGGGCCCGCGTGGGGTCGGCGCGCCAGCACCGGCTCGTGGTCGGTGACGGCGCGCACGTCGAGGTCGCCGCCTAGCCGCGGATCCAGTCCTGGAGCCGGTCGCACTCCTCGGCGACCGCCTTCTTCCTGCTCGGCGGCAGCTCGTCGAGGTGGTCGACGGTGATCGTGCGGTCCTTGGTGACCGCCCAGGTGGCGGCGACGTAGCCGTCGACGAGGACCGTGGGCTTGCCGCCGATGACCACGCCGAGGCGGTCGTCGGCGATGACCCGGCGGCGGTCGGCGTGGGCGAGCAGGACGTTGTCGAACTCGGGCAGCAGCCGGACCGGCAGCGGGGTGTCCGCGTCGGGCCGCGGGGCGTCGGGGAGGTCGAACAGCTCCTTGCCGCCCTCGGTGCGGAAGGTGACGAGCTCCGGCCTGAGCTCATCGAACGTCGCGCTGAGCTTCGTGAGGCCGGACCACTGCTGGGCGTCCATGACGGTGGCGGGGCCGAAGGCCTTCAGGTAGCGCAGCACCAGTTCGCGCTTGTCCATCGCCTGCTGCGGCCGCCCGAGCCAGTTCTCCAGCGTCGTGCAGACGGCACGGCCGCTGCGGTGCCACAGCCCGCGCGGCGGGAGCTGCACCAGGGCGAGCTTGTTGCGCAGGGCGTTGCCGAGGACGGTGTGCTCGCGGTCGGGCCAGCGCTCCCGCAGCCGCCTGCCGGCGTCCGCGGTGCCCTGCGGGGTGTCGTCGAGGATCTCGCGCCCGGCCTCGGCGACCTCGTCGAGGTCGAGGCCCCTCAGGCGGGCGGCGAACGGGCCGCTCCGCAGCTCGCGGTCGAGCCGGAGCTGGGTGTGGGGCCTCAGCCCGAGCGCGTCCCGTGCGCTGACCAGGTGGATCGTGCCGCGCATCAGCAGGACGCGGACGGCCTCGCGGTGGGTCAGCAGGTCTTCCAGCTCCCGCGGCTGGAAGTCGTGGATGCGCGTCCACAGGCCGACGTAGGGCGACTTCGGTTCCTGGGCCTGGATGCCGACGAGGTGCTCGATGGCGGCGAGCGCGCTCTTGCCGGCGCGCTCGCGCAACATCTGGCGTTCGATCAGCGCTCTGTTGAGCTGGTCCTGGCTGAGGGTCCCCATCGGGACAGGTTAGAACCTGATGAACGCGAAACCGGTGCCGTTCGGGCGTTCTCCGTCGTGGACGACGAGCAGGTTGAGCTTGCCGAGGACGATGTCGGCACCGTCGGAGTGCTCGACGTCCTTCACGCGGAAGTCCCTTAGCGGCACCATGTCGGCCTTGCGGTAGGCGACGAACCGCGAGTCGCCCTGGCTGGAGGCGAGCAGCACGTCGTCCGCGATCGTGAGGCCCTCGGCGTCGGCTTCGAGCCACTTCCCGCCGAAACCGGGGTTCGGGCCGTCCGGTGCGCACTCCTCGGTCTCGGGGTCGTACTTCTGCGGCGCGCCGAACGCGCGAACCCTGTCCACGAGCTGCGGCTTGCCGAAGCCGTTGGCGCGCAACGGGATGCGCCAGATGCCGACGTCCTCCTGCGCGGCGTACAGGGTGTTCGTCCGCTCGTCGATCACCATGCCCTCGACCTGCGGGCCCTCGCCGGGCTCGCCGCACACGGTCCAGCTCTTGCCGTCCGGCAGCGTGAAGGTGCTCGGGAGGTCCAGAGTGGACACCTTCCTGGTGTCGTACGTCCTGCCCTTCTGCACCTGCAGCAACGCGATGCTCGTCTCGTTGCGCCGGCTCGTCACGACGACGTCCTTGCCCTGGACGCGCCCGGCGGCCAGGCCGTAGACGGTGTGCTGGTCGTCGACCTCGGCCTCGGTCCGGCTGAAGACGGGCTTCGTCGCGGGGTTCGTGACGTCCCGCGCGCCGTGCTCGTCCACCTGGAACACCCGGATGCGGTCACGGCCGCGGTCGCTGACGAACGCCAGGTCGCCGAGGACGTCGACGTTGTTGTAACGGCCGGGTTTGGCGTCGGGCGTCGGCGGCTGCGGCGCCGGGAGGACGCCGATCGTGCGGCCGTTGAGGTCGAACGCCGCCAAGCCACCTTCCTTGAGCGTGCCCAGGACCACACTGCGCTCGGTGTCGCGCGGGTTCACCCAGATGGCCGGGTCGTCGGCGTCCGCGGGCTCCTCGAACGTCTGCGTGATCACCGTCGGTGTGACGACGGGCGGCGAGGGAGTGGTGAGGAACAAAGGCACGAGCGCCAGTGCTAAGGGAGATGACATGGTGGGACCGTAGGGAACACCGGTATACGGCGACTGAACCCCGGGGGAACAAGTCGTGTGGTACGAGATGGGATTGACGATCTTCGGCCAGAAGATCGCTTACACCGAGCTGGTCGGGCAGGTGCTGGCGCTCGCGGTGGTGTTCCTCGCGCAGCGGCGGTCACTGCTGACCTGGCCCGTGCAGCTGGTCTCCGTCGCTTTGCTGTTCACCGTCTACATGTCGAGCCACCTGGGCGGCCTCGCGACGCGGCAGATCGTGGTCGGTGCGATCGCCGTCTACGGCTGGTACGCGTGGGTGCGTCGGCGCGACCCGGTGTTCGGCGTGGTGGTGCGCAAGGGCTCGTGGCGTGAGCGGGTCGCGGTCGTCGGCGCCTTCGTCGTCGGCACGGTCGCGTTCGCGCTGGTCCTGGACGCGCTGGACGCCTCGTGGGCGCCCTGGCCGGACGCCGCCATCTTCGTCGGCACGATCCTGGCGTTCGCGCTGCAGGGTCTCGGCCTCGTCGAGTTCTGGCTGGTGTGGCTGGTGGTAGACGCCGTCGGCGTGCCGTTGCAGATCCAGTCGGGCCTGTACTTCAGCGCGCTCGTCTACGTGATCTTCGCGGGCCTGGTGGTCCACGGTTTCATCGACTGGAACCGCACCGCCCGCCGGTTGACACAGGCGGCAAAGTCTCCCCTATGAGGGGACTGTTGATCGCTCTGCTGACCGCTGTCTCGTCGCTGGTAGCACTTCCCGCCGCCCAGGCCGCTCCGCAGCCTCGCACCGGGTTCGAGCTCACCGGCGAGTGGACCACCGAGGCCGGGGAACAGGCCTACCTGCGCGCCACCGGCCTCCCGGTCTCGGAGATCGGGACGACCGCGCAGGGCCGCCCGATCCAGCTCGTGCGCGTGGGCTCCCGCACCGCGCGCACGGTGGTTCTCTTCATCTGCTCCCAGCACGGTGACGAACCCGCCGGCCGTGAGGCGTGCCTGATCCGCATGCGCTCACTGCCGCGCACGTCGTCCGTGACGTACCTGTTCGTCCCGAACGCCAACCCCGACGGCCGCGCCGCCGACACCCGCGGCAACTCCGACGGCATCGACGTCAACCGCGACCACCTGCTGCTGCGCACCGCCGAGGCCCGCGCGATGGCGTCGGTGATCCGCGACTGGAAGCCCGACGTCATCCACGACCTGCACGAGTTCGGCCCCTCCGCGCCGTACTACGTCAAGGACGTCCTCTGGCTGTGGCCCCGCAACCTCAACGTCGCCGACGGCGTGCACGACCTGTCGGAGACGTTGTCGCGCTCGTACGTCCGGCCCGCGGTGGAGGCCGCCGGCCGCACCTCCGGCGTCTACGGCGTCTACGTCGACCCGGTGACCGGCGAGCCGATCCGGCAGGTCGCGGGCGACGGCCAGGAGCGCATCCTGCGCAACACCGGCGGCTTGAAGCACGGCATGGGCCTGCTGGTCGAGACCAACGTCGACAACACGCCCGCGTTCCGCGTCGAGTCGCACCTCGCGGCCCTCGACGGCACCCGGTCGTTCGTCGACGGGAACCGCTCGGCGATCGAGGCCGCCACCGCCGCCTCCCGCGCCGTGCGGACCGGCCCTGTGTACTTCGGCGGCGCGGACAACCAGCCCCCGGCACCCGAGGACGTCGTCTCACCCCAGCCGTGCGGCTACGCGCTGACCGCCGCCGAGTTCCTGACCGTGCGCGACCGGCTCGCCCTGCACGGCGTCACGTCGCAGTACCTGAGGGGCGGCGACCGCATCGTGCCGGTGCGCCAGGAAGCCCGCCCGATCATCCCGCTGCTGCTCGACCCGCGTGCCGACGAACCGCTGTTCAAGGCCCGCGTCGTCGCACAGTGCTAGACGCTCTAACTGATATATCGCCCTCAACTGATATATCGGTTGCCTGACCTGGCCCTTGCAACGAGACTTTTGACTTCGTCCGCAAAAGACTCATTGCAAGGGCCCGCGCACCGATGGACACCGATCTGGCCGAGCGCATGGAGCGCAACCTCGCCGAGCACGCCTGCCACCTCCACCGGCACCTGCCGGGCGGCACCGTCACGGACACCGGTGACCTGCTGGTCGCGGACAGCGGCCTGGCCGACGACACGTTCAACATCGTCACCTCGGCGCGCTTCGCCGACGCGGCGCGCGTGGCGGAGACCGTGAGCGCGGTGAAGGCCACCGGCCGCCCGTTCTCGTGGTGGGTCGGGCCGGGCTCGCCCGGACTGGGCGCGCTGCTCACCGGCGCGGGGCTCAGCGCGTCCGAGACCGAAACGGGCATGTGGCTCGACCTGGACGGCCCGCTGCCCGGCGCGCACGCCGGTGGCCTCGACGTCCGGCGGGTGTCCACCGCCGACGAGCTGGCCGACTACGCCGCCGTGCTCGCCGCCAACTGGGACCCGCCCGCCGAGACCGTCCGCCGCTTCTACGCCGAGGTGGACGGGCCCGCGTTGCGCAGCCGGGCCCGCTACCTCGTCGGGTACGTGGGGGACCGGCCCGTGTGCACGGCCGAGGTGTTCCTGCACGCGGGTGTCGCGGGCATCTACAACATCGCGACGCTCGCCGGCGACCGCCGCCGCGGCTACGGCGGCGCGATCACGGCCGCCGCCCTGCACGTCGCCCGTGACGAAGGTCTCCCGGTCGCCGTGCTGCAGGCGTCCGCCGACGGCGAGCCCGTGTACCGACGGCTCGGCTTCACGCCGTGCGGTCACTTCACCGAGTACGCCCTCAACGGTTGAGGGGCCGTTCCGCAGCAGCGGAACGGCCCCTCAGATCGTTTCTGAGCCCTTGAGAGGGCTCCGGTGGCTACGCCAGGCCCGCGTCGGACGTGGACGGCCCAGCGGCCTGCACGTCGTCGATGCGGTACTTGCGGGCTGCCTCGACGACCTTCGACTGCTCGACCTCGCCGCGCTTGGCCAGGGCGGCCAGCGTGGCGACGACGACCGACTCCGCGTCCACCAGGAAGTGGCGGCGGGCGGCCGGGCGGGTGTCGGAGAAGCCGAAGCCGTCCGTGCCCAGGGTCGTCATGTCGGTCGGGACGTACGGGCGGATCAGGTCCGGGATCGCCGACGCCCAGTCCGAGACGGCGACGACCGGGCCCTGCGCGTCCTTCAGCACCTGCGTCACGTACGGCACGCGCGGCTCGGCGTCCGGGTGCAGCAGGTTGTGTCGGTCGGTCTCGACGGCGTCGCGGCGCAGCTCCGAGTACGACGTGGCGGACCACACGTCCGCGGAGACGCCCCATTCGTCGGCCAGCATCTGCTGGGCCTTGAGCGCCCACGGCAGGCCCACGCCCGAGCCGAGGATCTGCACGCGCGGACCGCCGGTCCGCGGGCCCTCCTGGTACCTGTAGAGGCCCCGCAGGAGGCCTTCGACATCCAGGTTCTCCGGCTCGGCCGGCTGCACGTACGGCTCGTTGTAGACCGTCATGTAGTAGAAGATGTTCTCGGCGTTCTCGCCGTACATCCTGCGCAGACCGTCCTTGACGATGTGCGCCACCTCGAACGACCACGCCGGGTCGTACGCGATCACGGCCGGGTTCGTGTGCGCCAGCAGCAGCGAGTGGCCGTCGGCGTGCTGCAGGCCCTCACCGGTCAGCGTGGTGCGGCCCGCGGTGGCGCCGAGCACGAAGCCGCGCGCCATCTGGTCCGCCGCCGCCCACAGGCCGTCGCCCGTGCGCTGGAAGCCGAACATCGAGTAGAAGATGTAGATCGGGATCATCGGCTCGCCCTGCGTGGCGTAGGACGTGCCGACCGCCGTGAACGACGCCGTGGAACCCGCCTCGTTGATGCCCTCGTGCAGGATCTGGCCCTGCTCGGACTCCTTGTAGGCGAGCATCAGGTTGGCGTCCACCGAGGTGTACGCCTGGCCGTTCGGGTTGTAGATCTTCTGCGTCGGGAACATGGAGTCCATGCCGAACGTCCGTGCCTCGTCCGGGATGATCGGCACGATGCGCGGGCCGATCTCCGGGTCCTTCGCGAGGTCGCGGACGAGCCGGACGAACGCCATCGTCGTGGCGACCTCCTGCTTGCCCGAGCCGCGGCGGACGCCCTCGTAGACCTTGTCGCCCGGCAGCACCAGCGCCTTGGACTTCGTGCGGCGCTCCGGCACGAACCCGCCCAGCTGGCGGCGGCGTTCCTGCATGTACTGGATCTCCGGCGAGTCCTGCCCGGGGTGGTAGTACGGCGGCAGGTACGGGTCGGCCTCGAGCTGCGCGTCCGAGATCGGGATGCGCAGGCTGTCGCGGAAGCCCTTGAGGTCGTCCAGGGTCATCTTCTTCATCTGGTGCGTCGCGTTGCGGGCCGCGAAGTGCGGGCCGAGCGAGTAGCCCTTGATGGTCTTGGCGAGGATGACGGTGGGCTGGCCGACGGTCTCGGTCGCCGCCTTGTAGGCCGCGTAGACCTTGCGGTAGTCGTGGCCACCGCGCTTGAGGTTCCACACCTCGTCGTCGCTCATGGCGTCGACGAGAGCCTTTGTGCGCGGGTCACGGCCGAAGAAGTGCTCCTTGACGTACGCGCCGTCGTTGGCCTTGTAGGTCTGGTAGTCGCCGTCGGGCGTGGTGTTCATCAGGTTGACCAGCGCGCCGTCGCGGTCCGCGTGCAGCAGCGCGTCCCACTCGCGGCCCCAGACGACCTTGATGACGTTCCAGCCGGCGCCGCGGAAGAACGACTCCAGCTCCTGGATGATCTTGCCGTTGCCGCGCACCGGGCCGTCGAGGCGCTGCAGGTTGCAGTTCACGACGAACGTCAGGTTGTCGAGCTGCTCGTTGGCCGCGAGCTGCAGCAGGCCGCGCGACTCCGGCTCGTCCATCTCGCCGTCGCCGAGGAACGCCCACACGTGCTGGTCGGACGTGTCCTTGATGCCGCGGTCGCGCAGGTAGCGGTTGAACCGCGCCTGGTAGATCGCGTTCATCGGGCCGATGCCCATGGAGACCGTGGGGAACTCCCAGAAGTCCGGCATGAGGCGCGGGTGCGGGTACGACGGCAGGCCGCCGCCCGGACCGGCGTGCGAGTACTCCTGGCGGAAGCCGTCGAGCTGGTGCTCGGACAGGCGGCCCTCGAGGAACGCGCGGGCGTAGACACCGGGGGAGGCGTGGCCCTGGATGAAGACCTGGTCGCCGCCGCCGGGGTGGTTCTTGCCGCGGAAGAAGTGGTTGAAGCCGACCTCGTAAAGCGACGCGCTAGACGCGTACGTCGAAATGTGGCCACCGACACCCACGCCGGGACGCTGCGCCCGGTGCACCGTCATCGCGGCGTTCCAGCGGATCCACGCGCGGTAACGGCGCTCCACCTCCTCGTCACCGGGGAACCACGGCTCCCGCTCGGTGGGGATGGTGTTGACGTAGTCCGTGCTGATCAGCGACGGCATGCCGACCTGGTTCTCGCCCGCGCGCTCCAGCAAACGCAGCATCAGGTAACGCGCCCGCTGCTGGCCACCGCCCTTGAGCACCTCGTCGAACGACTCGAGCCACTCGGCCGTCTCTTCGGGGTCGATGTCCGGCAGGTGCGCTGCCAGACCGTCGCGAATGACACGTACCCGCTCGGGGCCGGTGTTCTGCGGGCTCAAGGTGTCTCCTCGGCTTCGTTGGCGGTACACGCGATGGCCCGGAAAACCGTGCCACGCGCCCCTATCGTTGTCCTTGCGCGACGACTTCGTCACCGCTACTGATCGGTAGTTCTGGATCGTGTCACTCACGCGCGCGCGATAAGAGGTATGTAGAGCGTGCCTCATGCCAGTGTAGGTGCTTCGACAGGGGTGCCTGTTACGGCGTGTCACGTGGTCAACAGTTGCGCCGGAGGTAGCCGACAGTGTTCGCTAGCCGGAGTAACGGACTTCAGCGGCAGTCTTAGGGCTGTCGCTCTTGCGTAGTTGGAGGAGTGAAAACCGTGGTCGCCGCGGAAGACGCCGGCAGGATCGGCGTCGCCGAGAAGCTCGGGATCGAACCGGGCATGGTCGTCCAAGAACTCGGCTGGGACGAGGATGTCGACGACAACCTCCGTGCCGCCGTCGAGGAGCAGATCGGGGGCGACCTCCTCGACGAGGAGGCGGACGAGACGGTGAGCGTCGTCCTGCTCTGGTGGCGAGAGGACGACGGCGACCTGGTGGACGCTCTCCTCGAGGCCACCGGAGTGCTCGCCGAGGACGGCGTCATCTGGGTTCTCACCCCGAAGACCGGCCGTCCCGGCCACGTGGAGCCGGCCGACGTGGCCGAAGCGGTCCCGACCGCAGGCCTGTCGCAGACCTCGAACATCAGCGTCGCCGAGGACTGGGCGGGCATCCGCCTGGTGTGGCCGAAGTCGGCCAAGGCGAAGCGGTGATCCCCAGCTGACATAGGGTTCGGTCCACGGGCGTAGGTCCGCCCGTGGTCCTGTGCCTTGCTGGAGGGGTCGTCCCATGGCGGTCGAGGTCGGTTCGGAAGCCCCGGACTTCACGCTCAACGACTACAACAAGCAGCGCGTGACGCTGTCGTCGTTCCGCGGCTCGAAGAACGTGCTCCTGGTCTTCTACCCGTTCGCGTTCAGCGGAACCTGCCGCGGCGAGCTCTGCCGGTTGCGCGACGAGATCTCGGCCTACGAGGCCTCGGCCGTGCAGGTGCTGGGCGTGTCCGTGGACTCCCCGTTCGCCCTGAAGGTGTGGGCGGACCAGGAGGGCTACCAGTTCCCGCTGCTGTCGGACTTCTGGCCGCACGGGGCCGTCGCGCAGTCCTACGGCGTGTTCAACGAGGCCGCGGGTACGGCGCTGCGGGGGACGTTCCTGGTCGACGTGTCGGGCGTGGTGCGGTTCGCCGAGGTGAAGTCGCCGGGTGAGGCCCGCGATCAGGACGTCTGGAAGAAGGCCGTAGCCTCGTTGGAGGCATGATGTAGCTGTACCTCCCCGGTGGTTGGCGCCGGGGTGTCGGGGCGTGTAGCTCAGCGGAAGAGCACTCGGCTTACACCCGAGCGGTCGCAGGTTCGAACCCTGTCGCGCCCACTCGTCCCAGGCGGCGTGTCTGCGCAAGCGCAGACCACGTCGCCTCGGTGTTTTCCGGGGTATCTTGTTCGACGTTTGTCGGGGACGTTCGGGCCCGCCACCTCCGAAGGACGACGAAGACCCGTGAAGAGCTTGAGGCGCAAGACCAAGGCCGCCGGGCCCGTCAGCACCGAGGTCACCCAGCAGCAGATCAAGCTGCTGGCCCTCGTCGAGCAGGGCGGGGTGCACCGCGGCGCCACGAGCTGGTACCTCGAGTACCGGCCCGCCAAGCAGTGGGACGCGGACGACCTCGAGGTGCTCGAGCGGAGGAACTGGATCACGTGGGCCAGGCCTGCTCGTCAGGTGGAGCACGGGATGGCGGCGCCGGTCGACGTCACGTCCGAGGGGCGGCTGGCGTTGCAGCACCACCTGCCGGAGTGGGTGCTCGGGCGCAGGGCCATCGCCTCCGCGCCGCCTCGGCTGCCCTCGATCGAGTCGATTCGGGCGTTGGACTCGTTCCGTTAGAGCGGTAGAACGGTCTTCAGCCGTATCCAACGGAGGGGCCATGTCCCACTTGCTCATCGGCGGTGAGCTGCGCGCGCGGGAGCACCATCGGATCGAGGACGACGCACGAGCCGAAGGGCCGCTGCATGCCGTGACGTTGCCCAACGGTGTCGAGATGCAGGTTGTCACTGTTGGGCTGGAGCTCACCCGTCAGCTGCTCGCCGATCAACGGCTCTCCAAGGACAGCGCGAAGTTGCAGCGCGAGATCAAGCGGCAGCTCGCGGCCAGGGGGAGCACGCAGGAGAACCTCGCCGGGCTGTTCGGGCCGAGCATGCTCAACAGCGACAACCCGCAGCACGCCCGGCTCAGGGCGCTGGCGGTGAAGGCCTTCAACGGCCGGGCGGTGCAGCGGCTGGCGCCGCGTGTCGAGGAGATCACCGCGGAGCTGGTCGGCGGGCTGTCGGAGGGGCGGGAGGTCGATCTGGTCGAACGGGTGGCCGTGCCGGTGCCGCTGCACGTCATCGGTGAGGTCCTCGGGGTGCCGGAGGACGATCGGGGCCGTGTCCGGGTGCTGATCGAGACGATGATGTCGATGGTGCCCGAGGTGTCGCAGCCCGCCAGCGACGAGTTGGGCGGCTACTTCCACGCGTTGCTGACGAGCAAGTCTCTCGACGAGGAGTCGTTGTTCGGTGCGTTGGTGGCGGCCGACGACGGAGGTGACCGTCTGAGTCATGACGAGCTCATGGCGATGGCGTTCCTTCTGGTCGTCGCTGGTCATGAGACGTCGGCCGGCCTCATCGCGAACGTTGTGCACGACGCGTTGGACAACGATCTGTGGGCGAAGGCCGCCACGGATCCCGGGCTCGTTCCGGTGCTCGTCGAGGAGACGCTGCGGCACAACCCGCCGGTGCGCAGCGCCACGCACCGCATCGCCACCGAGCGCGTCGAGATCGGCGGCGTACCCGTCGAGGCCGGCACGGTGCTGCTGATCAACCTGGGCGCTGCCGGGAGGTGCCCGGAGGCGCACGACAGGGCCGACCGGTACCGGGTCGACCGGGAGACGACCGGCCACGTGGCGTTCGGGTACGGGCCGCACTTCTGCCTCGGCTCGGGGCTCGCCCGCCTGGAGGCCGAAACGGTGCTGCGCCACCTCACGTCGCGGTTCCCGCGCACCACCTGTCCGGCCGGGGAACCGCCGGAGGTGACGCACAGCGACATCATGGCGAGCCTCAAATCGCTTCCCGTCGTCCTCGGACGCTGAGACGCTGGAGCGCGTGGAGATCATCACCGGGGGACCGGAGCACGTCGACGCGGCCGCGCTGATCTGGGCGCACGCGGTCGCCGAAAGGGACGGGTACGGGGTTCCGGCGCGGGAAGAGGCGCGGCCCGGCATCGAGAACGCCCTCGCGGGCGAGCCGTCGTTGTTCCTGCTCGCGATGCGGGACGGTGAGCCGGTGGGGTTCGTCGCCGGCGGTCCGCAGGAGGCGAGGACGGCGTACATCAACTACGTCGGGGTGCACCCCGACGCCTGGGGCAAGGGGGTCGCGGAGGCGCTGCTGCGCGCACTGCCCGCCGCGCTGGCCGGGTGCGGCTACGGGAAGGCGGAGCTGCTGGTCTTCGTCGACAACGTGCGGGGCGTGCGGCTCTACGAACGCCTCGGATGGATCAAGGTCGGCGCCCCTGCGCCGCATCCGCGTCACGGCCGTGCGGAGCAGCGCTACGCGTTCTCGGTCGCATAGTGGGATCCGGGGGATCATCGGAACGCTCGGCGGGGGATTAGGGGATCAGCCCCAATGCGGCTGACCAGGGCTATCCCGAAGTCCACTTGAGACGTAAGTTTTCCTCATGTCCGTGCGCACCTTCGCCGTTGTGGTGGGTCTCGCGTTCCTGCTCGGCGGGGGCGCGATCCTGTTCGTGGCGCTCGCCGTCGAGGCGCCGAGCGGGTCGTTGATCCCGTGCGGCAACGCCCTGGGGATCGGGTTCGACGAGCCGGCCGCCTCCGCGGTCAGTCCGGCCTATGTGGACATCTGCGCCGATCTCCGGCACCGGCGGCTGCTCTGGGGCGTGCCGGTGGCCGGGCTGGGGGCGTTGCTGCTGCTCGGCTCTTCGGTCGGTGCCCGCAGGGCTACTCGCCGGTAAGGTCGCGGCATGACGTGGATGGTCTACGGCGCCAACGGCTACACCGGTCGTCTCATCGCGGAGCTCGCGGTCGAGCGCGGTGAACGGCCGATCCTCGCCGGGCGCTCGCGGGAGAAGGTCGAACCGCTCGCCGCGGCTCTCGGGCTGGAGCACCGGGCGTTCGGCCTGGCCGAGGCGGGCCGGAACCTTGAGGACGTCGATGCCGTCGTGCACTGCGCGGGACCGTTCTCCCAGACGTCCGAGGCGATGGTGGACGCCTGTCTGCGGAGCCGGACGCATTACCTCGACATCACCGGTGAGATCGACGTCTTCGAGTCCGTCAGCCTGAGGGACGCCGACGCGCGCAAGGCCGGCATCGTGATGTTGCCCGGCGCTGGGTTCGACGTCGTCCCCACGGACTGCGTGGCCGCGATCCTGAAGAACGCGCTGCCGTCGGCGACGCACCTCGACCTGGCGTTCGTCGTCGGGGGAGGGGCGAGCGCGGGCACGACGAAGACCTCCGTCGAGGCCGCGGCCGTGGGCGGGCGGATCCGGGTGAACGGCGAGCTGAGGAGCGTGCGCATCGGGCACCGCCGGCGCACCGCCCGCTTCCGGTCGGGACCGCGCGAGGTCGGCAGCATCCCGTGGGGCGACGTGTCGACCGCCTACCGGTCGACCGGCATCCCGAACATCACCACGTTCACCCTCGTGCCGGGGGTGCTGGGGCAGCTGCAGCAGGTGTTCGCGCCGGTGCTGCGGACCTCGTTCGTGCAGGGCTTCGCCAAGACCGTCGCCGGGAAGGTGAAGGGACCTGACGAGCGCAAGCGCGCGAAGACGCGCGCCGAGGTGTTCGGCGAGGCGTGGGACGCGCGCACGAAGGTCGAGTGCGCGGTCACCACGCCGAATGCCTACAGCCTCACCGCGGACGCCGTGCTGCGCGCCGTCGCCGGGATCGGCGACGTCGCTCCCGGCTCGCACACGCCGTCGAGCGCTTTCGGCGCCGACTTCGTGCGCGAGCTCGACGGCGTCGTCGTGGGCGAGGTCCGCTTCACCTGATCCCGGGCGTCACTTCCCGAGCTGCCCGGCGACGCTGTCGACGACTCCGCCGACGGCGGCCTTCGCCTGCTCCGCGCGGCCCTCGTCCGCGAGCTCCCGGTCGCCGGTGACCTCCCCCGCGGCCTCCTGAGTCGAGTTGCCCCGGGCTGGAGCCGGTTCGTCAACGCCTGTCCGACACCCGCGGTCCCGCTGTCCTCACGCCACTGCCGGGTGAAATCCGGGGTGGACGCGGTCACCGGCGGGAAGTCGGGGAACCGCGTGACGTTCCGGTTTCGAACGTGTCTTCAAGACGACAGAGCAAAGTGGGCGGAGGTGTGCGCATGAGCGTGGCCGAGGTAGCCGCACTCGACGATGCCACGCTGGTGGCCAGGTCCCGTGACGGCGACATGAGGGCTTACGAGCAGCTCGTGCGTCGTTACCAGGGGCCGATGTACCGGCTGGCGCTGCGCATCGTGGGCAGCACCGGTGACGCCGAGGACGCGGTGCAGGACGTCTTCCTGACCGCGTGGCGGCGTCTCGGGCAGCTCAACGACGACGGGGCGTTCCTCGGCTGGCTCTACCGCACGACCACCAACCAGTGCCTGAACGTGCTGCGCAAGCGCAAGCCGCACGCCGACACGGAGCTCGACGAGCACGAGTCGCCGGCGCCCCGCACCCGGCCCGACCGCGCGGTGGAGGTGAACGCGCAGCTCGACGCGCTGCAAGCCGCACTGCGCGGCCTCACGCCGGAGCAGCGGGCGTGCTGGGTGCTGCGCGAGGTCCACGGCCGGTCCTACGACGAGATCGCCGAGGCGATCGGCACGACCCAGCAGTCGGTGCGCGGCAGGCTCGCGCGAGCACGGGCACAACTCGCGGAGGTGATGGCGCCGTGGCGGTGACATCCGACTACGTCCTGCCGTGCGGGCGGGACGTCGAAGAGGTCTGGGAGGCGATCGACCTCTCCGACGAGCACACGCGCGCCTGCCCGCACTGCGCGGCGGTGCGCGAGAGCCTCCTGGTGCTGCGCGAAGCCACCGAGGAGATGGCTCGCGACGAGGTCGAACCACCGTCCGACCTGGTCAGCCGCATCATGTCGGCTGTCCGGGCTGATGTGCGCCGGTCCGGCGCCGTGCCCTTGCCCGGCGACGGACTGGCCCGCATCAGCACGCGGGCGGTCGCGGCGGTGCTGCGGTACGCGGCGGACGGCGTGGACGGCGTGCGCGCCCGCGGGTGCCGTGTCACCGAGGCGCCGGAGTCGACCGTGCCGGACCCGGTGATCGAGGTCGAGCTGACCATCGCGATCACCGCGGGCCTCGTCACGCACGAGGCGTACGACGAGGTGCGGCGGCGCGTGCTGGCCGCGGCCTCGGCACGGATCGGTGTGCGGCTCGCCCGCCTGGACCTCGTCGTGTCCGACGTTCTCGAAGGGTGAGCAAGTGATCGAGGCAGTCGTGTCCGCCCCGGCGGTGGCGGCGGTCGCGGTGCACGCGGCGGAGCTGGTCCCCGGCGTGCGCGTGCAGCCGGGCGTCGCCGGGCTGGTGAGTTCGGTGGTGCGGGTGGCGCGGCAGCAGGTCAAGGGCCTGCAGCCCGCGCCGGTGGAAGGTGTGCGGGTGCGCTGGGAGGGCGCCGTCGCGGTGCTGGAGGTGGACGTGGTGATCTCCGGCCTGGACCAGGCCGCGGCCGTGGCCCGCGCCGTGCAGCGGTCGGTGCGCGCGGTCGTCGCCGAACTGACCGGGGTCGCGGTGGGCTCCGTGGCGGTGACGGTGGTGGACGTCGCATGCTGATCGCCGCGGAGTTGTTGAAGGCGTTGGAGAAGGTCGAAGGCTTGCGGCCGTCGACGCCGGCGTCCGTGCCCGCTCGGTCGTGGATCCCGTGGGACGTCGACATGATGGCCGTCGACGTGACCGACGAGCAGGTGTGCGTCCGCGTCGTCGCCACGAGCCTGCCGCTGTCGCTGGACGAGGCGGGTGCGGCGCTGCGCGCTGTTCTCGTTGGCACGCGGTGGGAAAAGGCGGTGCTCCGGATCGTCGTGACCGATGTGGACAAACGTGCACTCGATCACCTGAACGGGGCGTGACGTTTTCCAGGGCCGCCGTGTCCATCTGATGTGAACGCTTCGGAGGAAGGGGTTGCCATGAGCACGCAGGCCGTGGAGAAGGTCAACACCACCAACGGGAAGCTGGTGACGGACAAGGGTTCCACCACCATCGCGGACGTCGTGGTCCAGAAGGTCGCGGGCCTCGCGGCACGGGAGATCCGCGGTGTGCACGCCCTCGGCGGCGGTGCCACGCGGGCGCTCAGCGCACTGCGCGACCGCATTCCCGGTGCCACGGCGAGCGCGGGCCAGGGCGTGTCGGTCGAGGTCGGCGAGAAGCAGGCGGCCGTGGACCTGGAGCTCGTCGTCGAGTACGGCGTGCCGATCGCGGAACTGGCGAAGTCCGTGCGCGGCAACGTGATCACCGCCATCGAGCAGATCACCGGCCTCGAGGTCGTCGAGGTCAACATCAACGTCAACGACGTGCACATCCCGAACGAGTCCGAGGGCGAAGAGCCCGACACCGCTCGCGTGCAGTGAGGGAGGCGTCATGAGCACCACCGCACTGGGTCTGCTGGCCGGGCTCGCGCTCGGCCTGGCCGCCGCGTTCGGGGGCTTCAGCGCGTTCCTGGTCGTGCTCGTCTTCGGTGCGCTCGGCCTGGTCGCGGGCCGGGTCGCCGAGGGCAAGCTCGACCTCGCGCAGCTGCTCGGCAGGGATCGGGACTGACCATGACCGCCTCTCTTGCCGCCGCGCAGCCGGGCCTGACCACCGTCGCGGACCGCGCCGTCGGCCGCATCGCGGGACGCGCCGCGATGGAGGTGCCGGACGTGCTCGGCTGCGCGGTCACCGCACGGGTGACCGGGGCGGTGGCGACGCTCGACGCGCGCCTCGACCTCCGCTACCCGGCACCGGTCGCCTCGACCGCCGCGAGGGTCCGCGCGCACCTGGCCGGCCGGGTCGCCGAGCTGACCGGTCTGCGGGTGTCCGTCGTGGACGTGTCGATCGGTCTGCTGCGCGCCGACACCGCTGTGGCGAGGAGGGTCCGATGACTCGGCGTTCCCGTCGCGCCCTGCCCGCCACGCTCACGGCGCTCGTCCTGCTCGCGGCCTCCGTCGTGGTGGCCGTGACGGCGGTCCAGCTCGCCCTCGGTGAGCAGCCCTGGCTGTCCTACGACGCGGTGGCGGGCCGGCTGAACGAGGTGAGGTGGTCGTCGACGACCGTGGCCGTGGCGGGCGGGGTCGCCGCGGCCATCGGGTTGCTGCTGTTCCTGGCCGCGGTCGTGCCCGGCCGCGCCAGGACGGTGGAGCTGGACGGCAACACGGCTCTGTCGGTGCGGGGCCTGCGCAACGCACTGCGCCTTGCCGCGCACGTCGACGGCGTGGAGTCCGCCTCCGTGAAGGTGCGCCGCCGCCGCGTGAAGACAGTGGTGCGCACGAAGCGGGCCGTCGCGGACGGTCTCGGCGACGCCGTCCGCGCCGCGCTCGAGAACCGCGTCGGGGAGTTCGCCCTCGTCCGGCCGCCGCAGGTCGTGGTGAGGGTCAAGGCGCTGAGGAGCACACCGTGAACCGCTTCCTGCTCGGACTGCTGGGCCTCGTCCTGCTGGTCGCGGGCGGCGGAGCGCTGGCGATCACCCTCGGGCACGTGCCGCGGGTGGACCGCGGCGCCGTGCTGGTGCCCGGCACGGCGCCGCCGCCGACGTGGGTGCTCTGGGTGACGGCGGCGGTCGCGGTGCTGCTCGCGCTGCTCTGCCTGTGGTGGCTCGTCGCCCAGGTGCCCCGGCGCGAGGTCGCCTCGTGGCGCTGGGCCGACGAGGCGGGCGCGACCCGCTTGAGCACGTCGACAGCCGTCGCGCCGTTCGCCGACGAGGTCACCGCCTATCCCGGTGTGCGCAAGGTCGACGCGGAGCTGACCGGGTCGCACACGGCTCCGCGCCTGGCTCTCGTCGTGCGCGCCCACGGTGACGCGGACCTGCGCGACATCCGCCGCCGCATCGACGACGAGGGGCTGCCGCGCCTGCGGGAGGCTTTGGAGGCGCCCGAACTGCCCACCACCGTCGAGTTCCGCATCGCCGCGGCGAAGGCCGGGGCACGGGCCCGCTGATCGCGGAAACGCGGAAGCCCAGGTCGACCGACCTGGGCTTCCGCTCTGCCGTGACGCGCTACCGCGGGGCGAGCAGGCTCGTGATCTCCTGCGACGCCGACACGGTCAGCAGGTGCTGGAGGTTCTCCGGGAGCTCCTCGCCGCGCGCCTGCTTCGCCTGCGCGTAGAGGCGGCCGGCGCGGTAGGACGAGCGGACCAGCGGGCCCGCCATCACACCGAGGAAGCCGATCTTCTCGGCCGTCTCCTTGTGCTCGACGAACTCCTCGGGCTTCACCCAGCGCTCGACCGGGTGGTGCCGCGGCGACGGGCGCAGGTACTGGGTGATGGTGATGATGTCGCAGCCCGCGTCGTGGAGGTCGGCGAGCGCCTCCGTGACCTCCTCGGGGGTCTCGCCCATGCCGAGGATCAGGTTCGACTTGGTGACGAGGCCGAACTCGCGGGCCTTCGTGATGACCTCGAGGGAGCGCTCGTAGCGGAACGCCGGGCGGATGCGCTTGAAGATCCGCGGGACGGTCTCCAGGTTGTGCGCGAGCACCTCGGGGCGGGACTCGAAGACCTCGTCGAGCTGTTCGGGGACCGCGTTGAAGTCCGGGATCAGCAGCTCGACGCCGGTGCCGGGGTTGAGCTCGTGGATCTGGCGGACGGTCTCGGCGTACAGCCACGCGCCGCCGTCGGGCAGGTCGTCACGGGCGACGCCGGTGACGGTCGAGTAGCGCAGGCCCATGGCCTGGACCGACTCGGCGACGCGACGGGGTTCGTCGCGGTCGAGGTCGGCGGGCTTGCCCGTGTCGATCTGGCAGAAGTCGCAGCGCCGGGTGCACTGCTCCCCGCCGATCAGGAACGTGGCCTCGCGGTCTTCCCAGCACTCGTAGATGTTGGGGCAGCCGGCCTCTTCGCAGACCGTGTGCAGGCCCTCGCGCTTGACCAGACCCTTGAGCTCCCGGTACTCGGGGCCCATCTTGGCCCGCGTCTTGATCCAGGACGGCTTCTTCTCGATCGGCGTCTGGCTGTTGCGGACCTCGAGCCGCAGCAGCTTCCGACCCTCTGGTACCACAGTCACCACCTCACACTACGCTCCGCGCCCGCGTGTCCGGCGTCACGCACTCCGGGGGACGCTCACGGGAGGTCGGGGTTGATCCCGGTGAGCTTGACCGTGAGCTCCCAGAGGCGGTTCGCGGCCAGGTCGTCGCGCGCCGCGGCGGTCATCCGCGCGACGCCGGGGTAGCCGCGCAGGCCGTTGAAGCCGTCCGGGCCGTAGTACTGGCCGCCGCGCGCGTCCGGTGACGTCGCCGCGTAGAGCTGCGGAAGCGCGCCCATCTCGACCGACTGCGAGAACAGGTGGGAGATGCGGCCGGCGATCTTCATGACCGCGGACCGGTGCGCGTCGGCCATGTTGTTGGTCAGCTCGGTGGCCGTCATGCCCGGATGGGCCGCGATGGACGTCACGTCCGGCGAGCGGCGTTCGAGCTCGCGCGCGAACAGGATGTTGGCGAGCTTCGACTGCCCGTAGGAGCCCTGCAGGCTGTACGGCCGGCGCTCCCAGTTCGGGTCCTCGAAGTCGATCCGGCCGGCGCGGTGCATCAGCGACGAGACGGTGACGACGCGCGCGCCGGGACGTCGCCTCAGCGCCGGGAGCAGCAGCCACGTCAGCGCGGCGTGGCCCAGGTGGTTGGTGCCGAACTGGCGCTCGAAGCCGTCGGCGGTCCGGCCGTTAGGGACGGCCATGATGCCCGCGTTGTTGACGAGGACGTCGAGCGCCTCGACCTTCTCCGCGGCAGTGCGCACGGAGCCGAGGTCGGCGAGGTCGAGCTCGAGGACCTCCGCCGACCCGCGCACCGTGCGCCGCGCGGCCTCACCGCGCTGGACCGAGCGACAGCCCATGAGCACATGGGCCCCCTTCGCCGCGAGCACCTGGGCGGTGCGCAGGCCGAGACCGGAGTTCGCTCCCGTCACGAGGACGGTGCGGCCGGTCTGGTCGGGGATGTCGGCTTCGGTCCAACGACTCATGGAGTCATTCCTACCGTCCGGTAACTGCCGAGCGAAAGGTGTGCGTCCAGCACCGCCCGCAACACCGGCTCCTCGGCGGCCAGCTCGGCGGTCACCCGGTCCTCGTCGACGGGGCCTTCCAGTGCCGCTGCCTCCATGCGCGCGGTCAGCTTGTTCTGCCAGCGGTGGTCGAGCGCCAGCAGCAGTTCGTGCAGCGAGCCGAAGACGTCCGGATCCACGATCAGCGGTGCGGACGGGTCGCGGTGAGCGTCGCGCAGCACGGCGTCGAGCGCGTCACGACGGCGGTAGTGGTCTGCCCAGCCCATTTCTCGTACCCCCGGTTTCTCGCATACCCTCGGTATGACACGACCATACCACCGGTACGTACCGGCAGTATGTGAGATACGTTTCGTGCGTGCGAACTCGACGCTCCGAGTACTCGGAGTCGACCAGGCAGGCGCTCGTGGACAGCGCCGTCGACCTCTTCACCAAACGCGGTTACGCCGGCACCTCGCTCGACGAGGTCGTCAAACGCGCCCGCGTGACGAAAGGCGCGCTTTACCACCACTTCAGCGGCAAGCAGGCGTTGTTCGAGGCGGCCTTCACCCAGGTCGAGACCCGCTCGATCGAGTCGTTGACGGCGGTCGTCACCGGTGACGGCGAGCCCTGGGACACCGCTGTCGCGGGTCTGCGCGCCTATGTGCGCAAGTGCCTGGAACCGGAATACCAGCGGATCATCATCCACGAAGCGCCGGTCGTGATGGGCTGGGAGCGCTGGCGTGAGGCCGAAGAGCACTTCAGCTTCGGATTGCTGCGCACAGCCGTGCAGCTGCTCGTGGACGCCGGCGAGATCGAGGAGGCACCGGTGGAGATCATGGCCCGGCTGCTGTTCGGAGCACTGTCCGCGTGCGCCAGCACCATCGCCAGCTCGTCCGACCCGAAGCGCACCGGCCGCGAGGTCGAACGCGCGATCCTGCGCGTTCTGGAGGGTTTGCGCAAGAAGTAGTCGAGTTCGGCCCTAGCACCCCGGCGGACCGTCGATCACCACGCGGACAACGAGGTGGTCACGATCATGATCGAACCGGTCAACACGCGCCTGGGACTCGACGGGAAGATCGCCCTGGTCACGTCGGGAACGCACGGACTCGGCCTCGCCATCGCGAGCAAGCTCTGCGACAACGGTGCCCACGTCATCATCACGACCTCCGGCGACGACGTCGACCTGGAGCGGGCGAGGCTCGTGCTGACGGGCAGGCCGGGCTCGGTGACCGTCGCCCAGTTCGACGTCCAGGACGAGCTTTCGGTGCGCCGCCTGCTCGACCGGGTCAAGCAGGAGCGCGGCCAGCTGGACATGTTCGTGCACCACGCCGAATCGCCCGATCTCACGCCGTTGCTCAACATCGTGGAGCCGCTCGCCAAGTCGCTGCAGGACGGTGGCCGGGTGGTCATCGCCGCCTACACGGCGACGCCGGTGTACGGCGTGATCAGGACGCTCGCGCTGGAACTGGCCTGGTACCGGGTGGCCGTCAACGCCGTCGTCACCCAGGTCGTCGACAACGGCCCCATGAACATCGACCCCGGCCTGGTCGACCGGCTCGCGATCAAGAGCCCGTCCGGCCGCGTCACCCTGCCCGAGGACATCGCCGACGCCGTGTCGTTGCTCTGCACCGACGAGGCCGCCTGGATCCAGGGGCAGGTGATCACCGTCGACGGCGGCCTCGGACTGCTGGAGCGGTGGGGCGAGCCCCGCTGAGCCACCGCGGCGAGTCGCCGGACCGCGTCCGCCGTTCCGCCCGGACCGTGCCCGGATGTCCCGGTCGCCGATTCGGCTCTTGAGCCGCGTGTGAGCACGCGGTAACTCCAGGTCACTCGGCGATTACGAATCCATATAATGCGGGCGCATTCGGAGTAACGCCCTGAACAGTTGACCGGACCGCTTGCCTGCTTGGTCACCGAGTGTAAAACTCGAAATGGTGACCTGGGGGCAAGGGGGGTCGGATGATCCGAGTGCTGCTCGCCGAGGACGTGCAAATGGTCCGCGGCGCGTTGGTCGCTTTGTTGAATCTAGAACCGGATATTGAGGTTGTCGCGTCCGTCGCAACGGGCGACGAAATCATCGCGGCGGTGGCGGAGAACAAACCGGACGTGGCGGTCCTGGACATCGATCTTCCCGGTATGGACGGCCTTTCCGCGGCCACCGTGATCCACGACACCGCCCCTGACACCCGCACGCTCATTCTCACGAGCCTGGGCCGGCCGGGCACTCTGCGCCGGGCGCTGAACGCCCGCGTCAACGGCTTCATCCTCAAGGACGCTCCCGTCGGTGAGCTCGCGGACGCCATCCGCGGCGTCTCGATCGGGCGCCGGGTGATCGACTCCCATCTCGCGCTGTCGGCGTGGGACACGGACGAGTGCCCTTTGACACCGCGCGAGCTGGAGGTGCTGAGGCTCGCCTCCGACGGCGCGGACGCGATGGAGATCGCGACGACGTTGTTCCTGTCCGTCGGGACGGTGCGCAACTACCTGACGTCCGCCACGGCCAAGCTCGACGCCCGCAACCGCGTCGACGCCGTCCGGATCGCCCGCAAGTCCGGGTGGTTCTGACCGGCCGGCGGCGCGGGGCGGTGCCGGTGAACCGCCGTCAGGCGGGCGGGAGCGCGGCCGGAACGGTGGCGTGGACGTGGAACGAGCCGTCGCCGACGTGACGGGCGGTGAAGGTGCCGCCGGCGGCGTGGACGCGTTCGGCCTGGTTGCGGACGCCGTTGCAGTCGGCGGAGACGGCGCGCTCGGCGGCGCCGTCGTTGATCACGTCGAGCAGGATCGTGGCGCCGCGCTGCCGCACGTCGATGGTGCAGGTGCTCGCGTCGCTGTGGCGCAGGACGTTGGTGACGGCCTCGCAGAGCACGGCCGCCAGGACCGTCTCGACGGTCTCCGGCAGCGGGTCGTGGCTGAGCTGGACGCGGACGTCGATGTTCGAGGCGGCCAGCATCGCCTTGGCCGAGTCGGACGTGTCCGCCAGGGAGATCGGCCGGTAGGCGCGAGCCAGTGAGCGCACGTCGGCCAGGGCGTTGTGGGTGAGGTCCATGATCTCGACGATGTGCTCGCGCACGAAGTCCCAGTCCCGGTCGGGGCGGTCGGTGACGATCCGGTGCGCGAGCTCGCTCTTCAGCTTGATGGCGCTGAGGCTGTACCCGAGCAGGTCGTGGAGGTCCCTGGCCAAGCGGACGCGTTCGGCGGCGACGGCGGCGACGGTGGCGTCCACGACTGCGACGACCGGTGGGGCCTTCTGGTCGGGCGGGGTCGTGCGGTGGGTGGCGAAGCCGGTGGCCAGGCCCGCGAGCAGCAGGGCGGTGACGGCGACGGCCGTCATCGGGTCGTCGTGGGTGGCCTGGGTGAGAGCGGTCGCCGCCACGGTCGTCACGAAGACCGTCCAGCCCACGACGGGACGCAGGACGAGGAGGGCGTTGCCCGCGACCAGGCCCGCGACGCCCGTCCAGGAATGGCCGTACAGGACGAAGGGCAGGGCCAGCAGCACGGCTTGGGCGGCGAGGACGAGGTGGCGCCGAAGAGTGTCGAGCGGCCTGAAAAACGACACTTGCAGCAGGACAAGTACCGCCAAGCCGACGATTGACACCGCCAATTCGGTGATTTCCCCGGCGAGGAGCAGCGCACGGGTCAGATCGGTCAGGCAGACCGCGGTGAACACCGCGACGACGATCGCGCGGTAAGTCGGTGCGGAAGACGTCGCATTCACGTTTACCCCCAAGAGCAACTGCTCCAGAGCAAACGCGGCCCCAGGGCGCCCAGATCGAATCGTAGACAGCCGAGCGCGGTTCGGGGGACTGTTCTGTATCGGTTCAGAAGATGTGCACGACATTGACCAGCGAGTCAATGTCGTGCCGGCGTACGAGTATTTCGCGCTGGTGTCACCGACCGTGTCCGGCCGATCACCGCCCGGTCAGCGGCCGGATCGGTCCGGGTTCGTCCGGGCACATGAGTTTTTCACCTCCGACTCGGTACTGCGCCATCCGAAGGTCGTGGTGCCGTCCGTGGCGGGAGATAGCCCAGCTCAGGTGAACTTGTGGCACGACCAAATCGGCCGCTGCTGAGCTGGGGAGGCTCCAATGGAGATCAAGGTTCTCGGACCGCTGGAAGCACGGGAGAACGGCATCTCGATCGCGCCGAGCGCGGTGAAGCCCAGGCAGGTGCTCTCGCTGCTCGGGCTGCAGGCGGGCCACGTCGTCACGGTGCCGACGCTGATCGAAGAGCTCTGGGGGATGACACCACCGCGCAGCGCGCTCACAACGCTGCAGACCTACGTGCTGCAGGTGCGCAGGCGCATCGAGGCGGCCATGCCGGGTGAGGAACCCGGCATCGCGAAGAACGTCCTGGTGACCCGGTACGGGGGCTACATGCTGGCCGTTCCGCCGGAGAGCGTCGACGTCCGCAGCTACGAGCGGCTCGCGATCGCGGGTCAGCGGGCGTTCGAGATCGGCGACCTGGACTCCGCGAGCCGGCTGCTGCGCAGCGCGGCCGAGGTGTGGCGCGGACCGGTCCTGGTGGACGTGCAGATCGGCGTCCGGCTCGGCATGGAGGTCACCCGGTTGCAGGAGAGCCGCCTCGGCGTGCTGGAGACCCGCATCGAGGCCGACCTCCAGCTCGGCAAGCACCAGTCGTTGCTGAGCGAGCTGTCCGTGCTCACCTCGCAGCACCCGATGCACGAGAACCTGTGTGCGCAGTACATGCTCGCGCTGTACCGGGCGGGCAGGCAGTGGAAGTCGCTGGAGGCATACCAGTCGCTGCGGGACACGCTGATCGAGGAACTGGGGCTTGAGCCGTCCGAAAGGCTGCGTCAGTTGCAGCGGGCCATCCTGAGTTCCGAGCCGTCGCTCGACAAGCCGTTGTCCCCTCGCCAGCTGGAGCGCCAGCTAGCGGGCTGAACCCGTTCGGGAGAACCGTGGATACCACCGGTGCAGGTGCGTTGGTCAAGGCGCTCGAGGACGTCGGCTGCGAGGTGATCTTCGGAATGCCCGGCGGGGCGATCCTCCCCGCGTACGACCCGCTGCTCGACTCGGTCAAGATCCGGCACGTGCTGGTGCGCCACGAGCAGGGCGCCGGGCACGCCGCGCAGGGGTACGCGCAGGCGACCGGACGGGTGGGCGTGTGCATGGCGACGTCGGGGCCGGGTGCGACGAACCTCGTCACGCCGCTCGCGGACGCCTACATGGACTCGGTGCCCGTCGTCGCGGTGACCGGGCAGGTCGCCCGCTCGGTGATCGGCACCGACGCCTTCCAGGAAGCGGACATCCGCAGCATCACCCTGCCGATCACCAAGCACAGCTTCCAGGTGACCGATCCCGCGGACATCCCCGCGGTGATCACGGAGGCGTTCGCCCTCGCGGCCTCCGGCAGGCCGGGTCCGGTGCTGGTCGACCTGCCCAAGGACGTGCAGGCGGCTCCGGTGACCTACACACCGGCACCGCCGGCGGACCGGAGCCGTCCCGCCGTGTCACCGGCGCAGGTCCGCAAGGCCGCCCAGCTCATCGCGACCGCGCGCCGGCCAGTGTTCTACGTCGGCGGCGGGGTGATCCGCTCCGGCGCGGCCCGGGCGCTGTTCCAGCTGGCCACCCGCACCGGGATTCCGGTCGTCACCACGCTCATGGCGCGTGGAGCGTTCCCCGACTCGCACCCGCAGCACCTGGGGATGCCCGGGATGCACGGCACGGTGCCCGCCGTCGCCGCGTTGCAGCGGTCCGACCTGCTGATCGCGCTGGGAACCCGGTTCGACGACCGGGTGACGGGATCGCTGCCCCACTTCGCGCCCGACGCCGCGGTGGTGCACGCCGACATCGACCCCGCGGAGATCTCCAAGAACCGCAGGGCCGACGTGCCGATCGTCGGCGACTGCCGGGACGTGATCACCGCGTTGAACGCCGTGGTGACCGCGACCCCGGACCTCACCTCGTGGTGGGACTACCTCAACGGCCTGCGGACGAGCTTCCCGCTCGGCTACGACTGGCCGGCTGACGGCGCGCTCGCCCCGCAACACGTGATCGAGAGGCTGAGCACGCTCGCCGGGCCGGAGGCGATCTACACCTCGGGCGTCGGTCAGCACCAGATGTGGGCCGCGCAGTACGTGAAGTACGAACGTCCCGGCTCGTTCATCAACTCCGGTGGCCTGGGCACCATGGGGTTCGCGGTTCCGGCCGCCATGGGCGCGCAGGTCGGCGCACCGGACCGGGTGGTGTGGGCGATCGACGGCGACGGCTGCTTCCAGATGACCAACCAGGAGCTGACGACCTGCGCCATCGAGGGCATCCCGATCAAGGTCGCGATCATCAACAACGGCAACCTCGGCATGGTCCGGCAGTGGCAGAACCTGTTCTACGGCGGCCGTTACTCCCACACGCGGCTGAACACCCACAACCGTCTGCCGGACTTCGTGAAGCTCGCGGACGCGATGGGCTGCGCGGGTCTGCGGTGCTCGGAGAGGTCCGAGGTGGACGCCGTGATCACCGAGGCGATGGCGGTGCGGGACCGCCCCGTGGTGGTCGACTTCGTGGTGGGGCAGGACTCGCAGGTGTGGCCGATGGTGGCCGCGGGAACCGGCAACGACGAGATCATGGCCGCGAGGGGCATCAGGCCCCTGTTCGACGAGGAAGATGAGTGATGACAACGCATTCGCTCTCCATGTCGCTGCGCAACGAGCAGGGCGGTCTCGCGCGCGTCGTGGTGCTGTTCTCGAGCCGGGGAGTCGGGGTCGAACGGCTCAGCCTGCGCCCGGCCGGTCCCGGCGGACTTTTCCTCCTCGACGTCGAGGTCGCGCTCCCGCCGGGCCGTTCGCCCGCCCAGCTGATCGAGCAGCTGCGCAGGCTCGTCGACGTCCGCGAGGTCCGCCACACCGACGAGGAACTCGAACTCGGCGCCTGACCAGGCGACGACGAACGTGCGTCGCCGGAGGCGGTGCGATCCCGGTGAACGTGCCGCCACGCGCCGTCCATCAGCACGTCTTCGCCGGAAAATCGTTTGCGCACAAGAGAAGGCGCCGCCGAGGTGATCGACGACGCCCCTGTCCCGCGGCCGGTCGGGTCGCGGTTGCCGGCGCCTCGGCGCGCGAGCGCATGTCGCGCTCGCGCGCCGAGGCGGATCAGGCCGCCTTGGGGATGTGCTTGGCCACGACAGCCGCGTACTGCTCCAGCGTCTCGCCGGGTGAGGGACCGTTGAGCGCCTGGTGGATGGTCTCGGCGATGTCACCGTGCCGGTGCAGGTCGGCGTGCGTCAGCGTCACGGTCGTCGTGAACGGGCCCGCGGCGACGAAGTCGACCTTGATGAACGAGGCCTTCTCGTCGTCGAAGATCGGCTGCCAGTGGGGGCCGACCCGCCACGTCATCACCAGCCGGTTCGGCGGGTCCCACTCGACGATGGTGCCCCACGCGATCTCCTGACCGTCCGCACCGCGCTCGAAGTAGCGGCCGCCGACGAACGGTTCGATCGTGATCGCCGTCCGCTGCTCGACGAACACGTGCGATTCCGGCCACCACTCCAACGGCCGTTCCGCGAAGATCGCGAACGCCTGCTCGATGGTCGCCTCGACCGTCACCGACTTGGTGACGTCGGGAACTGAGGCCATAGTGGCCCTCCTCGCGGGTCGGTGTGGATGCTGTCGCCCCAGCCTGGCGAGCACCTCTCGACGCCGGATGGAAGCGGGGTCGAACGAGGACGGCTCGACCGGATGTCCAGCAGGGCCACGCATATTCGCCGTACGAAGCCGGCGGACGAGGAGTTGTCGTGTCCCGTGTCAGTGTTGAGGTCCACATCGAGGTCCAGACGTTCTACGCACAGCAGATGCGGCTGCTCGACGCGTTGGACATCGAGGGCTACGCCCAGACGTTCACCGAGGACGGTGTCACCGACCACGCCCACCGCGGCGAGAAGGTCGAGGGCCGTGCCGCTCTGATCGCCGGCGCCAACGCCGCCCTGCCGCGGTACCGGGGCGTGGCCGTGCGGCACTGGAACGACCACTACCTGATCGACGAAGCCGACGAGAACACCCTGAACGTCACGTACTGCTCTCTCGTGACGCGGACCGACGCCGAAGGCAAGGTCACGTTCGAGCCGACGTTCTTCATCGAGGACGTCCTGGTGCGCGTCGACGGGCAGCTCCGCACCAAGTCGCGGACCGTCCACCGCGACGGGCAGACCGAGCCGGTCGCACGGGCTTCCTGACCTGCGGGCCGCCTGACTCGACCGCCGCTCTAGGGCGATGCCCGAGGCTGGTCTCCAAACCGGTTCCTAGTATGGAGGTCTCCCTCATGGCTACCACGGCGATTCCCGCCAAGACACGGGAAGTGCGTCTCGCCTCCCACGTGACGGACGTCGTGTCCGAGGCCAACTTCGACGTCGTCGAGGTCGATGTCCGCGCACCCGGTGACGGAGAGGTCGTCGTCCGTTACGACTACCTCCAGGTCACCGCGGTGATGCAGGACCTGATGCGCGAAGACGCGGACCTGCCGATGCCCACCTACAAGGTCGGCGAGGCGCTGTGGGGCTTCGCCGTCGGCGAGGTCGTGGCGTCGAACAGCCCCGACCTGGCGGTGGGAGACAGCGTCCAGGGCATGAACGGCTGGCAGCAGTACGCGGTCGGGCCCGCCCAGTCGTTCTGGAAGCTCGACCCCACCCTGTTCCCGTCGCCGGAGCACTACCTGACGCAGGGGCCGACCGCCTACCACGGCATCGTGGACATCGCGCAGGTGCGTGAAGGCGACACGGTGTTCGTCTCCGGTGCCGCCGGTGGTGTCGGCTCGCTCGCCGGGCAGATCGCGAAGTGCCTCGGCGCCAAGCGCGTCATCGGCTCAGCCGGCAGCCAGAAGAAGATCGACTACCTGGTGAACGAGCTCGGTTTCGACGCCGCCTTCAACTACAAGGAGGGCAAGGCCGTCGACAACCTGCGGCGGCTGGCGCCGGACGGCATCGACGTCTTCTTCGACGTCGTCGGTGGCGAGCAGTTCGAGGCGGCGGTCCAGGCGGCGGCGCAGGACGCGCGCTTCGCCCTGTGCGGAGCGTTGTCCGGCCAGGTCGGCGACAGCGACGGCGCGTTCCCGCGCCTCGACATCATGACCGCGATCGTGCGCCAGATCCAGATCCGGCCGTTCGCGACCTACCACACGCCCGAGCAGATCTGGTCGTGGCAGCAGAACTTCAGCACGTGGCTGAAGGAAGGCAAGTTCGTCTTCCCGCACACGATCGTCGAAGGTGGCCTGGAGAAGGCGCCGGAGGCACTGATCGACCTGCTGCGGGGCAAGCACTTCGGCAACGTTCTGGTGAAGCTCACCTGACAATCAAGGGGACTTAACGTGGCGACGTCCTTACCCGTGTGGTCGGCAGCAGACGAGGACGGTGTGCAGCACGCCGTCGCCGAGGTGCCGCTCGACTACTCCGATCCGGCCGGCGAGCGGATCTCGTTGAAGCTCACCCGCATCCCGGCGATCGATCCGGCACGCCGGCGCGGCGTGCTGGTGGCGATCAACGGAGGACCCGGCGGAGACGACGGTCTCGGTGCCCGCATGCCGGCCGAACTGCGGCGCACCACCTCGTTGAACGAGGTGTACGACCTCGTCGGGTTCGACCCGCGGGGTACGGGCGACTCCACGTTCCTCGGCGCCGAGGCGAGTCCGATCACCGCGACCTTCGACTCGCGGCCACCGGACGAGCAGTTCCCGCTGATCGCCGCCGACATGAAGGAGCGGGAGGAGGGCTGCAGCCGGGCAGGCGGCACCCTCCGCCGGCACGTCAGCACCCGCAACCTCGCGCGGGACATCGAGTCCATCCGCGCGCTGCTGGGCGAGGGGAAGATCAACTACCTCGGCTACGCGTACGGCACGATGGTCGGCGCGGTGTACGGCACGATGTTCCCGGATCGTCTGGACCGCAGCGTGCTGGACTCGTGCAAGCACCCCCGGTGGGACTGGCGCACGCAGTTCAAGGCGCAGGGCCCCGCGATCCGGAGCAGTGTCGACGCGTGGGCGGGGTGGGTCGGCGACCGCGTCAGCCGGTACGAGCTCGGTGCCGGCGCGACCGAGGTGATCGGCTCCGTCGAGGGCGTCGCGGCCGGGCTCGCCGCGCTGACGCCGAGCCCGTTGCTGCGCACGCTGTTCGACCAGCGGATCGGCGTGCTGGCGCCGCGGCGGCACGAGTGGGACCAGCTCGCCCGGCTCGTGGTGGACCTGCGCAAGGCGGTGGCGCACGGCGACCCCGCGGCGGCGGAGGCCCTGCTCGCCGGCCAGAGCGCGTGGCGCCCCGGTTCCACGATGGGCGGTCTCCGGGAGGCGGTGCTCGAAGCGGTGACGCTGGAGAGCGAGTGGCCGGCCGACCTCGAGGTCTACTACGCGGACATGCGGGAGTTCCGGGAGAAGTACCCCTACGGGTTCGGCGTGATGCGCGCGCAGCCGTGGGTCGGGACGTTCGCGACGTTCAAGCACACCGAGCCGTTCACGGACGTGGTCCGCGACGGATACCCGGTGGGCCTCGTCGTGCAGACCGACAGCGACCCGTGGAGCTGCTACGAGGGCGGTGTCGAGATGGCGCGGACCCTGGGGCACCGCATGATCACCGTGACGGACTCGGGCGGGCACGAGACGTTCGCCTTCGCCGGCAACGCCGTGGTCGACCACCTGGTGACCCGTTACCTGGTCGACGGCGAGCTGCCGGAAGAGGACGTGACGTGCGCGGGTGACCCGCGGCCCGAAGTGCCCGCGGACGACGTGGTTCGCTGAAGTCTTCCCTCCCCTGCGGGCGGGCCGTCGACTGGACGGCCCGCCCGCAGACTTCGTCCCGCTGAGAGCGAGGAACCGAAGTGGCGCGAGTGCGGGACGCACGCGCAGGTGATGTCCGCCGCCGGACCGTCCGTTGGACTCCGCGTGGCCGAAGCGTCCCATGTGGACGTTCGCACCGCCGAGCCGGACATCGGCGAGCGGTGATCGCGGGAACCGGGTGCCGGGCCGGGGCTCACCGTGAGGTGGCCGCGCCGGCTGCCGGACTGCACGCCAGTGCCCGGCGACACCGCGCCGGTTCGCGCAGTGGCCGGGTGCACCGGAGGAGTGGGCGGGCGGGGTGTTCGCGGGGCTGGGCGACTGCCTGGGACCGGTCGAGCCCGACGACGTGCCGGCTCGCGGTCGCCACCCCACTTCGACGTGCAGGTCGTCGGTGGCTGTCCGCGCGAGGCGGTGTTCCCCGGCCACGCCTTCGAACGAGCGTTGTCACGGGGGCCGGGCGGGTGCGTCGCGGACGTCCGGGACGGTGTGGCGTCACCGGGGATCGGGGCGGTGGCCGCCGGAGAACACCTGCGAGAGACCCCGCTCCGCGAGTTTGCCCCGCCGCCGCGGAACAGGGTCTCCTCCACCAGGTCAGATGCGGACCACGGTGATCGACGCCGGAGCGGTCGCGATGAAGTTGCCGCTGACGTCGTAGATCGTGGACATGCCCGAGGTGGACAGCGTGTTGCCGGAGATGGAGCCGGCCTGCCTCACGTCCACCGAACCGGTCGGGTTGCCCGCGTTGTCGTACAGGTACTCCCGCACGGTGAATTTGACGGAGTTGGTGCCCGTGGACACCCACGTGCCGGTGCCTTCGCCGTAGCCGTGTTCACCATCGCCGGAGCGCAGGCACACGGAGCCCGAGGACGCGAAGTTGAGGCTGATCGGGCCGCTGCCACCCTGGTGCTGCACGGTTCCCTGCCAGGCACCGACCACCGAGTGGTACTTGGGTTTCAACTCTGTGCTGGTCACCGGTTCCCCTCCGGCCGCTGCGGCGCTCGGCTGGACGGCTCCGGTGAGCGCGAACGCCGCTGCCGAGGCGAACACGGCCAAGTTCTTGACGATACGGGGCATCTGAATCATTCCTTTGCGGATCGAAGGCGATCGAAGGCAGCGTGGCCAACGCACCTCCAGGTGCGGTCGAGGACGACTACAGGGCCCGGTGCCGCCGCGGGCGCGGGGCTTGAGCGCGGTCCGATCGCGGATGTACCGCGTGGCGAGAGGCTGGGTCACCTGAGGAGTGCGCACACCGCCTGCGCGCGCTCTCGGTACATCAGCGAAGGAGCCAACCGATGTCGAATACCAACCAAGGGCGAACAGGCCTCGTGCTGCTCGCCTGTTGCGTGGGGCAGCTGCTGGTGGTGCTCGACGGCACCATCATGAACGTGGCTCTGCCGTCGATCCAGTCGGCCTTGCAGTTCGACGCGAGCACACTGCCGTGGGTCATCAACGCGTATCTGATCCCGATGGCCGGCCTGCTGCTCCTCGCCGGTCGCATGGCAGACCTGTTCTCCCGGCGCGGCTTCTTCCTCGCCGGTGTCGGCCTGTTCACCCTCGCGAGCCTCGCCGGCGGTTTCGCCCAGAACGCGACGACGCTCATCATCGCCCGTGCGGCGCAGGGGGTCGGCGTCGCGCTGATGTCACCGGCGACGCTGACGGTGCTCGGCACGACGTTCACCGAACCCGCCGCCCGGGCCAAGGCGTTCGGGCTGTGGGGTGCCGCGGGAGGCAGTGGTGGTGCGATCGGCGTGCTCGCCGGTGGCGTGGTCACGGACTGGCTGTCGTGGCGCTGGGTGCTGCTGCTGAACGTCCCGGTCGGCATCGCGCTGTTCGTCGTGGCCGCCATCTCCATCGCGCCGTCGGCCGCCCCCGCCGGACCGCGCAAGCTCGACGTCCTCGGCGCCGTGTCGGTGACCATCGGCATCGCGGCGCTGGTGTACGGCATCGCGGAGGGCGAGCGCGAGGGATGGACCTCGCCCGTCAGCGTCGTCTCGTTCGCGATCGCGGTCGTCGGCATCGGGCTGTTCCTGTTCGACCAGGCGAAGCTCTCCAGCGCGCCGCTGATGCCGCTGAACGTGTTCCGCAACCGCGCGGTCGTCGCCGCGAACGTCTCGATGTTCTGCATCGGCGCCGCGATGGCGGCGACGTTCTACTTCCTGACGTTGCTGATGCAGCTCGTCCTCGGGTACAGCCCGCTGCTCACGGGCCTCGCGTACCTGCCGCTGTCGCTGGCGATCTTCCTCGGCGCCACCGCGGTAGCCGCGCAGACGAGCAAGCTCGGCGAGCGGTTCACGCTGGTGAGCGGCCTCGGCGTCGGTGTGCTCGCGCTGGGGTGGATGTCCCTCGCCGGTGCGCGCGCGTCGTACGTCATCGACCTGCTCGGCCCGTGCGTACTGTTCGGCATCGGCGTGGGCATGATCCTCGCCACGACGGCGAACCTGGCCACCGCGTCGCTGCCGTCGAGCCAGCAGGGTCTCGCGTCCGGGCTGCTCACGACCGGGCAGACGGTCGGTGGCGCGGCCGGCCTGGCCCTGCTCGTGGCCGTCGCCAACGCTGGCGGCGGCAAGTCGCAGATCGGTGACGAGATGGCGTCCGGGTACTCGCACGCGTTCCTCGGCGCGGCCGGCCTGCTCGTCATCGGACTGCTCGCGGCGCTGACCGTGCCCAAAGCGTCCGGCGCCGTGACGAAGGACCCGGCGCGGGTCGTCACGCACGTCTGAGCGCGCAACGGAAAAGGGGGAGCTTCCCGAGCGGGAGCTCCCCCTTTTCCGTGCCCGTCCGGTCAGTCGAGCACGCGCAGGAACGCGCGGAGCTCCGCGGCGAGTTCCACGGGGCGTTCCAGTGCCGGGAAGTGGCCTCCCTCCGGCAGGTCGCGCCAGTACCGCAGGTCGGTGAAGCGGGTGCGGGCCCACGCACGCGGCAGCCACGCGTCGTTCGGGAACACCGACGCGCCGGTGGGCACGTCCGTGGGGTTCATCGGCTCCTTGTCGAAGCTCTCCCAGAACAACCGGGCCGACGAGGTGCCGGTGCCGGTGAGCCAGTAGGTCGACACGATGTCGAGCAGCTTGTCCTTCGGCACGGCCTGCTCGAGGTCGTTGTCGTGCCCCGCCCACTCCCAGAAGCGGTCGACGATCCAGGCGAGCAACGCCGCGGGGGAGTCGGAGAGGCCGTACCCGAGCGCCTGGGGGCGGCTCGACTGGATCGCGGCGTACCCGGAGCGGTTCTTGCCGAACGCCTGCATCCGCGCCATGGCCCGCTGGTCGCGCTCGTCGAGTTCGACCTGCTCCCGCGGCGGACGCGCGAGAGGCATCGTGAGGTGGATGCCCGCGAGGTGCTCGGGGTCGGCGGTGCCGAGCGCGGCCGAGACCCACGACCCCCAGTCGCCGCCGTGCGCGACGTAGCGCTCGTACCCGAGCCGGGACATGAGCTCCGCCCACGCCTCCGCGATGTGCTGCACCGTCCACCCGGTCGTCGCCGGCCGGTCGCTGAAGCCGTGGCCCGGCAGCGACGGGCACACGACGTCGAACGCGTCGGCCGGGTCCTCCGGGTCGGTGAGGAGGTCGATGATGTCGAGGAACTCGACGGGCGCGCTGGGCCAGCCGTGCGTCAGCAGGATCGGCGTGGCCGAGGGGTGCGGCGACCGCACGTGCAGGAAGTGGATGCCGACGCCGTCGATCGTGGTGCGGAACTGCGGCAGCGAGTTCAGCCTGCGCTCCACCGCGCGCCAGTCGTACGCGTTCGCCCAGTGGTCCACGAGCTCGGTCAGGTACGCCAGCGGTGGCCCCTGCGACCAGTCGTCGACGGTCTCGGCATCCGGCCAGCGCGTCCGCGCCAGCCGTTCCTTCAGGTCGTCCAACGCGGACTGCGCGACGGAGACCGTGTACGGCTCGATCTTCTGGCTCACCTGCCCACCTCCAGTAGGAGTGACTTCGACGCAGGCGACGCTAGGGCGTCGCGCTCGACACACCCTTGAGTCCACAATGGACCTTTGAGTGACGCTCCAGATCACGGTGGCACCCTCACGGCAGCCGACCAGGAGGACTCGTCATGACCACAAGTGCCGTCGAACCCGGCAGCGCCGAAGCCGAGGAGACGTTCCCCTACCAGAGGCAGTGCCCGTTCACGCCTCCGAAGCAGTACGACGACATGATGGACGAAGACGTCGTCCAGGTCACGCTGACGGGCTCCGGGCTGCGTATCTGGACGATCAGCGGTTACCACACGATCAAAGAGCTGCTGACCGATCCGCGGATCAGCGCGTCGCGCAAGCACGACAACTTCCCGTTCTACTTCATCGCGCCGCCGGAGTTCCGCACCGAGACCTCGTTCATCGGTTACGACAACCCGGAGCACACGAAGACGCGGCGCAAGGCCGCCGTGACGTTCACCAACCGCCAGGTGAAGCGGCTGCGGCCGCGGATCCAGGAGATCGTCGACGACTACATCGACAAGATCCTGACGATGACGCCGCCGATCGACTTCCACCGCGAGTTCTCGCTCGCCGTGCCGATGACGGTCATCTGCGAGCTGCTCGGCATCCCGCAGGACGAGCACGACTTCTTCATCGAGCACGGCACGTGCCTGCTGGGCGGTCACTCGACGCCCGAGCAGCGCCAGGCCGCGATCGTCGAGGTGAACGCCTACGTCGACAAGCTGATCACGTTGAAGGAGAAGGAACCCGGCGAGGACCTGCTCAGCAGGGCGATGGCCGAGTACGCCGCGTCCGGCGAGGAGTACACGCGCCGCGACCTGTTCAACATGATCCGCCTGCTGATGAACGGCGGCCACGAGACGACCGCCTCGATGCTGTCGCTGGGCACCGCCGCCCTGCTGGAGAACCCGGACCAGCTGAAGCTGCTGCTCGACGACCCCGAGGGCATGATCGAGCCGGCCGTCGAGGAGCTGGTGCGCCTCGCGACCATCGGTGACACCGCCATCCCGCGCGTCGCGCTGGAGGACATCGAGATCGCGGGCAAGACCATCAAGGCCGGTGACGGCATCCTGTGCCTGGGGCTCAACGGCAACCGCGACCCGGAGGTCTTCCCGGAGCCGGACAAGCTGATCCTGGAGCGCGGCACCCGCAAGCACCTCGGGTTCGGCCACGGCCTGCACCACTGCATCGGCGCCGACCTCGCGCGCCTGGAGATGCAGCTGGTGTGGACGACGCTGTTCCAGCGGATTCCCTCGCTGCGGCTCGCCAAGCCGTTCCTGGAGATCCCGCGCAAGGAGGGCGCCGTGATCTACGGCCTCTGGGAGCTCCCGGTCACCTGGGACGTCCCCGCGGAAGGCTGAGCGGACACGGGAGAGGGCCTCGCCTCGGCGGGGCCCTCTCGTCGTGCCCGGGGCCGGCGGCACGTTCAAGGTGGTCTCCACCGCGTGCAAAGCGCCACCCGTCACTGTGGACCCTGTCCGGCGAGCCGCAGATCCGTGGGAGAACTGCCATGCCAAAGATCACTTATGTAACGCACGACGGCATCGAGACCGTTGTCGACGTTGCCCAGGACGACACCGTGATGCGCGGCGCTGTTCTCAACGGCATCAAGGGAATCGTCGCCCAGTGCGGCGGTGGCGCCTCCTGCGGCACGTGCCACGTGTACGTCGATCCGGAGAACACCAAGCCGTTGTCGGCGATGCACCAGGTCGAGGACGAGCTGCTGTACTTCACGGCCTGCGAGCGCAAGGCGAACAGCCGGCTGAGCTGTCAGCTGGCTGTGACCGGGGAGCAGGACGGCCTCGTCGTGCACATGCCTGAGAAGCAACTCTGAGGAGAGAAGAAGCATGAGCCAGCGACGGGTCGCCCTGGTCACGGGCGCCACCAGTGGAATCGGTCTCGAGGTCGCGCGCAGCCTCGGCAAGGAGGGCCACGCGGTCTTCGTCGTGGCGCGCACCGCCGAAAACGTGCAGACCACGGTGAAGCAGCTCCGGGAAGAAGGGTACGAGGCGGACGGCGCGGCCGCCGACGTCACGTCCACTGAGGACATCCGCTCCGCGGTGCAGAAGGCGGTCGACGTCTTCGGGCCCGTCGAGATCCTCGTGAACAACGCGGGTCGTGGTGGCGGCGGCATCACCGCCGAGCTGGACGAGAACCTCTGGCTGGACGTCATCGACACCAACCTCAACGGTGTCTTCCGCTTCACCAAAGAGGTCCTGTCCACCGGCAAGATGGTCGAGCAGACCTGGGGCCGGATCATCAACATCGCCTCCACCGGCGGCAAGCAGGGTGTCGTGTTCGCCGCGCCCTACTCGGCGTCCAAGCACGGCGTCGTCGGCTTCACCAAGGCCGTCGGCATCGAGCTCGCGAAGTCCGGCATCACCGTCAACGCGGTGTGCCCCGGCTACGTCGAGACCCCCATGGCCGGCCGCGTCCGCCAGGGCTACGCGAACCACTGGGGTGTCACCGAGGACGAGGTCCTCGAGAAGTTCAACGCCAAGATCCCGCTGGGTCGGTACAGCACGCCGGAAGAGGTCGCCGGTCTCGTGACGTACCTGACCACGGACACCGCGTCCTCGATCACCGCGCAGGCGCTCAACGTCTGCGGCGGGCTGGGCAACTACTGACATGCGCGGCGAGTCGGTAGTCGTCGTCGGGGCCGGGCAGGCGGGCTGCCAGGTCGCGGTGTCCCTGCGCGAGCAGGGACACCGCGGCCCCATCACGCTCATCGGTGACGAGCAGGCCGCGCCGTACCAGCGGCCTCCGCTCACGAAGGACTACCTGGCGGGGCAGACCGACCTGGCCGGGCTGGTCCTGAGGCAGGACTCCTACTACGAGGACCACGGCATCGACCTCGTCCGCGGCGAGCGGGTGGTCGGTGTCGACCTCCAGGCGCGCGTCGCGGTGCTCGGCTGTGCCCGCACCGTGAGCTACGAGCACCTGGTGTTCGCGACGGGGGCGCGGCCGCGCACGCTGCCGATCCCCGGCGCGGAGCACGTGCTGAACCTGCGCACGGTCGCCGACGCGGACGCCATCCGGCGCAAGCTCGACGGCCGGACCGGTCTCGACGTCGTCGTCATCGGTGGCGGGTTCATCGGCCTCGAGTTCGCCGCCGTGGTCAGGAAACTGCGCCACGAGGTGACCGTCGTCGAGGCCCAGCCGCTGGTCATGAGCAGGGCCGTCTCCGCCGAGACGGCGCGGCACCTGACCAACCGGCACCGGAGCGAGGGCGTCCAGGTGCTCACCGGAACGGGTGTCGCGGCCGTCAGGGAAGGTCTCGTCGAGCTCACCGACGGCACGGTGCTCGTGGCGGACCTCGTCGTCGCCGGCATCGGGGTCGTCCCGAACACCGAGGTCGCCCGGAGCGCCGGACTCGCGGTGGACGACGGCATCGTCGTCGACGCGCACCTGCGCACCACCGACCAGCGCGTTCACGCGGTCGGGGACTGCGCGCGGTTCGCCAGCACGCTCACCGGCGGCCTCACGCGCCTCGAGTCCGTGCAGAACGCCACGGACCAGGCCGCGACGGTCGCGAGCGCGATCCTGGGCGGTGCGGAGCCCTACACCGCCCTGCCGTGGTTCTGGAGCGACCAGTACGACCTGAAGCTGCAGATCGCGGGACTCACCGACGGCCACGACCGCGCGGTCACCGTCGGCGACCCGGCGGAAGGCAGGTTCTCGGTGTTCTGCTTCAAGGACGGCCGGCTGGTCGGCGTCGAGGCGTGCAACCGCCCGATCGACTTCCTGATGGGACGCCGGATCCTCGAGGCGGGCAACGCGCTCACCCCGGAGATCGTCGCCCGTCCGGGCTTCGACCTGCGGACGAGCGGGCAGCAGGCGGCGTGACGGGTGCGGGCAGGGGCTGATGCCCTGGGCACCGTCCCGCGATTCCCGTCCGCGGTGGTCGCGGCCCTCGCCCGTGACCCCCGACGGACGGACTCGCGGGACACGGCTAGAGCCAGCCGGCTTCCTCGGCGATGCGGATGGCGTCCACCTTGTTGCGGCCGTTGAGCTTCGTCATGATCGTCGTCAGGTAGTTGCGGACGGTGCCGGCCGAGAGCGACAGCGCGACAGCGATGTCAGGCGCGTCGGTGCCGTTCGCCGCCAGCCGGAGCACCTCGAGCTCGCGGTCGGTGAGCGGGCACTCGCCGCGGTCCCACGCGGCGAGGGCGAGCTGGCTGTCCACGACGCGCTCGCCCGCGTTGACGCGGCGGATCGCCTCGGCGAGCTCCGAGGGGGGCGCGTCCTTCAGCAGGAACCCGTCGACGCGGGCCGCCAGCGCCCGGCGCAGCGTGCCCGGCCGGCCGAGCGAGGTGAGCATCAGCGTTCTGATCTGCGGCATCGTCTCGCGGATCGTCGCCGCGGCACTCAGCCCGTCGAGGATCGGCAGGTCGATGTCGATCACGCAGACGTCCGGGCTGTGGTGCCGCGCGGTCGGCACGATCCTGTCGCCCGAGCTGACCTCGGCCACGACCTCGATGTCCGGTTCGAGGTTGAGCAGCGCGATGAGAGCACCGCGCACCATGTGCATGTCCTCCGCGAGCAGAACCCTGATCATCGCGCCCCTCCGCGCGCCACCATATCCCCGAACGTTCATGTCGCGCTCCACGCCACATCGAGGCGACCCGAGAAGGGTGGGAAGAGCCGCCTGGTGAAGGGATGCGCCGTGGAACGCAGCGTCAACGTGACAGTCGTGTACTACTCCTCGACCGGGACGATCCACCGCCTGGCGTCGGAGATCTCCGAGACGGCCGAGAAGCAGGGCGCCGAGGTGCGGCTGGTCCGCGCCGCGGAGCTGGCGCCGCGGCACGTGGTGGACTCCCGGCCCGCCTGGGCGGCGCACCTCGGGGACACCGAGGACGTCCCGGTGGCGTCGGCCGGCGACGTGCTGTGGGCCGACGCCGTCCTGTTCGGCACGCCGACCCGTTTCGGCAACGTCTCAGCGCAGCTCAAGCAGTTCATCGACACGCTGGGGCCCGCGTGGTCCGGCGGCCTGCTCGCGGACAAGGTGTACAGCGCCTTCACCTCCGGCGTCAGCGCGCACGGCGGTATGGAGACCACGCTCGTGTCCATCTACAACATGGTCTGCCACTTCGGCGGGATCATCGTGCCTCCCGGTGGCGACCTGAACCCCTACGGCACCTCGCACGTCCTGGGCGCGGACAACGCGCCGGTCGGCGACAGGGCGTTGCGGGCGGCTCAACTGCAGGCGGAACGCGTCGTGCGGGTCGCACGCGCGCTGAAGGAGGTCTGACCGCGGTGCGAGTGAAGGATGTTTTCGTCAGTGGCAACGGAGTGCGGCTGCCGTCGACGCTGACGGTCGCGGACGCGATCGTCTCGGGGGAGTGCGAGCCCAGGCTCGTCGCGCGGACGGACGTCGAGTCCGTCTCGGTGTCCCCGGACGAGTCGGCGGCGGAGATGGCGGTCGAGGCGGCGAGGGTGGCGTTGGCCCATGCGGGATCCGCGCCCGGCGACGTCGACCTGATCCTGCACGCCACCACCTACCACCAGGGCCAGGACCTGTGGCCCGTCGGCTCGTACATCCAGCGCGAGACCGTGCGGAACTCCTGCCTGGCGCTGGAGATCCGGCAGATGTCCAACGGCGGCCTGGCCGCGATGGACCTCGCGGTGTCCTACCTCTCCGCGAGGCCGGGCAGGGACGCGCTCCTGACGTCCTCCGACCGCTTCTGCCTGCCCGGCATCGACCGGTGGCGCACAGATCCCGGGACTCCCTACGGCGACGGCGCGTCGGCCATGGTGCTGTCCACGCGCGGCGGCTACGCGCAGCTGCTGTCGCTCGCCATCAACGCCGACTCGGACCTCGAGCCGCTGCACCGCGGCGACGTGCCGTTCGGCCTCGCGCCGTTCTCGCACCGCATCCCGGTGGACTTCGAGGAGGCCAAGCTGACGTTCAGCCGGGAGTTCGGCCTCTCCTACGGCATCAACAAGGCCAACGCCGGCCAGGCGCTCGCCGTCGAGCAGGCGCTGTCGGACGCCGACATGAAGATCGGCGACGCCGACTGGGTGATCCTGCCGCACTTCGGCCGCCGCCGCCTGGACGTGAACTACCTGCGCCCGTACGGCATCGCGCCGGAGCGCACCACCTGGGAGTGGAGCCGCACGGTCGGCCACCTCGGCGCGGGCGACCAGTTCGCGAGCCTCGACCACCTCGTGCGGACCGGCAAGGCCAGGTCCGGGCAGCGGATCGTCATGTTCGGCGTGGGCGCCGGCTACAGCTGGGGATGCGCGGTCATCGAGATGCTGTGACCACCGGTGAGCGCCGGGGCGGGTTCGCCGTACCGCCCTGCCCTGGCTGAGCAGTGCCGGCCGGACCAGCGTGAACGTCATCCGCCCGGCCGCGAAGTCGGCGTTCCTCGTGGTGGGTGCCGAGCAACCCGGGCGGTGCCCACCCGCCGATCTCGGCGGCCGGCGGTCAGGCGATGGGGATCTCGGCCCGCAACCGGTAGGTGTGCTCGGGCGTGAGGCCCGCCTGCAGGTCACCGCCCAGCGCGCGGACGCGGGTGGTGAGGTTGCCGATCCCGCTGCCGTCCCGCGAACTCTGCTGGCTCGACGAGATCCCGTCGTTGACGATGTCCATCGTGACGAGTTCGCCGGAGCTGGACACCACGATCTCGCAGCGCCCGGCCTTGCTGTGCCGCAGCAGGTTCGTCACGCCCTCGCGCAGCACGGTCGCGAGCGTGACCTTCACCTCCTTGGACAGCCGGTCGCAGGGGTCGATCCTGACGGTGACGTCGATGTCCGCCGCGGACAGCAGCGCCCGCGCCGACCGGGCCTCCTCGTCGAACGACAGCTCGCGGTAGCTCAGCGCCACCGACCGCACGTCCGCGAGCGCCTGCCGGGAGATCCCCAGCACCTCGGTGAGCTCCTGCCGCGCCCGGTCCGGGTCGGCGGTGAGCAGCCGGTGCGTCAGCTCGCTCTTCAGCGTGATCGCGGAGAGGCTGTAGCCGAGCAGGTCGTGCAGGTCGCGGGCGAACCGCAGCCGTTCCTGCGTGACGGCCGCCGCCGCGAGCTCCTCCCGCGCCTCGTGCAACTGGTTCACCATGGACCGAAGCCGGGTCAGCGCGTAGAGCACCAGGCCGTGGTTGGTCGTGGCCATCACGCCGTACGCGATGGCCACCGCGTTCTCGCCGAGCGCGCTGTAGATCACGCCCTGCAGCGCGACGACCGAGAAGAACGCGATCCACCCGGCGCGGCGCGGCAGCAGCAGCGCCCCCGCTCCGGCGAGGAAGCCGGGCACGCCCGCGAGGTAGGGGTTGGCGAACACCAGGGGAGGGACGAACACGCAGAACGCCAGTCCGGCGAGCACCAGGATCCGCCGCGACAGGCTCAGCCGGACGTGCGGGCGGATCACCACGCCCAGCACGAGCACGGCGGTGCCGACGATGCCGATCGCGGCGACCTCGACCCCGGCCGACCTGACCGGGTAGTACGTCACCAGCGTCATCGCCATCGCCGCGTACCCGACCACCACTGCCGTGATCAGCACCTGCGCGAACCGCGTCGCGATCGGCGGGCCCGAGAAGCGCGGCGCGGCCGCCTGGTTCTCGGGTGCCGGTTCCACCGGCACCTCGGCGTGCAGGTGGTAGGTGCCGCCCGAGGTGGTCCTGGCGAGCAGGGAGCCACCGATGGCCGAGGTGCGGGTGGTGAGGTTGCTCAGACCGCTGCCGCGCTTGGCCTCGGTCTCGGCGAGTGCTCCGTCGTTGACGATGTCGATCGACGCCAGCCGGTCCGTGCCGGAGATCGTGATGGTGCAGCGGGTCGCCTCGCTGTGCCGCAGCAGGTTCGTCACGCCCTCGCGCAGCACGGTCGCGAGCACCGTCCGGGACCGGGGTGAGAGGTCGGGGTGGTCCGTCTCGATCGTGGTCCGCACGCCCGCGGCGGTCAGCACCGACCGCGCCGACTCGATCTCGTCGGCGAGCGACAGTTCGCGGTAGCTCGAGGCCACCGCGCGAACGTCGGCCAGTGCCTCGCGGGCGATGCTCAGGATGTCCGTCAACTCCCGCACGGCGCGTTCGGTGTGCGTGCCGATCAGCCTGCAGGTCAGCTCGACCTTCAGCGTGATCGCGGACAGGCTGAAGCCGAGCAGGTCGTGCAGGTCGCGGGCGAACCGCAGGCGCTCCTGCGAGACCGCGAGGTCGGCGAGCTCGGAGCGGGCGGTCTCCAGCTCCTCGACCAGCGTCGGGAGCCGGGACAGGCCGTAGACGACCAGGCCGGCGACCAGCGACTGCACCACGTAGTAGGCCAGCTGGGCGGGGTCGCTGACGTACAACGACCTGATCGCGCCGTTGCTCAGCGCCACCGCGAAGAACACCAGCCACCGCACCCGGTGCGGCAGGACCAGCAGAGCGCTGCCCGCCAGGAAGCCGGGCATGCCGTGCCAGGCGTTGGGGAAGAACGGGACCGGCGCGTACACCAGCCCGGCCATGACGCCCAGCGCGAGATGCGCCCTGCCCGAACGCAGGTCGGACCCCGGCCGGCTGAACACCCGCAGTTGCAGGTACCCGATCAGGAGCAGGCAGACGAGCGCGGCCCCGGCGTGCGCGGGTGTCGGACCGGCGTTCAGGACGTAGGAGAAGGCGTTGCCGAGGTAGTTGACGAAGACCACGCTGATGACGACGTACGCCAAACGACGGGAGACGGATGAGCGTTCCTGTCGTGATGTCACAGCAGCTCCCACGCGAGGGTCGGGACACGGCCATGATACGGGCGTGTCTTGGGAAGTCGCGCGGTTTGCGATCCGTGACCGGAGCGCCACGACAGCGGCTCAGCACCTGGCCGGGACGACGAGCCCTGCCCCGGCGAGATAGGCGACGACGTCGGCGACCAGGGCCTTCTCGACGTGCAGCGCCTCGGCGACCTGGGTGATCGTGCCGGCGTTGTCCAGCAACGACTTCGCGATCTCCGTGGCGGGCGCGCCGTGCAGGATCACCTGGTAGGTGAGGCCCGGGCACGCCAGTGCCTGGTCTCCGTTGAGCCGCTCGATCCCGGTGCCCCACCGCATCGTCACGAGCTCGTCGTGCCCGATGAAGGGCAACCAGAAGTTGGCGTCCCGCGTCACCGCGACGAGCGACAGGATCGGGCCGGCGCCGTCGTTGAGCCCGAGCGACGGCACGACGCAGCCACCGAGCAGGTCGAGGGTGTTCTTGAGCTTGCGCCAGATGAGGCACGGCCCGGCCCCGGCCCTCCACCTCACGAAGTTCTCGTGCAGCGCGGAGATGTTCTCCAGCGCCACCGGACCCAGGCTCATGCGGTGCAACGCCTCGCGCACGAGCGGGCTGGTGTCCGCGATCTCGATCGAGCCCCACCTCCCGTGCACGGTCAGGTGCTCGCTCCCCTCGTCGACGAACGCGTCCTCCAGCAACGACCACAGCGGGCGGCAGGCCGGGATGTGCGACTCGGTGGGCACCACGGCGCCTCCGCTCGGGCAGCTACATGAAAAGGGGGATCGGGTTCAGCTCGTCGTACCGGTGTGGCCGGGTCAGTCGCCCCAGTTGTACCGGCACGTCGTAGAGGCGCCCTTGAGCGAACCTCGACCAGAAGTGCCGCAGACCCGGCACGACCACCCGGACGACCGGCAACCCGAGGTCGGGCCTGGTCTGGTCGAGGACCAGCAGCTCCATCCCGCGGTCCTCGAGGGTGGCGCGGATGGCGTGGACGTCGTCGGCCAGGTCCTCGCGGTGCGTGTAGCCGTGGTGCAGGGCGACGCGCGCCGGCTCGGCCGGGTCGGGGACGAGCCACGGGTGGTCCTCGATCGTGGCGTTCTCGAACCAGCGCCGGACGTCCACGTCGAGACCGCCCATGCCGGTGGACCCGCACACCATCGGCATGCACTGGTTGAGCTCGGTGAGCGCCCGGCGTGCGGCGATCCGCGGGTCCAGGTGCGCCCCGCAGCCGAGCACGATGTCCTCGCGCGGGCCGCCGCCGCTGCGGCGTGACAGCGCGACCATCACCGGCACGCCGAGATCCGCCGTCACGTCGAGCAGCCACACCTCGCGGCCGAGGCTCGCGTGCACCTCGCGGTTCCGCGTGATCCACGGATCGTGGAACGAGTCCAGGTCCATGCCCGGTGCCGCCGTGCGGTTGTACCACCAGATGGCGACGGCATCGCGCTCGACGAGCTCCAGGAGTCCCTGCAGCACGGCGTCTTCCAGGCTGCTGCCCGCGGCGCACCCGTTGGAGTTCGCCCTCACGCTCGGCGGACAGGGGGCGCCGAAGTAGAGCATGCCGGTGGGCAGGAGCTTGTGCCGCTGCCCGGTGAGCGACCACAGCGGTGTCCAGTCCATCACCTCGTCCTCGTCGAACGGGGTGGTGACGTGCTGGAAGTCCGAGTGCGCCGCGTTCCACCGCTCGCGGCCGGCGAACTGGTGCGGGTGGTAGTGCTGGACGGTGTCGGGGTGGATCGCCCGGCCGGTCAGCGACCGGTAGCTGCCGCTCACCAGGGCCTCGTCGCCGACGTACACGCCGCTGCGTCGTTCCACGGCCTCGCACAGCGCCCCGACGCGGGCGTCGAGCGCCGTGACGCCCTTGCCGCCGGTGTCCGCGCGCAGCGCCGAACGCAGCCCCTCGATGCCTTCCCCGGCGGCGACGTTCGAGCCGGAGCGGAAGGAGTTGAAGAACGCGGGGCCGTTGTCGTCGCGGCGGATCTCCTTCACGATGCCGGTGACCGGGCCCACCAGGTGCCGGTAGGTGTCGAGCACCTCCTGCGGTGGTGACGACCGGTGGCCGCCGCCGTCGCTGGAGTGCTTCGCGCGGCTCGTGAGCTCGACCGGCTCGAACGCCCTGCGCGCGACGACCCCGGGGTCGCCACAGCCCGGGCACTGCGGACGGACCCGCACGTCGTGCTGCGAGACCTGCATGGTCAGGCTGTCGTAGCTCCAGATGGTCCGCTGCGCGTCCTGGCGGATGCCGGCGAGCCACTTGGCCGTCTCCACCGAGGCGATCTCCAGCGCCATCGCGGTGAGCGACGGCAGACCGATGGCGGGCCGTGGCGCGGGACCCTGTTGCCCGCACCGCCGCCGCACGTGCGCCTCGGCTTTGCGGTTCGCCGACAACCGGACCGCCAGGCATCGCCAGCACGGGCCGTCGCCGGGGGTGAAGAACGGGCCGACGGACACCTCCGCGCCCACGGGCTTGACCAGCAGCCAGGGCTTGCCGGTCATCCGGTGCGCCTCGTCGATGTCGCGCAGTTCGGGTGCCAGGTAATCGGCACAGGCGACGACCGTCAGGTCACCACCCCGAGGGGTGACCATGAGTTCGTTGCGGTGCAAGGCGTCCACGAGCGAGTCGTGGGCGATGTCGCCGATCGCGACGACGGAGACGAGCGACGTCGTTGTCGCCGCCACCGCGTCCGCGGAGTCGAGGCCCGCCGCGTCCCAGTAGGCGAGCGTGGCCTCGGTCGTGGCTGAACCGTCCTCCTCACCGCGTGGCCCGATCAGGCCCGCCGCGGCGAGCCTGGTGAGCATGCGGCCGACCGTGTCGGCCGTCAGGCCGGCGGGCAGGTCGCGCAGCACGGCGGCGAGGTCACGAGTGCCGTCGAGCAGCGGTGCGAGCGACTCGACGTGGGAACCCTGGATCGCGGTGACCCCGGTTTCGCCGATCAGGTACACGGCCTCGCCCTGGACGATCTGCGGTCGCAGGTGGCGCAGGAACCCGATGCGTTGTTCAGCCAGTTCGGGTGTCATGCAGCGAGGACCTCGTCCTGCACGCGGTACGCGCTGCCCGGCGCCGTGGCCGTCCAGCCGACCCCGATGAACCAGTCCATCGAGGCCTCGCGGTCGAACTGGTAGATCTTCATGTCGTCGGAGTCGTCCGCGGTGACGACGGAAGAAGGAAGGTGTTCGACGTTGGTGGTGGGGTGCATGGCCAGCTCCGGTGTTTGGGGTGATTTGTTGTGGGTAAGCATGCGGACCGGCGTTGATGTCCCGGTAGTTACTGGCTAATGCGCCGCCGTATGAAGTTTTCATACCCCCCGAGGGCAGAACTCACCTGACATCGGTGGTCCGTGCACTAACGCGCTCCCGTTGGGCCGAGCAGACTAGTGGCGTGCTCGGAACCGAAGGAGGAGTCGCGATGCAGATCAAGGTTTTGGGGCCTGTCGAGGCCGTGCTGAACGGTCGCTCGGTGACTCCCACCGCGGCCAAGCCGAGGCAGATCCTGGCACTGCTGGCACTGAACTCCAGGCAGGTCGTCTCCGTGCCCACCCTGGTGGAGGAGCTGTGGGGCGACCGGCCGCCGCGCAGCGCCCGCACCACCCTGCAGACCTACATCCTCCAGCTGCGCAAGCTGATCGGAGACGCGCTGTCGTCGTCCGGCGAGAACGGCGCGAAGGAGGTGCTCGTCACCCGCTACGGCGGCTACCTCCTCGACGTGCCGCCGGAGTCCGTCGACGTGCACGAGTTCGAACGCCTCGGCCGTGCCGGCCAGCAGGCCTACGACGTCGAGGACTACGCCAGCGCCTCCCGGCTGCTGCGCCAGGCGCTGGACATGTGGCGCGGCACGGCCGTGGTGGACGTGCGGCCGGGGATGCCGCTCGGCATCGAGGTCGTGCGCCTGGAGGAAGCGCGCCTGAGCGCCCTGGAGACGCGCATCGACGCGGAGATGCGGATGGGCAAGCACACGGTGTTGCTCAGCGAGCTCTCCGTGCTGAGCGTGCAGAACCCGATGAACGAGAACCTGTGCGCGCAGTACATGATCTCGCTGTTCCGCGCCGGCCGGCAGTGGCAGGCGCTCGACGCGTTCAAGGCGCTGCACACCACGCTGAACCGGGAGCTCGGCGTCGAGCCCTCGTCGCGCCTGCAACTGTTGCAGCACGCCATTCTCACGTCCGACCCGCGACTGGACAGCACGGAAACCCTCCAGTTGCAACGTCTTCTCGCCTGATTGTCGTCCCGCGTCTTCCCGGTTCCCGCCGAGCGGGGCCGCGCGTCAGACCCGAACTCATTTCCAGCGGCTCCCGCCACACCGTGGCGGGGGCCGTTTTCGCTGCGCGGGGAGGGTTTTCTTCGAGGCCATCTCCAGCGGCCCACTGCCGAGCGCTGACAACCTCGGACATGGGCGTGCGGAAACCGCCCGCTGGACGAAAGGAAACTAGCCGTGAGCGCACTGACCATCGAGGGTCTCCAGGAGATCCTCAACGAGGCCGCGGGCGACGACGACTCGTTCAAGCCGGGCCAGGACATCCTCGACACCCCGTTCCTTGAGCTGGGCTTCGACTCCCTCGCCCTGCTGGAGACCGTCGCGTTGATCAAGCGCAAGCACGGTGCCTCCATCGCCGACGACGAGATGGCGTACATCGAGACGCCACGTCAGCTGCTGGACAAGGTCAACGGACAGATCGCGGCCTGACGCCGGCGACTCGGAATCGGAGACGGACATGACGCACACCACCACGCACACGGTCATGATCGGGGCTCCCGCCAAGGTGGTGTACGACCTGGTCGCGGACGTGACGACCTGGCCGTACATCTTCGGACCCACGGTGCACGCCGAGGTGTTCGAACGGGACGGCTCGACGGAACGGTTGCGGTTGCACGCCTTCGCCAACGGTGACGTGCGCACGTGGACGTCCCGGCGAGAGCTCGACCCGGCGAACCTGCACATCTCCTTCGAGCAGGAGCGTTCGGCCGCACCCGTGAAGACGATGGGTGGGGAGTGGCGGATCGTCCCGATCGCCGACTCGGCGACTCGGGTCGATCTGCTCCACCACTTCACGGCGGCGCAGCCGGAGGCGGTCGACCTCATCCTGAACGCCGTCAACAACAACAGCGACGCCGAGCTCGCCGCCCTCAAGCGGGCGGCCGAGTACGGCGACGACTACGACAAGCTGGTGCTGTCGTTCTCCGACAGCGTCACGATCCAGGCGGGCCGCGAGGACGTCTACGAGTTCCTGTACCGCTCGGACCTGTGGCCGCAGCGGCTGCCGCACGTGGCGCGCCTGGACCTCACCGAGGCCGTCACCGGGGTGCAGTCCATGGAGATGGACACCCGCAGCCCGGACGGGTCGATCCACACCACGCACTCGGTGCGGGTCTGCACCCCGTACGAGGGAATCGTCTACAAGCAGACGCACACGCCGCCGATCATGGCGGCGCACGTCGGCCGGTGGACGTTCCGGGACCTCGCCGACGGTGCCGGCATCGAGGCGACCTCGCACCACACGGTCGTCATCCGGCCGGAGGTCGTCCCCGAGGTGCTGGGGGCAGACGGCACGGTCGAGCGCGCTCGCGAGCTCATCCGCACCGCGCTGGGCACCAACAGCCTCACGACGCTGCGGCACGCCAAGGAATTCGCCGAGAACGGATGAGGTGACGCGATGGGGTCGGGTGGCGCGGACTTGCTCATCGCCGCTGCACGCGCCGCAAGCCGCAACGGGCTCTACGTGGTGGCCATGTACCTGGAGAAGGCCGCGATCGAACACCAGCGCAACGGATGTCCCGCGGAGGTGGGGCACTGCGCTCATGAGATCGAGGCTTCCCGAGTACTGCTGTCGGGCTTCTGAAGACCGAGGCGCGGAGGCCGGATGAAGCTCTACGACGTGTCGCTGCGCCGCCCCGGCCTGTCCACTTCGGACCGGCTGGTCGCGGTGCGGCGCCTCGACGCGCTCGGGGTCGCGTTCGTCGACGGAGGCCGGCCTGCACGGCGGTTCTACCGCCGTGCCGGGATCGAGCTCCGGCTGCGGACCGCCACCCTCATCGCCTCCGGTGCTCCGGAGGACCTCACCGCACTGATCACCGCGGAGACCCCCGCGGTGGCGATAGTTGTCCAAGGGCACGGCTTCTCGGAGGTCCGCGAAGCCGTGCGCCGACTCGTGCGCGCCGGACGACGAGTGGTCGTCGAGGCGCGGGACTTCTTCGACGGCTGGCTGAGCGACCCCGAACACGCTTTGGAGGTCGTTCTGACCGCCGCGGAGGCTGGGGCGGAAACCGTGTTGCTGCACGACACCGCGGGCGGGCTGTGGCCGGACCAGATCGGCGAGATCGTCGAGACGATCGCGGAAACCGGTGTGCCCGTCGGCTTCGGATGTCACGACGACGGTGGCTCGGCGGCGAAACAGCTGTTCGCGACCGAGGCCGGGGCCGGACTCGTACAGGGGTCCTACGCCGTAGTTCGAGGTGGCCTCGATCGGGCCGTCTCACCATCGGTTCATTCGGCAGAGACAGGTATCGCACCCGTGCCCTGTCCGAGATTGGAGCAGACCATGTCCGCACAGAAGGCGATTGGAGGTGTCCGATGAGTCGTCGCGCCGTCATCACCGGGGTGGGCGTGGTCGCACCTGGTGGCATAGGAACGAAGGCGTATTGGAAACTGCTGTCCGAAGGGCGTACGGCGACTCGCACCATCTCGCACTTCGACGCGTCCCCGTACCGCTCCCGCATGGCGGGTGAAGCAGATTTCGACCCGGTGCGCGAAGGCCTGACGCCGCAGGAGATCCGCCGGCTCGACCGCGCGGCGCAGTTCGCCGTCGTCGCGGGTCGTGAGGCGATGGCCGACTCCGGCATCGAGTTCGACCAGCTCGACCCCGGCCGCATCGGGGTCTCGCTCGGCACCGCGGTCGGCTGCACGACCTCGCTGGAGCGCGAGTTCATCGTCGGCTCCGACCGGGGCAAGTACTGGGAGGTCGACCAGTCCTACGCCGTCCCGCACCTCTACGACTACTTCACGCCGTCCTCGATGGCGACGGAGCTGGCGTGGACGGTCGGCGCGGAGGGACCGGTCTCCGTGGTCTCCACGGGCTGCACCTCCGGTCTCGACTCGGTCGGCTACGCGGCCGAGCTGATCATGGAGGGCTCCGCGGACGTCGTCGTCACCGGCGGCACCGAGGCCCCGCTCTCCCCGATCACCGTGGTGTGCTTCGACGTGATCCGCGCGTCCAGCACCCGCAACGACGACCCCACCTCGGCGTGCCGGCCGTTCGACAAGACCCGCGACGGCCTGGTGCTGGGCGAGGGTTGCGCGATCATCGTGCTCGAGGAGCTGGAGCACGCACGGGCTCGCGGCGCGCACATCTACGGTGAGATCGGCGGCTTCGCCTCGCGGTGCAACGCCTACCACATGACGGGCCTGCACCCCGAGGGCATCGAGATGTCCGACGCCATCAACATCGCGCTGAAGCAGGCGCGGGCGGACGCCACGGACGTCGGCTACATCAACGCGCACGGGTCGGGCACCAAGCAGAACGACCTGCACGAGACGGCCGCGTTCAAGCGTTCGTTGGGTGCGCACGCGTACAAGACCCCGGTCTCCGGCTTCAAGTCGATGATCGGGCACTCGCTGGGTGCGATCGGGTCCCTGGAGATCGTCGGCTCGCTGCTGGCGTTCGAGCAGGACCTCATCCCGCCGACGGCGAACCTGCACGAGCCGGACCCCGAGTGCGACCTCGACTACACGCCGCTGGTCGCGCGCGAGAAGAAGGTCAACACGGTCCTCACGGTGGGCAGTGGTTTCGGTGGATTCCAGAGCGCCATGGTGCTCAAGAAGGTGGAAGGGGCAGGCCGGTGACTCGTGCGGTGGTGACGGGAATCGGCATCGCCTCGCCGACCGGGCTGGGGCCGACCGCGTACTGGCGGGCGACCCTGCAGGGCGAGGCGGCGATCAAGCCGATCACCCGGTTCGACAGCGCCAACTACTGGGCGAAGATCGCCGGTGAGGTGCCGGGCTTCGAGGCAGGCCGGCACCTGCAGGGCCGGCTCCTGCCGCAGACGGACCACATGACGCGGTTGACGCTGGTGGGCACCGACTGGGCGTTGCGCGGCGCGGGTGTGCAGCCGAACGACATCCCGGACACCGACATCGCGGTGATCACCGCCGCGACGGCCGGCGGGTACGAGTTCGGTCAGCGCGAGCTGCAGAAGCTGTGGCACCAGGGCCCGGAGTACGTCTCGGCGTACCAGTCGTTCGCGTGGTTCTACGCGGTGAACACGGGCCAGATCTCCATCCGGCACGGCACGCGCGGTCCCGGCGCGGTCGTGGTGTCCGAGCAGGCCGGTGGCATCGACTCCATCGGCCACGCCCGGCGCCAGCTGCGCAAGGGCGTCCAGCTCGCGCTGACCGGCGGCATGGACTCCTCCCTGTGCCCGTGGGCGTGGGTCGCCCACCAGGCGTCGGGATGCCTGTCGCGCAACAACAACCCGAAGCGCGCCTACCTGCCGTTCGACCGCGACGCGGCCGGCTACGTGGCGGGCGAGGGCGGCGCGATCATGGTGGTCGAGACGCCGGAGTCGGCGGCCGGCCGTCCCGGGACGCGCATCTACGGCGAGATCGTCGGGTACGCCTCGACGTTCGACTCGAAGATGCCGTCGCGGGAGCCCGGCCTGAAGCGGGCGGCCGAGCTGGCGCTGCGCGACGCCGGCATGGACGCCTCGGAGATCGACGTGGTGTTCGCCGACGCGGCGGGCATCCCGGAGCTCGACAAGGCCGAGGCCGACGCGATCAAGGCGATCTTCGGGCCGTACGGCGTGCCGGTGACGGCGCCGAAGACGATGACGGGCCGTCTGTTCGCCGGTGGCGGCTCCCTCGACGTGGCGTCGGCGATCCTCTCCATCTACTGGAGCGCGATCCCGCCGACCATCAACGTCGAGAACCTCGTGCCGGAGTACGAGCTCGACCTCGTCATGAACGAGGCTCGGCACGGCAAGATCAAGGCCGCGCTGGTGCTCGGACGCGGCAAGGGCGGCTTCAACTCCGCCATGGTGGTTCGCGAATACAGGTGATGTCGTGCCTCGGGGGCCGTGGGGGTTTTCCCCCTCACGGCCCCCGAGCCGTTTCTGGAGGCGACTTGTGGACGTAGCACTGATGTTTCCCGGGCAGGGGTCGCAGTACCCGCGGATGGCGGCCTCCCTGTACGGCACGGACGCCGTGTTCACCTCGGTGGCCGACGAGGTGTTCGAGCTCTTCGGCGAGGTCGGCTCGGTCGCCTGCGAGGACTGGCTGTCCGGCGCCGACATCGACCACGTGTCCCGCGCGCAGCCGTTGCTGTTCGCGGTCGACTACGCGCTGGGCCGCACGGTCCTGTCGTGGGGCGTGGAGCCCGTCGCGCTGATCGGGCACTCCGCCGGCGAGGTCGTCGCGGCGACGCTGGCGGGCGTGTTCTCGCTGGAGGAAGCCGTGTCCCTGGTGCGCGACCGCGTGCTGTCCGCCGTGCCGATCCCGTCCGGCGGCATGCTCGCCGTCGCGGCCTCCGAGGCCGACCTGCTGCCGTACCTGGAGGGCGACGTCGCGATCGCCGCCGTGAACTCGGCCCGGCAGACGATGCTGGCGGGCTCCGACGAGCCGCTGGCACGCGTGCGGGCGCGGCTGGAGGCGGACGAGTACGTCGTCGTGACGGTGCCGGCGTCGACGCCGTTCCACAGCCCGGCGATGCAGCCCGCCGTCGACGAGGCGCTGGCGTCGTGGAGCGCTTCCCCCGTGGCGCCGTCGATGCCGCTGTACTCCGGCTACACGGGCAAGCTGATGACCGAGGAGGACGCGCTGTCCCCGCGGTTCTGGACGCGCCAGCTGACCGACGCCGTCTACTTCGGACCGGCGCTCACCGAGCTGGTGGCGATGCACGACGTGCTGCTGGTGGAGGCGGGGCCGGGCCAGACGCTGACGTCGTTCGCGCGCCGCACGAAGGCCGTGCGGTCCGGTGCCTCCCAGGTGCTGCCGCTGCTGGACGCCGCCGACTCCGTGGAAACGGCTCGTGCCCGTCTGGTGTGAGCTCGTGAACCACAAGGGCCGCCCTCTCCCGGAGGGCGGCCCTTGAGCGCTGCTAGTCGATGCCGCGGACGATGTGGTCTTCGTTCTCGGGTGGCCATACGTCGCTGTTTTCCATACCTGCGAAGGTAAGTACGGTGATTCAGCTCTCACTTGAGGTCTGGTCGTCGAGCAGGGCCACGGCCCTCGTCCAGCCCGCTCCGGCGCCCTTGATCTTGACCGGGAACGCGACGACGGTGAAGCCGAAGTCCGGCAGGGCGTCGAGGTTCGCCAAGCGTTCGATCTGGCAGTACTCGCGGTCGCGGCCGGCGAAGTGCGCGGGCCACAGCACGCTCTCGTCCTTCGTCCGCAGGTAGCGCTTGACGATGTCCGGGAACGGCGCGTCGAGGCTGAACGCGTCGGTCGCGATCACCTTGACCCCGAGGTCCAGCAGGAAGTTCGTGGCGGGGCCGTCGAGTCCGGTGTAGTCGGTGAAGTAGGTCTGGGTGCCCGCGTGCTCGGCGGCGCCGGTGTCGAGGATGACGATGTCCATCGGCTTCGGCGTGTAACCGATGCGCGCGAACTCCTTCTCGAGCACCTCGACGCCGATGACGCCGGTGCCGTGGCCGCGCACGTCGAGCTTCACGCCGGGGTTGTGGAACCACTCCAGCGGCATCTCGTCGATGTGGCGCGGGATCCCGTTGCCGTACGTGGTCTTCGAGCCGTAGTGCGACGGCGCGTCGACGTGCGTGCCGGTGTGGGAGGTGAGGCTGATCCGGTCCAGCGTGAGGAACTCGGAGTCCCGCAGCACGGAGACGTCGAACTCGATGCCGAGCCGCGCCTTGAGCTGCTCGGCCATGTGTTCCGCGCCCTGGGCGGCCGTGAGCACCTCGTGCGTCACCGGGTCCGCTTCGTACGCGGATGCGTCAATGTGGGAAGACAGATCGATGATGCGCATGGTGCAGAGCCTGGCGGGCGTTCCTTGAGCACGTCTCAAGACGCGGTGTGCATGGTTTTACCGAGAAACAAAGGGAAATCGCCGACACCGCTGCATCAGGGAGTGCCACCTCATGATCACCTTCCTCAACCGCTTCACGCTCACCGGTGACCCCGAGGAGTTCGAGAAGGCCTTCGACGAGACGGCGGCCTTCCTGCGCGAGCAGCCGGGCCTGATCGAGTACACGCTCTCGCGCCAGCTCGACGACCCGGCCTCCTACATCAACATCGCGCTGTGGGAGAGCGCCGACGCCCTGCGCGCCGCCCTGGCGCACCCGGACTTCGGCAACCACGCCAAGGCGATGCGCGGCCTCGCCGAGTCCTCGGGCGCCATCTACAACCCGCGCCTGTCGTTCGAAGCCTGATCATGGGTCCACTGGACGGACTGCAGGTCGTCGAGTTCGGCGGCATCGGCCCCGGTCCGCACGGCGCGATGCTGCTCGCGGACCTCGGCGCGACGGTCACGCGCGTCGAGCGCCCGTCCGGCGGGCTGTCCGTGGTGCCGGACGCCTCCCGCGACTTCCTGTTGCGCGGCAGGCGTTCGGTGGCCGCGGACCTCAAGTCGCCGGAGGGCCGGGCCGCGGTCCTGTCGCTCATCTCGTCCGCGGACGTGGTGATCGAGGGCTTCCGCCCCGGCGTGCTGGAACGGCTCGGGCTCGGACCGTCCGACTGCCTCGCGGCCAACCCCGGCCTGGTCTACGCGCGGATGACCGGCTGGGGCCAGGACGGCCCGCTCGCCCAGCGCGCCGGGCACGACATCAACTACCTGTCGGTGACCGGGGTGCTGCACGCGATCGGCAAACCGCCGCTGAACCTCGTCGGCGACTTCGGTGGCGGATCGCTCTACCTGGTGCTGGGCGTGCTGGCGGCGCTGTGGGAGCGGCAGCGCACCGGGCGCGGCCAGGTCGTCGACGCGGCGATCGTCGACGGCGTGGCGTCGCTCGCGCAGATGATCTGGTCGATGAAGGCGCAGTCGGTGTGGCAGGACGCGCCGGACGCGAACCTGCTCGACGGCGGGTGCCCGTTCTACTCGATCTACGAGTGCGCGGACGGCCGTTCCGTCGCCGTGGGGTCGCTGGAACCGCAGTTCTACGCCCTGCTCCTGGCCGGGCTGGGGCTGAACGCCGTCGACCTGCCCGAGCAGGGGGACCGCGACTCCTGGCCGTTGCTGCGCAAGACGTTCGCCGAGGTGTTCCTGACCCGGACGCGCGACGAGTGGTCGGAGGTGTTCGCCTCGACCGACGCCTGCGTGACGCCGGTGCTGACGCTGCGGGAGGCGTCCTCGCACCCGCACCTGGTGGCCAGGGGTGTGTTCACGCAGGAAGGCGCCGCCGTCCCTGCGCCGCGCTTTTCCAGCGACTAGATTCGGTCTTCGTGGAACTGCGCATCTTCACCGAGCCCCAGCAGGGGGCGAGCTACGACGACCTGCTCCGCGTGGCGCGGACGGCCGAGGACGCCGGCTATGGCGCCTTCTTCCGCTCCGACCACTACCTCAAGATGGGGTCGGTCGACGGTCTGCCCGGCCCGACCGACCCGTGGATCACGTTCGCCGGGCTCGCCCGCGACACGTCGACGATCCGCCTGGGCACGCTGATGACCGCCGCGACGTTCCGCCACCCCGGACCGCTCGCCATCAGCGTCGCCCAGGTCGACCAGATGTCCGGCGGCCGCGTGGAGTTCGGCATCGGCGCCGGCTGGTACGAGGCCGAGCACACCGCGTACGGCATCCCGTTCCCGGCGCTGGGGGAGCGCTTCGAGCGCTACGAGGAGCAGGTCGCGATCATCACCGGCCTGTGGGAGACCCCCGAGGGCGGCACGTTCTCGTTCGAGGGCAAGCACTACTCGCTCACCGACTCGCCCGCGCTGCCCAAGCCCGCGCAGGAACGCGTCCCGGTGCTGATCGGCGGCATGGGCGCCAAGCGCACCCCGGCGCTCGCCGCGTCCTACGCCACCGAGTTCAACCTGCCGTTCGTCGGCATCGACGCCGCGGTGGAGCAGTTCGGGCGCGTCGACGCCGCGTGCGAGGAGATCGGCCGCGACCCGGAGGAGCTGATCCGCTCCGTCGCGCTCGTCGCGTGCGTGGGCCGCACCGACGCCGACGTCGCCCGCCGTGCCGCCGCGATCGGCCGCGAGGTCGACGAGCTCAAGGAGAACGGCCTGGCCGGCACCCCGGCCGAGGTCGTCGACCGCATCGGGAAGTGGCGCGAGGCGACCGGTGTGCGGCGGGTGTACCTGCAGGTCCTCGACCTCGCCGACCTCGACCACCTCACCGAGGTCGCGTCGGACGTGGCTCCCCAGCTCTGAGACGACGGACATCGGGCATCAGGCGAGCGCTTCGCGGACCGCCGCCGGCATCGGCAGGACGTGCCGCGCGAACGGTCGCCGATGTCCGATGTACCGCAGCTGCAGGCCGGGGTCGTCGAGGTAGCGCTGCTCCAGCCCGCGCCGCCCCAGCACCAGTTCCAGCCCGCGCCCGAGCATCGACGGCGAGTCGAGGCCGAACCGCTCGCGCAGCACGTCGGCGGCGGCGTGGTCACCGAACTCCAGCGCCGCCCGCCGGACGGACTCGACCGGCACCACCAGGTACTGCTCGTCCGCGCGCACGCCGTCGCGGTGCGGGATGCCGAGCGCGCCGAGCGCCTTCTGGTGCGCGCCGCCGTCGAGCCCGAGGAAGTACCGCTCCCACTCCGCGACCCCGATCTCGCCGGACCACGCGCGCACGGGCGCGGCCACCGCCACCGGCCCGGTCGACGTGGTGCCCGCCGCCACCAGTGCCGTGACACCGGCAGCCGTGAACAACTGGCGTCGGGACAGCCTCACGACGCACCCTCCTCCGCAGGCCCCGGAGGAGAACTCCGCCGCTCCCCGCCGCGGGGCTACGGAATGCTAGCGAAGGTGATACCCGCGGCGACGGGGCCGGAACGGGTCAAAGTGCGGTCCGTAAGGGGGAGCGTGCCGTCGAGCGCCGCGAGCACGGAGTCACGGGCGATCGGCAGCACCTCCGCGACGGTGACGTCGCGGCCCAGCTCGTGCGAGAGAGAAGCGACGCCCGCGTCCTTGATGCCGCACGGGATGATGTCGTCGAACGCGTCGAGGCTCGCGTTGCAGTTGATCTCGAAGCCGTGCATGGTCACGCCGCGCTGCACGCGGATGCCGATCGCGGCGACCTTGCGCTCCGGACCCCTGTCGTCGGCGGGCAGCCACACGCCGCTGCGGCCCTCGACCCGGCCGGTGTGCACGCCGAGCTTGTCGCAGACGTCGATCAGGCCCTGCTCGACGCGCCGCACGTACTCCACGACGTCGATCGGGTCGGCGAGCTTGACGATCGGGTAGCCGACCAGCTGGCCGGGGCCGTGCCAGGTGATCTTGCCGCCGCGGTCGACGTCGACGACCGGGGTGTCACCACCGCGCGGGCGTTCCTCGTCGAGGGTGCGCCGGCCGCAGGTGTAGACGGGCGGGTGCTCGAGCAGCAGCAGCGTGTCCGGGCTGGTGCCGGCGGCACGAGCCTCGGCGATCTCCTTCTGCAGGTCCCACGCCGCCATGTAGTCGATGAGCCCCAGCTCACGGATGACGACGGGGTCTGACGAGGTGCGGCACGAGTTCACGACCCGACGTTACCAACCCCAGAGCGGTGGCCGCCAAGAGTCCGACGCCCGTCACACCCAGCGCCGCGCCGAGGACGTCGGTGACCCAGTGCATCTCCAGCACGACCCTCGCGAACCCGGCCACCAGCACCGCGAGCACGGCCCACAGAACTCCTCGCCGGAGCAGGACGACCAGGGTGAAGCAGACCGACGCGACCGCCACGGTGTGCCCGCTCGGGTAGCTCGGCAGGTGGTACTCGACGGGGCGCACGCGGTCGAAGAGGAACCGCGTGAAGATCGTCGCGCAGCACAGGGCGTGCACCGCGAGCGCCTTCCACAGCCGCGGGTCGCGCCGCCGCCAGGCCAGCACGGACAGCACCGCCGCGAACGCCCACCCGACCGTCGGCCCCAGGACCAGGCTCACCGCGAACGCCGTGGCCCGCAGCCAGTCCGGTCTCGGCAGCACGTCGTGCGTCCAGACGTCGAGCGCCGTCGTCTCCGGCAGTCCCAGCAGGATCCACGAGATCACCAGTACCGCGGCGAACGCACGAGTCATGCGACCGCCGCGCTCAGGGCGGCCGGCAGCGCCGGGTGCAGGAACGGGAACCCGTGCGCCTCCAGCACCCCCGGCGTGAGGCCGGGACCGCTCAGCAGCAGCTCCTGCGCCATCTCGCCGCCGAGCAGCGTCTTCAGCGCGAACGCCGGGACGACCCACGGCGTCGGCCGGTTCAGCGCCGCACCGGCCGCCTTGGTGAACTCGGCGTTCGTCGCCGGAGTGGGCGCGGCGACGTTGACCGGGCCGCGGATCTCCTGGTGCTCGGTGACGAACCGGTAGGCGGACACGACGTCGTCCAGCGACACCCACGGGAAGAACTGCTCCCCGGTCCCGAGCTTGCCGCCGAGGAAGAACTGGAACACCGGCTTCAACCGGCCGAACACGCCACCCGACGGGGAGATGACGACGGCGGTGCGCATCAGCACCACCCGGACGCCACCCGCCTGGGCCGCGGACGTCGCCGCCTCCCAGTCCTGCGTCAGCCGCGCCATGTAGGTGTGCCCGGCCGGCGCGTCCTCACCCACGAGCCGCGAACCGGTGTCGCCGTAGAAGTGGGCGCCGGAGGAGTTGATGAGCGCGGGCACGCCGTGCTCGACGACCGCCGCCGACAGCACCTCGGTCGGGACGACCCTGCTGTCGTGCAGGACCTGCTTGCGCGCGTCGTCCCACCGCTTGTCGCCGATGCCCGCGCCGCACAGGTTGATGACGGCGTCGACGCCGTCGAACGTGCCCTCGTCGACGCGGCCCGCGTACGGGTCCCAGCCGCGTTCGTCGGGGGCGGCGGCTTTGCGGCGCACCAGTCGCAGCACCTCATGACCCGCGGCGCGCATGGACGCGACCAGGCTCGTACCGATCAGGCCGGACGATCCCGCGATGACGACTCGCATGCCTGGATCGTTCCGCACCGGACCATTCCGTGCACAGTGGCACGAATGTGCCGAAGGCCACCCCGGGCGGGACCCGGGGTGGCCTTCACATCGGCGTTGCCGCGTCAGAGACCGAGGTCGGCCTCGAACGCGCCCTCCTCGAGACGGTTTTTGACCGTCGTGAGGAAGCGGCCCGCGTCCGCACCGTCGACCAGGCGGTGGTCGTAGGTGAGCGCGAGGTACATCATCGAGCGGATCGCGATCGTGTCGTTGCCGTCCTCGTCGGTCAGGACGACCGGGCGCTTCTTCACGACGCCGACGCCCAGGATGCCGACCTGCGGCTGCTGGATGATCGGGGTGTCGAAGAGGGCGCCGTTGCTGCCGAGGTTGGTCAGCGAGAACGTGCCACCGGCGAGCTCGTCCGGCGTGAGCTTGTTCGACCGGGCGCGCGCCGCCAGGTCACCGATCTTGTGGGCGATGCCCGACAGGTTCAGGTCACCGGCGTTGTGGATCACGGCGTTGAGCAGGCCGCGCTCCGTGTCGATCGCCAGGCCGAGGTGCTCGGCACCGTGGTAGGTGACCTCCTTGCGCTCCTCGTCGATCGACGCGTTGAGCACCGGGTGGGCCTTGAGCGCCTCGATGGCGGCCTTGGCGAAGAACGGCAGGAACGTGAGCTTCGCGCCCTCACGAGCCTCGAACGCCTTCTTCGCCTGGTTGCGCAGGCGGGCGATCTTGGTGACGTCGACCTCGAACACCTGGGTGAGCTGGGCCGACTGCTGCAGCGACTCACGCGTGCGCTGCGCGACGATCTGGCGCAGGCGCGGGAGCTTCTGCACGGTGCCGCGCTTGCCCGAGTTGTCGGCCGCGGCCGGGGTGGCGGTGCGGGCGGCGGGGGCGGTGGCGGCCGGAGCGGCGGCGGCGGGCGCCGGAGCCGGGGCCTTCTTGGCCTCGACGGCGGCGAGCACGTCCTGCTTGCGGATGCGGCCACCGACACCGGTGCCCTTGAGCGAGCCCAGGTCGATGCCGTTCTCCGACGCGAGCTTGCGCACGAGCGGCGTCACGTACGGCGTGCCGTTCGCGTCGTCCGAGGAAGACGCAGAAGAAGCGGGCGCTTCCTGCTTCGGCGCCGGGGCCGGGGCGGCCTGCGGAGCCGGGGCCTGCTGCTTCGGGGCCTCCTCCTGCTTCGGCGCGGGGGCGGGGGCCTCCTGCTTCGGCTCGGGCTTCGACTCCGGCGCGGGAGCGGACTGCGCCGCCGGGCTGCCGGAACCGACGACGGCGAGCTTGCCGCCGACCTCGACGGTCTCGTCCTCACCGGCGACGATCTCGAGCAGCGTGCCCGCGACCGGCGACGGGATCTCGGTGTCGACCTTGTCGGTCGAGACCTCGAGCAGCGGCTCGTCGACCTCGACGCTGTCGCCGACCTGCTTCAGCCAGCGGGTGACGGTGCCCTCGGTGACGGACTCGCCGAGCGCGGGCATCGTGACGTCGGTGCCCTCGGCGGAACCACCGGACTGGGCGGGCGCCGCGGGAGCCTCCTGGGCTTCCTCGGAAGGCTGCTGCGGAGCCGGCTGCGTCTGCTGCGGCTCGGGCTCGGGGGCGGACTCCTGCGCCGGGGCGGGCGCGGGCTCGGCGGAACCGCCGTCACCGTCACCGATGACCGCGAGCTCGCCACCGACCTCGACGGTGTCGTCCTCCTGCGCGACGATCTTCTGCAGGACGCCCGCCGCGGGGGAGGGGATCTCGGTGTCGACCTTGTCGGTGGACACCTCGAGCAACGGCTCGTCCACCTCCACCCGGTCGCCTTCCTGCTTCAACCACCGGGTGACCGTGCCCTCGGTGACACTCTCACCGAGTGCGGGCATCTGGACGGAGAAGGCCATTGTTCGCTGACTCCTCGTGCTCTCGTGTGGCTGACTTTGTGTGGGGAACGGTCAGCCGTGCACGTGCAGCGGCTTGCCGGCCAGGGCGAGGAACGCCTCGCCGAGGGCTTCAGTCTGGGTCGGGTGGGCGTGGACCAGGGGGGCCACGTCCTCCGGGTAAGCCTCCCAGCTGTAGATCAGCTGGGCCTCACCGATGAGTTCGCCGACGCGCTCGCCGACCATGGTGATGCCGACGACCGGGCCGTCGGGCGCCTTGACGAGCTTGACGCCGCCGGCGGTCTTGAGGATCTGGCTCTTGCCGTTGCCCGCGAGGTCGTAGACGAACGTCTCGGCCGAGCCGTACTTCTCCTTGGCCGCGGCCTCGGAGAGACCGACGGAGGCGACCTCGGGCTTGCAGTAGGTGACGCGCGGGATGCCCGCCTCGTCGATGACCTTCGGGTTCTGGCCCGCGATCTCCTCGGCCACGAAGATGCCCTGCTGGAAGCCGCGGTGCGCGAGCTGCAGGCCCGGCACGATGTCGCCGACGGCGTAGACGTTCGGCAGGTTCGTGCGCAGCCGCTCGTCGGTCATCACGAAGCCGCGCTCGATGGTGATCCCGGCCTCCTCGTAGCCGTGACCCGCGCTGTTGGGACCGCGGCCGACCGCGACGAGCAGCAGGTCGGCGTCGAGGACGTCGCCGTTCTCCAGCGTGACCGAGACACCCGAGTCGGACTGGGTGGCGCCGGTGAACTTCACGCCGGTCTTGAACTTGATGCCACGCTTGCGGAACGCGCGCTCCAGCTGCTTGGACGCGTACTCGTCCTCGGCGGGGACCAGGCGGGGCAGGGCCTCGACGATGGTCACGTCGGCGCCGAACGAGCGCCACACGCTCGCGAACTCCACGCCGATGACGCCGCCGCCCAGCACGACGACCTTCTCCGGGATGAAGTCCAGGTTGAGCGCCTGGTCGCTGGTGATGACCCGGCCGCCGATCTCCAGACCGGGCAGGCTGCGGGCGTACGAACCGGTCGCGAGGACCACGTTCTTGCCGACGTAGCGCTGACCGTTCACCTCGACGGTGTTCGGGCCGACGAACGTGCCGGCGCCCTCGACCAAGGTGACCTTGTTGGCCTTCGCGAGACCCTGCAGGCCCTTGTAGAGCCGCGAGATCACGCCGTCCTTGTACGAGTTGACGCCGGCGATGTCGATGCCCTCGAGCGAGGACTTCACACCGAACTGGTCGCCTTCGCGGGCGTTGTCCGCGACCTCGGCCGCGTGCAGCAGCGCCTTGGTCGGGATGCAGCCGCGGTGCAGGCAGGTGCCACCCAGCTTGTCCTTCTCGACCAGGACGACGGACAGGCCGAGCTCGGCCGCGCGGAACGCGCAGGCGTAGCCGCCCGAACCGCCGCCGAGGATGACGAGATCGGCGTTGGTGGCCGACTCCAGTTCCGGCGAAGTCACTTCGGATCTCCTCGGGATTACTTACTACGCGCGGGTGCGCGCGAGGTACGCGGCCATCTTGTCACTAGTTGCCGGAGCGCGGTGATCCGGCATGGGGAGACCGCGTCACGATCCCGATCATTCACCTACTCATAACACCCTTTCCTGGCACGATGGTGCAGGCAAGCACAGGAGGTGCCCGATGGGGCTGTTCGACCGTTTCCGCAGGAAGTCACGCCCTGGTGTGCTGCGCACCGCCTCCAACCAGGACACGAGCCACCTCGAGCAGTGGACGAAGAGCCGCCAGGGTGTCGAAGCCTATGTGGAACCCAGGACGACGGTGACGGAAACCACTGTGGTCCTGGTCGCCCACGACGGCGAGTGGACCCGCCGCAGGATCGCCTCCCCGGACGCCGCGAGGTCGTTCGCACGCAAACTCGGCATGCCGATCTACGACGCGGGCATCGTCGGTTACCCCAAGCGCATGCGCGACTACACCGCGCGCCAGAAGAAGCTCGGCAACGGCTAGTCGGTGCGGTGCGGAACGCCGCCGGCGGGATACGCCGAGCGTGGATCACACCGCCGACGTCCTGCGACGCGCCACTGGAGCGCGCCATCGCGGCGGCCACCCACCGCTCGCTCGCCCCACCGCCGGCCTCGTCCGGCGTGCCGTTGATCGTCGCCACCAGCGCCGCGCACCGGTCCAGCACGCCCCCGAACTCCGCGACGGCCCGCCGCGCGTGCTCGTCGACCACCGGATCGGGTTCGATCAGCGCCCGCCGCGGCCCGGTCGCCTCCGGCGCGGACCCGGTCACCTCCGCGGTGAGCCTCGGCGAGCAAGGCGAGCAACCGGCCCGCGCTCTCCCGCCCGCGCTCCGAACCCGGCTCCACTCCGGACCGTTCCGCCTCCCACGCCTCGACCTCGACCAGCCGATGCCGTTCGACGCGCGCCATCACCTCCGGCGACGTCACCGCCCTCGCCTCCGGTGCGGCGAAGGCGCCGTGGAAGAACCTCCGCACCTCGCCGCGGAAGTCCTCGTCCCGCACCATGTCCGCGAGCTCGATCCACGCCTGCGACTGCTCGGTGGCCGGCTCGTCGGGCAGCAGCCGGTGGAGGTGCGCGGCGAAAGCCGGGTGCACGGCGAGCCCTTCGGTGACCTCGTCCCAGAACTCGTCGAGCAGCCGTTCACGGTCCTCATCGGACAGTGAGACGAGCTCCTGCGCCAACGCCACCTGCCGCGCGCTGCCGCCCTGGCTCACCACGGTTCTCAGCACCGCCCGGCGCGCCCCCGGGTGCCGCAACTGCCGTTCGACGATGCCCGGGTGCGTGCTCGCGAGGTCGTGCAACGTCAGCTCCTCGGCCGGCACCCTGCGCACGTCCTCGACGCTCGCCCCGAGGTCGCGCAACGTCCGCACGAGTTCCAGCCGTGCGACGGCTTCGACGTCGTAGTGCCGATAGGCGCCATCGGTGTGACTGGTGGGCGGCACGACACCTTCGTCCGCGCGGCACCGGATCGCGCTCACGCTCAACCCGGTGCGGCGCGCGACGTGCCCGATCGGGTACAGCTGCTTCGTCATGAGCGCCACCCCGGGGCCTCGACCGACTCGAGGCTCAAGCCCTTTCCTCACACCACGGTCGGCTCGTGGCGCACGGGGAAGTTCACGCTCGCCGCGATGAAGCACATCGAATGCGCCTTCTCGTGCAACGCCTGCGCCATCTCCCTGGTCGCCGGATCGGCGACGGCCACGACGGGGTGGAGCAGCACCTCGGTCATCCGCCCCGACCCGTCGGGGTGCTCCGCCATCGTTCCGGTCGCGTGGTCGCGGTACTCGGTGACGACGACGCCGTTGACCGACGCGAGGTGCAGGAACCACAGCATGTGGCACTGCGCCAGCGACGCGACGAGCAGCTCCTCGGGGTTGTGCCGGCTCGGATCACCGCGGAACGACGGATCGGACGACCCGAGGATCGTCGCCTTGCTCGCGACCCGGATCTCGTGCGCGCGCTCGTAGGTCTTGTACCCGGACGTCCCGCTCCCGGTGTTCCCGGTCCACACGACGTCGGCCTCGTAGTGATGCGTCCCCATGCGGAAATCCTCCTCCGCCCGGCCGCGGGGGCCCAGCCCCGCCGGACGCGTCAGCTTTCGCGCAGCTTCCGGCGCAACGCCTCCACCCGCATCTCCAGCAGGACCTCGCTCTCGGTCTTCTCCCGCGGGGGCGGCTCGGGCAGCAACGCCCTGATCGACAGCGACACCTGCTCCCGTTCGAGGTCGACGTGGAGCACGAGCGCCCGCACCCGGTCGCCGACCGCCAGCACGTCGCCCGGGTGGTCGATCCGCTCCCAGGAAATCTGCGGAATGCGCACCAGCGCCGCCACCGGACCGGGCGCCCCGTCCAGTGCGACGAACACCCCGAACGGAAAATCGCACTCACATCGCCCTCGACGACCATGTCCTTGTCGAGGCCGGCGAGAAACTCGCTCATCGCCACCATTACCCCACTTCGGCACCGCGGCCACCGCTCCCGGAACGCGGCCGACAGCACCTCTCACACGCCAGCCAACACACCCAGCACTCCACCCAAACCGATATATCAGTTTTGCGACCGCGCTGAACTGCACCTTTGCAACAAGTCTTTTGACTTCGTCCGCAAACGAGCCGTTGCAAGGGCGGTGGGAGGCATCGGGTGGCGAGGCTCGGCCGGCGAATTCGAACCGGGGACGACCGGCCGCGGCGTTTTCCGCCGGCCTCCGGAATTCCGCCCACCTCGAATCGGGAAAGGGCGATGATCCGGCCGTGGAGACGAAGCTCGGGCGATTGCCCGTCGACGAACAGCTCGCGGCGTTGCGGACCATCCTCGAAAGCAACGAAATCCTGGTGGAGGTCCTCGGCGGAGCGGCCGAGCTGAGGCTGCCCGACTGGTACCTCACGGCCGGTTGCGTGGTCCAGACGGTGTGGAACGTGGTGACCGGCAGGCCCCCGGCCGAAGGAGTCCTGGACCACGACCTGTTCTACTTCGACCCCGACCTGTCCTGGGACGCCGAGGACACCGTCATCAGAGCGGGCGCGCGGAGGTTCGCCGGTCTGCCCGCGACGGTCGAGATCCGCAACGAGGCCCGCGTCCACCTCTGGTACGAGCGGAAGTTCGGCGTCCCCTGCCCACCCCACGGGTCGACCGAAGCGGCCATCGACTCGTTCGCCGCCACCACGTGCTGCGTCGGCGTCCGGCTGGAGCGGGACGGGCGGTGGCGCGTCTACGCGCCGCACGGTCTGTCGGACGTCTTCAACCTGGTGGTGCGCCCGAACCCGGTCCTGGCTCCCCGCCACGTCTACGAGACGAAGACCGCGAGGTGGCGCGAGCAGTGGCCGGCGCTGCAGGTGCTCCCGTGGCCTTGAAAAGCGGAACGGGCGGAGACCCCGGAGGATCCCCGCCCGTTCGCGCCGGAGGACTCAGCCGTTGGCCGCGATGTCCGCCAGCACGGCCGCGATGGTCCGCACCGGGACACCGGTGCCGCCCTTCGAGGTGTAGCCGTACGGGCCGCCGGTGTGGAACGCCGGGCCGGCGATGTCGATGTGCGCCCACTGCACGCCCTCGGCCACGAACTCGCGCAGGAAGAGGCCCGCCGCGAGCATGCCGCCCCAGCGGTGCCCGGTCACGTTCGCGAGGTCGGCGAGGCGCGAGTCGAGGTCCGCGCGCAGCTCCTCCGGCAGCGGCATCGGCCAGGCCGACTCGCCGACGGCGGTGCCGATCGAGGCCACGCGGTCGCGGAACTCGTCCGAGCCCATGACGCCCGAGGTGCGCTTGCCCAGGGCGACGACCTGCGCGCCGGTCAGCGTCGCGGTCTCGATCAGGTAGTCCGGGCCGTCCTCGCACGCGCGCACGATGGCGTCGGACAGGATCAGGCGGCCCTCGGCGTCGGTGTTGAGGACCTCGACGGTCTTGCCGCCGTACATGGTCAGCACGTCGCCGGGGCGGTACGCGTCACCGGACGGCATGTTCTCCGCCATCGGGATCGACGCGATGATCTCCAGCGGGTACTTGAGCTTCGCGGCGAGCACCATCGTGGCGACGATCGCGGCGGCACCCGACATGTCCGAGGTCATCTCGTCCATGTTCGCGGCCGGCTTGATCGAGATGCCGCCGGTGTCGAACGTGATGCCCTTGCCGACGAGCGCGACCTTCTTGACAGCCTTCGCGCCCTTGTACGAGATGCGCACGAGGCGCGGCTGGCGCGTCGAACCGCCGCCGACGCCCAGGATGCCGCCGAAGCCCTGCTTCTTCAGCGCCTTCTCGTCGAGCACCTCGACGTCGAGGCCCGCCGCCGTGGCGAGCTTCGCGGCGCGGTCGGCGAACGAGCCGGGGTAGAGGTCGTTCGGCGGGGTGTTGATGAAGTCGCGCGCGGTGGCGACGGCCTCGGCGATCGCGACGGCGGCCTTCAGCGCGGCCTTGTTCTCCTTGGAACCGGCGGCGTGCAGGTCGACCCTCGCGACCGGGGCCTCGCCCTTGTCGGACCTGTACTCGGTGAACGTGTAGGCGCCGAGCAGCGTGCCCTCGGCCGCGGCACCGACGTGCAGGGCGGCCAGCGTGGTGATCGCGCGCTTCTTGCCGGCCAGCGCGCGGGCGGCGACACCGGACGCGCGGCGCACCTGCTCCTCGCCCGCGCTCTTGCCGAGGCCCACGGCCAGCACGAGCGGAGCGGCGATCTTGCCGAACGTCGGCACCTTCACGAGCTCGTCGGCCTTGCCGGACGCGCGCAGCGTGCCGAGCACGTCGAGCAGCGCGCCGTCGAACGCGGCGGCGACCGCTTCGGCACCGGGGGCGAGCTCCAGACCGTCCGCACCCTGCAGGGTGCCCACGACGACTGCGTCCGCGGCGGTGGTGCTCAGGTCACCCTCGGTGAGGGCCAGCTTCGGGGCTGTCACGTGCTGCTCCAGGGTTCGTGCGGGGGCTCGGGATCGTGACCCATGCTAAAGGTCGGACTGGTCCACCCACGGCGAGGCCCGCCACGTTCGCCGCAATCCGTGACGTTCACAGTTGCGCACAGTGGCGATTCGCCCGTTTCACGTATCAGTCGACCGGGTGGTTACGGCCGGATGACGCATCTGAGAACGTGTACCGGTGACCCCCACGCCTCGCGAGATCGTGACGACGGTCGCGCTCGGTCTCCCCGCCGTGCTCGGAGCGGGTGTTTTCGCCGGATTAGCCCCTGCCGCAGGTCTTGCGGGCTGGTGGCTGCTCCCGGCGCTGGCCGTGACCGCGCTCGCCGCCCTCTGCTCGGCCTTCTCGACCGCCGACCAGTCCCGTGCCTACCCGGACATCGGCGGCGGTTACGGATACGTACGTGCCCAGCTCGGCGTGTGGCCCGCAAGGATGACGGCGAGCGCCCACCTCGTCGGCCGCGCCGCGATGGCGGCGGCCGTGGCGTCGATGTTCGGCGCGTACGTGGTGCCGGACCAGCCGGTCGCCGGCGCGCTCGCCCTCGTCGTCGCGACGGCGGTGCTCGGCGCGGCCGGGTTCCGCTTCACCACCGGGGTCAGCGTGGTGGTGTCGCTGGTCGTCCTCGCCGTGCTGGCGCTCGTGGTCGCGTCGAGCTTCTCGATCGCGCCCGTGCCGTCGGCGGGGGAGACGGGCACCCCCAACGAGCTCGTCGGTGTCGCCGGCCTGATGTTCACGGCGTTCGCGGGCTTCGAACGCATCACCGCGCCCCACCGCGGTGAACAGCCGCATCCGCCCGGGGTGCTGAAGTTCGCGATCCCGATCCTCGTCGGACTGTCGTTCGCGGTCTACCTGGCCGTGGGCGCCGGAGTGCTCCGCCAGCTGGGCAGCGCGCGCCTCGCGTTGTCGCCGGCTCCGCTGCGCGACGCCCTCGTCGCGGCGGACGCCTCGGCACTGGTGCCGCTCGTGCAGGTGGCCGCGGCCGTGGCCGGGGTGGCGGTGCTGCACTTCGTGCTGGCGTCCGCGCACCGCACGCTCACCGGGCTGGCCGAGGACGGCGACCTGCCGACGCGCCTGAAGCCGGGGGTGCTGAGCCTCGTCCTGACCGTCGCCGGCGTGCTCGCCGTGGTGCTCATGCCACTCGCGACGGCGCTGGGCGTGGCAGCGTGCGCGACGCTCTTCTACTACGCCTTCACCAACGCGTCGGCTCGAGTGCTGCTGCAGAACGACCGCACGTGGCCCATGCGCACGGCCTGCCTCGGCCTGGGGCTCTCGGTGCTGCTCGCGATGAGCCTGCCGGTGCCCGCGCTGCTGATCTCGATCGCGGCGCTGGGCGCCGGCACCGGCCTCATCGGACTGACGGCGTCTCTCCGCGCGTCGCTCAAAGAGTCACGGACAGAAAAACGAGAAGAGTCACTCCGACGCACACCGCCAGCCCGTACACCCGGCCGTTCGTAGAGGGCTTCTCCTTGCTGATGCCGTAGTAGAAGGCCAGGAAGAAGACGGCGAGGAAGACCGCGGCGACGACTCCTCCCACACCGCCGATGACCCATCCGTCGAGCAGCGTCATGCCGGTGCCCAGGACGAGCAGCGCGGCCTGCGAGACGGTGCGGACGTCGGCACCCCGTGAAGATCCTTCTTCCTTGGTCATGAACAAGGACTCTATAGAGCTTCACTTAGTAGGACGTCCGAGTTTTGGGAAGACGATTTTCCGTATCCCGACCAGCGGGTTACCGTGCTCACATGACGAGCGAGTTGCCTTTCACCCGGACTCCCCACCCGCACCCGGCGACCCCGGAGCGCGTAGCGGAGGTACTTGCCAAGCCGGGCTTCGGGCAGCACTTCACCGACCACATGGTGACGATCCGCTGGAACCGCGAGAAGGGCTGGCACGACGCTGAAGTCGGCCCGTACTCCACCCTCGCACTGGACCCCGCGGCAATGGTGCTGCACTACGGCCAGGCGATCTTCGAAGGGCTCAAGGCCTACCGGCAGCCCGACGGCTCGATCGCGTCCTTCCGCCCTGAGGCCAACGCCGAGCGCTTCCGCGCCTCGGCCCGCCGCATGGCGATGCCCGAACTCCCCGACGAGCTCTTCCTGGAGTCCGTGCGGCAGATCCTCGCGGTCGACAACCGCTGGGTGCCGTCCGCCGCGGAGGAATCCCTCTACCTGCGGCCGTTCATGATCTCCACGGAGAAGGGCCTCGGCGTGCGACCCGCGTCCGAGTACCTCTACGTGCTGATCGCCTCCCCCGCCGGCTCCTACTTCGCGAGCGGCGTCCGCCCGGTGAGCGTGTGGCTCTCGACCGAGTACGTCCGCGCGGCCCCCGGTGGTACCGGCGCGGCCAAGTTCGCCGGCAACTACGCCGCCTCCCTCGTGGCCCAGGCACAAGCCGCCGAAAAGGGCTGCGACCAGGTCGTCTGGCTCGACGCGGTGGAACGCCGCTGGGTCGAGGAGATGGGCGGCATGAACCTGTTCTTCGTCTTCGGCGACAAGGTCGTCACCCCGGAGCTGACCGGCACGCTGCTGCCGGGCATCACCCGCAGCTCGCTGCTGGAGCTGGCCGCCGACCTCGGCCTGTCCGTGGAGCAGCGGCGCATCTCGACCGAGGAGTGGGAGAAGGCCAACGCCTCCGGTGAGCTCACCGAGGTCTTCGCCTGCGGCACGGCGGCGGTCATCACGCCGGTCGGCCACGTCAAGCACGCCGGTGGCGAGTTCGACATCGCCGACGGCGGCACCGGCTCGGTGACGATGAAGCTGCGCGAGCGCCTGACCGGCCTCCAGCACGGCCACGTCGCCGACTCCCACGGCTGGATGACGACCCTGGGTTAAGCGACGACCAGAACGGCCAGAAGCGCGATTTCGGCGGCAGCACCGAGCACATCACCGGTGATGCCGCCGAAACGCTTCCCGGTGTGCTTCACGAGTCCCCACACCAGCGCACCCGCGACGACGACGGCGACGACGGCACGGATGCCGAGCGGGACCGCCGCGAGCGCGAGCACGGCCCACGTCCCGATGACGATCCCCGGGTGCTGTGTGCCGGCGACGAGCGCACCGAGCCCCTCCGGTCGTGCGGCGGGCACGCCGCGCAGGCAGCAGATCCCGAACGCGGCCCGGCTCGTCGCGAACGCGAGCAGCACGACGCCCCAGTGCGCGTGGGGGAGTGCGGCGGCCTGCGCGCCCAGCACCACGATCAGCGAGACCACGCCGAACGGCCCGGCGCCGCCGTCCTTCATGACCGCGAGCGCGCGTTCCGGCGGTCCGTAGCACCCGAGCCCGTCGGCGACGTCGGCGAGCCCGTCGAGGTGCATGCCCCTCGACGCCAAGGCGACGACGCCGACGACCACGAAGCCCGCCACCAACGCCGGTATATCGGATATCGCGAGCAGCTGGAGCACGGCCACGACGAACGCGGCGATGACGACGCCGACGACGGGTGTCCATGCGATGGCTCGGCCCGCCGCCTTGCGGTCGACGTCGTCGACGCGCAGCGGCAGGACCGTCAGCCAGGAGAAAGCCAGTCTCATTCTTTGTTCGTGACGCCGGCGCTCTCGAAGGTGGCCATCTCGGCGAGCACCTTCACCGCCGACACCAGCAACGGCAGCGCCGCCACCGCACCGGACCCCTCGCCGAGCCGCATGTCGAACTCCAGCAGCGGCTTCAGGTTCAGGTGCCCGAGTGCGATCGCGTGCGCGGGCTCGGCCGACCGGTGCCCGGCGACCCACCACTCGCGCGCACCGGGAGCGAGCTCCTCGGCGACGACGGCGGCCGCGCCGACGACGACGCCGTCGAGCACGACCGGGGTCTTGCGGACCGCGGCCTGCGCGAGGAACCCGGCCATCGCCGCCAGGTCCGCGCCACCGGCCGTGGCGAGCAGCGCGACCGGGTCGCTGATCTGCAGGCGGGCCCGGCGCAGCGCGTCCCGGATCGCCGCCGTCTTGCGCATCCACGCCTGGTCGTCGATGCCGGTGCCGCGCCCGACGACCGCGACGGGCTCCGACCCGGTCAGCGACGCGATCAGCACGGCCGCGGGGGTCGTGTTGCCGATGCCCATGTCCCCGGCGACGAGCACGTCGGCGCCCGCGTCGACCTCCTCGTCGGCGAGCGCGCGGCCCGCCGCGATCGCGAGCTCGCACTGCTCATAGGTGAGCGCGTCCTCGCGGTCGATCGACCCGGACGAGCGCCGCACCTTGTGCTGGCTGACCGCCGCGGGGGTGTCCGCGTCGACCGCCATGTCCACCACGCGCACCGTGGCGCCCGCGACCTGCGCGAGCACGTTCACCGCAGCGCCACCGGTGAGGAAGTTCGCGACCATCTGGCCGGTCACCTCGCTCGGGAACGCCGAGACGCCCTGCGCGGTGATGCCGTGGTCGCCCGCGAACACGACGACCCGCGGCCGCACGAACGGCTTCGGCGGCACGACGCCCTGGCAGGCCGCGACCCAGTTGCCCAGCTCCTCGAGCCGTCCGAGGGAGCCGACCGGCTTGGTCAGCACCGCGTGGCGGGCCTCCGCCTCGCGCAGAACGGTCTCGTCCGGCGGTTCCACCGGCGGGAACTCGGTGCTCACCTGCGGCTCCTTAACCATGTCGTCTCTCCCGCAGTTTCAGCGGGATGCCCGCGACGAGGAGGGTGACCTCGTCGCACACCTCGGCGACGCGTGCGTTGAGCGCGCCGAGGTGATCGCGGAAGAGCCTGCCAGAGCGCGTCGACGGAACGACGCCGAGGCCGACCTCCGCCGTCACGAGCACGAGCCGGGCCCGGCACGTGGCGACCGACCACACGAGCTTGTCGACGGCACCGGTGACGACGTCGGAGACGTTCCCCTCCCACGCGCCGGCGTCGTCGAGCACGCCGACGAGCCACGTCGACAGGTCGTCGACCAGGATCGGCGGGTCGTCGTAGGCGGTGGCGGTGAGCAGCGCGGGCAGGTCCTCGGGACCCGGCGCCTCGACGGTGTGCCAGGTGGAGGGACGCCGCGCGACGTGCTGCGCGATCCGTGCGTCCCAGTCCGGGTCGTCGGGGTAGCGGCGGGCAGTGGCGACGTACGTCACGACCGGCTCGGCGAGCAGACCTTCCGCGTGCGCCGACTTGCCGGAACGCGCTCCTCCGAGCACGAGCGTCCGAGATGACAAGAGTTAGCCTTCGTCCGTGGAATACCGCTGGCGCTACCAGGATGCACAGGGACGGGACGTCACGGGCCCGGATGTGATGTTCGCGGACCAGACGCAGGCCGAGGAGTGGTTCGGCGACCGGTGGCGCGACCTGCTCGACGCCGGGGTCGAGCAGGTCACGCTGCTGCGGTCGGAATCCGAGGTGTACGGCCCGATGAGCCTGCACCCTGCTTCCTGACGAGCGGGCTCAGCCCTGGGCGGTCAGCCGCGGGTCGTCGGTGACGACGCCCTCGAGCACGGCGTCGATCTTCTCCAGCACGTCGTCGCCGAGCTCGACGTCGACGGCCTTGACGTTCTCGCGGACCTGCTCGGGACGCGAGGCGCCGATGATCGCGGAGGCGACGTTCGGGTTCTTCAGCACCCACGCGACGGCGAGCTGCGCCAGCGTGACGCCCACCTCGTCGGCGATCGGCTTGAGCTGCTGCACGGCGTTGAGCACGTCGTCGCGCATCCAGCGGGCGATCATCTGCGAGCCGCGCTCGTCGGCCAGCCGCGACCCCGCCGGAGCCTCGGCGCCCGGCAGGTACTTGCCGGTCAGGATGCCCTGGGCGATGGGGGAGAAGACGATCTGGCTGATGCCCTCGCGCTCGCAGGTGGGGACGACCTGCGGCTCGATGACGCGCCACAGCATCGAGTACTGCGGCTGGTGCGACACGAACGGCACCTGCAGCTCGCGGGCCAGCGCGGCACCGCGGGTGATCTGCTCGGCGGTCCACTCGGAGACGCCGACGTAGAGCACCTTGCCCTGGCGGACGAGGTCGGCGAACGCCAGCATCGTCTCCTCCAGCGGCACGCTGTGGTCGTACCGGTGCGCCTGGTAGAGGTCGACGTAGTCGGTCTGCAGGCGCTTCAGGGAGGCGTTGGCCGACTCCATGACGTGCTTGCGGCCGAGCCCGCGGTCGTTGGGACCGCCGGGACCGGTCGGCCAGTAGACCTTCGTCAAGTTCTCTCGATTCGGCTAACCGCACTGGTCCTCGTCTCCGCAGGTAGACGCACTGGCGGAGCTGGCGGGGCATTCAGCGCTACTCGGGTCGGGCTGGCGCATCGCCTCGCATCTCCAACGCGGTCTCGATCACCATGTGGCTCATGACCAGGCCCCCGTCGCCCTCCTGCGAGATCCGATACGAGACGTATCCCGCCCAGTGGCCCGTGGTGGTCATCCGCCAGTAGTGCACCTCGCCGGGCACTCGCGACTGAAGGTCGAGCCCCTCGGGGAAGGCGAGCCGTGGTCGCCCGTCGATCCGGTGGACCCTGTCGAGGTGCACCCAGCACGGCCGAGGTGGACTGCATCGGACGATGCGCCCCGGCCGGCGCGGAGGCTCGGCGCGACTGCCCAACCTGTCGATCACGTGGTCGAGTATGCGCGGCCGACCCGCGGCCCGGAACCCGGACGGCCTTCCGGTCGCCACGGGAGCCGCCGGACGCCGGAACAACGGCTCCAGGAAGTTCGCGCCGACCCTGCGGAACCTCGCGAGCGAGGGTGCCCGGTAGTTGCGTCGCGGATCTCGCAGCGGAACTTCCGCCGAGTGGACCGGAAGCTACCCTTCCGGCGTGATTACGCATACGGCTTGGGCGCACGGGACGCGGGACGAGATTCTGGCGGAGTTGCGGGCAGCCATGACGCCAGGGCGCAGCGAGAAGCGCAAGGCGACGCTGAGGGACGCCATCGCGGACCTGGAGGCGGGCGCCTCGATGGTCTACATCAAGCCGATTCGGTACGTGGTCCGCGGTGAGGCGGCGAAGGTGGCCGACGAGATCATCACCCTGATGGACGACGCCCAGGTGTAGCCGAACCGTGTAACGCCGCGCATACTGAGCAGGCATCAAGTTGCACAACGGCAATCAGTTAGGACAACTCCATGAATACCCAAGCGGACTGCCGCCTCGCGCGGCAGAGAAGGTCGCTTGACTCCTACAGCCCGTCTGGGCCAGGGGCAAGCGACGCATTGCAAGGTGCGGGATGCCCTCGGCTTCGGCGGGCTGAGACGTGACGGGGCTGTCGCACGTTCAGCACGCAGTCCCGGCCGGAGTCCCACTGGATGTGCTCTCGGCATCGCGGAACATCATCGAGCACGGCTGGCCCGACACCGAGGCCATAATCCGCATCTTCACCAATCGAATTGCCCACATCCGCAGCGGGGCCTCGGGCCTCGAACCGGAGCACGCCGAGAGAAGGCTCAGCAGGGCTCATGCTTACCAGCTCTGCCTTGACGAGTTCGTGCGCGCCTACACCCAGAGCGCGACGACGGCTGCCCCCGCTGAACTCCCGGAGTGTGTCGCATGAACCAGGCGGCAATGCTGATAGCTCAGGAGTTCGGCACCGCGCAATGGATCGGTGCCGGCGTGGCCATCCCTTCGGTCCTCTTCATCATCTGGGCGCTCTGGCGGGAGCAATTCGCGGCCCTGTACCGGAAGGTCTTCTGGAAGCGGGACCCGCGGAGGAAGCCGTAACAGTGGGCTGCGGAGGAAGCGGACAAGTCATGCACATGTCGGACAACCCTCTGTGGATCAGGCGCCGTGCGTGTTCAGGCTGCTCGGATTGCGTGAAGCCGACCCCCGACACCGACACGTCTTCACAGTCCACACAGGACAAGCAGTAGGAGGTGCATAGAGCCCCAATCGAGCAAGGAACCTGGATAGCCCTCGACCGCTCAGGTCATGGGTACGCAAAGAGCCCCCGCCGAAGGGATCGGCGGGGGCTCTTTGTTGTCTGGCCGGCCTGGGGCGCTCCGGCCCCGGTCGGGCCTCAGGAGGCGTAATCTCCGGAGCGCCAGGATAGGTCGAGCGCGGAAGTTCCGCTTTCCACGGTGTGCATCAACTGCCACTGGCCGTCTGCGAGCCTCCACACCTCGCCGCCGCGGACCTTGCGGCCTTCCGTGTAGGCGACCGCCGCCCTGGCGCGACCGAGGGAGGGGTGCAGCTTCCAGACGGGGCGCCGGGCCGGAACCCGGCTGGCGAAGCACTCCGGGTCGACCGGGGGCGGGCTGCCCATCGGACGCTGGTCGTGGTGCATGTTCTGGAAGGTCACGCGGCGGCCTCCTCGTGGATCGTGCCGTGGTTGAGGTGGTTGGTGATCAGCTCCAGGCCGCGGGCCAGGCGCTTGCTGATCGCGCGCTGGCTGACCTGCTCGTGCTCCGCGATCTCCTCCTGGGTCCAGCCGCAGGCGTGGGTGAGGAAGAGGGCGACCCGCAATTCTCGAGTCAGGAAGGTTCGGTGCCAGGCGGAGCTGATGTCCGCCAGGTGCGCCCAGTAGGTGCCAGCGTGCGAGGCGACCGACGACGAGCGGGGCATGTCCGGGTCGGGGGCCTGGGAGTTCTGCATCCCCCAGGCCCACGCCCTACCCCAGACGGTCGGCAGGAGTCGCTCGACCTGCTCCGGGGTGTAGGTCAAACTCCCGCCTCCAGGCGGTCGGTCGACACGACTCGGTTGGCCCGGCGCACGACCGGCCGGTACTGGTCCCGCAGCCTCGACCAGAGCCACCGGACCAGGTGGCCGGGGTTGGCCTCGTCCGCGAGGTAGGCCAGGACTCGGTCGGGGTTGGTCGCGGCGAGGATGGCCGCGTCCTGCTTCAGGTCGGCGATCTCGACGACGTGGCCGAAGTCGCGGGCGATGCTGCCCGCCGCGATGCTGATCGCGTTCACGACGGGGGCGAGCTGCGCCACTCGCCAGTCAGTCCGGTCGTTCAACGAACCACCTCCAGCGGGCCTACGGCCCCGTCTTTGGTCACGGCGACGATCAGGCCCGGATGACCCGTCGTGCCCTTGGAGTGCCGCCACCAGGTCGATTCCGACTCCAGTGCGGGCGGCTGAACGAACAGGCGACGTCCGTCGCTGTCGATGTGCTCGTGGTGCAGGTGGCCGGCGAGCAGCAGGTCCGCCTGGTGCATCGGCGAGGCGGTGTTGAACGCCTGGCCCTTCCACCACTCGAAGTGCTTGCCGGGCCGCCACTGGTGCCCGTGGGCGTGCGCCACGACCGTGCCGGCGACCGGGAGCACGACGGTCAGCTCGTCGGTCTCCGGGACGTAGAACTCCACGTGCCCGAAGGCGTCCGGGTTGAGCTTGGCGGCGTCGGAGACGGCGATCAGGGACTCGGTGTCGTGGCTGTCGTCGTACCGCGTCAGGCCCTTGCCCTGGATGCGGACGGCCTGGTCGTGGTTGCCGGGCACCGCGGCCTGGGTCAGCCGGCGGGCCAGCGGGGCGAACGTGAGCAGCGCGTGCAGCATCACCCGGCGGTGCAGGCGAATCTGCTCGGTCTGCGTGAGCCGCGTGCGCCACACGTTCGCGCCGCCCTGCGAGACGAAGCCTTCGGTGTGGTCGCCCAGCCACGCCATGTGGACGTGGCCGATGTCGAAGCGCTGCCGGTACAGCTCCAGCAGCTCGGCCGCCCGGTCGATGCCGTCGATGGCCCGCTTGAGCGTGCCTTCCACGCCGTCGCCGTCGATCTTGCCGAACTGGGTGTCCCCGAGGGCGACGATGTAGCCGTGGTCGCCGTCTGCGCGGCTGGCGGTCGGCTTCTGGACGCGGATCTCGGCGAACAGCTCGTCGAGCGGCGGGCGCTCGGTGCTGGCCGCGGTGCCGCGCCGGGCGAAGCTGTACCGGGTGGAGATCCCGGTCTCGCCCGAGGCCATCGTCCACTCCGAGGAGCGGAAGCCGGTCACCTCCCACAGCGCCGGGTCTTCGCCCTTCTCACGCAGGAAGTTGGCCGCCGCGCTCTCGTCGACCTCGACGTCACTGCGGACGACGACTTCGGCGGTGTCGCCGGAGACCTCGACCGCGCGGGTGAAGTCGCGCTCAGGGCTGGCGGCTCGCGGGGGGATCGCAGGGCCGACCGGCTTGGCGAGGAGCTGCTCCGTCAGGCTGTCAGCCAACGTGGACACCCCCTTCCTGGCGAGTGGCTCGCCGGTAGTTGCGGATGGTGGACGCGGACACGGTCAGGCCGTGCTCACGCAGGACGGTGGTCAACCAGTCGGCTGAGGTGGTGCCGAGCAGGTGCGGGCGCAGAGCGGCCCTCTGGTCGGGGCTGAGGCTGTTCCAGAGGGCCGCGAGGGTGGGGCCTGGAGTCCCAGGCAGGGGTTCGGTCACTCGGTCTGCACTGCCTTCCTGAGCGCGGAACTGCTCACGATGCGGAGGAGCTGTCGGAGCACGGAGCGGATGTCGGAGGCGCTGTAGCGGCTCGGCCGCTTGGCGATGTCGGAGGCGAGCACCACCCAGGCCCCGACGCCGTGCTGGCCCTCGACGGCGCGGACGTAGCAGGTCGCGTGCACCGGCCCCCAGAAGTCGGACAGCACCACCTGGTCGCATCCCTCGCCGGTCCAGGTGCTCCCGCTGTCCGAGTGCGTCACCTTGCGGCACAGCACGCAGAAGCGGTCCACCAGCCCGCCGTGCTCGGGATGGCTGCCGAGATCCTGCGGCTCCGCCGGCCAGACCGGCACGCGGACGGTGATCGTCTCGGGGGTCACGTGGGCACCACCTCGACGCGCTGCACGACGGTCACGTCCTCGGGGTAGTCGACGATCTCGTCACCGAAGAACTGCCAGTGCCCGCCGTCGCCGTAGTCCATGAACAGGGCCAGCTCGCCGTCTTCCTCGCCGTAGCGGATGACCAGGGCGAGCTGGCCGGGCTCGAAGTCCTGGGAGGTCACGCCCCGCCGCCCCAGAACGGGTTGGCGACGTTGACCTGCGTCGTGTGCAGCGATGCGAACCGGAGCGGCGTCTCGGGCTGGACCGGGGCCGTGCCGCGGCGGTGCAGGGCTTCCCGCCAGGCGACCGCGACGGCGGCGAGCTGGGTCAGCTCCTCGCCGAGTCGTTCGGCGTCCTGCTCGCACAGCGCCTCGAAGACCTCCTCCAGGAGGATGTCGCGCCAGGAGAGCACGCCGAACCGCTGCGCCTCGGCCATGTTGCGCCGGGCGTCACCCAGCGCTGAGTTGAACGCCGGGCCGGTGCCGTCCGGGTGGTCCTGCGTGCCCCACTGGGCGTCCTGCGCGTTGCGCTCGGCGCGCACGAGGGACAGGGCGTTGTTGGTCAGGCGGACTCGCTCGTTCAACGCGAGCATCTCGCTGTAGCTCAGCACTGTGTGGGGCTCCAGGTGTTCGAGGTAGGCGGGGGGAAGGTCTTCCAGGCGAAGCGCGGTGCCGAAGTCGACCCAGACCTCGGGGGCGTCGTCGGTCACGCGGCGACCGGGCTCTTGGGCCTGAAGGCGTCGAAGATGGCGTCGCGGCCACCGGCCAGGTAGGTGTCGGTGACGTCGCCGATCTGGGGCGACAGCCGCACACCCTTGGCGGTGCGCAGGGAGCGGGTGACCTTGCTGACGAACTCGGCGCCCGCGTCGTCGGGGTCGCCCCAGACGTACACCCGCGAGAAGCCGGCCAGCATCCGGCGGTGCCGGGCGAACCAGAGCTTGGCGCCGGGGATGGCGACCGCGTACAGGCCGAGCATCCGCAGGATGACCGCGTCCAGTTCGCCTTCGCAGACGTGGATCTCGTCCTCGGCCTCGTGCACGGCGCCGACGTTGAACATCCGGGGGGCGTCGCCCTCCAGCGTCATGTACTTGCCGTGGAACAGCGCCCGGTGGTCGTGCTCCTGAAGGCACCGGAAGCGGATCATCAGCGGCTTGCCGTTGCGGTCCAGGTAGGGGATCGCGAGGAAGCCGCGGAACTTCCCGTGTCCGGGGTGGGGGTCAGCGACGACGCCAAGCCGGAACGTAACCGCCGCCTCGCGGCTGATTCCCCTTGCGACCAGCCACCTTGCGGCGTCCGCCGTAAGCGCTGCCTGATAGCTCGTCGTCGCCTCCTCCAGCGCTTCCCGTTGCGAGTCCGAGAGAGGCTGCAAAGGTTCGTGCTCCGCCAAAGTCGAGGTCCTCCTTGAGCTGGATCAGGTTGAAGCTGTCGCCCGCCCGGCCGCAGGAGTGGCAGTTCCACAAGCCCTTGTCGAGGTCGACGCTGCACGAGGGGGTCCGGTCCTCGTGCAGCGGGCAGGCGACCATCTGGCGGGTCCGGCCGGAGAAGCGAACGCCGTAGTGCTCGAACAGCGCGCCCAGGTCCGGGCGCTCGGTGTCGGTCACGCCAGCTTCCGGCCGCGCAGAGTGCCGGAGGTCCGGTCGTAGCCCAGCTCGGCGAGGCTTGCCGGCGTCGGCACGACGTCGAACAGCAGCTCGGCGGCGCGGATCTGCCGGACCCCCCAGTGCTCGATGCCGAGGTCGTCGGCCTCCAGCCGGGCTTCGATCTCGAACTCGACGGTGGCGGTGTCGGTGCCCTGCGGCCAGGCGCGCAGGTCCATCCACTCCTGCCACTCGCCGCCGAGGATTTCGGCCTGCACGGCGAGCTTGTCCATCGCGTTGGACATGGCGACGAGATGGGGCGTCAGGTCGGAGTACTTCACCTGGTCAACCCGAAGTAGTCGCCCACGGTCGTCAGGACGAGCGCGTCCTTCCAGTTCATCCCGCGGCGCTTGACCACGGCGATGCTGGCGACGCGCGCCCGGTCGAGGCTGCGGTGCTTGGCGAAGTGGCCGCCCTCGACCAGGGCCTGGCGGACGAACTCCGTCACGTGGAGCTGGCCGGCCTTGGCCTCGATCACGACGAACTCGCCAGCCCTGGCGAAGTCGCGGACCACGAGGTCGCCCTCGTCTTCCTTGCCGGTCAGCACCAGGCGCTCCACGTCCAGGCCCGCGTCACGCAGGCCGTCGCGGAGGTCGCTCTGCCACTGCGCACCACGGCGCCGGTTGGCGGCGTTGCGCTTGGAGATGTCGGTCAAGCCGTCACGCTCCCCGCGGTCGAGCGAGCCGGGCGCAGCTCGTTGAGCTGGGTCGCGAACTCGGCGACGTGGCTCTCGTTCAGGTCCTGCTTCGCCAGCTCGACGGCCTGCTGCCAGGTCTGGACCGGCGTCAGGTCCTCGCGCCTGGTGTAGGAGCCGAGGCTCTCGCAGGAGCAGCCGCTCTCGAACAGGTAGAACAGCTCACCGGAGGCCGAGCGCAGGAGTGCAGCCTCGCGCCAGCTCCAGTCGTACTCGCCGGCCGCGGCGACGATCTCGAAGTCCTCGCCGTCGATCCGCAAGGAGCGGTCGTAGGTCACAGTGAAACACCTGCCAATGCGGGGTTGTGGGTGTCGATCGCGTGGAAGCGCGTCTTGTCGGGCTCGCAGCGCAGCGCCGCGTAGGTGCGCGCTGTCGGGTCGGACGGCCCCATGCGCTGCTTGATCACCGCGATGCGGTAGATGAGCGACGTCGGGTCCAGGGCCACGGACAGCGACAGCTCCGGCTTCTCCGACAGGCCACCCTTGACCTGGTCGCGAGACGGCGGCGCCCACGGGTCGCTCTTGGCTTCCCAGGACTTGTCGCTGGCGTGGTGCAGGAGGATGACGGTCGCGCCCGTGGCGCGGGCAAGCTCGGTGGCCGAACTCATCACCGCCATCTGCTCGGTGTAGTCCGACTCGGCGCCGTCGAAGTCCATCAGGTTGTCGAAGACGATGACCTGCGGGTACTCGTTCCACAGCTCGATGTACGCCTCCAGTTCCTCGTCGACCGCCTGCCAGGAGATCGGCGAGCCGAAGCTGAAGGTGATGCGCGAGTCGGCGAGCGCGTCGAGGTACTTCTGACGGTGGTGGCCGCCTTCGGCCATACCCGCCTCGACCATCTCCGTCGTGTGCCCGAGGGCCATCGACGCGAGGCGGGACGAGGCGGTGAAGGCGCTCATGTCGGCGCTGAAGTACAGCGTCGGCAGGTTCATCTGCGCGACCCAGAACAGCGCCAGGCCGGACTTCTGCGTACCCGAGCGACCGGCGATCATGATCACTTCCCCGTGACGGGGCCTGCATCCCAGGTCGTACAGACTCTGGAATGCAGGCACCCGAGGAAGCTCACGGCCGGACTCGGCGTGCAGACTCAGCGACCGCGAGGGCGTGAGCAACTGCGATGCCTCCTAGGCCCGCGGGGGCCAGTGGTAGTGGCCGGGGGTCGGCTCCTCCGCGAACGGCACGCCGGGCAGCGGGTGCGCGTACGGGGCGACCTGGTTGAAGATCAGCAGGTCCGCGGTGGAGCCGTCCCCGTGGACGTCGGTGATGAGCGCGGCGCGCGTGGCGCCGCCGGGGTCGGTCGTGTAGTGCACGAGCCGAGCCACGCTGGGGGTCGGGGCCGAGGCGGACCGGGAAGCCCGCCTCGTGCCCTGCTGCGCCTCGGCCATCAGTCGAAGTCGGGCGCGTCCGACATGGCGGCCTGGAGCGCCGCCTCGCGCTTGGTCGCGTAGGCCACGACCTTCTGCTGGGAGGCGCGGTCGACCTGGCGCCACACCCAGGCCGGCTTCGAGCCGGGCGTCTTGCTCGGCACCTGCGCCAGGGTCACGACGGTCGCCTGACCGACGAGCTGGCCGAGGTCGCGGGCCAGGACGGTCTGCTCGACGCGGACGCCCTGCTGGATCTCCGGCTCGCCGTTGTCGAGGTCGGCCGGGGACATGAAGGCGGAGATGTCCACGAGGGCCGAGTCCTTCGGGCCGTGCGGCGTCGGCCGCTGGCGCTCGAACGACTTGACCTCGACGAGGATCGCGACAGCGCCCTGAAGCTCGGCGGGCTTGAGCCAGCCACCGGACTGGTTGGGGATGTCGGCGAAGGTCAGCACTGTTGGGGTTCTCCCTAGGTTGGGGGTGATGAAGGTGGAGCGAGAGCCGGATCTCTCAGGTTACCCAAGCGGCTCAAGGAAAGGCGAGGTCAGAGCCTCGCCGAAGATGTTCTCAGGTTACACAACTCGGAGCGGAAGTGCAACCCCTGTTAGCGCGTGATGTCGCGGAGCTTCTTGGCGGACGCGCGGTTCTGCGCGGCCGAGAACTCGGCGAACGCGGCCTGGCCGGCGAGACGCTCGATCTCAGCCGCCGCCTCCTGCGCGACCATCTCCTGCTCGCGGGCGGCGTTCTCCAGCACCTCCGCGGCCTCGGTGTACTGCGCCAGCGCGCGGCTGGCCTGGTCGCTCGCCAGGGTCAGGCGCTCGGTCAGCGACGGCTCGGCGGGCTCGACGACGGGCTTGGTGAAGAGGGTCTTCAGCACGGTTGCGGTACCTCCTGGCGAGACGGAACGGGGGACGAGCGCGAGGTCAGGCGGCAGCCTTGAGCGCCCGGCCCTTGGCCTTGTAGGCGTCCATCAGCGAGCCGTCCGCGAAGGCGGCCTGGTTCTCCGCCCAGAGCTTCTTCAGCGCCTCAACCGAGGCGCAGGCGTCGATCCGCGCCAGCATCGGGTTCACGACGGGCTTGTCGTCGGTCGGCCAGGGCGGGTCCGCGGGCGAGGAGCTGGCGCTGGCCCAGACGTCCTCCGCGGTGGTCGACTCGCCGACCGGCCGCGCGCCCAGCTCGTCCTTGAGCAGCTTCATCGCCCGAGCCTCGGCCTCGGCCTCCGAGTCGCCGGAGGCGCTGGCCTGCATCCCCGCGGGCATCGGTGCACCCGAGGCGATCTTCGCGGCGAGCTGCACCAGCTCGTGCAGCGTGTGCTGCTCCGTCGAGTAGGAGTCGAGGCCGAAGTAGCCGATGAGGTCCTCGCGGATCTCGGCCGGCGAGCCGTAGAAGACCGCCCAGGGGTCGGCCTTGTCGCCCTTGCCCTTGATGGTGACCGTGACCCTGCGGGCGTTGCTGATCTCGTTGCTCACTGGAGTGTGGGCTCCTCTCGTTCGATGTCCTCAGGTTACACGATCGGGGAAGACTGTGCAACCTGAGATTTCGTCTCCTGCTTCTCCGGCGGCGTGAGGATGAGGTCATCCCTGACGGGCAGCTCGTTCGCTCGTCGGCCGCCGACCGCGCGGCAGTAGTCCCGAACGCCGCAGCCCCTGCACATCGACGTGACGTTGGGGAGGAAGACACCGTTGCGGATGCCTGCCCACGCCATCGCGTACTGCGCGTCGATGTACTCGTCGCTGTAGACCGTGAGGTCCTTGAGCCCGGTCAGCTCGCCGTCGCTCGCCATCCAGTAGGCGCCCCACTCGGCGTCGATGCCGTACTTGCGCCACAGGCCAACGCGGTAGCTGCCGAGCTGGATGGAGGACAGAGGCACCGCGCCGGTCTTGAGGTCGACGATGACGACCTGGCCGTCCGGCGTGATGTAGACGCGGTCGATGAACCCCAGGAACGGATCGCCCGCGACGGCCTCGTTGATCATGACCTCGATCCCGACCGAGCCGTCCGGCAGGATCGCGATCTTCCAGTCACTGGCTGACTTCCAGTCCAGCCACTTCTGCACGTAGAGGGGGCCGTAGATCAGCCACCACTCGTAGTCCTTCTTGTTCGGCCCGCCCGTGGGGCCGACGTTCTTGAGCTTCTTGCCCGAGGGCTTGACCTCGACGCCGTTCGCGCGCTCCTTGGCGAGCAGGCTGTCGAACGTCTCCTTGAAGCTCGGGATGTCGCCGTCTCGGCGACCAACCTCGGCGAGGTCGTGGGCCTCGGTGATCGTGTGGACCGCCGAGCCGGCAACCGTTGCGTACCAGGTGGAGCTGTTGAGCTTGTGTCCACGCTCCAGGCGCCAGCGCTCTCCGCACTCGGAGTAGGACGACAACGAGGAGTAGGACAGCCGGTTGGGGACCTGGATGGTCAAGCGGCCACCCGCGGCGCGACGATCACGGGGTCGATGCCGTCCTCGACGGGCTCGATCGGCACGAAGTAGCGGCGCACCCATCCGTCGTCGAGTAGTTCGGCCTCGCACTCGTTGAGCGGGATCGGCTCGTAGCCGAGCAAGGCCATGTAGGTCAGCGTGAGCGAAATCCAGGCGGAGGCGGTGCCGGGCGCCACGTCGACGTAGAAGTCGAACTCCTCGGTGTCGAGGTGGAAGCGGACCCGTCCGGCCGCCACGCCCTCAAGAAGAGGAGTGGTCCGGGCCTCCCGGATCGAAGAGTTGGCGCCGACGAGGATGGCAGGGATCGCGCCCGCGAGGGGTGCGTCGTGCAGTGGAGCTTGGTGCACTGCGGCGCTCCTTATGGGTAAGTTGAGATGTTCTGCTGTTGTTCTACCCGACCGGTCGTTGCTCTGTCAACGACAACTTTGGCGAGGGGAAGTGCGCCGCGACCCAGACGGGCTGATGCCGGTTCCATCGGGTATGAAACCACCGCTGTTACCACCTACCGGCAGGTAGTAAACATGCAATTATTACGATCAGGAAACGAGACAGCGCCCCGGCTAACAAGCTGGGGCGCTGTACTTTCGTCAGGTGCTGGTCTGACCAGTTGAAACTTCAACGGGTCATCAGGTGGATGCTCGGAGTGAGCTGTCGGCATGGCGCATCTCCATCGGCTACCCGTCCAGCGGACGTCGGATGAGGTCGTCGTCACGCTCCTCGCGCGGAACGTAGAAGAAGCCCTCCTCGGTGTCGGGGTCGTAGTGCACGACCGCCTGCTGCAACTTCACGGCATCCAGCCAGTTGATCAGGCGGGTTTCGTCCTGAGGCCGCAGCGGAAAGCCCTGCCGCCGGCGCGCTTCCAGCCGGAGCATGGTCAGCGGCGTCGCCCAGGAGTGCTCCTCCTTGACCTTCCACGGCACCAGCTCGGGGTCGCGAGCCATACGACCTTCGAAGTCGTGGCGGCGGCGGAAGTTGGACCACATGGATATGGAGGTCTCAACGTTGTACTTGCGCTTGTACTCCTCGACCATCCAGCTATATGGCTTGCCCTCCTCCATCCAGCGGACGACTTCACCCTCGTCCTGGATTTTGGACCTTGGCATGTTACACACTCCCTCGTGAGTTTGTGGCCCGGTTGCTGTGCGTGTAACCTTGGCACAAATGTCGTTTGGTCGCAAGTTATTCACCTTGTTAGGTGAGCATAACTTGATCGCGTCAGAGCAGCATGCGGAGGAGATAGTGATGAGGATTACAGTAACGGTATGCGACATCTGTCAGGACGCCGACCGGGAGACCAGGACCTGGCAGCTTCGCAACGTCGGTGAAGGCACGGCCGGCAACGTCGACCTGTGCGAGGAGCACGAGCAGCCCTTGGTCGCGCTACTGGAGAAGGCCCCCAAGGCGAACATCACGACACGCAAGACCAAGGCCCGAGGCGGAGGCACCACGACCCCGAAGGCGCGATACCGCCCACACGGGATCGCAGTCACCACGCCCGAGGAGATCGAGCGACTGAAGCGCAAGCAGGACTCGTAGTCACACAACGACGAAAAACGCCCCGCCCGCTGGACGAACCAGCAGGCGGGGCGTTTTGTGTTTCCGGGGTCAGCTCTCGTCGGAGTCGCCGGTCGCCGGGGTGACGGCGCCGCGCGCCCAGATGACGAGGACGGCGGTACCGAGCAGGTCGACGGCGCCAGCGATGGCGGCCTCGGCCTCCGGGTCGATCGGCAGGACGCCGAGCACGACGAGGGTGTGCAGAAGGCCGGTGATCGCGGCGACGATGGCGCCGCGGATGACGAGCGGCTCGCGGGAGGTGAGCGGGGTGGAAGCCACGGGGCTACTCCTTGGGGGTGAGGGGTGGGGAAACGCCGAACGCCCCCGCTGGCGCGTGGCCGGCGAGGGCGTTCGGGAGTTGAGGGGGCGGGCGGGGTCAGCGCCCGGCGTTGTCGATGTGCCGGTCCAGCCGCTCGGACACGGCCAGGCGCTCGGCGCGCTCGTGGGACAGGTCGCGGGCCAGTCCGCTGATCTCCTGGCCGTGCTCGCGCAGCGCCTCGTCGTGGCGGGCCTGCCCGGCGAGCACTCGGTCCAGCCCGGCGATGACCTTGTCCAGGTCGTCGCGCAGGTTCGTCGAGTGGCTGTTCTGGACCTGCTTGCGCGCCTCGGCGGTGTTCTCCTTGACCTCGGACAGCTTGCGGTCCTGCCGCTTGAGCAGCCCGAGGACGCCGCCGAGGAAGCCCAGGCCCGAGGTGATCAGGGCGATGAGTACGGGGTCGCTCACGCGCCACGCTCCATGAGGTCGTGGACGAGCCGCTCCAGGCGCTCGATCCGGCTCTGCTGGTCCTGGACGACCGGGAGGAGGGCGACGCCGAGCAGGTCGTAGCGCAGGGACATGATCACGCCGTCCTCGTTGCGCTGGACGATCTCCGGCAGCGTCTGGTCGACCTCCTCGGCGATGAGGCCGAGCTCGTCCTTGTGGTCGGTGTTCTTGCGGTCGTAGACCCGCGGGCGCAGCGCGAGCACGCGCTCCGGCTCGATCCAGTAGTCGCGGATGTTCTCCTTGAACCGCCGGGCCGAGGTGTTCTGGCAGAAGTTGCGGTTGCCGTCGACCCACGCCGCGTACCACGGGCCGGGGCCGGGACCGTTGGTGTGGACGCGGTCGGTGCCCCAGGCGCGGTTGACGTGGCCGTCGATCTCGTGTCCGGCGTGCCGGTGACCCCAGACGGCGTAGTCGCCGTGTCCGTGGTCAGCCCAGGACTTGTGGTTGACCAGGTAGTCCAGGTCGGCCTGAAGGCCGGAGATGTCGCCCTTGCCGTGCGTGTGGCCGGCGGGCGGGAACGAGCTGGGCTTGCCGGTGACGCTGTCCCAGGTGTGGGAGTGCGCGGACGGAGTGAACGAGCTGGGCACGCCGTCGAGGTCGTTCCAGTGGTGGCGGTGCGGGGCCGGGGCGAAGGTCGCCGGCTTGCCCTCGATCGTGTTCCACACGATGACCGGGGCCAGGTCAACCCAGGCCGTGCCGTTGAACCACTCCCAGCGCCCAGTGGACAGGTTCAGGCCCAGTGCGCCCACGCGAGGCGTGGACGGACGGGTCTCGGTGCGCCACACGCGGACGCGGCCACCCACGAACCGGCGATCGTCCTGCGGGGCTGCGGTGCCGATGTTGGTCGTGCCGACCGGGACGGGAACCTTGCCGAGTGGGGTCTCGAAGATGCCGGAGTCGGTTTGGGTGAGCGGCGGAAGGCCCGCGCCGGGCTCGCCCTTCACCACCTCCAGGCTGATCTTGTTCTGCGAGGGGTCCAGGCGCAGGACGACGCGGTCAGTGCGGGCGAGCGATTCGGCCGCCGGGATGGGTAGCCGTTCCACGGCGGTGGACTGCACGACGTGGCCGCGGACGATTGCCAGGCCCGGCTGGACGTCCACGTACATGCCGCCCGCGTCGGCGCTGACCGAGAAGGCCGTGCCGCTCGCGCTGTCCACGACGCCGGAGTCCTGAAGCTCGCGGAACAGCGCGCTGTACTGGGATTCGGTGGTGGACTGGTCGTCAAAGGGGTAGGAGCTGACTGCCACGAAGGTGCCCTCCTGCGGGCATGGGGAAGCCCTCCGCGCGGTCGTGGCGCAGAGGGCTTCAGGGGAACGGGGAGGCTAGGCGGGCTCGGGCTCGGGCTCGGGCTCGGGCGTCGGCTCAGGCGTGGGCTCAGGCGTGGGCTCAGGCGTGGGCTCAGGCGTGGGCTCGGGCGTGGGCTCGGGCGTCGGCTCAGGCGTGGGCTCAGGAGGCTGCCCGCCGATCGGCTGGACCTCGCTGGCGATGACCTCCAGAGCCACGACGTAGCGCAGTGCGGGCCGGAAGGCGGCCGGGTTGGGGTCGTCCGGCGCGGGCGCGTCGGTGAAGACGCCAAGGATCATGTCCGCGGCCTCGTCGTACTCCCAACCGAGCAGCCGCAGCGACACGCCAAGGATGGCGCTCGCGTTCGGGGTGGTCACCAGCGCCTCCTACTTGTCGGCGAAGAACGTCGCGTTGATCGTCAGGTAGGCGTCTCCGCCGCCCATGCGGTGGATCTCGCCGTTGGCGCGGAAGTCGACACGGTTGAAGGTGTCGGCCATGTTCTGAACGGTCAGGAGAGTCTGCGCGGGGCGGTAGCCGACCGGGAGGGTCGTGATGTGGCCGGCGCTGCCGAAACGGACAAGGCCGCGCACCTCCACCAGGGAGCTGGGGCCTTTGCGGCACTGCGCGGTCGCCCACTCCTCGCCGTAGTTGGACCACCCGTTCAGCAGCGTGAGGGGTTCCCAGCAGTCGTCGACTTCGCCAGTGCCCCAGCGGACGCGAGGGGCTCCTCCGGCGGAGTCGTTGCGGGTGACGATCATGACCCAGTGGGACGGGATCTCCCACGGGATGTCGTCGTTGTCGTCGGCGCTGGTGATGCGGAAGTTGTTGGGGTAGGTGTCGCCGTTCGTGCCGATGGGGAGCACGTACCAGAGCGTGGAGTAGGACCCCATCGGGATTCGGCCACCGGTCACGGTGACGCTGTCGCCGCCCGGAACCGGGTTGGGGATCACCGTGCCGTCCGGTGGCATTCGAATCCACCACGACGTGTCGGTCACGAGCATCGGGTGGTAGCCGTGGGCGTAGACCCGGAAGTCGTGCGACCACTGGACACTGCGGTCCCAGGCCACCGTCTTGGTGCCGCCGCCGGTCATTCCGAATTGGACCCTGATGGCGTGCAGCGCTGGGTCCGGGCCGTTGTTGAGGAACTGGTGTCCCATCAAGCCTCCATCTCCACGCCGCAGGCGTGCAGCGCCGCGCCGTAGGTTCCGTCAGCCCAGGCTTGAATGGTCTGGCCCGCTTCGAGCACCTGGGCGCAGTCGAGCGTGAAGACGCCGCCGGGGCTGAGCTTGACGTCGTGGAGCACGAACACGTCGTCCAGCTTCAGGAAGTTCGCGCTCTCGGAGTCGCTCCCGGTCCTGTAGTTGGAGAGGAGCAGGCTGGTCACCACCCATCGCTTGCCCGCCGGCACCGTTGCGACGACCTCGCCGTACGTGCTCCCGAGTTCCGTGCGGACAAAGGTCTTCGGCGTCATCGCCACGAGCTACCACGCCCCCATCAAGCTCATGACCGCCGCGTCGTCCGCGGCCGTCGTTCCGATCTCTGCGTTGCGCTCCAGGGCGCTGATGCGCTTGCGCGCGTTCTCCAGTCGCCGGTTCAGCGTCTCGCTGCGGTCGAACTGGCGCGGGTCGCCGAGGACGACGCCGAGCTGCACGCCGGTCGCGCCGACCGTGAGCACGTAGCCGGTTGCGACGGCCGACAGCTCACCGGAGCCGACGACGGCCGAGACGCGGTCGCCCAGGTACCAGTCGATGCCGAAGCGCATCGCGCTGTCGTCGGTGGGGACCGCGCGCATGGCGACAGCCGTGAAGCCCTCCTCGGCGAGGACCTCGTCCGCGGCCTGCTGGTACTCCTCGGGGTCGTCGGTCTGGCGCTGGTCGACGAACCGCTCGATCCGCCGACCCCAGTCCTGTTCCGCCTCGACAGCTTCGGGCGTGGTGGCCGCGAGGAAGTCGCGGTTCTCCAGCTCACCCTGGCCGCCCACGATGACGCGCGTGACGCCAGGAGCGGCGACGGCGACGGACTGGGAGGCCAGGGTGCCGGTCAGCACGTCGAGCCGGATCTCCAGCGAGCGGTCGAGGACCTGGTAGGTCTCGAACACCAGCTCGTCGCTGCGCTGCACCACGCGGAAGCCGAGGTCGGCCATCACGGCGACGTCGGCAATCAGGCTGCCCAGCACGGGGAACCGGGCCGACTTCTTGACCACCGGACCACGGGCCAGGTTGGTGCCCATGCGCAGCCTCGCCTTGCGGCGTGCGGCCGGTGCACCCGGACCGCAGTTGGCGTTGACGAAGCCGTGGATAACGCTCTCGGCGTCGCCCTGGCGCACGTCGTGCGAGGCGGCCTGCGTGGTCGGGTCCGGATTGGACGGTTGCGGCCAGGCCAGCATGTCGGCCAGCACGACGGAGTCCGAGACGCCCTCGAAGCTGACCATGCCGGCGGTGTCGTTGGCGGAGGTGACCACGACCGGGCTGATTGTGGGGCCGGACATGAGGATGTCCTGCGGGCCGGTGACGATGACCCCGGAGCCGGGCTGGCGCAGGGCGTCCGCGAGGGGATGCTCTGCGGCCAGCTCCAGCTTCCAAGACCCGACGCCGTTGTGCTCACCCTTCAGGTGCAGGTTGAGTTCGTCGGGCCGGATCAGCCCCAGGCGCTTGAGGTCACGGTCGCGTACCTCGACCGTGAGATCGGAGAGCCGCATCAGACCACCAGCCACTTCCGGGGACGCCACGAGCAGATGATCGACGAGCGGCCGACCGTGATGACGCCGCGCTGCACCGACGCCGAGGCGTGCGGCTCGCCCGTCCACTCGAAGATGTTGATCTGCGAGTCAGGCAGGCCGCCGTCGAAGTAGGCGCCCGCAGAGCCGGCCGCCTCGATCAGGACGTCGCCGCACATCGCCACCGACCCCACGGGGGGCGCGGCGCGAGCGGAGCTGCCGTACCAGAGCACCACCACGTCGAGGTTGTTGGCCGGGACGGCGTTGATTGTCGTACCTGACACCGCGACGTCGGCCCAGGCCGCGGTGGGCACGGGCAGGACCGGTCCGAAGAAGTGGTAGGTCGACGTGTCGCGCTGCCGCATCGCCACGCGGAAGTGGGTGGCACCATCAGAGAAAGCCACCTTGCAGCGCGCCGACACCGTCTGCCCCGCCGCGAAGGCCGCGGTCGAGCTGGCCGAGAAGATGAAGGGGCTGTTGCCCGACGAGGACACCGCGCGCACCGCCTTGCCGCCCCAGGGGGCATCCACGAGGGTCTCCGTGCCGGTGGCCTGCCAGTTGGTCAGCGTCGCCGGCACCGGATTGGGGCACAGGTTGGTGCGCTGCACCGCGCCGGGGGCGATGGTGCCGGGTGAGATGTCGTACAGGGCCGCGGTCGCCGAGCTGAGGCCCGGCGGGATCGCCCAGAAGCGCGGCGCGGCAGCGAGTTCGGCGTAGCGGTTGGCGCCGTTGTGGTCGACGACCGTTCCCCGCTGCGTGTCGATGATCAGGCGCTCGCCTGCGGCCAGGGTGCCGCGCCAGTGCAGCCGTTCGCCGCCGGGCGAGACCGCCTCGAAGTCCCTGCCGGGGCCGGTGACTTCCCAGGTCGGGAAGGCGTCGGCGTTGCCCAGGTTCTCGAGTTGGATTTGTCCGATCGCCTGCGAGCTGACAACCGGCATCTTCGCCAGGTTGGGCAGCAGGCCGCGGACGCCGGTCTGCTCGCCGACGACCTTGCGAGTGGGCACCGAGCCGGTGAAGAACGGGTCCCCGGCCCGCAGGGTGAGGATCAGGAGCAGGTCGTCCTCGCCCGTGGTGTCCGCGCCGAAGACGTAGTCGCCGCCGCCGACGCGGACCACCTCGGTAGTCCAGGAGGTTCCGTCGTCCTCGACGAACCGCAGGGTGCACGGCCCGGCCAGCATGATCGCCAGCCGGGACAGCGTGCGCTGAAGGTCGTCGCGGCCAGACGCCTGGATCAGCAGGGGCAGGTCGATGTCGCGCGGAAGGACTCGCCGGCCGCGGTATCGAGCGCCGTCTCCGGCGCCGCTGAGCCACTGCACCGACACGGGGGGCAGGCCGAGCCCGGTTGCACCGGACAGGGCCTGCACCCCCCTTCCCTTTTTCAGGACGTCGTCGAGATCGAAGGTGTCGGTCGCGGATTCGAGTTGCAGTCGTGGCACTTACCAGCCCACCATCCTTGCGCGGCCTGCGGCTGCAAACAGGTCCTCCTCGGAGGAGATGCTGCTACCGGGTGCCGCGTAGTAGTTGAGAACCTTCTGGGTGCCGTCCCTGCCGCTCGCCAGCGCGCCGTCCGCCATCCCCGCCGCCCGCCGCGTGACGCTGGGAGCGTCCACTCCGGGGAGGGCGAAGTCGGTGTCGGCAACGTCATCGGTGAGGCCCCGCAACGACTTCCGCACCGCGTCGTAGCGCGATTCGAGGCCGTCGATGAAGCCGTCGATGACGAGCTGGCCGGCGCCGCGCAGGATGGTCCGGTCGCGAGGGGCCGGTCCCTTCCAGTCGGGCAGGAGTGCGGTCAGCTCGGAGAGCGCGGCCTGCACCCGCCCGAAGGCGCTGCGGATTCCCGCGAGGAACCCGTCGATCACCTGGCGTCCAGCGTCGACGAGGAGCTGACCCAGCGGGCCGAGCGACGAGACGATGCGGCCGGGGATGCCGCGGACCCAGTTGATGACGTCGTTCACGCCGTCGCGGACGGCGTCGGACATGAACTGCATGGCGCTGCGGGACTTCGACTGCAAGTCCTGCCATCCGGCCGACCAGCGCTCGCGCATCTGCCCGAGGCTTTCCGTCAGCGGTGCCACCATGTTCGAGCCGAGGAAGATGCTGAAGGCGCCGCTGATCATGGACCAGATTCCCGAGGCGATTTCCTTGACCCCGCGCCAGACTCGGCCCCAGTCCGCCGTGAAGAACCCGGCGAAGACGTCCCAGTAGCCCTTCATGGCAGCGAAAGCGCCCGAGAAGGCCGAGGCCAGTCCACTGAGGACTTCCGCGAAGTTCTCGCCGAGGTAGGACGCCAGCAGGCGTGCCGCGGGGAGGACGTCCTCGCGGAACACGGCCGCCGCCTTGCCGGCCTCGGTGATCATCGGGCCGAAGACCTCGGCCAGCTTGACGATCATGTCGACCAGGCGGGGCAGGGCCTCCTCCGCGAAAGCGACGAAGGCCGGGACGAGGGTCTCGCTCGCCAGCGTCGCCAGCTCGGCGAAGCTCGGCAGGAGCGGAGTCACCGCCTCGGTGATCCGGGCGAGCGCGTCGGCGACGAGCGGGATCAGCTTGACCAGCTCGGGCAGCAGGCGCTCGACCATGCCACCCCACACGCCGACCATCTGCACGAATAGCTCGGCCAGCTTGGGGAGCAGGCCGCTGGTGACCAGCGAGTCAAGGGCGGTGACGAGCGCGTCGCCGATGAGCGGGAGCAGGCGCTCCAGCACCGGCAGCAAGCCGTTGATCGCGGTCGTGAGTGCCGGCACCAGTGCCGTGTCGGCCGCTCGCGCGAGCGCGTCGGCGACACGCAGCAGGACCGGGGACAGCGCCTCGGCCACGCGCAGCAGGCCGTCGCCCAGGACGCCGACCAGTCGAGTGATGCTCGGCGCGAGCCGGATCACGACCTCGGCCAGGGTCCCGAGGATCTCGGCCGCCAGCGGGCCGAGGACGCGAGCGAACTCGCCCACGAGGATGGCGAGCTTGCCCAGGGCGACAGCGACCGGCCCGAAGGCGGGTCCCAGTGCGGCCAGGGCGTCGCGCAGCGCCTCGAACATGAGCACCAGGCCGCCCTGGAAGGCGGGGTGGCTCAGGGCCGTAGCGACGTCGTTGAGCAGCGTGCCGAGGGCCTCGCCGACCATCGGGAGGATGGCGGTGAGGGTCCGGCCCAGCGTCTCCATCAGGCGCGCGACCGCGGGACCCGAGATCGAGGCGATGAGGTCCATCGCCTGGTGCGCCGCGCGGAAGACGTCGGTCATGCCGCTCTGGAAGCGCTCGCCGTTGACGATGTCCGCGATGCGGGTCAGCGCGTCGGCCAGCGATCCCAGCGTGGAGCCACCCGCGGCCTCGGCCGCCTTGAACATCCCGTTGAAGATCCGTCCGATTTGGACGATGATCGTGCCGAGGTCGGCGAGCGCCTGGATGCCGTTGTCGATCCAGGTCTGGAGTCGGCCGTCCGCGGACGCCTGCCCGAGGAAGTCGTCCAGGCGCCGGGAGATGTCGACGAACCACTGCGCCAGGCGGGGCAGGTAGGACGAGCCGACCGTGCCGAGCTTGGCGAGGATTCCGGCGTAGGCGTCGGTGCCCTTGCCCGCGCGGTTGATCGACTCAACCAGCGAGTCGAACATGCCGGCCAGGACGCTGGGGCCGAGCGACTTGCGCAGGGAGTTCGAGAGGTTGGCGAAGAACCCGCCGAGCGCGTCAGCGGTTCGGCCGGCGCCCTTCTCCAGGGAGGGGAAGAGGTCGTTGACCAGGCGGCGGATCGGCGCCTCGGCCACCTTCCAGAACCGCTCGGAGAGCTGGTCCTGCAAGCTGGACAGGCGCGTCTTGACCTCGGGGAGGACCTCATTGAAGTCCTTGAGCACCGCGATGGCGATGCCCACTCCGACCGCGATGCCGCCGAAGATGCCGGGCAGTGCGAGTGCCGCTCCGCCGATCTGCGCCAGCGACGCCGACAGGGTGAAGAGGTTGCTCACGGCAGTGAGCGCCCAGCCGGCGAGGCCCGCGATGGCGAGTGCGATCGAGCCGATGATCGGGACGTTCTTGTCCAGGTTGGACAGTGACTCGCCGAGCTGGCGAATCCAGTTCGCCGCGACGCGGGCGCCGGACAGCGAGGCGAGCACGGCGCTCACTCGCGCGGCCGACGCCTTGTTGATGTCGACGAAAATCTGCACCCGGCGGGCACGGGTCAGCGCCGCCAGCTTGGCCTGGGTCGCCTTCTGCGCGAGCGCGTTGACGTCGGTGTGGATCTCGGCGGTCAGGCCGTCGATCCGGTCCTCAATCTCCTCGATCTCGCGTTCCAGCTTGCGCCGGGCGACCGGGTCCAGCTCGGGCTTGATCTGGGCCTTGAGCTGCTCGATCTTCTCGGCGTGCGCCTCGATCTGGCGCATGGTGCGCTGCACCACGGCCTGGTCGAGGGTCGGCGCGATCTTCACGCCGTCGAGGCGCTGCTGCACGCGCTTGCGGATCTCGTCCGCCTTGGCGTAGTTGACCGCCAGCTCCAGATCCGAGTGGATCTTGAGGTTGCGCTCCAGGTCGGCCTTGGCCTTCTCCAGGGAGGCGCGGTCGGGCTTGACCTTGATCTCGACCTCGCGGAGCTTCTCCAGCTCGGCGTCGATCTTCGAGATGGCGGACTTGAGCGAGGAGGCGCTGCCCGCGTTGACCCGGATGTCCACAGTGGACGTCGCGTCGAGCTGGGCCTTGAGGTCCTTGCGGGCCTTGTCCAGCGACGCCTTGTCCATCTTGACCTTGAGGTCGACCTCTTCGAGCTTCTCCAGCTCGGCGTCGATCTTGGCGATGGCGCGCTGAAGGGAGGACGCGCTGCCGGGCCGGACCTTCAGGTTCAGCGTGGCGATGTTCGCGAGCTGCTTCTCCAGCGCGCCCAGCTTGCTCGTCAGGTCAGCGCGGTCGAGCTTGACCTTGATTTCCTTCTCGTCCAGCGCGTCCAGCTCGGCGCGCAGGCGCGCGATGGCCCGCTGCACCGAACTCTGGTCGTCCATCTTCACGCGCAGCGTGATCGCGTCGAGCTGCTTGGCCGCGGTCTCGCGCACCTTGCGCGCCTGCGCCTTCATGCCGCTCGTGTCGAGGTTCGGCTTGATGACGACCTTGACGTCCCGCAGGGCCTTCTCGATGGCGTTGAGCTGGCGCTCGGCGTCGGGCCGGAAGTCGTCCGTGTTCGGCAGGACCTTGACCGCCACGCGGCCGATGATCTGAGTACCGGGCATGGGCTACCTCCGGGAGAACCGCGCGTGCAGATCCGCGACGCTCACGCGCTTCTTGGGCGCGGGCTCGGCGGCCTTCGGCTTGTCGTTGGGGCGCGGCCACTCCGGGAACCTCGGGGGCTTCTTGCCCCAGTTGCCGGTCGCGCGGGTTTGCAGGTTGATGGCGTCGTAGGTGTCGGCCCGCATGTGCCGGTCGACGCCCCAGCCGAAGTGCTGCAACCCGCCGTTGGCGAGGGCAGCGGTCATGGAGGTGTCGGGAAGCCTCTGCACCAGAGCGAGGACAAGGGCCGGAGCCGGTCCGCGGCACTCGATCACGTCCACCAGGTCGATGCCGTAGTGGAAGCGCAGGTCCGCGTACAGGCCCCGGCCGTAGTCGTCGATCAGGCGACAGAGGACGAGGCTTCCCCCACCGACTGGCCCTCCGTGTAGCGCTCGAACACCTCGGCCAGCACACCGAGGTCGTCGCCGATCGCGGAGATGAGCAGCTTGGCCTGCGCGGGGGTCTGGGCGACGATGCGCAACGCCTCCTGGAAGATCGCCGTCTGGTCGACGTCCTCGTCCTCGCCCGCCTCGGCCTCCATCTGCTTCTGGATGCCGATGAGCCTGTCGCGCTGCTCCTTCTTCATCCGCAGCGGGTTGAGCAGGCGCACGGTCGTCTCGCCCACGGTGATGTCGGTGGAGCCGTACTTGCGGTCGGCGGCGGCGCGGATGTCGTCGAGGGAGAAGCTGGACACGGTTTGCGGACCTCCAGAAGCGGGGCAGGACAAGGGGAAGCGGACCGAGGAAGTGCCACCACGAGGGGTGGCCCGGCGTGCACGCGGGTCCGCAAGGCACGTGCACGCCGGACGTCAGGAGGAGCGCGCGGGTCAGGCCGCCGCGCCGGACTCCCAGGAGTCGCCGTCCCAGTGGGCCTGCGAGGAGTCGCCGAGCACGACGTGCTGGCCGGTGGTCCACGCGGTGGTCGGGGAGGCGGTGATCGAGCCTGCGCGCAGCGCCGCGAGGTCGGCGGGCAGCGCCGCCCCGGTCGGGGTGAAGGCGCCGGGCGTGCCCGCCGTCGCGCCTGTGGCGACCACGGAGGTCGGGGTGCTCGCCAGTGGGGTCACCGCGTAGGTCCACGTGTTCGTGCCGTGCACCAGTGGGGTGATACCGATCGGCATGCCGGCGAGCGACTCCGTGTCCGAAAGCGACATGTCGTCCGCGCGGTAGATTTCCGCCTTGGGCGCGTAGAAGGCGAAGAGGTTGTCGCCGTCCACGAACACGACCAGCACCGCGCACACGGTCGGCTTCGGGTCGGTCGGGACGCCCAGCGTGCCGTTGGCCAGAAGGGGCGCGTTCGCGCCGTAGAACAGGCGCAGGCCCTTGACGTCGAACTGCTGGAGGGTGAACAACATCCTCTCGGTGCGCGCCGAGTAGCGGGTGCGCAGCGTCTTGTTCTGGAGCGTCGCCAGCACCGTGGCCTCGCCGCCCTCGGAGGTGATGCTGAGCAGCTCCTCCAAGGAGGTGTGGCCGACGTTGTCCCACGGGGCCGGGGGCGAGGTCAGGTCGGAGGGCATCTCCGTGCCGGTCGGGGCCAGCAGGTAGTTGCCGGTGTCGATGACGAGAGTGGCGCCGTCGTCGAGTGCCAAAGTCGTTCCCTCCCAAGGGATCGAGGGGTCAGCAAGGACCCCGCTCCTCGACGAGGGCGGGGTGAGGGAGAAGGGGGATCAGCGCCTGCGCGGCTTGCGGATCTCCAGGTCGTAGGTGCTCTCGTAGCGCCACATGCCGGTGGGCAGGTCGGCGTACTGGACCGGGCCGGAGGAGGTCGCCCAGTCGGGCTTGCGGGAGGGCTCGCCGCGCATCCTGATCGAGATGACCGACCCCAGGTTGGGGTAGTTGACGTGTGCGAGCCAGGCGTTGCGCATGACCACGCGCACGGCCTCGCTCACGAGCGCGCCCTTCTCGTCGCCGTCCGGGTCCTGCGTGAAGACGTTGATCGAGAACCGGGCCTGGTCGGTGAAGCGCGGGTCGCCCCTCCACTCGCCCAGCGCCGGGAGGCGGCGCACGAGGATGAACAGGCCGGGCGCGTCGTCGGCGATGAGGCTGACGACCGGCACGTCCGGCAGGCCCTCGCGCAGGATGCGCAGGCAGATGTCCTCGATCGGCGTGAGTTCGACCAGGGCCAGGACGCTGGCGGGGAGGTCGATCATCGCCGGCCCCTGCGGGGCTTGCGCTGCACGCTCATCGCGTCGCGGAGGACCCCGAGGCCCTCCATGCCGGCGCGGCCATCCGGGTTGTCCTCGGTCGGCGGGACCGGGGCGCGGCCGAACTCGATGCTCAAGGCGGCCATGAGGCCGCGCTCGTCGTCGAGGACCACGTAGCGGTCGATGTCGCCCTGCTCCACGTCGATGCGCGCGTGGCCGTCGTGGCGGTGCGCGGAGAGGGCGGCCTCGGCGTGCCCAGCGCGTTCCAGGGCGACGTCGTCCAGGCCGTCCTGCACGGTCCGATGCAGAGCGATGAGCTTCTCGATCTTGTGGCGCCCAACGCGCCGGTACACCTCAGCCACTACGGCCTCTCTCGGATGTCGAGTGACCAGTGCCGGGTGCGGCGCGTGCCGTGGTGGTACTGCGGCGGCGAGACGATGTCCCACTGCCGCCCCTTCCACTCGACGCGGGACCAGAGATTCACGTCGGGCAGGTCGGCGTCCACGATCATGCGGGTCACGTTGATCTGTTGCTGGCCGGGCACTTCCGCGCGGGCGGAGCGCTGCGGGATGAACGCGGCGCGCACCTCGTGCGGGCCGGTCGGCTCGGCGCGGACGACGTGGTTGCCGCGTCGGTCGGTGGCCTGGGCCGTCTTCCAGATGCGGGCGGGTTGTCCGCGCTTGCGCTGGTGGCTCACCAGGGGCTCTCCGGGTCGGAGAACATCGGGAACGGCTTGCCGCCGCCGGCTACCGGGACGTACCCGGCGTCCGGCCTGGGCCGGGAGTTCCAGGTCGAGATGGCCGCGGTCAGCAGCGAGGTCTTGCCCGACATCGACGTCAGCGCCCGGATCTCGTCATGGTTGAAGTGGACGGACCCGGCGCGGTCGCCAAGCTCGCTCCACGTCAGCGTCTCGTCGCCCGCGCGGGACTGGGTGTAGCCCTCCGGGTTGCGCATGTAGCGCACCGCGGCCCCCAGGACCATCGTGCGGACGAGCTGCGGGGCAGTCAGGGGGTCAGGCCAGGGGCGGCCGTAGTACCTGGCCCAGCCGGACAGGTCTTCGAGCGCGGCAGCGCCTGAGCGCTCCTCGTCCTCGTCGAGCGTCCAGTCCAGGCGGGCCTTGAGCTGCTCCAGCGTGGCGAAGGGCTCCATGCTCATGCCTCCTCGATGCGCACGGGGGCAGGCGGCACGCCCGTGGTGGACGTGCCGCCGTGCTCAGGGGTGGATCAGGCGTTGGCCGGGTCGGCTTCCGGCGTGCGGCCGGTCGGCGTCCAGACGCTGGCGTCGCTGACGCCCGTGATGGTCGCCAGCTCCGAGGCGGCCGGCGGGTAGTTCGAGGAGCCGTCGAGCGTCAGCTTGATGCCGCGCACGAAGTACTCCGACGCCGAGACGACCTCGGACTTCTCGACGTCGTCCCAGCCGACCAGGACGTCCTTGACGTCCCGCACGCCCGCGTAGCAGTTGACCACCGAGCGGTCCTGCATGTGCTCGGAGTCGTAGTCGCGCACCCAGCGCAGCGCGAGGCCCTCGAAGGACGTGGTCGCGCCGTACGGGACGGACTGCGGAACGGACGGCGCCGCGGTCGCCATGATGAAGGCGGTGTCGGCGAAGGCGTAGGCGTCGGTCGCGCCGATGGTCTGGTCGACCACGAAGTTGAAGCCGAACTTCTGGCCCAGCGAGGCCAGGCGCAGCGCGCTCTCGGCGGTGTCGTCGCCGACGTACTGCGCGAGGTTGAGCTTCTCGTCGCCCAGCAGGGCCGCCTCGAAGTCCGAGCCGACCAGCATGTAGCGCTGGCCCTCGGGGACCTGGAACTTGTTGAGGACCCGGCGGGCCTCGATCAGCGCGCCGCGCAGGTTCTGCGCGGTGTTGCCGACCACGACGTTGTAGGCCGCGCCGGTCAGCGTGGTCACGCACTTGCGCGCCAGGCCGCGGGCGACCGCCTTGACCTGCGGACGCAGCAGCTTGCCCCACTGGTCGATGTCGAAGTCGTTCTGCTCGTCGGTCAGCTTGACCGCCGAGTAGAAGTTGCCACCGAAGGTGACGGGGATCTTCCGCTCGGCGTACTCGTCGAAGACGATGCCGCTGGAGCGGTCGTTCCTCCAGGCGTACTCGTGGAACGGGAGCACGCCCTCGACCTTGACCGAGATCGTGTCGTCCTTGGCGCCCTTGAAGGCGTCCACGGACTCCTTCTTGAACAGGTTCGGGACGACGAGTTCCTGCTCCAGCATCCCGATGGCGGTCGCGACCAGCTTCTCCGGCTTGACGACCTGGTGCTGAGGGGTGGGCACTGTGTGGCTCCTCCGGGCATGACAAAGCCCCCGGCCGGATCGGCGCGGGGGCTACGGGTGGGTGGGGGTGGTGCTGGCTAGCGCGGGGCTAGCGCCGGGTGCGGCGGGCGAGCTTGCGCGGGTCCATCTCGCCGTCGTCGCCGTCGTCGGGGGTCAGGCCCCCACCCAGCACGAGGGGGTCGCCCGCGGGGGCGTACTTCTGGAGGGTCTTGGCGACCGCCTCCAGCTCGTCGGCCGTCTTGCCCGTGAGCAGCGCGGCCAGTTCGTCGGGCAGCTCGTACTTGCGTGCGACCTGCTCGCGCACGAGCTGGTGCTCCAGCTCCTGCACCTTCTCGGTCAGCGCCGCGGTTGCGGCGGCGACCTCCTCGGGGGTCTTGGCGTTCTCCAGGGAGGTCTGGGCCTCGCGGAGCTGGGTGCGGTAGCTGGCGGCCTGCGCGTTGGCCTTCTCGAGCTTCTTGCGCGCCCAGGCCGGCAGGTCGCCCTCGTGGCCCTCGTCGCCGTCTACCTCGGTGGCCGCTGAACCGTCGCCGGATACCGCGCCGCCCTCGGGGGTCGTTGCGCTCCCCGTGGCCTGCTGGTCATCGGCCTTCGGCTCCTCGGTGGTCGTGGTGGTGGACTCGGGCTGCACGGGACGCCTCCTGGACGCTCTCGGGATGGATCACGCCGCGTCACCTGGACGCGAGCGGGCTGCCAGGCGCGCTTCGCGCTGCTCCTGGCGGATGCGACGACGCCACGCCGTGAGCGCCGCCTTGCCCTTCAGCCCCTTGTCGGCGATGTGGGTCTTCCACTCGGCCTTGTAGCGGCGATTCAGGGCGGTCAGGGATGACTGCTCGAACTGCTCGAAGCCGTAGATCGGCTCGGCGTAGCAGTGGCAGTTGTCGTGGTACTTGTCCAGATCGCCGAACGTGACGTCCGAGCTGGACCCCTCGGCCGACTTGTAGACGGCGCCACGGGAGATGAGCATCGCGCACCAGCCGCACGGCGTCCCTGTGCGGGAGAGCCGGACGTAGCCCAGGACTCGCCTGTCGCGCTGACCGGCCGCCCAGACAGTGCTCCTGGCACCGTTCATGGCGACGCGCTCGGCTGCGGCTGCCTGTCGGGCTCCGGCCTGGCGGTGTGCTTCCGCCCGCTGCACGTCCACAGTGGACGCGGGCTGCTCGTCGTCGATCTCATCGAGCTTGCGGTCGAGGTTGTCCAGTCCCAGCGCTTCGAGCACGAGGCGGGCCTCAGCCTCAGCCTCGCGCTCCAGGCGCTCCAGCTCGCGGTCGAGGCCGTCGATCGTCTCGACGGGGACTCGGTCACCCTCGATGGGGTCAGCGGGCCGCTCCCGCGCCCCTGAGTCGTCCTCTGTGGCCCTGTCCGGCGCCGGGCGGCTCGCTGTGCCGGCGGGCTCCTCGACGTCCTCCTGGGACGGCTGAGGGCCTGCCAGCGCGGCGAACTCAGCGCGCAGCATGGACAGGGTGACGTAGGGCGGATCAGGGCGTCGCGGGTCGGCCACGGTGGTGCCGGTGCGCAGCGCGCGGCTGAGCCGGTAGTAGGCCAGCGCAAGGTCGCGCGCCTGACCCCTGCGGGTCATCACCAGCCGGACCGCCCGCGCCAGCCAGGCCGCACTGAGCGCGGTAGTCCTGGCCGGCGGAACCCTCGACCACAGCTCCAGGGCCTCCTGGATCGTGGCGACACCGAGCTGGTTGAGGGCCAGGTGGTAGGCGATGGCTGCGGCGTCGGCTTCCGACGCCTGCTGCGCTGGGGCAGTCAGTGGGTCACCCCCCGTTCAGTCAGGCGGCCGGGACGTCGGAGAACTCGACCGGGGCCGGGGGAGCTGTCGCGCGCCGGACGGAGGCGGCGAGCACCAGCTCGGCGTCCTCCTGCTCGCGGAGGTCCTCCCAGTCGTCGATCTCGTTCTGCGTGACGCCGGGGATGCGCCGCCACAGGCCGCGCTTGGGGACGTGGAGCTGATCGGCGAGCTTGCCGAGAGCGTCCGCGGACTGCGCCAGCGAGCGCTGCTCCATGTCGCGCCAGAGCACCTCGCCGTGCCAGTCCTCGGCCGAGACGGTGTCGCCGGCCAGCTCGGCGGCGAGACGGAAGACCCGCTCCCACGCCTCGGAGAAGACCCTGCGGAACTCCTCGATCTTGCGCGACAGCGCGGTCTCCGCGGCCAACAGGGCTTCGGCCGACAGGTTCGCGATCTGCCCGAGCAGGTGATGCGGGGGAGTCTGCGACACGGCCGCCAGGTGGCGGATGCTCATGTCGATCGACTCGATGAACCCGCCGAGCGGGGTCTCATCCAGCGTCCCGAACTTGACGTCCGCGTCGTCGCTGAACAGGAACCGCTTGGCGTTGAGGTTGACCGGCAACGGCTGCGGGGCGCCGTTCTCGTCGAGGATCGGCTCGCCCGTCTCCGGGTCCCGCTTGACCGGCGGGGCCATGCCCGAGGCGTAGCGGACCTTGAACGAGCCGCCCGTCTGCGCGATGAGCAGGTCGAAGACCGTCTGGTTGATCCGGTCCTGCAACTCGATCATCGGCTCGATCACGCCGATGGTCCGGCCCTCCAGGTCCACCAGGGCGGCGAACCTCGTGACCGGGCACTCCGACGCGCCGTGACGGCGGCCGTTCTGGACCTTCACGCTGTCCAGGTCGGACAGGGACTTGAAGGTCACGCGGTACTCGTTGCGCGAGTCCCACAGCCGGGCGACGCCCCGCTCGTCTCCGCGCGGGAACTGGACGATCGTCAGCGCGGCGAACGGGACCTCGTCGTTGGCCGGGTCCTCGAACAGGGCCGCGGTCTTCATGGCCGACAGGCCCTTCGAGCGGACGCGACCCTTGACCTTCTCGGTCAGGGCGAAGGCGTGGCCGTAGCTCAGCGCGCCGCGGTAGATCGCGGACTGCCGGCCGCCCAGCCGTGAGCGCTCCCAGTGGTCCCACTCGGGCAGGGCGGCCCCGTCGTTGCCCTTGGGCAGCTCGCCGGGGCGACCGCGCCGGAACCCGTCCACGCACAGCGCCTGCGCCGGAGTGCCGACGAGCAGCGGCATCCAGTTGGACACCGACCGCCGGGCCAGCAGCTTGTACTCCGCGTCCGCCGTCTCCGGCATGTACGGGTCGTCGTGCCGACCGTGCAGGTAGTCGTCGATCCGCTCCAGCCGCGGCTTGTCCTTGTAGAGGATGCCGAGGAGCTGCTTCGCGAGGGACACGGGACTCGTGCTGGACAAGGGAAATCACCTCACATGAAGTAGCCGCGCCCGGTGCGCTTCTTGGTCTTCTTGCCGCGGGTGCGCAGGTCGTAGAGCGCCTCGTGCGCGAGCATCAGCGCCGCGTAGAGGTCGACCTTGCGCGGGGAATCGGCCGACTCCTTGCCAAAGGACAGGCCGTAGTTGTTGGTGCGGCGCCGCGCGTTGAGGGCGTGCCGCTTGAGCGCCAGGTCCCCGTTGTGGACCAGCTTCACGTCGAGGATCGACCGCATGAGCCGCTCGTGCGCCAGCGTCGAGCGCTGGACCGAACCGCGCATGTCCCAGGCGATGGCGTTGGTGCCAGGCGCCTTCACGGCCAGACCCTCGCCGTACGCAGCGGCCCAGTCGGTGATGTAGGACTCCCACAGCGCGACGTCGGCGTAGAACGCCTTCACGTCGTAGAGCTGGAAGGTCTCGTGCACGCGGCTGTCGACCAGCTCGCGGTTGACCTCCCAGTTCTCGCCCTGCGGGCCGTCCGGCTTCTCCCAGAGGTCGATCACGAACGCCGCCATGTCCGCGACCCGAATCGCCACGAGGGCGGTCGAGTCGTCGGTCTTGCCGCCGTCGAACCCGAGGACGATCTCGTCGCCGGGACGCAGCACCAAGTCGTTGCGCTCGCAGGCTTTCCACTCGGCAGGCCCGTACAGCGCGTCTTCCTCGGCGACGATCTGGTTGAGCCACATCCGGCGGGACCGGCTGGCCGAGATCGTCAGGTCGAGGACCGACTCGATGATCGCCTCGACGTTGAGCCACACCGCGTCGCCCCGGATCTTCGGGATGACGATGCGCAGCGCCTCGGGCGTCAGCGGGGTCTTCGGGTGAGCCTCGATCGAGTCGTAGAGGTAGCTGATCTTCGCGGCACGGCCTTCGAGAACCTGCTCGAACGCGGCGCGCATCTTCTCGGCGACGGAGTTCTCGCCGGGCAGGTAGGCGTTGGTGATCGCGAGGTAGCGCGAGTCCTTCTTGGTCGCGTTGCCGTCGATCGTCTCGTACATCTTGTGGCCGTTGTTGCCGGCCACCCAGTGGTGCGTCTCGTTGAGCAGGACGAACGTGGTCCGCTTGCCCTCGATCGCGCGGTAGGACGAGGTGACGGCCTCAAGGCGGGCCTTGCCACCGTTGGCGCGGATCAGCTCCGCGCCGTCCTTGATGCGGTAGACCTGCTTGAAGCGGTCGCTCATCAGCGAAGGGATGAGCGCCATCGTGTTCGTGGTCTGCGACTGGTTGACCGCGGTCACCTGCACCCACGCCTGCGGGTGGGGAACGCCGACCGGCTCGCCCGTCTTCGCGTCCCAGTGGGAGAACCGCGACGGGCCGACCAGCTCGACGAGGCAGAGCACCGCGAGCAAGGGGTCCTTGCCCCAGCCCTTCATGCGCTGGAGGACGCCCTTGCGGTAGATGAAGCGGCCGTTCTTGTCGACCGCGTACCACCACAGGACGAACCGGAGCTGCTCCGGCGTGAACTTCCAGGGGCCGCCGTCCTCGGCGCGCAGGTACTCCGCGCACCAGCCGGCGATCTGCCAGCCGAGCGTGAAGTCCGGAAGCAGCCACGCCCCAAGGGGATTGCGCATCCAGGTGGGGCCGAGGAACGACGGCTCAAGCTCGTCGATCTCCTCGGCGGTCAAGGGCGTAGACGCCACGGTGTGCCTCCTCGGGCGGGGGACCGCGAGGAGGCAGATCGGGCTCAGACGAGGCCAAGATCCTTGCGGTAGTCGGCGATGGCCGTAACGGACGCCGGGGTCGATTCCTCTTCCGGCTCGTGCAGCTCGATGCGAACGCGGCGGCGATCACCTTCGGAGACCAACAGCCGCTCGAACGCGGAGTAGATGGTCTGGAGCATCTGCCCCGACCGCTTCCCGCCCGGCGCGTTCTTGTAGTACGAGAGGTCCTCGCACAGCGAGTAGGCGAAGGCCCAGTCGCTGTCCTGGTAGAAGTCGGCTTGGCCCGACGTCTTCAACGCCTTGTAGAGGCGGAGCGCGATCGGGTGCCAGTTCTTGTCCGGGTGCGGGACGGTGACCGAGCGCAGGACTCCGCGGGTAACCGGCGTGGCATCGCCACCCTTCCGCTCGCGCGGCCGGGCGAGGTTGTCCTCACGCTCGGGAACGGGGCCGGGCATCTCGATCACCTCCTCGCGAAGTAGGGGACGCCCGCCCCGTGGAGAGGGGACGGGGCGGGCGTGGCTTTGCGGGTGGACTACCGGCTGAGCAGCTTCGCCCAGTCGTCCCACCACACCTGGCCCCACAGCGTGGTTCCGGGCATGTGGTCGCGCTGCCAGCGCGCCACGGCGTCGACCGTGGGCTGGTCGTACAGCCCGTCAGCCCAGCCGGGCACGTTCGGGGCGTAGCCCCAGCGCTGGAGCGCCTGCTGGATGCGCAGCACGTGCGGGCGCTCCCAGGCGTGGTAGCCGCCGTGCACCGAGGCGCGCGGGTCACTGCGCAGGCCGAAGCACTCGTTCCGCGAGATCGGGAACGGGGGCGCGGCCGGCGCGGGCGCCGGGGCCGGAGCGGGAGCGGGAGCGCCGCGACCGAGCACCAGCCGGTCCCAGTCGGCGCGCTCAACGCGGCCAGTCTGGGCGCGACCCACCGACGCCTGCCAGGCGCGCACGGCCGTGGTGGTCGGGGCCTCCCACACGCCGTCAGCCCAGCCCGAGCCGCCAGGCGCCTTACCGGCGCGCTGGAGGGCCTCTTGGATCTGGCGCACCCAGACGCGCTCCTGCGCCGAGATGCCGCCGCGCGACTCGTTGGGGCCGCTGATGTCGCCGAAGTAGTGGCCCGCCGGAAGCGGCCACTCGCCCGCCGGCTGCGGAGCCGGGACCGGGCCGGGGGAGCCAGCTCCGTCGCGCCAGCCGCCACCGCGACCGACGTACGGGATCAGGTCGTCGCGGACCTGCGCGGCCCGGTTGGGGCCGGGGCAGTCGCGGTAGGCGCCCGCCCACTCCCGCCAGAACAGGTTGTGCCAGCCGAAGCCGTCCGCGTACGGACCGGGCGGAACCTGTGCGGGAACGCCGTGCACGTCGCGCAGCCAGGCGAACAGCCGCCGCAGCGTGACGAGCTGCGCCTCGTTCCAGCGCCCGTGGATGTCGCCGCCGTTGTCCCACGTCTCGATCGAGATCGCGCGGGGGTTGGCGGCCATGTTGGCGTCCGCCGTGCGGTCGGTGTCGATGTACTGGTCGAGCGACCCGTCCGACGCGACGTAGAAGTGCGACTCGACGACCACGTCACCGCGGGCGAAGTAGTCGAACAGCGAGGCTGCTCGAGAAACCGCCTCGTGGGCGATCACCAAGCGGCCGGAACGACCCGGCTGGCTCCATGCTTCAGGCAGGGGGCGCCATCGGGCGAATGGGCAAATTGCCACGCCACCACTCCAATCGGTTTTGGTGGGAGTCGAGGTGGCAGGCGCGGCAGGATTCGAACCTGCGCAACACGGCTTTGGAGACCGCTGCTCTGGCCACTGAGCTACACGCCCAAGTGCGGGCGAGGCCGAATGACCTCGCCCGCGGATTCAGAGGAGGCCGGGGTGCTCCTCCGTGCGCCGGAACTTGTTGTTGTTCCGCCTCCAGTTGGCGGCCTTGGCCGCCGCGCCTTCCCTGGAGGACTTCTGTCGGTGATGCCACCCGCAGAGCGAGGTGAGGTTGACGTCTCGGTGGTCGTCACCGCGCAGAACGTGGTCCACGTCGCTCGCCGGTTCCGCGCACCGCTCCCCGAGGTCGTCGAGGTGCGTGCAGCGATAACCGTCGCGCTTCAAGATGCGAGCGCGGATGCGAACCCAGTCGGCCGGGAGGCGACTACGCCGGTCAGAACCGGACCACTGGGGCATGGCGAAATACCGCCTTCGCGACGTGGAAGAAAAAAGCCTCGACGACGTAATGCAGGGAGAGGAGGACCTGCTGCCGACCCGAGGCGGTCTGAAGGGATAAAGCCTGAAGGCTTCGGATTTGCCTGATGGCTTTGACCAGGAGGCCCCGATAGGGGCCTAAGCCTTCTGTCTAAGGGCTGTCTCCGTCAGCCTCGATAGAGGCTGAAGCCTTCAGGCTTTATCCAGCCCATCAGGCTTGTACTAGTAATACGGCTGTTGATCATGGTCGTAGAACCAGGTCTGTGTGTAACCTGAGTCACACCCGTCAGGCTGTGCAGCGGCGAGGCGCTGGGGAGGCCGGGTGCCCTGCCGGGCACGCAGCGGCGGCAAGATGATGGGGCTCCGCCCGAAGGCGTCAGCCTGAAGGCTGGTGCCCCGCAGGGGCACCCTGAGACAGCTCCAGCGAGGCGTCAGGCTGGGACCCCTCCGGGGTCCACGGAGCCATCGCCGGCCAGTCGACGGCGCCGGAAAACGCCAGATTCCGCGGAGGCCGGCAAGCTGCGGTCAGGGCTGGAGCTCCACCTGCCGGCAAGGTCTGACCAGGTGAGGGCCTGCGCGGAGGCTTGTTCATACCGCCGCCGGGGCGACAGCCCCACCAGCCGGAAATCCCCAGATTCTGTCCGCCGCCGAGGCCGGCAAGGTCGGCTCGATCTCAGCCCTGAGCAGCGGCGACACAGAGCGTGGCCTCCGCTCGTAAGCTTGCGATCGACCTTGGAACCGTGGCAGAACCTCAGGCGCTAAGACATGGCGGTGCCGGCTCGGGCTCGCAAGGGGCCATACCCCCAGGGGGTACCCAGCGCTGACGGATGGTGTACGATCGCGCGCTCGCTCGCCCGATTCCTTTTCAGGCAGCACGCGACATGTCATCGCGTGACCCAGGTCACAGCGGGCAAGGCGCACGGCAGGCAGCGCGCGGCAGGCCGTGCCCTAGTGGATCTTGAAAGCTTGAAATGGGCCGATTTTCGGGGTGTGTAACCTGCGGAAATGTCTCAGAGCGCCTATCGCGAACGCCCCTAGGTGGCTATACCTGACCGGCGAGAAAACGCGGCTACGGGCGAATGAGGGGCCATTACGGCGCTATCCCAGGTTGCCCACTGGAGCCCTGTCCGAAGGCCCGTTGGCGGCCCTAAACCACGCCCTACCTGCGGAAACACATCCGATTTGACTCAGGTGGGCAACCTGAGTAATGTTTGCGGTGTCAGAGAGAAAGGCCACCGGGACACCGGGGGACGGACTCCCTGCACACCTGGTCCTTAAGAACTGAAAACGCAAGTTGCACACCTGGCGGGCGACTGCTAAGGTTGCACCAACACCGAAAGCGACCGCCACAACGGGAGCGAACGGGACGCGAGTTAGACCAGCGCGACGGGCGACCGTCGTGAAGTCGGTTGGATCACCCCGCAACGGGCGGGGGTTAGGTTGACCGGCTGACCTGGAAAGACAAGCGGAACGGTCCGAACATCGTGGCACCCGCGATAGGTGGGACAACTGAGGTAAAGCACTACCGAGTGTGTAACTTGCGAATTCAGGTCGGACCTGCTAAGGTTTGACACAGCACGACAGAGAGGGCCGGATACTGGTCGCCCGAAAGGGCTGCTAAGTCCGGAACGCCCCTCAGCTAGCCGCTAAAGGCTTGCTCCTTGAGAACTCAACAGCGTGTAACCGGTAATGCGGCATCGCATACGGGCAGCCCGTTAGCCCCCTTCGGGGGGCACGTGGATGGGCCAGCCGATACCCCTGGGAAGTGCGTGGACGACACATCACGTGCGGAGCCCAGGCAGGAAGGATGCTGCCGAATTCTTCGGCCTCAATGGGTAACCTGAGGGGCCAGTCTGCCGCTACCCATCTTCGGGATGGTCACGCCTCGGAAGCGGCGGCAGACGCAAGGTCGGAGGCCCATCGGACTGGTGGGCCATCTTTTCGGACCGAATGTGTAACCTGAGAGATAGGACGAGTATGAGCACGACCACCACCGGTCCGCAGCTTTCCGCCGCCGCTGAGGCGGAGCACATCCGCATGGCGGAGATGCTCTGGACCACCCTGCGTGAGCTGAACATGGCGAACGAGTCAGTGAACCGCTTCTACGCCGGGGACAACTCGCACCAGGCGGACTCCCACGGATGGCGTGTGCTGAAGCCCTACGCGGCAGTGCAGCACGCCCTTCAGGTCTCCCTGCGGGAGCTGTGCCGTGGCGACGAGGAACAGGTGGAGTGGATTCACCACCACCTGTGCGACAACGGGGAAGACGTCGCCTACAACCTGGCCGCAATGCGCCAGGAGTGGGCGCACCGCGAGGAAATGGAGCGCGTCAGCCGCGCTGACAGCCTCCTGTCGGCCTACGTCGCCGCAAAGGACGCGGAAGACCACCAGGCCGACCGCTTCAGATACGACCTCCTGCACGAACTGGCACCCCTGGTCGGGGGTGATTTCTCCCGGTCGGCAGAGCTGATCGCCGAGGCCCAGCAAAAGGGCTGGTGGATCTCCGACTTCCTGGACGAGAAGCGCCAGGAGTGGGCTCGGCAGGACGCCAAGAGCTGACCAACCAACGGGCGAAACAGGGGGAGACCCCTGTCCGCGGGGCCGGCATCCCCGCGCTGACGAGCCTGCCATCCAACACAAGGGGACTCATGGGCACCACCATGCGCTTCTACCGGACCTACACCCCGGCGCAGTACGAGCGGGCCGTGGAGTTGTGGGGCAACCTGCTGGACTCCCACGTGGTCAGCTTGAGCGGGGACAAGTGGGGGAGAGGCATCGAGAAGATCGAGCCCGACCACCTGCACCAGCTCATCATGAGCGACGGCGCGGAGACGTACGACTACGAGGCCGTGACCGTGACCCTGGTCAGCTACAGCGACCACCACGGGAGCGAGTTCGACGCGGCGAACGTGCTTGCCCTGGAAGACACCCCTGGCGTGCAGACCAAAACCGAGGGGCGCGGGGGCGAGGGGCACGCACAGGTCCAGCTCGGCGAACTGCCGGGCGACCTGGGCGAGGACATCGACACGTGCCTGGAGTGGTTGGCGCACATCGTCGAGTGCGTCGACAGGATCGCCGATTACCCGATCTTGGACCACGAAAAGCTCTACGAGTACGAGCGGGAACTGCGTGAGGCCGCGTGGGGCGAGTGGCTGTGCAGCGACCTGACCCGCGAATTGAACAAGTGGGCCGGTGGGGACGGCTGGGAGGACTTCGGCGTCTCCGACGACGAACTGCGCGAGATGTTCTACGGCTACATCCCTGCCTGCTGGGAGTTCCAGAGCGCGACGTCCATCACGAACACCAGCTTCGGCGAGATCACCGAGCACATCCAGCACACCGTGCTGGCCGCGTGGCGGAAGCGGGTCTACGACCCTGCGCAGCTCGCCCTGCCCCTGCCCGTCTGACCAACCGGCGAAACCCCCCGCGAGGGGTCCACGGGACTGGCATGCCCGTGCTGATGAGCCTGCCGTGAGAGAGGAAATGCACGTGACTGCGACGACGACTCACCCTGGCGCGCTGGCAGAGATGGCCGCCGTGTTCGGCGACGGCGCGACCTCCTTCGAGTGCGGTTCGGGCTTCACCTGTCGTGAGGCGGACGCCATCGCAAGAGGACTGGTGTTGCTCGGATTCCGGGAGGCGGCGGAGACGTGGCTGCTCGGGCACGCCAAGAACGACACGGACGAGTACGACCTCCACGGGGAGCTGCGCGTAGCGGACTTCGACGAATCGAAGGAATCCCGCGATCTCGCCGAGAGCAAGGCGTCCGAGTACGTGGACGAGAACTTCCTGTAGACACCGGCGAAACCGTCCTACGTGGACGGTCCACGGGATTGGCATGCCCGTGCTGATGAGCCTGCCATCACAAGGGATTGGTGAACGAATGTCCTACACGCTAGACCAGGTCCGCGACGCCGTGAACAACGGATCGGACCTCGTGCGGACTGCCCTCGACCTGGGAGACCGGGACGACGACCTCCTGAACCTGGTCGTGAACGCGGTCATGTCCGTGCTGGAGGACCCGAATACGGACCTCGATTCGGCCATCGAAGAGAACTACCAACTGGACCCGAGCGTGGTCCTGTCGTGGTGGAACAACTGGAGCTGACGACATGAGCGAACCGAACTTCAAGAACGTCTCGAACCCGGCCGCGTTCGGGGTCGAGTGGACCGCCGGGAACCACGGCTCCCGCTACCAGCTCGTCAACCCCAAGGGTACGTCGTCCCTGCTGTTTGGGGTGATGGTGTCGGGGTCAAAGACCTGGTCGACAACACCGGTCATCGCCCCCGACCGATTCCTGAGGGCGACACCCGAGACCTTCGGGGACTTCCTCGAAGCGGCACGGGCCTACGCGGCCTGACCGGCGAAACCGTCCTGTCTGGACGGTCCACGGACCTGGCATGTCCGTGCTGATGAGCCTGCCACGACCTGAGCTGTCGCCGGTCTATCCGAGCGCGCCAGGCATCGCACGACCCCCTCCCCCCGCGCACAGCCAAGGAACATCCATGCCCGACGTGAAGGTGTCCGTCCGCAACATCACTCGGATTTACCGCGCTGCCACCACGGATGACCGGGTGGAAGGGCGCGGCTGGTACGCAACCGCACGAGAGATCGCCGAAAGCCTGGACCCTCAGGACCCCGTGCGGGCGGCGGCCGTGATCGCGGTGCTGTCCCCGCAACTTTCGTGGCGGCGCAACGTGATCGAGGCGCAGAACGCCTACGCCGGACGCCCAATCAAGACCCTTGGGCTGAACGCGGAGAAGGCGAGACGAATCCTCGCGGGGGAGAACCCCGAGGACGTCGTGAGCGGCCCCAAGGTGCGCGCCTTCTGGCGCACCATCGCAGACCCGACCGACCCCCGTGCGGTCGTGATCGACCGGCACGCGATCGACATCGCGACAGGCCGCGTGCTCGGCGACAAGGTGCGCGGTGTCCTCCTGGGTCGCGCTGGCGTCTACGACGAGGTGTGCGACGCCTACCGCCGCGCAGCTCGAATCCTGTCGCGGGAGTTCGGCACCGACCTGTCGCCCGCAGTAGTGCAGGCGACCACGTGGGTGCACTGGCGACGCGAGTACGCCGCGCTGTACGCGGCCTGAATGGCGAAACCGTCCTGACTGGACGGTCCACGGACCTGGCATGTCCGTGCTGATGAGCCTGCCGCATAGGAGTGATCCAAATGACGATGACCGAAGTTCGCCTCGACGTCCGTGCAATCGCTGAGGGTGTCGCGGCGGAGCTGGGCGAGGGCTGGACCGCCTCCAAGGGGTACTGGGAGAGCAGGGAGGACGCCCACCTGCACGGGCCGGACGGTCTCCGCCTGCACGTGAGGTTCAACGCCTACGCCAGCAAGACCCAGATGGCGATCTCTGACGACCTGGGAGAGCTGCACCAGTTCAAGCCGTACGACGCCGTCTCGAACAACATCAACGTCTCCATCAAGAAGACCCCCAAGCAGATCGCGGGTGACATCAAGAGCCGTCTGCTGCCCAAGGCGGCTCTGGTGTTCGCGGCGACACAGGAGCGCAAGCGGGCACACGACGAACGCGAGGCCCGCCACGCGGCACTCGCGGAGGAGATCCGCGCGGCCTTCGGCGGCGACGCGAGAGTGAGCCAGAGCGCGCGAGACCCCCACGAGGTGACCTTCGGGTCCTGGCGCAGCGAGCGCGTGCGCGCCGAGGTGGACCCGCGCGGCGGCACGGTGACGTTCAAGGTCGAGGTCCATCCCGAACTGGCGGCGCTGCTGGCGAAAGCGATCGGCCAGCTCTGACTGACAACGGCGAAACGGGAGTCCGCTCCCGTCCACGGGACTGGCATGCCTGTGCTGATGAGCCCGCCACGAGAAGGGGAGACCCATGACGAGCACCTTGACCCCGACCTACCGAGTGAGGATCGAGCAGGACGACCACGCGCCGAACCCGCGCACCACGTACGAGCAGACCGCGAACGTGATCACGGTCGACCTGCGCCAGTACATCCCGATCGACGAGAAGCCCGGCCCGCTTGGCGGCCAGTGGCGGCGACTCGACAGCCGCTACGACAAGCGCATGGCGATGCGGATCTTCGAGCGCTACGCGCGGACCATTCACGGCGCGGCCGTGCTGCTCGACTACCCGTCGCCGGACGGCTCCCGCGCGATCTGGTACGCGATGCCGGAGGCCCTGAACCTGGCCTACGCGCCGGAAGGGCGCGAGGAGTACGGGCTGAAGGTCCTGGAGGCCGAGCGCGCCGAGTACCGCACGTGGGCGCGCGGTGAGGTGGTCGGCTACGTGATCGAGAAGCGGGTCACGTGGACCAACCCCGAGTGTGGAGAGCGGGCGACCTGGGAGCAGGTCGACGCCTCCTGGGGCTTCTACGACGAGAAGGAAGCCCAAGAGGAGGGGCAGCAGGCGCTCGACGCCCTGATCTCCGACATGGCGGAAGCCGAGGCGCGCGACGACGACGAGGTGCCCGACGAGGTGCCCGATGAGGTGTGGAACGCGGTCGCGTCCGGTCCCGCCAGCCTGCGGCGCGTCGTGGCCGCAGTGGAGAGCACCAACTCGGCCTGGGATGTCGGCAACGTGATCAACGAGGTCGTCCGGCTCACCGTGCGCATGGTGCGCGAGATCGACGCCGCGCAGGGCCGTGAGTCCGAACCGAGATGAGGCGAAACCCGGCCGGCGCCGGGTCCGTGGGGGTGGCATCCCTGCGCTGATGAGCCTGCCGAGAGTCAAGGGATTGCGCATGGACAAGAACAACGAGGGTCGCGAGCCCTACGTCCCCGTGATGACCAACGCGAGCAGTGAGGGCGCGTACGCGGTCGAGTGGTGGTCGCGGGACGGCCGGACACAGTTCCGGCTCACGACCCAAGTCGGCGAGCTGGGGTTCGACTTCGGCGCCCGCACGGACGAAACGGGGGCGTGGTCGACGGTCCGCGTCGGCAACCCTCAGCGCTTCATGGCCGAGGTCCCGCAGAGCTACGAGGAGTTCCTGCGCGCGGCGCAGGCGCTGATTCTCGAGTTCGAGGCGATCTGAGGCGAAACCGTCCCGACTGGACGGTCCACGGGATTGGCATGCCCGTGCTGATGAGCCTGCCAAACAGAGGGGGAACGAAATGCCGTACGTGGTGACGAACGTGAACGGCTTCACGGTCAGCAAGGACGACCTGATCGACAACTTCCGCGGCGAGCCCGGCGTCTTCGTGGGCGTCACGAGGGGTGTCGAGCACAACGGCACCGCCAAGGTGTCGGTCCGCGACCTGAACGGTCGGGAGACCGAGAGCTACGCGGACGTCTGGCGCCTGCGGGTTCGGACGGTGAGCGAGTGGGTGCTCGCCCAGGATCTCAGCGCGATCTCGAACGAGAACGTCCGCGACATCATGAGGCTAATGGACGACGGGGCCGACCACTGGATGGACCCGCTGGACCTATGGGAAGCCTCGGAGGACCCGGAGCGGACCGCCTTCACCGTGCTGGACAGAGTGAGTGGCCGGAACGTCCACCTGCACCACGACGAGATCCGCCGAGCCTTCCTGGTGTTCGCGGACCCCGACCAGCAGATGGGCCACGACCGCTCGGCCCACTACTTCCAGAAGGCATGGGAGCACAGGGACGCGGACGGAATCCAGTCGCAGTACCTGGACACGGTCTCGGGTGACCTGATCGCGCAGTTCGCGTTCTTCGGGGAGATCAAGTACTGATGCTCCCCCCTCGGCAAGACCAGTGGTTTTTCAGATGACCGGCGAAACCGTGCCCCGCTGATCGCGGGGTCGGTCCCGAGGGCTGGCATCCCTCGGCTGACGAGCCTGCCGAACAAGAGGAGAGCGCCATGTTCAAGAGCGCGACCGGAGTCATCACCGCCTGGTGGCTGTTCCTGGGGGCGGGCGCACTGATCCTGGCCCTGTTTACCCCTGGCGAGCCTGCGGAGGACGACCCCGGCTTCAACTGCCGGACGCACCGCAACCAGGTGTGCGGCTTGCCGCACCCGTCCGATCCGGACGTCGTGATCCTGGTGCAGTTCAAGGACGGCGAGCCGGTCAGCGCGACCGTGCGCAAGCTCCCCGGCCAGGTGCGGTGATGACCGCCGCGCCCGAGATGGCGGACTGAATCCGCCGGCGAAACCCCTGACGGGGTCCGGCGGACTGGCATTCCGCCGCTGATGAGCCTGCCGCGAAAGGGAGTGCACCGATGGACGACGCCAACGACAAGATCAAGGGCAAGATCGCGGGCCTGCTCGCCAAGGCCGAGAGCACGACGCCCGAGGAGGCCGAGGCGCTCACCGCGCACGCCGAGCGGCTGATGCAGAAGTACCGGATCGACCGGGCCATGCTCGCTGCGCGCGGTGGCCGCCAGGCGGAGGAGCCGATCGAGGAGCGGCACATCATCTTCACCGGAACCTACGGCCGGAGCCTGCTGCGGATGGGGATCTCCATCGCGCGGGCCTACGGCAACCTGACCGTGCTCCAGCTCAAGGGCAAGGACTCGACCCTGATCCTCTGGGGCTACCGCTCCGACGTCGAGCAGGCCGAGCTGCTGGTGCGCAGCCTGCACATGCAGGCCATCTCCGCGATGTCGACGTGGTGGAGGGACCTCTACAAGCCGTCCTGGTGGGGGACTGCGGAGAAGACGGCGCAGCGCAAGTCCTTCCTCGTGGGCTTCGGCTTGGGCGCGGCCCAGCGCATGGGACGCAGCCAGCAGGAGGCGCTCCAGGCAGCCGAAAGCGGAGCGGAGCTGGTGTTGCTCGACCGGGCCAAGAGGGTGGAGCTCCACGTGCATCGGACGATCAAGGTCGGCAAGTCGCGCAGAGTCAAGACCCAGGTGACCGCCGAGGGCTTGCAGGCCGGACGTCAGGCCGGCGAGCAGGCCGACGTCGGCGAGAAGCGGATCGAGCGCGAGCGCCGGGCGCTCTCGCGCTGAACCCGAAGGCGAAACCGTCCAGTCCGGACGGTCCGGCGGGCTGGCGTCCCGCCGCTGATGAGCCTGCCACGAAAGGAAATGCGGACAATGAGCCAACTGAGGGAGTTCGCCGTCAGGCTTTGGGATGGCGAGAACGGAACGACGATCCGCCCGCTCGCGTACGACGCGGAGCAGGCCGAGCTGCTGGCCCGGCTGGTCGTGGGGACCTGGGGCGGGACCGCGGACGCGGAGGTGCGGGGCTGCCGGCCGACCTGTGACTACTGCGACGGCCTCGCGACGCGACTGGAGCGGGGGGCGCTGACGCCGATCTGCGCGCTGCACGCGAGAGAGCACTACGGCTCCGGGTGGCGCGCGGAGACGCTGCACCTGGGGGACAAGCACTTCGACGAGCTGCCCGAGCGAAAGCCGGTCGGCGCGAGCCGGTGATCGAGGCGAAACGCCGTGAGGCGTTCGTGGGGCTGGCATCCCTGCGCTGATGAGCCTGCCAGCAGGAGGAATCCCGATGCAGTTCTATGAGTTTCGGCAGTGCAACGTGCGCGGTCGATTCGTGTACGACTCGGAGCGCGGGATCACCAAGCACGTGGTGATCGAGGCGGCGACCGCGAAGGAAGCCAACAACCGGGCTCGCGAGATCGGCTTGGACTTCGACGACGAGGACGCCTGCTGCGGTCGGCGGTGGGTTCTGGCAGAGGACCACGACGGCAGCGGCGGCTACGACGAGCCGATCGTCGAGGACGGCTGCATGCCGGCTCGGGAACTCGTCCCCGACGCGAGCGACGACGAACTGAGGGGCGCGCACGTCTTCGTGCACTACGCGAACGGGCGGGTGCAGCCGCACGCGGTCTCGCTTCACCACCTTGCATGACCGAGGCGAAACGCCGTGAGGCGTCCGCAGGGCTGGCATCCCTGCGCTGATGAGCCTGCCACGACAGAGGAGAGCGCGATGACGACGACCAACGAGAAGAGGGGCTACTTCGGCGGCCTGTGCTACACGCCGGGCTGCCCGGAGACCGAGGCGATGGGGTCCTCGATCTACGACGCGGGCAACGAGCGCAACCGGTGCAAGGGGTGCCTCAACGCGCTCGACATCCTGATCCCGGCCATTCCGCAGGAGGTGTGGCGTCTGCGGCTGGTGGACGACGAGGCGATGAGCGCCCACGTGCGCCAGGTCGCGGCGCTGCCCTACGACGAGCTGCGCGAGCGCGCGGCACCCCTACTGGAGCGCAAGGAGCGCGCATACCAGGACTTTGCGCGCCTGGCGCGTGCGGCGGGGGACGGGGCGCTGGTGCGCGACCTCGTTGCGCGCATCGTCGAGGTGCCGCACCTGGTGATCGACGCGACGATCACGAACTTCTGGGCTCGGCACTTCAACGAGTCGAAGCAGTGAGGCGAAACCCGGCCGGCGCCGGGTCCGCAGGGCTGGCATCCCTGCGCTGATGAGCCTGCCACCAGGAGGTTTGAGTGCAGAACGGCACGATCCAGGCGCGTTTCCAGCAGTTCCACATGGACAACCCCGACGTCTTCGAGACGCTGGAGCGCCTCGCGGCCGAGTGGTTCTCGGCGGGGATGCGCAAGCTTGGGGTGAAGATGCTCTGGGAGACGATGCGCTGGGAGCGCAGCAAGCTCGCCGCGCCCGGCACGTTCGCCCTGAACGACGCCTACACCTCGCGCTACGCCCGCGAGCTGGTGAACCGGCACCCCGAGTGGGCGCCGTACATCGAGCTGCGCGAGCTGAGGGCCGCCTGATGGCGGCCACGGGCGAATCGCCCATGCCGGCCGCGCCGCTCAGGCGTGGCGAGGAGGTCCGCGTGGTGTCGGCGACCGGCGGGGAGAAGGGCAAGAAGCTGGCCTCGGTGGGCAGCCTCGACCCCAAGGCCCTGCTCGTGCTCGCCGAGGCGTCCGGATTCGGTGCGGCGAAGTACTCGCAGCACAACTACCTGCGCGGCTACGCCTGGAGCTTGAGCTTCGACGCCTGCCAGCGCCACCTGCTGGCGCACTGGGCCGGCGAGGAGCTGGACCCGGAGAGCGGCCTGCCGCACCTGGCGCACGCCGCCTGGCACTGCCTGGCGCTGCTGAGCTTCCAGCTCCGCGGCATCGGCGAGGACGACAGGTTCGACTCGCCTGGTCGCACCTGATGCAGTACGAGGACGCCCTGAAGGCGTGGGGTGCTCGGCGGATCGAGCGTGCCAACACCCGCTATGAGGTCGTGATCTCGCCGGAGACGGTGTCGGTCGACATGGACTTCAGCGAGGGCGTGCAGTGCTGCCCTCCCGGTCAGCGCGACTCGCTGTGCTACTGCTCGCAGGCCGAGAGCCCGCGGGCGCAGGTGCAGATTTGGGGTCAGGACGAGAACGGGGGCACCTGGTGCACCTCGATTCCCGCCGCCGACTTCGACTTCCGTGCGGTCCTCGGCGAGATCGTCGCCGAGGCAGACGGAATGATCCACAACTTCGGCTGAGTCCGCCGACGTGGCGATGTGTAACCCTAGTCAATCAGGTTGCACGATCCTTGCCCGATTGTGTAACCTGAGAGACGAACCAAGGGAGCTGCAACAGTGATCAACGAGAGCACGGCGAGCGCGGCCGGCGCCGACCCGCAGGGGCCGCAGTTCGAGGACGGGGACGACGTCGTCCTTCGCGCGCACCCCGAGTCCCAACTCTTCTCCATCATCGGGAAAGCCGAGATCCCCAGCGTTGCAGGGGAGCACTACTTCGGCCGCTCCGAGAGTGGAGGCGTGGTCCTGCTCCGCGCGACCGACATCATGCCCGCACCGACGCCCGAGGAGCCCACCCCCCTGCTCGTCTCGGGGGACGCGGTGCTCATCCTGTCCACCAAGTTCCCCGGCTGGGCGCCGGTCGGATCGACGGGCACCGTGAGCGACATCTTCCGCGGCGTGGTCTACGTCCGCATGACCGAGTCGGCTCACGTCATCCCCTTTGACCCCAAGGACATTCAGGTCATTCACACCACGCGGTGGCATGGCCGAGTGGGTAACTTGAGTGGTCGGGTCATCCGGTGAGGATCACCCCTCGCAAGCACGAGGTCGCGGCGATCGTGGAAGTGCTGGAAGACGGCAGCCACGACTCCGCGGAAGCCCTCGCGAAAGCCGTGATCAAGCGCGTAGGCGAGGTGCTCGCGGATCGCGAGTTCTACGCCTGGGTGCACCGATTCGGACCCGGCGAGCTGCAACTCGCCTGGGGGCCGTTCACCTCGGACAACGAGGTCGTCAAGTTCGCCACTCAGGCGAAGCTCGGCGGCGAGTCCATGTCGCTGCGCCTGTGCAGCACGGGCGCCATGACCGAGCGCGTGAAGAAGAACAAGGGCGTCCCGGTCGCGTCGTGCGACCAGTGCTTCCACCTCATGAGCGCCCACGAACTTCCCCGCTACGGCGGCAAGTGCCTGGCCCGCGGGTGCGCCTGCGGACACGACGAGCAGTAGTTCACCTCCCCCCTCCCCCTCGCTCGGGCCGCTTCGGAGACGGCCCGAGCAGAACCCCTCTGGATGTGACGTTGTGAGCTTCAAGACGGTTTCCCACGTGTGGTGCGAGCCCTGCAACAAGCGCGGCTTCGAGGACGAGCACGACGCCGAGAAGGCCCTCGGCCGCGCACGCGCTCGTCGGGAGCGCTGGGCCGACCAGAACAACCCGGCTTCTCGACGAGGCATGAAGCGGGAGAACCGCATCTACGAGTGCCCCGAGGGTCTGCTCCACCTCACCGAGCAGTCGCGCCGGGTCCACAACTCCCGCGCTGAGCGCTGGTCGGAGGTGGCGGCGTGAGCTGCCGGACCTGCCAGAGCCGACGCCTGAACGTCGGCCACGAGTACTCCAGCCTGCGCCGCCTCGTCCGCATGGCGGTCCGCAACGAGTCCCCGCGCAACCTCGCGCTCGTCGCCGCCGCACAGGCCAAGGTCGAGGACGCCAAGAACACGCTCGCCGAGCACGAGGCGTACTGCGAGGTGGTCGCGTGAGTCGCGCCCTCCAGGCGGCCCTGGCGGCGGTCGAGCACGCCGTCTACGACGAGAACGAGCGCGGCGGTGAGGCCCGCGGACTCCTGATGGAGATCGGCCGCCTGGTCGGGGTCGACCTCACGAGGGACCAGCCAGACGGCCAGACCTGGAGCCCGGCGAACATGCGCCGGGTCGTGGACGGGGTCGACAGCCTGCGCCGGCAGAACGCGCAACTCCGCGGACTTCCGCCGGACGGCTTCGCGCCGGGCGCGGTTCTCGAGAACGTCGACTTCCGCGAGCGTGGCTGGTGAGCATCCCGCCCCACCGCCGCGTGCCGTTCTACGTCGCGCTCGGCGACACGCCCGCCCAGCTCGTGGGCTACGTCGACCAACGCGAGCTGGCGCGCGACACGGACGCCGCACTGGTCTCGATCCTGCGCGACACCGCAGACGAGATCGAGCGTCAGGTCGCCGAGGAACACAGCCAGTGATCCTCTACTGCAAGGGGTGCCGGGCGGCCTGGTTGTCGCCCGGCGTCGCCGAGGACGGCTGGTTCGAGGCCATCCGCTGCACCTGCCCGATTGGTTCCGAACCCGACTTCGAGGACCTCGGCCGGCACGTCATCGGCGCCCTCCAGCGTCACGCCGCCGCGCACTACGAGGCGTGCGAGCCCGCGCTGTCGCCGTGGCCTGACGACCCGGACGGCTCGACGCTGCGGTTCTCCCGCGTGATCCGTGAAGTCCTCGACTGGGCCGCCGAGATGGCGGCCACCCCCTTCGGCTCGACGTTCGTGGGGCAAGCCCTCGCCCTGGAGCTCCACCTCGTCATCGCGAGGTCGCTGGAGCTGATCGACCCCCAATCCACCAGCACTGCCCCCTCCATTAAGGACGGTACAGCTCAGTGAACACCGGCCCCATCACCCGCAAGGCCCCCGAGCTTGCCCACGAGGGCGACCTCCTGATCGTCGCCTTCCCCGAGGAGCGACGCCACTACCCGCAGTTCCGTCACCAGCAGGTCATGGCGGCCTCGACGCCCCTGCTGTTCCGCCTGCGCGGCATGCGGTTCCGCCGCGCCTACTTCACCAGCAACGCGCAGAACCTCCGCGGCTTCGACCGCGTTGAGGACATGCTGCACGAGCTGGTCGCCCGCGGTCTCGGCGAGATGGTCGTGCACGTGGACGCCTACGGTCGCCTCGCGGACGCGGACAAGGCGCTCGAAGCGGAAGCGGAGGACCGGTACCGGGATCTCCTGCGCGCACTGCGCCAGGGCAGGGCGTTCGAGGCGTGACACTCGCCGAGCTGGACCAGCTCGCGCAGGACTACCTCGCCGAGCACCCGCCCCCGCCCCTGAATGACCTCCAGGTCGCGCACCTGCGCCGCCTGTTCAGCGCCGAGCCGCCCCGCCCAGCGGGGCAAGAGAGGATGGCCGCGTGAGCCAGCTCGACAGCGCACTGGAGCCCGACCCGCGCGAGGCCGGCCTGCCCCGCTGGGTCCAGAACAAGCTGGAGCGCCTGCGCGACTCGGCCCGGATCGCAGCTCGCGAGGTCGAGTACGCCGACCGGCGGGCGGAGGAGGCCAGGCTCGCCACCCTCCCCGCGGAGTCCGACGCGATCCTGACCGCGGCCAGCGACGAGGTGCCGATCGGCCTGGGCAAGGAACCTCGGGTCAAGTTCCGGCCGAACGCGCCGGACGGCAAGTACATCGAGGTCTGGTTGGAGCACGACGTCGTCTGGGTGCGCGGCCCGTGGGGGCTGGTCATCCACCCCTACTCGGGCAACGTCGCCAAGCTGACCTCGGCCTGAACGAACACCGAACGCGAAGGCGGGCATCCAGACTCGGGTGTCCCGCCTTTCTCCATGTGCCGGTTACGCGCTGCCTGGTCCAGCCGGGCAAGGTCGCCCTCGCGACACGAGAAAGCCCCTCCCGAATCCGGGAGGGGCTTTTTGCGTTTCCGGGCTACTTCGGTGCGTTGGCCCAGGTGATCTCGACGTTCTCGATGCCGAGGAAGGGCTTGAGGCCCCGGCCCGGCGTCTTGACCCGGATCTCCTGCATCAGCGCCTTGACGATCTCGCGCTTGCGCCCGATCGACAGGAGCGGCTGGTCGTCCTCGTCCGTGCCGTACCAGCGCTGCTCGACGTCATCGCGGCCGGCCAGCTCGACAAGCGCCTGCGACCTGCTCATCTGCTCCAGCTCGCCCTGGATGACCTCCAGGCGGGCCTTCAGCGCGGACGAGCCGGACGTGAGCTGCGCGAGCGTGATCAGCCCGCCGGCAAACGCCTCGCTCAGCTCCTTGAGGCGCGTGCTGGCGGCGAGCTGCTCATCGCGGAGCGCCTCCAGACGTCCGCCCTCCTTCTTGCCGAGCAGGCTCGGCGCGTCGGCCTGCATGAGGCGACGCAGCGCCACGCGCTCGATGAAGGTGTCGACGTCGCGGCGCTCGATCACCGTGCACTTGGTCGACGCGCTGCACTCGTAGACCTTGGTCGTGCACCCGGCGTCCTTGCGCGCCTTGCGGGTGGTGGCTCGCATCGGCGCCCCGCAGTCTCCGCACAGCGCGATCTTGGTCAGCAGGTTCAGCGGCTTCATGCCGCTGGCGAGCAACCCGGCCGGGCGCATGTCCTTGCCCCGCATCTTCAGCAGGTGCTGAAGGGAGTTGAACACGTCCTCGGTGAGGATCGCCGGCCACTTCGCGTCGGCGACGATCTCGCCGCGGTAGACCCGCTTGCCCATGTAGCGCGGATTGGTCAGCACCACCTTCACGCCCGAGGAGGACCACGTCGTGACCTTCCCGTTCCGGCGCTGGGAGGTGGTGAAGCCCTTCGCCGCCCACTCACGCGCGATCCCCGCCAGCGAGGCGTTCCCGTTGAGCAGGTCGTCGGCCGCCTTGCGGATGGCCTCGGCCTCGTCGGGCACAACGTCGGTCTGGTCGCTCGTGTACCCGAACGGCCTCATGCCGACCGTGCGCCCTCCTCGCGCGGCTCGCTGCTGATTGCCGGAGCGCTGCCGCTCGCCCTTGCGCTCGACCTCGGCGCGGGCGACGGCCGCCAGGATGCGGGCGACCATGCGGCCCACGTCCGTGGTGAGGTCGATGTCGCCCGTGGCCGTAGCCACGCCCACGCCGTGCCTGTCGCTGAGCAGGATCAACTGCTCCAGGTCGTTCATGTTCCGCGTAATGCGGTCCAGGTGCCAGGCGACCACGACATCGACCGCGCCGGACGTGATCATCTGGTTGATCTGCATCCAGCCCTTGCGGACCTTCTTGCCGTAGGCGGAGACCGAGTTGTCGATCACGACGTCGACCAGCGACCAGCCGCGGGCGACGATCAGGGCTCGGCAAGCCTCCTCCTGGCGCGTCACCGAGTTCTGCTCGCCCGTGATGTCGAGCGAGGCGCGGCAGTACACGACCGCCCGCTTGATCCCCACCGGGGAGGGTCCGTGGGCCGTAGGGGCGTTCAGCTCAGGCACCGACGCTCTCCTCTCCAGTCGTCGCGTTCAGGACCTGGCGCAGCCTGCGGTCGGACACGCCAAGCTCGGCGGCCACGGCCGCCTTGGTGGGCTTGCTCGGGGAGTCGAGGAGTTCCATCGCCCTCGCGCGCAGAACGTCGGAGGACACGCGCTTCCGCTTGCTCTCCTGGCCCTGCTTGATCGGCACGACGTCCGCGGCCGGAAGTTCCGGCTCTGCTCGCTCCGCTTCCGTCGCCGGCACCTGGGGCGGAACTTCCGCCTCGGCCTCGACGACCGGAACTTCCGGTGCCCGCTTGTGTGGAACTTGCGACACCGGAACATGGCGAACCTTAGACGGCTCCGGAACTTCCGGCAACTCGTTCATCTCAGGTTCCACACTGGAGGCCCGAGGAGTCGCCGGAAGTTCGGACAGGACGAGCTTGGTCAGTGCCATGAACGCGAGCGTGGGCACCGAGGAGAGCAGCCACCCGGAAGGGCTCGGCGTGGCGACGGCGAGCTGAGCGGCGAGGGAGAGCAGGCTCGCGCCCACGAGGATGGCGAGCGGGTACGTCACGCTGCGGCCACTGCGTCGCCGCTGCCTGATCGTGAGCAGGGCCGCGATGGGCACCAGCTCGGACACCGCGGCGTTGACCCAGCCGAACGCGCTGGGCGTGCCCGCCGGCAGGTGGATCATCGACCACTCGTGCACGTGCGTGAAGCTGACCGCGCCCGCGGCGCAGCCGACCGCGCCGAGGATGAGGACCTGCGCGCCGCGCTCGATGCGCTCCGTGCGCGTGGGTGTGGGCGTGTCTGGGCACGCCAAAGTAGGCTCTCGCATGGGTCGGGGGCCTTTCCCGATCAAGGGTCCAGGGCCGGTGTTCGCAGCACCGCCTGGACCCGCTTAGCTGGACCTTCTCAGGTTAGCCAAATCGGCACATTTTGGTGAGGATCTCGAGCGACTCGCGCCGCTCACCCTTGAGCGCGCGGCCGAGCACCGACTCCGCGGCGGTGTTGGCGTAGACGTCGGCGGTGTCGAAGGTCGTGATCCCCGACTCCAGCGCCGCCTTCACGCACGCGTGGGCCTGCTCCTCCTCGACCTGGGACCCGTGGGTGAGCCAGTTGCCGTACGAGATCTCACTGATGGACAGGCCGCTGCGGCCGAGTCGACGGAACTTCATACGTCCGAGCTTAGCCGAAGTCGTTCGTGCTGCTAATGAACTTCGGGTGCCCGCCAGACCAGCGAATACCGCCAGAACACGTGCCTGCGGATCCGCGCGCCGGGCACGATCTCCGCTGCCGCCGCGCGGATCTCCGGCAACGTCGGAGCTGTCGTCACGACCGGCATCTCGGGGTCGTGCGGCGAGCCGCCGGTGCCCCGCACGGCCTTCGCGAGGCCGACGGCCGCGTTCGCGGGCAACGCCACGAGCTCCACCGCCCGGTCCGCCCACGTGGCGGTCAGGTACAACCCGACGACGACCAGCGTGCCGCCCGGCTTCGTCAGCGCCGCGAGCCTGGCGAGGCCTTCACGCAACGGCAGGTCGTGCAGGCTCGCCTCCGCGGTGACCACGTCGTACCGCCCAAGGTCGTGCGTGAGCACGTCGCCGTGGATCCACCGCACGCGGTCGCTCGTCGCGCTCGCGCGCTCGATCATGCGCGCGCTGGCGTCGATCGCGGTGACCTCGTCCGCCCTGATCGACCGCGCCAGGTCACCGAGACCGCACCCGACGTCCAGCGCCGACCCGGCCCCGGACGGCAACCGCCGGAGGAGTCGGCGGCGGTACCACTCGTTGTGGTTCCACCGCAGCCTCTCCAGCAGCTGGAACTTGCGCGGCTTCCCGCGCACCTACTTGACGGCCTCGCCCGGCTTCACCCGCGGCTTGGGCACGCGGAGGCGGCGCAGCTGGCTCGCGCGGATGAACGAGTACCAGCCGATGGAGATGCCCTTGATCGGCTCGGTCGGGAACTTCGCCCGCACCTTGCGCGTGACGAGCCTGCCGAGCACGAGGCCCTCGATGACCATCGCGATCAGCATGAACGTCGTCGCCAGCGTCGCGTACCGCTGCACGGCCAGCGACGGGGTCAGCAGCGCCACGAACACCAGGATCGCGAGCGGCATGAACAGGCCCATGAGGTTGCGGCGCGAGTCGACCAGGTCGCGGATGTACGCCTTCACCGGACCGCGGTCGCGCGGCAGCAGGTACTTGTCCTCGCCCGCCATCATGCGCTGACGGCGCTCGGTGGCCGCGGCACGGCGCTCTTCCTTGCTCACCTTGTTGCCGCGCATGCGCTTGAACGCCTCGCGCTGCGTGCGAGGAGGCGGCGGAACGGGACCGGAACGCCTGGCCTGGGCCTCACGCCGCTTGGGCGTGGGCCGGCCCTTGCCCACGGAGGGGGAGGACTCGGCCTCGGTGGCCGGCTCGGGGGCCGGGGCTTCGGTGTCGGCGGCGTTGCGGCGCAGGAACCTCACGGCAACAGGGTAGGACAGCGGTCCTTCTGTACCTTTCGCGAGGTGCGCGTACTCATCGCCCCGGACTGCTTCGGCGGCACCCGGACCGCCCGCGAGGCCGCCGACGCCATCGCCACCGGCTGGCACGAGGCCAAGCCCGGCGACGTCGTCGTCCAACGCCCGCTCGCCGACGGGGGCCCCGGTTTCGTCGACGTCCTGCGGGCCGCGACGGAGGGCGACGTCCGGCACATCACCGTCACCGGCCCGCTCGGCGACGCCGTCGAAGCGCGCTGGCTCAGCAGCGTGCGCACCGACGGCCGCCGCGTCGCGTACATCGAGTCCGCCGAAGCGTGCGGTCTCCACCTCATCCCGGCCGAGGTCCGCCCGGAGTCCTGCGAGACGGCCACCACGCGAGGCGTCGGCGAGCTGATCGCGGCAGCCGTGGCCGACAACGATGTCATAACGGTCGGTCTCGGCGGCTCCGGCACGACCGACGGTGGCGCCGGCATGCTCGCCGCACTCGCCGACGCGGGCGTCGACCTGACTGATATATCGCTCGTGGCGGCCTCCGACGTCGAGAACCCGCTCCTCGGGCCGCACGGCGCCGCGCGCACGTTCGGTCCGCAGAAAGGCGCCTCGCCGGAAGCCGTCGAACGCCTCGAAGCGAAGCTCGCCGCCATGGAGGTCCTCCACGCCGTCGCCGACGTGCCCGGCGCCGGGGCGGCGGGCGGCCTGGGCGCCGCACTGCTCTCCCTGGGCGCGGCGGTGACGTCGGGCGCGGGACTGGTCCGCGAGCTCACCGGCCTCGACGCCGCCCTCGACGACGCCGACCTGGTCATCACCGGCGAGGGCAGCTTCGACTGGCAGTCGCTGCGCGGCAAGCTCATCACCGCCGTCGCCTCGGGCGCCGCCGACCGCGGCATCCCCTGCATCGCCATCGCGGGCCAGGTGAGCGTCGGCCGCCGCGAGATGGGCGCCGCCGGCGTCCAGGACGCCTACTCCGTCTCCGAGCACGTCGGCTCCGTGCACAAGTCGATTGCGGACGCGCGCAAAAGTCTCGTTGCAACGGCCGGGCACGTCGCGCGGCAGTGGTCGCGCTGAGTGCGGGAACCGACTGATATATCGGTTGGCCGGAGCGTGGTCTACGTGACAGTCGACACCCGGGGCGGCAAAGGGTGCCGTTGTGGGACCATGGGAGGCGGAACAAGGCGGGGAACGCCCGTGTTGTTGATGGGTGAACCGCCCGCAGAGGACCTCTTAGGAGAGCCATGACGACCGCTCAGGATGCCGCTTCGACCTCCCAGGCGCCGAGCCACGGCGTGACGCTGACCGATGCGGCCGCCGTCAAGGCCAAGGCGCTGCTCGACCAGGAGGGCCGCGACGACATGCACCTGCGCATCGCCGTCCAGCCCGGCGGGTGCGCGGGCCTGCGCTACCAGCTGTTCTTCGACGAGCGTTCGCTCGACGGTGACGCGCTGGTCGACTTCAACGGCATGAAGGTCGCCGTTGACCGCATGAGCGCGCCCTACGTCGAAGGCGCTGTCATCGACTTCGTGGACACGATCGAGAAGCAGGGCTTCACGATCGACAACCCGAACGCCGGCGGGTCGTGCGCCTGCGGCGACTCGTTCCACTAAGGCGAACAACGCGTGAGGCCGCGTTCCCGCATCGACGGGAACGCGGCCTCACGCGTGTGTGGGCCAGGAATCAGACGCCGTACTCGGCGAGACCTTCGACCTGGTGGGCGCACCGCTCGTCGACCTGCCACGGCGCGGCCGCGCGCGGGGCGGGGAGGGGGTGCTCGGGGTGGGTCAGAGCGAAGGGGAGCTGCGCGCAGTCCTCGATCAGCTCACTCATCGTGGTCGCCTCAGGGATCGTCACGCCCTGACCGTATTGGGACGGCTTGACCTGGGATAGCCCTACCAAACGGTAGTCTTCACAGCTGCACTCGTCCGGGTGAGCTGTCACCCAGTGCAACAAGAAATGAGGACTCGACGTGCCCCTAGCCGTGTGCGGCAGCATCGCGACCGACCACCTGATGCACTTCCCGGGTCGTTTCGCGGACCAGTTGGTCGCGGAGCGTCTCGACCGCGTGTCGCTGAGCTTCCTGGTCGACGACCTCGTGGTCCGCCGCGGTGGCATCGGCGCGAACATCGCGTTCGGGCTCGGCGTGCTCGGGGTGCGGCCGGTGCTCGTGGGTGCCGTCGGCAAGGACTTCGACGACTACCGCTCGTGGCTCGAGCGGCACGGCGTCGACACGTCCGGCGTGTACGTGTCCGAGGTCGCGCACACCGCGCGGTTCGTCTGCACGACGGACGACGACATGTGCCAGATCGCGTCCTTCTACGCCGGCGCGATGGCCGAGGCCCGCAACATCGAGCTCTCGCCGATCGCCGGCCGCGTCGAGAACCTCGAGCTCGTCGTCATCAGCCCGGACGACCCCGCGGCCATGCTCCGCCACGCCGAGGAGTGCCGTCAGCGCGGCTACCGGTTCGCCGTCGACCCCTCGCAGCAGCTCGCCCGCATGGACGGGGAGCAGGCGCGCGCGTTCGTCGAGGGCGCCGAGTACCTGTTCAGCAACGACTACGAGTGGGAACTGCTGCTGCAGAAGACCGGCTGGACCGAGGCGGACGTCCTCGCCCGCGTAGGCCGGCGCGTCACCACGCTCGGCGCCAAGGGCGTCGAGATCGTCGACCGCGACGGTTTCGCGCTGCACGTCCCCGCCGTCCCCGAGATCGCGAAGACCGACCCCACCGGCGTCGGCGACGGCTTCCGCGCGGGCTTCCTCGCCGGCACGGTGTCCGGCCTGAGCCTCGAACGCGCAGCTCAGCTGGGGTCGTTCATCGCCGTCGAGGTCCTCGAGACCGTCGGCACGCAGGAGTGGGTCCTCGAGCGCGACCCGGCCCTCGCCCGCATCCGCGGTGCATTCGGCGAAGAAGCAGCTGAGGAGATCGCCCCCGTCCTGCCATGATCGGACAATGGGGAAGTACCTGTTCGGCGACTCCGGTGAGTCGCTCGACCCGAAGTTCGACGCGCTGAGCTCCCTGCTCGACGCGGGCACGTTCGCCCGCGTCGAGCAGCTCGGCGTCGCAGACGGCTGGCGCTGCCTCGAGGTCGGGGGTGGGGGTGGCTCGGTCGCGAACTGGCTCGCCGACGTCGTCGCCCCGTCCGGCCACGTGACGGTCACCGACATCGACATCACACGGCTCGAGGAGCGCGACAACGTCACCGTGCTCGAGCACGACGTCGCGTCCAACGTCTTGCCGGGCAACGCCTTCGACCTGGTCCACGCCCGCCTGGTGCTCTTCCACCTGCCCCAGCGCGACGCCGTCCTGCGCAAGCTGCGCGACTCGTTGCGCCCCGGCGGCTGGCTCGTGCTCGACGAGTTCGACTGCCTCCCGCTCGAGGTCCTCTCCGCCGCCCCCGACGACGCGAAGCTGATCATGCGGGTGAAGAACGCCCTGCTGACGCTGCTCGAACACGCGGGCGCCGAACTGGCGTGGGGCGCGCGCATCGAAAGGGCGCTCCTCGACGCCGGCCTGCACGACGTCAGCGGCTCCCGCGAGGTGCGGGAGTGGCAGGGCGGGTCCGCCGGCTGCCGCCTGCTCGCCGCGACCGCCCGCCTGGTGCGCGCGAGGCTGCCGCTCACCGACGACGAGTTCGACCGCTACCTGGAGCTGATGTCCTTGCCCGAGACCGTCGTCAGCTCGTATGCGATGTGCAGCGCCCAGGGACGCCGCTGACGCGGGAGGGCCCCTCCGCGGAGGGGCCCTCGACGCTAGAGCTTGACCGGGTACTGCGGTTCCGGCACCACCGGCTTGATGCGGTCCTCGACGAAGATGCCGTGCCAGATCATGAACACCAGCAGCGCCCAGATGCGGCGGCTGTGGTCGAGCACGCCGGAGCGGTGCTCCTCGATCAGGCGCAGCACCGCGTTCTTGTCGATGTACCGGTCCGTCTGCGACGAACGCACGACGTCGACGGCCCAGTCGTGCATCTCGTCCTTGAGCCAGTGCCGGATCGGCACCGGGAAGCCCAGCTTGCGGCGGTTGAGCACGTGCGCCGGCACGATGTCGCGGATCGCCTTGCGCAGCGCGAACTTCGTCGTGTCCTTGGTGATCTTCAGCTCGCTGGGGATCTGCGACGCGATCTTGAAGACCTCGGGGTCGAGGAACGGGACGCGCAGCTCCAGCGAGTTCGCCATGGTCATCTTGTCGGCCTTGACCAGAATGTCGCCGCGCAGCCACGTGAACAGGTCGACGTGCTGCATGCGCGTGACCGGGTCCCAGTCGCGCGACTCGCGGTACGGCTGGGCCGTCACGTCCATGTGCGACACCGACGGGTCGTACGTCTTCAGCACCTGGCGCAGGTGGTCGTCGAGGAAGATGCGCGCGTTGCCGTAGTAGCGCTCCTCCAGCGTCAGGGCGCCGCGACGCAGCAGGTCCTTGCCGCGCACGCCGTGCGGGATCTTCGTGGAGACCACGCCCATGGCCTTGCGCAGCGCGCCCGGCACCTTCTCGAAGCCCGCCAGCGACAACGGCTCGCGGTAGATCGTGTACCCGCCGAACAGCTCGTCCGCGCCCTCACCGGACAGCACGACCTTCACGTGCCGGCGCGCCTCGCGGGCGATGAACCACAGCGGGACCAGCGCCGGGTCGGCCACCGGGTCGTCGAGGTACCACGTGATCAGCGGCAGCGAGTCCATCATCTCCTGCGCGCTGACCGTGCGGACCACGTGCTTCACGCCGATCAGCGCCGCCGACTCCGCGGCCACGTCGACCTCGGAGAAGCCCTGGCGCTCGAAGCCCGTCGTGAACGTGATCAGGTCCGGGTTGTGCTCCTTGGCGAGCGCCGCGACCACCGTCGAGTCGATGCCGCCGGACAGGAACGACCCGACCGTCACGTCCGCGCGCATGTGCTTGGCGACCGAGTCGCGCAGCGCCGCCGTGATCTCGTCGTAGAGGGCGTTCGCCTCCCCCTCGCTGCGCACCGTGCGCACCTTGAAGTGCGCGGGGAAGTACCGCTCGAACTTCGGCGACTCGCCCGGGACCAGCGTGAACGAGTGCCCGGACTCCACGCGGAAGATGTGGTCGTGCAGCGAGGCGGGCTCCGGCACGTACTGCAGCGTGAGGTAGTGCTGCAGGCCCTTGACGTTCATCTTCGGCACGATGCCGATCGAGGAGGCGATCTCCAGCAGGATCTTCTTCTCGCTGGAGAACGCGACGCCCGCCTGGCCCTGCGCCCAGTACAGCGGCTTGATGCCGAACGGGTCGCGCCCGCCGAAGACGACCTCGCGCTCGGAGTCCCAGATCATGAACGCGAACATGCCGCGCAGCTTCGTGATCGCCGCGGGACCGTAGTAGTGGTACGCGGCGACGATCGTCTCGGTGTCGCCGTCGGTGTGGAAGACCGCGCCGAACGACTCGGTCAGCTCCGCCCTCAGCTCCAGGTAGTTGTAGATCTCACCGTTGAAGTTGATCGTGTACCGGCCCGGCGACTCCGGCGGGCCCCAGGTCAGGGGCTGGTGCGAGTGCTCGATGTCGATGATGGAGAGGCGGTTGAAGCCGAACACGACCTCGTCGACCCGCCTGGTGCCGCTCTCGTCCGGCCCGCGGTGCCGCATGCAGCGCAGCGCCGCCTCCACCGCCGGGCGGGCGCTCTCGGCCTCGTTCTCGCTGGGGCAAACAAGTCCTGCCAGGCCGCACAAGGCTCTCGCACCTCTCAAGAAACATGAAGGGGAAGACCACGGGGAAGTCCCCAGTATGCCGAAGGGGCTCTGTGTGACCGAAACTGCACCGCAGCGGCGGTGCCCCCAAGGGGTGAGCGCGGTTGCGCTGGGCTACGCTCCCGCTTGATCCGTTGGCATGGAACGAGGAGGCGGGCGAGCAGTGGGCCTGAAGGAGGGCACCAGGGCATCCCGGCTGGCGAAGACCGCTGGGCTGGTAGGCCTGGTCGGTATCGGGGCCACCGGTTGCTCCACGGACGAGGTGCTGCGCTTCGGATGGCCGGTGGCCGTCACGCCGCAGGCCGAAGCGATGCGGGAGCTCTGGACCTGGTCCGTGATCGCCGCGCTCGTCGTCGGCGTCATCGTGTGGGGTCTGATCGCGTGGTCGGTGGTGTTCCACCGCAAGAAGTCGGAGGAACTGCCCCGTCAGACGGCGTACAACCTCCCGCTGGAGATCGTGCTCATCGTCGTGCCGACGGTGATCGTGGCGGTGTTGTTCTACTTCACCGCCGTGACGCAGAACTACGTCACGGACAAGTCGGGCAAGCCCGACGTGAACGTCGACGTCATCGCGTTCCAGTGGAACTGGGAGTTCCAGTACCCGGACCACAAGACCGAAGAGGGCAGCGTCGTCAGCACGGTCGGCACCTCGGGCGAGGTCCCGGTCATGGTGCTGCCGGCCGGCAAGCGCATCCAGTTCACGTTGCGCTCGACGGACGTCATCCACTCGTTCTTCGTGCCGGAGTTCCACTTCAAGCGGGACGTCTTCCCGCAGCCGGAGAAGAACAACCAGGACAACGTCTTCCAGATCGACCAGATCGACCGTCCCGGCGCGTTCGTCGGCCGGTGCGCCGAGCTCTGCGGCTCCTACCACGCCGTGATGAACTTCGAGGTCCGCGCCCTGGAGCAGGACGACTTCGAGAAGTACATCGAGCTGCGCAAGCAGGTCAACGAGAAGACGGGCAAGCCGTACACCACGGCCGAGGCGCTCTCGCAGGTCAACTGCGGTGAGCTGTGCGCGCCGCTGGCCACGACGACCACCCCGTTCAACACCGACCGGACGGCCCGCGAGGCCTCCGGCGCGGGTCAGAAGTAGGGACGCTCCGCGATGAAGATCGAAGCTCGCGTATTCGACCTGGTGATGGCCTTCTCGTTCCTGATGGCCGTCGTCTACGGCTACTGGACGCACCTGGCGACCGGCCACGTCGAGCCCACCGGCACGGTGGCGCTCGCGCTGACCGGTGGCCTGGCCCTCATCACCGGCACCTACTTCCGGTTCGTCGCCCGCCGCATCGAGGTGCGGCCCGAGGACAACCCGGACGCCGAGGTCTCCGACGGTGCCGGTGAGCTGGGCTTCTTCAGCCCCGGCTCGTACTGGCCGATCGGTCTCGCCGCCGCGGCGGCGACCACGGGTGTCGCGGTGGCGTTCTGGCACGTGTGGCTGCTCGTGATCGCCATCGTCATGGTGCTGATCGCGGTCGGCGGCCTGGTGTTCGAGTACCACACCGGCCCGAACCACGACTGACCTCCGACACACCGGATTTCGCCGAGGCCCTCTCCGTGCGCGGAGGGGGCCTCTGTCGTTTCCAGCGCTGATATCCCATATGTGATACATCGCATATCGCACGAAAAGAGCCCTCCCGCCGATTTGCCGGCGGGAGGGCTCTTTTCGTGCGTTCAGGGCTACGCGGCGACGGGCACCGGCGTCTTCTGGTACGCGTCCACGTACTCCTGGCCGCTCAGGTCCAGGATGCGGTAGATGATCTCGTCGGTGACGCTGCGCAGCACCGGCAGCGAGTCCTGCATGCCGTCGTAGCGGCTGAAGTCGAGGGGCTCGCCGAAGCGGACCGTCACCGGCACGATCTTCGGGAACCGGCTGCCGACCGGCTGGACCTTGTCCGTGCCGATGATGCCGACCGGGACGACCGGGGCGCCGGACTCGAGCGCCATGCGCGCCACGCCCGTGCGGCCGCGGTGCAGCATGCCGTCGAGCGAGCGGGTGCCCTCCGGGTAGATGGCGAACGCGTCGCCGCGGGCGAGGATCTCGGCGGCCGTGTCGAGCGCCGCTCGCGCGTCGCGGCCCTTGCCGCGGTGCACCGGCACGTGGCCGAGCGAGGAGAAGAACCAGCGCGACAGCGAGCCCTTGAGGCCGGTGCCCGTGAAGTACTCCGCCTTCGCGAGGAACGACACGCGGCGCGGGACGACCATCGGGATCACGACGCTGTCGATGAAGCTGAGGTGGTTGGCCGCCAGGATGACGGGGCCGTCGGTGGGGATGTTCTCCAGACCGTCCACCACCGGGCGGTAGACAAGACGGGCTGTGCGCGCGACGACGTGCTTCATCACCGGGTAGAGGAGGGCCATGACCCCCAGCATTCCAGGTGGGGGTTGCCGCGGCGTTACCACGTGGCGCGCATCTCGGCCCCGTCACTCGCTCGGACTACGCCGGTGCGGCGGTCGTGCGATCAGGGTCACGCACCGGCGACGAGGCGTGACGAAACTCGCCCTGTGACACCGGAGGCGGGCGGCCGCACGGGTTGTGCGCCCGCCCGCCTCCGGGACGAGGACTAGCCCTTCAACGACGCTGAGAGCTCCACCCAGCGGCTCAGCAGGGTCGCCGCCTTGCCCGAGTCGATGGCGTCGGCCGCACGGCTCAGCGAGGCCGTCAGGTCGGCGTGCAGGTCGTCGGAGAACCCGCCGTGCGCCGCGATGGCACCCGCCGCGTTCACGAGCACCGCGTCGCGCACCGACCCCGTCCTGCCGCCCACGAGGTCGCGGACCACCTGGGCGTTGACGGACGCGTCGCCGCCCTTCAAGTCCTCCTCGCGCGCCGGCTTCACGCCGAGCACCGCGGGGTCGATCGTCTCCGTGCGCACCACGCCGTCCTGCGCGAGCCAGGCGGACGTCGTCGTGGTGGTGGTGATCTCGTCGAGGCCGTCGTCACCCCGCACCACCAGCGCGGTGTTGCGGCGCCGCGCGAACACGCCGGCGATCAGCGGCGCCGCGGACGCCCGCGCGCAGCCGATCAGGCCGACGGAGGGCTGCGCCGGGTTCGTCAGCGGGCCGAGCAGGTTGAACGACGTGGGGATGCCGATCTCGCGCCGCACGGGACCCGCGTGCCGGAAGCCGGGGTGGAAGACCGGGGCGAAGCAGAAGCCGATGCCCAGCTCCCGCACGGTCGCCTGCACGCCCTCCGGCGGCAGGTCGATCGCGACGCCCAAGGCCTCCAGCACGTCCGCCGTGCCGCACTGCGACGACGCCGCCCGGTTGCCGTGCTTGACCACCGGAACACCCGCCGCGGCCGTGACGATCGCGGCCATCGTCGAGATGTTCACCGAACCGGAATGATCGCCGCCGGTGCCCACGATGTCGGCCGCCCGCACGTCCACCGTGAAACGGCGGGCGTGGTTCAGCATCATCGTCGCGAGGCCGTCGACCTCCTCCGGCGTCTCGCCCTTCGCGCGCAACGCGACGACGAACGCCGCGATCTGCGCCGGGGACGCCTCGCCCGACATCACCCGGTCCATGCCCCAGGCGGTGTCGTCGGCGGTCAGGTCGACGCCGTCGATCAGGCGGTTGAGCAGCGAGGGCCAGGTGCGCTGGCTCATGGCGATCAGCCCTTGACGACGGGAACAGCCGAGCCCCGCAGCACCTCGGCCACGGTCTCGGCGGCGGCCAGCGGGTCGAGCGGGTGCACCAGCACCGCGTCCGCCTGCGACCAGGTCGCGAGCCACCGGTCGTCCTTGCGGCGCACCGCCACGACGATCGGCGGGCAGTCGGTGATCTCGTCCTTGAGCTGGCGGGACAGGCCCATGCCCCCGGTCGGCTGCGCCTCGCCGTCGAGGATCAGCAGGTCGACGGTGCCGTTGTCCACCTCGTAGAGAACGTCCGCGATCGTGCCCACCTCGACGAAGTCGACCCGCGGCAGGTCCGGCGCGGGACGGCGGCCGACCGCAGTGATGATCGTCTCACGCACCTCGGGCCGGTGGCTGAACACCAGGATCTTCGTGGTCTGCGTGCTCATCTCTGGATCCTCCGCTGCGACTGCCGACTGCGGTCCTGAAGAAAGTGACCAAGGTCGCCGCGATGCTATCGGGCCGGTTGCAGGGCGTCCCACCCCAGGGCGTCGCCGCCGAGCCGTTGCGCCAGCGACGCCATCCGCGACCGCTCCTGGGCGCAGTGCAACGCGTCCAGCTTCTGCACCCGGCTGATGTGCGACACCTCGCCCGGCTCGACGACCCAGCCGTCCGGCTCCAGCAGTTCGCGCGCGCGTTCTACCTGCTCAGCGGGGATGCGCACGTGGTGGCGGAGCACGGCGGGCTCGTCGGCGCGCCACCGCGGGGAGCGCGCCAGAGCCGCCGAATCGGCCTCCGCGATGTCGAACGCCTCCACCACGACGACGAGCGACGGGTCGTCCATCGAGAGCGCGGGCACGGCCTCCCGCCGCAGCGCGTCCCGCAACCGGCTCAGCAAACCCATTCGTCCATCTCCTCGCGATAGCTGCGTGTGACCCAGCCGACCCATGATCTGCCCAGGACCCGATGGGCGGACGGAAATAGCGCAAGCAATAATGCTGCTCGTGACCACGGCAGCGCCTTCAATCGGCCAGCGCGTGCACTCGCTGAACCGCCCGAACATGGTCAGCGTCGGCACGATCGTCTGGCTGTCCAGCGAGCTCATGTTCTTCGCTGGCCTCTTCGCCATGTTCTTCACGGTGAAGGCCCAGAACGAGGGACCTTGGCCCCCGCCTCCCACCCACCTGAACATCCCCTACGCGTCGGTCTTCACGATCATCCTGGTCGCGTCGTCCTTCACCTGTCAGTGGGGCGTCTTCGCGGCGGAGCGGGGTGATGTCTTCGGTCTGCGTCGCTGGTACATCGTGACGCTGATCATGGGCGCGATCTTCGTGGGTGGTCAGGCCGGTGAGTACGTCGAGCTGGTCCACGCCGGGACGACGATCCCGTCCTCGGCCTACGGCACGGTCTTCTACCTGACGACCGGCTTCCACGGCCTGCACGTCATCGGCGGCCTGATCGCGTTCGTCTACCTGTTGATCCGGACGAAGCTCAGCAAGTTCACGCCGGCACAGGCCACCTCCGCGATCGTCGTGTCGTACTACTGGCACTTCGTCGACGTCGTGTGGATCGGCCTGTTCGCCATCATCTACATCGTGCCCTGACCTGGGTCAGCACGAAGCCAAGCCACGAGCTCCCGAACTGACAGCAAGGGTTGCCGCACACCATGACCACCACGACGAAACGCCCCCGCGGCGCCCGCACCAAGCTGCGCCGCCGGGTCGCCGGACTGCTCGCGCTGGGCTTCGGCCTGCTGAGCGCCGGCATGCTGTTCGCCGCCTTCGCGCCCCAGGCGCAGACCGCCCAGGCGCAGCAGCAGGACGCCCTGGTCCGCCAGGGTGAGCAGATCTACCTGAACACCTGCCTGAGCTGCCACGGCAGCTCCCTGGAGGGTGTCGAGGGCCGCGGGCCGAGCCTCGTCGGCGTCGGTGACGCCGCGGTCTACTTCCAGACTTCCTCCGGCCGCATGCCCATGGCGCGGCAGGAGGCGCAGGCCATCCGCAAGCCCGCGAAGCTCTCCCCCGAGCAGGTCAACGCGCTGATGGCCTACATCACCGCGAACGGTGGCGAGGGCCCGAAGAAGCCCTCCGAGTCCGGTGAGGCCCTGCGCGGCGACAACCCCGCCCGTGGTGGCGAGCTCTTCCGCCTCAACTGCGCCAGCTGCCACAACTTCACGGGTCGTGGTGGCGCGCTGTCCTCCGGCAAGTTCGCCCCTGCCCTCGACGGGGTGAGCGAGGAGCAGATCTACACGGCGATGCTGAGCGGCCCGCAGAACATGCCGAAGTTCGGCGAGCGGCAGCTCACGCCGGAAGAGAAGAAAGACATCATCGCGTACGTCAAGTCGGTCACCGACGGAAAGAACAACTCCGGCGGAAACGCCCTGGGCGGGTTCGGACCCGTGTCCGAGGGCTTGATCGCGTTCATCGTGGGCATCGCCGCGCTCATCGGCGTGACCCTCTGGATCGGAGCCAAGGCATGAGCGGCGACAAGCCGGTCGAGCTGCCCAGCGAGGCAGAGCTCGCGGAGATGAGCCGGGACGAGCTGGTCAGGCTCGGCACGAAGATGGACGGCGTCGAGCTCGTCCACTACGAGGAGAAGTTCCCGGTCGCCGGCACCCGCGCGGAGCGTCGCGCTCAGCGTTCGGTGGCCGCGTGGTTCCTCGTCTCCGCGCTGTCGGGCATCGCCTTCCTCGGCGTTTTCCTCTTCTGGCCGTGGGAGTACGAGTCCCCGTCGAACGAGACCGCGCACTTCCTGCACAACCTCTACAACCCGCTGATCGGCCTGTTCCTCGGCCTGTCGGTGCTGGGGCTGGGCGTCGGCGCGCTGCTCTACACGAAGAAGTTCCTGCCGGACGAGCTCGCGGTGCAGCAGCGCCACGACGGCCCGTCGACCCAGGTCGACCGCGCCACCCTCGTCGCGGAGCTCGCCGACGCGGGTGACCGCAGCGGCATCGCGCGCCGCAGCCTGATCAAGCGCACCGCGGGCCTCGGCGCCGGCGTGCTGGGTCTGGGCGTCGCCGCCGTTCCGCTGGGCGCGCTCGTCAAGAACCCGCACTCGGACAGCGAGACCAAGAACTCGCTGTGGCACACCGGCTGGAAGGCCGAAAAGGGCGAGAAGGTCTACCTGCGCCGCCACACCGGCAACTTCCACGAGGTCTCCCTCGTGCGTCCCGAGGACGTCGAGCCCGGCGGCTTCGAGACCGTCTTCCCGTTCCGCGAGTCCGAGCGCGACGACGAGCACGCCCTGGTCGCGGCCCTCAAGCGGGCCGACGCCCCGGTCATGCTCATCCGCATGCGCCCGAACCAGGCGATCACCAAGCGCGCGGGCCAGGAGGACTTCAACTACGGCGACCTCTACGCGTACTCGAAGATCTGCACGCACCTCGGGTGCCCCACGTCGCTGTTCGAGCAGCAGACCGGTCTGCTGCTCTGCCCGTGCCACCAGTCGCAGTTCGACGTCTTCGAATACGCCAAGCCGCGGTTCGGTCCGGCAACCCGTCCTCTGCCGCAGCTTCCGATCACTGTGGACGAAGACGGATACTTGGTAGCCCGCAGCGACTTCATCGAGGCTGTGGGACCGGCGTTCTGGGAGCGGAAGTCATGAGTGCCATCACCACGCCGACGAAGCCGGCCAACGCGGCCGCGCGCGTCGCAGGGGCGGCGGCCAACGCTGCCGACGAGCGCTTGCACGCGGCCTCGGGGTTGCGCAAGCAGTTGAACAAGGTCTTTCCGACGCATTGGTCGTTCTTGCTCGGTGAGATCGCGTTGTACAGCTTCATCGTGTTGTTGTTGTCGGGTACGTATCTGGCGTTGTTCTTCGATCCGTCGATGACGGAGGTCACCTACAACGGTGCGTTCGAGAATCTGCGCGGGATCGAGATGTCGCGGGCGTTCGCGTCCACGTTGGACATCTCGTTCGAGACCCGTGGTGGGTTGTTCGTGCGTCAGGTGCACCACTGGGCGGCGTTGCTGTTCATGGCGGCGATCGTGGTGCACATGTTCCGGATCTTCTTCACCGGTGCGTTCCGCAAGCCGCGTGAGATCAACTGGGTCATCGGCATCGTGTTGTTCATGCTGGGTGCGATCGAGGGTTTCCTGGGTTACTCGCTGCCCGATGACCTGCTCTCGGGTACGGGTCTGCGGGTGATGGCGGCGTTGCTGATCTCGTTCCCGGTGATCGGTACGTGGTTGAACTGGTTGATGTTCGGCGGGGAGTTCCCGGGCACGGACATCATCCCGATGCTGTACACGGCGCACATCCTGATCATTCCGGCGATCATCCTGGGGTTGATCGCGGCGCACTTGGCGTTGGTGTGGTATCAGAAGCACACGCAGTTCCCGGGGGTGGGCCGCAAGGAGACCAACGTGGTCGGTGTGCGGATCATGCCGGTGTTCGCGGCCAAGGGTGGCGGGTTCTTCGCGATCGTGGTGGGGGTGATCGCGGTCATGGGTGGGGTGTTCCAGATCAACCCGATCTGGAACATCGGCCCGTACAACCCCGCGCAGGTGTCGGCGGGTTCGCAGCCGGACTGGTACATGGGCTGGACCGACGGTTTGGTGCGGATCTGGCCGGCGTGGGAGTTCTACCTGGGCAACTACACGATTCCGGCGCCGTTTTTGCCGTTCATCCTGGGGTTGCCGTTGCTGACCGGTATCGCGGCGGCGTATCCGTGGATCGAGCGCAGGATGACCAAGGACTACGCGCATCACAACCTGTTGCAGCGTCCGCGTGATGTGCCGGTGCGCACGTCGCTGGGCTGGATGGCGATCACGTACTTCATGGTGCTGCTGTTGATGGGTGCGAACGACATCTTCGCCTACCAGTTCGACATTTCGTTGAACTTGACGACGTGGATGGGCCGTATCGGCATGCTGGTGCTGCCGCCGGTGGCGTATTTCCTCTCCTACCGGA
>NZ_JAJCXE010000046.1:0-145251 GCF_021056325.1 Lentzea sp. CC55 | reverse complement strand
CGCCGTTTTTGCCGTTCATCCTGGGGTTGCCGTTGCTGACCGGTATCGCGGCGGCGTATCCGTGGATCGAGCGCAGGATGACCAAGGATTACGCGCATCACAACCTGTTGCAGCGTCCGCGTGATGTTCCGGTGCGCACGTCGCTGGGGTGGATGGCGATCACGTACTTCATGGTGCTGCTGTTGATGGGTGCGAACGACATCTTCGCCTACCAGTTCGACATCTCGTTGAACTTGACGACGTGGATGGGCCGTATCGGCATGCTGGTGCTGCCGCCGGTGGCGTATTTCCTCTCCTACCGGGTTTGCATCGGGTTGCAGCGTGGTGACCGTGAGGTGCTCGAGCACGGTGTGGAGACGGGCATCATCAAGCGTTTGCCGCATGGTGAGTTCATCGAGGTCCACCAGCCGCTGGGCCCGGTGGACGAGCACGGGCATCCGATCGCGTTGGCGTATCAGGGTGCGTCGGTGCCGAAGAAGATGAACAAGCTCGGTTCGGCCGGTCATCCGGTCGCGGGCAGCACGTGGTCGCCGGACCCGGTCGAGGAGACCGTGGCGCTGGAGAACGCGCGCCGCAGGCGCAACGTGACCGAAGGCCTCAGCGCGGAGGACACGGCCGGTCAGCTCGCGGGCAAGCCGTCCGACCCGAAGGCCTGATCTTCGGCTTGAAGCACTGAAAGGCCCCCGTGGACTTCCACGGGGGCCTTTCGCTGTCCGGGGTGGTTCGCCGGTGGCCGTGCTGCTCCGCCACCGGCTCGCCGTTCCTACTGGGCGTCGTCGAGGCCGATCGAGAACGCGGCTTCGTCATCGCGCTTCGAGTAGCTGCGGAACGCGATGTGCGTGTCGGTGTTCAGCACGCCGGCGACCTTGCTGATCTTGCCGGGCACCAGCGCGGCGAGGTCCTCGTGCTTGCTGACGCGCACCAGCGCGATCAGGTCCACGTCACCGGCGCAGGAGTACACCTCGGTGACTCCGTCGATGTCGGCGATCTCCTGCGCGGCCTCGGGAATGCGTTCGGCGGCGGCCTGGATCAGCACGATGGCGGTGACCACGGCGTCCTCCTCGGGTCTGGGCTCCGGTGTCTCAAGCACCCGTAGTCTGCCCTACCGGCTGATCACCGGCGTGAAGACGTCGCCCCTCGCCCGTTGCGCAGCCGACCCCATTGTTTTGTCGACAAACCGACTGATATATCGGTTACGAACACCGCCTTGACCTGCATCAACACCCCTTATGCAAAAGACGTTTGCGGACGTCCGCAAACGTCTTTTGCATAAGGGCGTGCTCAGGAGGAACCGAGCACGGGTGCGGAGAGGCGGCGACGAGGTCGAGAGCCAGGTTCGGACATAGCTGAACGCTGCGGCGACAAAGGGGTCAGATCGAGGCGAGCCGACGCCATCGAAGCCTTGCGATGGCAGCTTTCACTCCACAGCAATCAGCCGTTGCAAAGGGCAGCCGGGAGGGCGGCTCAGCTCCAACGGTCGTGGATGGGCCGGGCTCCAGCGGCCTGCTCCGCCCACGGCAGCCAGGCCGCGGCGGCCCCGGCGGGGGACGACCACGGTTCGTCGGCGTACACCAGGCGGGTGCCCGCTTGGTCGAGCCAGCGCAGCACCACGCCGGTCTCCTCCGGCGGCGCGCCCCGGAGTGGACCGGGGGTGGGGATGACCGTCTCGGCGGAGGCGACGAGGGCGTCGACCACCGGCATCGGGCGGGTGCCGCGGCGGGCGACGCCGGCGGAGGCCAGGCGGCCGTAGCGGACCACCGAGAATTCCCAGCCACCTTCGCGGTCGGGGCGGGCGGCGACCAGCTGGGGGAGTGCGGCGAGGGCGGCCAGGCGCTGGGCGCGGTCCAGGGACCTGACGAGGCCTGCCAGGCGGTCGCGGCGGCGGGCGGCCTCCTCGAAGCGCTCGACCGAGGCCAGGTCGCCCAGCTGGTCGACGAGGGTGCGCAGAGGTGCGGCGCTGCGGCCCACGACCAGATCGCGCACCGCAACCACGGCGGGGGAGTACTCCTCGACCGTCTGCCGGCCCGCGCACGGGGCCTTGCAGCGGTCCAGTTCGGCCAGCGCGCAGGGGGAGGCGCGCTGGTTCGTCGCCGGGATCTTGATCGTGCACGAGCGCAGGGGAACGGCGTCGAGCAGGGCGTCGGCCACCGCCTCGGCTGCTTTCCTGGTGCGGAACGGGCCCAGGGCGCCCTCTCGCGGGGTCTTCACCAGCGACATCCGCGGGAACGGCTCGTCTGTCAGGACCAGCCACCAGGCGTGGTGCGGGTTCTTCGAGCGCCGGTTGTACGCGGGGCGGTGTGCGCGTAAGAGGCGGAGCTCGCGCACTTCGGCCTCCAAGGAGTGCGCGCACTCCACGGCGTCGACTCGCACAGCGAGGGCGACCATCTCGCGCAGCCTCCGCCTGCCTTCGCTGGCGGTGAAGTACTGCCGGACGCGGCGGCGCAGGTCGGAGGCCGTACCGACGTACAGGACCTCTTCCTTCGGGCCGCGGAACAGGTACACGCCGGGTGTGGAGGGCAGGTGCGCGGCCAGGGAGCGCTTGCGGCGTTGTTCGGGGGTGACCTCCGGCAGGTACGCGAGCAGTTCTTCAAGGGAGTGCACGCCCACGTTGCCGACGCGTTCCAGCAGCGCGTGCAGCACCTCGACGGTCGTGCGGGCGTCGGCCAGTGCGCGGTGCGTCGGCTTGGTCTCCGTGTGGAACAGGTCGGAGAGCGCCGACAGGCGGCACGACGGCGCCTCGTCGCGGCTCAGGACGCGCCGGGCGAGCTTGACCGTGCAGACCACCGACGGCTTCGGCCAGCGGTAGCCGTGCCGTTCGCAGGCCGCCTTCATGAACCCGGTGTCGAAGCCCGAGTTGTGCGCCACCAGCACCGCCCCGGCCGCGAACTCCAGGAACGCGGGCAGCACCGTCTTGATCGTCGGCGCGCCCGTCACCATCAGCTGCGTGATCCCGGTCAGCTGCGCCACCATCGGCGGGATGCCGCGTTCGGGGTCGACGAGGGTCGCGAACTCGCCGAGCACCTGGCCGCCGCGCACCTTCACCGCGCCGATCTCGGTGATCGCGTCCTCCTCGGCGCTCCCTCCCGTCGTCTCCAGGTCGAAGACGACGAACGTCGTGTCGCGCAGGGGCGTCCCGAGCTCGTCGAAGGACAGTTGTCCGGTCACGGCGCCGACGTTAGCGACGGGGTCTGACAATTTTCGGAGGTGGTCGTTCGCGGTTGCGTGACCTGCGGTTGCTCCATTGGAGTGGTGTGCGGGTGATCTTTGCCTGATCGTTGTTCCGAAGGGCGGACACGTCCGTGCGCTGCTCGAGTGCCGGGGCTCTAGCCTGTGGGGGTGCCAGACCCGATGCCCGAGCCAGAGTTCGACCAGCCTGCCGACGAGGCAGGTGAGTCCGCAGGTGAATCCACTGTGGACTGGTCGGCCCTGCCGGAGCCGTTGCGGGTGAGGCTAGCCGAGCTGGGTGCGGACGCGCTGGGCGAGATGGCGAAGGTCGACGTGCCCCAGCACCTGCGGCCGGTGGCGAAGTTCGCCCCCACCAAACGCGCCAGGCTCGGCGGCACGCAGGTCGTGGCCGGCCTGCGGAACTCGGCGAACTTCCGCACCGCGGTGGTCGAGTGGCTGCGCAAGAACAGGCCGTCGACGCTGGAGGTGACGTCACCGGACCCGGTGACCGCCGCGGCGGCCGCGGTGCTGACCGGGGACGAGGTCGCCCCGCACTACGTGGAACTGGTGTCGCGGCGGGTCGGCGACGCGACGCTGCGGGCCGAGCGGGACGCCGCCGTGCTCCGCGCCGAACGGCTGGAAGGCGAGCTGGACCGGCTCAGGGCGGAACGCACCCAGCTCGACGGTGCCGCCGAACGTGTGCGCGCGGACGCCGAAGTCGAACTCGAACGCCTGCGCAAGCGGTTGCGCGAACAGGGCGTGAAGCTGCGCGAGGCCAAGGACGCCGCCGCGGCCGCGGCCGCCGAGGTCGAGAAGATCCGGCAACGCACCGCGGACGAGGTCAAGCGCCTGACCGCCGAACGCGACCGCGAACGCGAGCGCGCCGAGACCGAGCGCGGCAAAGCACAGCGGGCGATCGCGGAGGCCGAGGTCGCGCGACAGTCCGCCCGCGAGGCCCGCCAGGCGGACGAGGTGCGGCTCGCGCTGCTCGTCGACACCCTCGACGGCGCCGTGACGGGCCTGCGCCGCGAGCTCGCCCTGGGAGGCACGGGACCACGTCCCGCCGACCTCGTGCGCGGTGCCAGCGCGTCGCAGGGGACCGTGGGCCGCGTGGAGGACCCGGCGGCGCTGGACCGGCTGCTGGCGCTGCCGGCGGTGCACCTGGTGGTCGACGGCTACAACGTCACGAAGACCGGTTATCCGGAGCTGTCGCTGTCGGACCAGCGCGATCGGCTCGTGCACCAGCTGGCGGTGCTCGCGGCGCGCACGGGTGCCGAGGTGACGCTGGTGTTCGACGGCGCCGGTGTCGTGGCCGTGCCCGCGGCGGCGCCTCGGGGCGTGCGCGTCCTCTTCAGCGATCCCGGTGTTCTGGCCGACGACGTGATCCGGGCGCTGGTCACCGCGGAGCCCGAGGGGCGCCCGGTGGTGGTCGTGACGTCGGATCGTGCGGTCGCGGACTCGGTGCGCCGCCGCGGCGCGCACCCGGTGCCGTCCGCTGTGTTGCTGGCCCGTCTCGGGCGCGTTTGATCACCCGGTAGCCTGACGCCGTCGATCTTGACGGTCTTGTTCTGGCGAGGGGGATCGGCGACCTCATGTCGCGCAAGTTCACCCGTGGTTTCCTGGTTCTGGCCCTGCTGCTCCCGGCCACACCGGCCGTGTCCCTGGCGGCGCAGCCGGCTGATCCCGCACGCGCCTACGCCGATCTGACGGCGCAGGCCACGAAGCTCAACGAGGAAGTGCTGCGCGCGCAGGAGGACCTGGTGCAGCGCAAGGCCGAGCTCGACCGCGCGACCGCGACGGTGGCCGCGGCGCAGCAGATCGAGCGGCAGGCCAAGCGCGACGAGGACGACTTCCGCCAGCAGGTCGACCTCATCACCCAGGCGTCGTTCGAGGGCGCCCGGTTCAACCAGCTCTCGGCGCTGCTCGTCGCGGACTCGCAGCAGGACTTCCTGAACCGCCTGGAGATGATGCGGATCCTCGCCACCGACAGGGCGGAGTCGCTCGCGCGGCTGTCCGGCGCGGTCGAGAAGGCCCGCCAGGCGCACCAGGTGGCGGAGACCGCGCGCACCCGTGCTGCGGAGACCACCGCGGCGGCCGAGAAGCTGAAGGCCGACCTGGACGGGCGCAACCAGGCGCTGCAGGCGCAGATCGGGGAGGTGCGGTCGGCGTTGACGCGACTGCCGGCGCCGGTCGTGCAGCAGCTGCGCGATCCGGGCGACCGGTCGGCGATCAGCGTGCCGAGCGGCACCGCGGGTCTCGCCCTCACCTTCGCGCTGGCGCAGCGCGGCGACGACTACAGGTACGGCTCCACCGGCCCCGACCAGTGGGACTGCGCCGGGCTGACGATGAAGGCGTACGCGGCGGCGAGGGTCTCGATCCCGCGCACCTCCGGCGGGCAGGCCGGCGTCGGGCGTGCCGTGTCGCGCAGCGAGGTCCGCGGCGGCGACCTGATCATCTACTACTCGAGCCGCTCGCACGTCGCCATGGCCGTCGACAACACGCGCGCCGTGCACGCCTCGACCGAGGGCCAGCCGGTGAAGATCGCACCGATCGACGCCATCGGTCCCATCGCGGTGATCCGGCGCATCGAGGGCTAGCGTTGCGCCGGTGAAGCACCTCCGGACGTTGCTGGCGGTCACCGTCACCCTGACGTTCCTGCTGGGCCTCACCGTTGCAACACGGCCCGTTGAGTTGCGGTCGACCGAAATCGATCGTTGCAAAGAGGCCGTGCTGACGGTTTCGTCGGGCACTGTCACCAGCAGTTCCTGCGACGACGAACTCGCTTCGCGGGTGGCGGCGTCGCTCGACGAGTCGGTGCGCAGTGTCGCCGATATATTGGATATCTCCTGGGCGCGCCGGGTTGATGTGGTCGTTCCGGCGACGGACGCCGAGCGGGTGTCGCTCGTCGGGCCCGCGTTCGCGGACATGGCCGGCGTCGCGATCCGCGACGGTGCCGGGCAGCGCGTGGTGCTCAACCGGACGCGGGCCTCGGCGCTGTCGGACCTGGAACTGCGGGTGCTGTTGCGGCACGAGATCACGCACGTCGCGACGCGCGACCTGACGTCGGACTCGGCGCCGTTGTGGCTCGTGGAGGGTTTCGCGGACTGGGTGGCGTTCCACGGGCTCGGGCTGTCGCTGCGCCAAGCCGCGCCGTTGCTCACCTCGGACGTCTCGGCGGTGCCCGCCGACTTCAGCGGACCCGGCCGCGACCTCGCCTACCAGCAGGCGTACTCGATCATGGTGTACCTGGAGTCCGGGCTGGGGGAGCGCGGCGTCGTGGACTTCTACCTCCGCAACGGGGTGAGGTCCGCGGTGGACCTGAGCGCGGCCGACGTGGCGGGCTGGCGTGCGTTCTTGAAAACGAGCATCGGATAGCGTTGCGCCCGTGCGCCGAACCCTGCTGGTGACCAACGACTTCCCGCCCCGCCCCGGTGGCATCCAGTCCTACCTGCACGCTCTGGCGACACGGCTGCCCGCGGACTCCCTCGTCGTGTACGCGCCGAAGTGGAAGGGCGCGCGGGAGTTCGACGCCGAGCAGCCGTTCCCGGTGGTGCGGCACCCCACGTCGCTGATGCTGCCGACGCCGGACGTCCTGTCCCGCGCACGGGACATCGCCCGCGCCGAGTCGTGCGAGGCCTCCTGGTTCGGTGCGGCGGCTCCGCTGGCGTTGCTGGCGCCGTCGCTCGGGCTGAGCCGCGCCGTCGCGTGCACGCACGGGCACGAGGTGGGCTGGTCGATGCTGCCGGTGGCACGACAGGCGTTGCGCGCCATCGGGTCCGGTGTGGACGTTGTGACCTACGTCAGCCGCTACACGCGCTCCCGCTTCTCGGCGGCGTTCGGTCCCATGGCGGCGTTGGAACACCTTCCGTCCGGTGTGGACACCGAGCTGTACCGGCCGGATCCCGCGGCTCGGGCGGAGATGCGGAAGCGGTACGGCCTGGGCGACCGGCCGGTGGTCGTGTGCGTCTCGCGCCTGGTGCCGCGCAAGGGGCAGGACGTCCTGATCCGCGCGCTGCCGCTGATCCAGCGCACGGTGCCGGACGCCGCCTTGCTGATCGTGGGCGGCGGGCCGTACCGGGGGACGCTCGAGAAGCTGGCCGCCGGGTCGCGCGACGTCGTGCTGACCGGCTCGGTGCCGTGGGAGGAGCTGCCCGCGCATTACAACGCGGGCGACGTCTTCGCGATGCCCTGCCGCACGCGCGGCCGCGGCCTCGACGTCGAGGGCCTCGGCATCGTCTACCTGGAGGCCTCGGCGACCGGGCTGCCCGTGGTGGCCGGACGCTCCGGCGGTGCGCCGGAGACCATGCGCGACGGCATCACCGGCAACCTCGTCGACGGCCGCGACGTCGAGAACGTCGCCGAGCGGATCGCCTCCCTGCTGGCCGACCCCGGCACGGCGGCCAAGATGGGTCGCGCCGGCCGGGAGTGGGTCAGCGACCACTGGCGCTGGGACCAGCTCGCCCAGCGCCTCGAAGGTCTCATCGGCTGACTGATATCCCGTATTCGATATATCGCCGCTGGGACTCGTGTACGTGTGCAGTCGGTATGCGATCGTCAAGCAGAAGACAACGTTGTCATCTGACGAAGAGGTTCGCGGGACATCGCGGCTGACGTCGTGAACGTCGGTCGAGGTCAGATCAGCTCGCGGGCTTGGTTCTCCAAGGCGCGCAGACCGAGTTCGGCGCCGCGGCGCACCGCCTGCTCGGCGGCGGACACCGAGTCGGCCGGACGGCCGAGATCGCGCCACACCACCGCCAAGCCGATCAGCGCCCGCACCTCACCGGACGCGTACCCGATGCGCCGCGCCGTCGCCAGCGCCTGCTCGAACAGCTCCGCGGCGCCGTCGGGGTCGGACAGCGCGCGGCGGACCTCGCCGAGCGTGATCCGCAACGACGTCGCCACCTGCGGATCGCCGCCGTCGGCCACGAGCGCCAGGGCCCGGGTCGCCAGGGTGAGGGCGGCCGGCGCGTCACCGGAGGCGAGTTCGAGAGCGGCGAGGTTCTCCAGGGCCTCGGCTTCGCCGGCGGGGACGTTGCCGATGGCGAGGGCGCGTTCGAGGTGGCCGCGCGCCTCGTCCAGGCGGCCTTGCAGGCGCAGGACCATGCCGACATAGGTGTGGCTGTCGGCGGTCGGTGCGAGCGCCAGCGCCTGGGAGAAGTGCTCGACGGCGTCGTCGAGCTCGCCCAGTTCCACGGCGAGCTGGCCCAGGTTGTAGAGGCCGGTGCTGACCAGGTCCGCCGAGCGCAGCATCTCCAGGCAGCGGACCAGGGCCTCCTTGGCGGCGACCAGGTCCCCTGAGCGGCGGTGCACGAGGCTGAGGTTGTTGAGCACACTCGCCTCGGCGTCCCCGTCGCCCAGCTCCCGGTACAGCTCCAGGGCGTGTTCGTGGTGTTCCACCGACCGCGCGTAGTCGCCGAGCCGCAGGTAGAGGGTGCCGAAGTTGGTGTGCATGGCCGCCTCGGCCGCGCGGTGGCCGGACGCCCGGGCCGCCCGCAGGCCGTGGTGCGCCGTCGCGAGCCATTCGCCGACGTGGTGGCCGATCCACAGGTAGCCGCGCAGGGCGTCGGCGAGCTGCCAGGCCATCTCGGCGGGACCGTGGTCGGCGGCGTGCCGGATGGCGGCGATCAGGTTCGGGCGTTCCGCGTCGAGCCACGCCAGCGCGTCGGCCGACGCCGGGATGCGCGGTGCCGGGCCCGTCGCCGACGACGGCAGCCGCACGATGCCGGGGTAGAGCAGCTCCGCGCAGCGCTCGACGCCGCGCACGTAGTGGTTGAGCAGGGCTTTCCAGGCGTTCTCCTGCTCGGCGGGGCTGTCGTTCTCCTCGCGCGACGCGACGGCGTAGCGCATCAGCTCGTCGTGGAAGCGGTAGCGACCGGGGGCGGCGAGCACGACCAGCTCGGCGATCGCCAGCACGGTCAGCAGGCCCTCGGCGTCGACGTCGGCCAGGGCCGAGGCGGCCTCCGGCGTGAAGTCCGGTCCCGGCACCAGCGACAGCAGCCGGAACAACCGCTGCGGCGCGGGCGGCAGCGCGGCGTAGGCCAGCTCGATCGGCGAGCCGGTGATCGTCACCTCGTCCCGCCCCGCCAGGTAGGCCGCCGCCACCCGCAGCGCGAGCGGCAGGTGGCCGCAGCGGGAGGCCAGCTCGGCGTGGTCGCCGGGCCCGAGCAGCCTCGTCAGCAACGACGCCGACTCCGCGGCGTCGAACACGTCCACCGGCACGGTCCGGGCGCCGTTCATGGCGATCAGGCCGCGCAGGTCGTCCCTCGACGTCACGACCACCCGGCACGACGCCGTCCCCGGCAGCAGCGGCCGCACCTGGTCCGGAGCGGAGGCGTTGTCGAGCACCAGCAGCATCCGCCGGCCCGAGAGCAACGACCGCAGCATCGTGCTCTGCTCGTCGGGGTCCGGCGGGATCTCGTCCGGCGGCACCCCGAGCGCCCGCAGGAACCGCGACAGCACGTCCAGCCCCTCCGCGGGCGGTCCCGACGAGTACCCGCGCAGGTCGACGTAGAGCTGCCCGTCCGGGAACCGGTCGCGCAGCAGGTGCGCGACGTGCACCGCCAGCGTCGTCTTGCCGACCCCCGGCTGCCCCGCCAGCGTCACGATCGGCACCGGCCCCGTGACCAGCTCGGTGATCCGCTCGACGTGCCGGTCGCGGCCCGTGAAGTCCGCGATGTCGTCCGGCAGCCGCATCGGGGACGGCGGCGCGCGTTCCGGTCCGCGCGCGACCACCGGCGCCGCCAGCTCCGGCGAGCCCACGAGGATCGCCTGGTGCAACGACCGCAGCTCGGCGGACGGGTCGATGCCCAGCTGCTCGTCCAGCGTCCGGTCGAGCTGCCGGAACGCCTCCAGCGCCTCCGCCTGCCTGCTGCTGCGGTACAGCGCGAGCATCAGCTGAGCCCAGAAGCGTTCGCGCAACGGGTGGTCGCGCGTCAGCGCGAACAGCTCCGGCACCAGGTCCGCGTGGTTGCCGAGCGCCAGCTCCACGTCGACCCGCCGCTCGTGCACCGTCATCAGCAGCTCGGTGAGCCGCGGAGCGTGCTCGGAGTACAGCGTCTCCGACGGCACGTCCGACAGCACCGGCCCGCGCCACAGCTCCAACGCCTCAGCAAACGCTTTCCGCGCCGTGACCAAGTCGGACGACGAAGCAGCCGCACGTCCCCGGGCAGCCGCGTCAGCGAACAGGTGGGCGTCCACGGCAAGGGGGTCGACCCGCATCCAGTAGCCGTCCGCGGCCGTCCGGATCAACGACGGGTCACCCAGAGCCGCGCGCAGGCGCATGACGTACGTCTGCAACGTCCCCCGTGTGCGCGCGGGCGGTGTGTCCCCCCACACGTGCCCGACGAGTTCCGTCACGGGCACCACGCGGTTCGGCCGCAGCAGCAACGCCGCCAGCAACGCCCGGTGCTTGCCCGCCCTGAGCACCACCGAGGAGCCGTCCAGGCGCACCTCCATCGGTCCGAGCAGCCGGAACTGCGGACCCGAAGCCATTGCTTTCCCCTCGCGCGAGCCGGATGATCCCCGTCTGCCGGACAGCCTATTGGCGCGCTGTCGCGCAGTGACATCGGCGCGTCAGCGATACGTCAGCGCCGTACGGCAATCTTCCTCATGTCCCGGTCGGGGGGCCGGGGCAACACACTTCTCGGGTTCTGCGGAGCTCTCCGCGGATCACGATCGCTGGGGGTCGAAAGGCCCAGGAGCTCTCTCTCAGCTCCTGGGCCTTTCGCGTACTTCAGACCACTTACCTCGCGTAGATCGCGTCGATGTCCGACGCGTAGGTCGTCGCCACGACGGAGCGCTTCAGCTTCAGCGACGGCGTCATCTCGCCACCGGCCTCGGTGAAGTCGACGGGCAGCACCCGGAACTTGCGGATGGCCTCCGCCTGGGACACCGTCTTGTTCGCGTCGTCCACCACGGCCTGGATCTCGGCCAGCAGGTCCGGGTCCTCGACGAGGTCCGGGACCTCGGCCGACGCCGGCTTGCCGTGCGACTCCTTCCACGCCGGGAAGAACTCCGGGTCGATCGTGATCAGCGCGCCGATGAACGGCTGCTTGTCGCCGACGACCATGCACTGCGAGATCAGCGGGTGCGCCCGGATCCGGTCCTCGAGCTGCGCCGGGGAGACGTTCTTGCCACCGGCGGTGACGATGATCTCCTTCTTGCGGCCCGTGATCTTGAGGAACCCGTCGCCGTCGAGCTCACCGATGTCGCCGGTGTGGAACCAGCCGTCCTCGAGGGCCTCCTTGGTGGCCTCCTCGTTGTTCCAGTAGCCGGTGAAGACGATGTCGCCCTTGATGAGGATCTCACCGTCCTCGGCGATGCGCACCGACGTGCCGGGCACCGGCAGGCCGACCGTGCCGACCTTCTCCTGGCCGGGGAACGTCACGCACGCCGCGGCCGACGTCTCGGTCAGGCCGTAGCCCTCGTAGACCGGGATGCCCGCGCCGCGGAAAAAGTGCGACAGGCGGGCACCCAGCGGGGCACCACCCGACACGGCCGCCATCGCGCGGCCACCGAGCGCGGCGCGCAGCTTCGAGAACACCAGCTTGTCGAACACGGTGTGCTTGATCCGCAGCCCGAGGCCGGGACCGCCGTTGTCGAGCGCGGTGCTGTACGCGACCGACGTCGCCTCGGCGGCGTCGAAGATCTTGCCCTTGCCGCCGGCGTGCGCCTTCTGCTTCGCGCCGTTGTAGACCTTCTCGAACACGCGCGGCACCGCGACGACGAACGTCGGGCGGAACTGGCCGAGGTCCTCGACGAGGTTCTTCACGTCCGCGGTGTGGCCCAGCGTCACGCGCGAGTAGACGCACGCCAGCGCCAGGGCGCGCGCCAGGATGTGCGCGAGCGGCAGGAACAGCAGCAGCGAGTTGCCCGCGGTGAGAATCTCGGGGAACCGCGACAGCGCCGACCGCACCTCGGACAGCAGGTTGCGGTGCGTCAGCGTGCAGCCCTTGGGACGCCCGGTCGTGCCGGACGTGTAGACCAGCGTGGCCGTGTGGTCGGCCTTGGCCTGCGCACGGCGCTCGTGCACCTGCTCGTCGGTGATCTCGGCGCCCAGCGCGGTCAGCTCGTCGACCGCGGCGGCACCACCCTCGACCTGCCACACGTGGCGCAGCTCCGGGAGCTTGCCGACGACCTCGTCGACCAGCGCGCGGTGCTGCGCGGCCTCGACGAACACGGCCTTCGCGCCGGAGTCGGACAGGATCCACTCGATCTGGTCCGCCGACGACGTCTCGTAGATGGGCACCACGACGCCGCCCGCCGCCCAGATGGCGAAGTCGAGCAGCGACCACTCGTAGCGCGTCTTGGACACCAGCCCGACCCGGTCGCCGAGCTCCAGACCGGCGGCGACCATGCCCTTCGCGACGGCCATCACCTGCGCGGCGAAGTCACGCGCGGTGATGTCCACCCAGGTGCCGTCGACCTGCCTGCGGAAGCTGACGGCGTTGCCGAAGCGCTCCGCGTTGGCCCACACCATGTCGGTGAGGTTCTCCTCCGGAGCCACAGCGGCGGTGGCGGGGACGCTGAACTCGCGCACGTCAACCTCCGTACGGTGAAATGTTACTGGTGGGGAAACCTAGCGTGTGATTCCGGCGATACAAAGGTGGGTACGCCCTTCCGTTACCTTTTGTCCTCATGGCCAGCGTGGACGTCGTCGACGAGACTTTCCTGGCGGTACCACCCGGTGTGGTCGCCGCCGCCTTCGCCTCGCCCGCGTCGTGGCGGGCGTTCTGGCCGGACCTGGACCTCGACGTCTACGCGAACCGCGGCGACGAGGGACTGCGCTGGACGGTCGGCGGGGCGCTCGTCGGCACGATGGAGGTCTGGCTCGAGCCCGTGCTCGACGGCACCGTCCTGCACTACTTCCTCCGCGCTGATCCGGCCGCGGGGCCGCTCACCCCGCGGGGCGCCCGCCGCGAGGTGCAACGCCGCCAGCTGGACGCGAAGTCCGTCGCGCTGGGGCTGAAGCTGACGCTGGAGGACGGCCGTCCCGCCGGCTGTCCGCCGGCGGGGTGATCTTGCCAAGTCGTCAACTAAGTTGGAACCGTGCGGGTTCACGTGGTCTCGGATGTGCACGGCAACGCGGAGGCGCTGGCGCGCGCCGGTGACGGGGCCGACGCGCTCGTCGTGCTCGGCGACCTGATCGACTTCGTCGACTACCACGACCACTCCAAGGGCATCCTCGGGCGCGTCTTCGGGCCGGAGAAGGTGGGGGTCTTCGCCGAGCTCCGCCGCGGCACCCGGCGCGCGGACACGGCGAGCTACATCCGGTCGCTGTGGGACGGCCTCGCCGACGCCCGTTCCGTCGTGGAAGAAGCGGTGCTGGAGCAGTACCAGGCGCTGTTCAGCGCCATGTCCGCGCCGACGTACGCGACACCGGGCAATGTGGACAGTCCGCACCTGTGGCCGCGGTTCGCCGGGGTGGGCGTGCACGTGCTCGACGGCGAGGCCACCGACATCGGCGGGCTGAGGTTCGGCTTCGCGGGTGGCGGGCTGATGATGCCCGGGCTGGCCCGCAACCCCAACGCGCCGTGGCACCCGTACCTGCGCACGGAGGAGGACATGGCGGCCGCTCTGGAGCGGATGGGACGGGTCGACGTGCTGTGCACGCACATCCCGCCGTCGGTCGCCGAACTGACGTACGACGTAGTCGCGCGCCGCCCGGAATGGGGCTCGCGGGCCGCGCTGGACAAGATCGTCCGTGAAGGTCCGCGCTGGTCGGTCTTCGGGCACGTGCACCAGCCGCTGGCCAGGCGCGTGCGCGTCGGCCGCACCGAGTGCGTCAACGTCGGCCACTTCCAGCGCAGCGGCAAGCCTCACGTCCTGAACTGGTAGCCACGCGAGTAACCTCCACGTCTATGGCCGACGAGTCCACTCAGTCCATCGTCATCGACGCTCCGCCTGAGAAGATCATGGCGATCATCGCGGACTTCCCGTCGTACCCGGACTGGGCGAACGGGATGAAGGAGGTCGAGGTCCTCGGCACCCGTCCCGACGGCCGTGCCGAGCAGGTGCGGTTCGCGATCGACCAGGGCCCCGTCAAGGACGAGTACACCCTGAGGTACGACTGGGCCCCCGACGGTCTGTCGGTGAAGTGGGAGCTCGTCAAGGGCACCATGCAGAAGGCCCAGCAGGGCAGCTACGTGCTGGCGCCGTCCGGCACCGGCACCAAGGTCACCTACACGCTGTCGGTGCAGCTCGTGATCCCGATGATCGGCCTGTTCCGCCGCAAGGCCGAGAAGCTGATCCTCGACACCGCGCTCAAGGAGCTCAAGAAGCGCGCGGAGAAGGCGGCTTGAGCCGGGTCCTGCTCTTCACCGGCAAGGGCGGGGTCGGCAAGACGACGCTGTCGGCCGCCACGGCCGCCTCGCTGGCCGCGCACGGGCGCAAGGCGCTCGTGGTCTCCACCGACCCCGCGCACTCCCTGGGCGACGCGCTCGACGTGCGCCTGGGCGCCGAACCGTCCGAAGTGGACGGCTCGGACGGTCTGTTCGCCTGCCAGATCGACCCCCGCGGCCTCGTCGACGAGGCGTGGGGCGAGCTGCGCGGGCACCTGCGGACGGTCCTCGCGGGCGCCGGTGTCGACGAGCTCGACGCCGAGGAGCTGACGGTCCTGCCGGGTGTCGAGGAGCTCCTCGCGCTCGCGGAGGTGCGGCGGCTCGCGTCGTCCGGGCCGTGGGAGGTCGTGGTCGTCGACTGCGGGCCGACCGCGGAGACGCTGCGGCTGCTGTCGCTGCCCGAGGCGTTCGCCGGCTACCTCGAACGGCTCTTCCCGACTCACCGGCGCGTCGTGCGCGGACTGCTCGCGGGGGTCGCGGGTACCGGCACGGTCGAGAAGTGGGACGCCACGGCGGACGCGTTGAGCAGGCTCGCCGAACGGCTGGACGCGCTGCGCTCGATGCTCGCCGACTCCGGGTCGTGCTCGGTGCGGCTGGTGCTCACCCCCGAGCGCGTCGTCGCCGCCGAGACCCGCCGCACCCTGACGGCGCTGGCGCTGCAGGGGATCCGGGTCGACAGCGTGATCGCGAACCGGCTGGTGCCCTCACCGGGCGGGGCGCGCGGTGCGGCGGCCTCCTGGCTGCGCACGCGCCGCCAGGAGCAGGACGCGGTGCTGGCCGAGCTCACCGGGATCGGCGAGATCCGCACGGTCGACCACCGCGCGGCCGAACCCGTCGGCGTTCCCGCACTGCTGGAGGTCGCCGCGCAGCTCTACGGCGACGAGGACCCGTTGCCCGGTGCCGCGGTGCCGGAGTCGCTGCTCGAGGTGTCGGGCAGCGGGCGCGGGCTCGACGCCCGGTACTCGCTGCGGATCGCGCTGCCGTTGTCCGACGACACGGACCTGGACCTCGCACGCGTGGGCGACGACCTCGCCCTGACCGTCGACGGCCGGCGTCGCCTCGTGGCGCTGCCGTCGTTGCTGAGGCGCTGCATCGTCATCGGTGCGGAGATGGATTCGGGCGGCGTGACGGTGGAGTTCCGCCCCGACCCGTCCCTCTGGCGCTGACCGTGGCGCTGATCAGGAGCTCGTAGATGACCCAGGACAACACCGCCAAGCTCGCCGAGGAGCTGCGGCTGCTCGTCGACACGGCCGCCGAGCGGATGCAGCCGTGGCTGCAGCGCGTCGCCGAGGCGGGCGACGGCTCGCACACGCCCGAGACGTGCGGCTGGTGCCCGTTGTGCAACGGCGTGGCGCTGCTGCGCGGAGACCGCTCCGAACTGGCCGCGAAGGCCGCCGAGCACGCGGCGGGCCTGGTCGCGGTCCTGCGCGCCGCCCTGCGCGAGCCCGGCGCCCCGCCCGAGCACGCGGCGGACGAGCCGGCTCCCGAGGCCGGGCAGCGCGTGCAGCACATCAAGGTCGTCAGGAAGACCGACTAGTGCTCACGGTCGGAGTGGACATCGGGGGCACCAGCGTGCGTGCCGGCGTCGTGGACCCGCGTGGCTCGGTGCTGGACACCTCGCGCGCGCCGACGCCCGCGGACGAGCGCGCCCTCGAAGACGCGATCGTCGCCGCCGTGGAGGAGGTCGCGGCCCGGCACCCGGTGGACGCCGTCGGCCTCGCCGTGGCGGGCTTCATCGCCTCGGACCGCCGCACGGTCCGCTTCGCGCCGCACCTGGCGTGGCGGCAGGTTGACGTCGCGGAACGCATGAGCGACCGGCTCGGCATGCCCGTGGTGCTCGAGCACGACGCGAACGCGGCGGCGTTCGCCGAACACCGCTTCGGTGCGGCCCGAGGCGCACGCACGGCCGTGCTGGTGGCCATCGGCACCGGCATCGGCGCCGCGCTCCTGCTCGACGGCGAGCTCTTCCGCGGCGCGCACGGCGTCGCCCCCGAACTGGGCCACCTGCGGGTGGTCCCGGACGGCCGCCCCTGCCCGTGCGGCAAGAACGGCTGCTGGGAGCGCTACTGCAGCGGGACGGCCCTGAGTGCCACCGCCGTCGAGCTGCTGGCCAAGCACCCCGGCGTCTCCACCGTGCTGGCCCGCGAGGCCGCCGGTGACTCCCGCGCCGTGACCGGCCGCCGGGTGGCCGGGGCGGCCCGCGACGGCGACCCGCTCGCCAAGCGGGCGATGGCCGAGCTCGCCAAGTGGCTCGGCGAGGGCCTCGCGCTCGTCGCCGACGTCTACGACCCCGAGGTCATCGTGATCGGGGGAGGGGTGTCGACGTCGGCGCCGCTGTTCCTCGACGACGCCCGCGAGCGGTACGCGTCCGTGGTGACCGGGGCGGGCCACCGCCCGCTGGCGAGGATCCGCACCGCGCAGCTCGGCGACGACGCCGGCATCGTGGGCGCGGCGACGCTCGCCCGCGAGATGTCCGCCCAGGGGCGGGCGACCGAGAACCACTCGCGCCACTAGCTCCCGACGGGGTCGTGGCCCCAGTTCATGAGCGAGTAGCGCCAGCGGCTCTCCTTCACGTCGCCGTCCGGCCGCTGGGCGAGGTGCCGGTGCACATAACCGACGACCTTGCGCATGTGCTGGTAGTCGCTGTCGGTCAGGTCCTCGCGCTTCGCCTTCAGCAGGTCGACGATGCGGCGGCCCGACGCGTGCCCGGTCGACTCGCCGGAGGACTTGTCCCCGACCTGCTGCGACTCGTCGGTGCCGAGCCACTTCTCCAGCTTCGAGGCGGTCATGTTGACCGCGTCGGCGAAGTCCTTCCGGGTCTGCTCCCGCTCCTCGTCGTTCACGGTGGTCCTCCGCTCGAATGGGTTCGTCCGAGTGGGGGTACCCCGCGATCATGACGAAGCACCCTTTGAAGCCCGGTGACGAGGTCGAGTGGTCGAGCCACGGCGCGACGACGCACGGCGAGGTCAAGGAGGAGATCACGACCGAGAAGCAGGCCGCGGGGCGCAAGGTGAAGGCCTCGGAGGATGAGCCCCAGTACCGCGTGGAGAGCGCGAAGAGCGGCAGGGACGCGGTGCACAAGCCGGAGGCGTTGCGGAAGAAGAACTGAGTGTTCGCGGCGGACCTGCCGGGGTTGTTCGCCCACCGCGAACACTCGTACGAGGGGTCGCTAGCGGCCCAGCAGGCGCAGGATGCGCGGACGGCGGCGCTTGGCCACGTCCTTCTTGCCGAGGGTCGCCATGGCGCGGGCCATCATCAGGTGCTGCATCTGGTCCATGCCCGACACGGTAGGCATGACCGAATCGTTATCTGAAGGTTTGAGTGGCCGTTATCACGTCGTTACCGGCCGGGTCGTGACGCGTCACACCTGGGCGCCGTCGTCCCACCCTGAGTCCGGCGGCGGTGTGTTGCGCATGCGCAGGATGAGCCAGCCGACACCCGAGCAGAGCGCCACCAGCGACAGCGGCGTGCCGATGCTCGACTGCAGCCCGAAGATGCCGGGCGCGACGAGCAGGAGGATGCCGAGGACGAACAGGCCGAGCGCCGCGAAGGTCGAGGCGCGCAGCACGGGGAACGGCGGCGGCTCCGGCGGGACGAAGTGGTCGTCGTCGGCCGGATCGCGGGATTCGGGCTCGTCATCGACGTCGGCGGGGAGGTCGCCGGCCTCGTCGTCACGGGTCTCGGGCCTGCCCGGCCTGGAGTCCTCGGGGCTCGCCTCGTCGAGGTCGAGCCAGTCCTTGCCGACCCCGTCCCGCTCGAGACCCGCGACGATCTCGGCAAAGAGCTCGTCGACGTTCTCCGGGCCGTCGGTCGAGTCGCGCCGGGCGTTCATCCAGAGCCTCTCCACGTGCCGCAACCCTCTGACCCCTCATCGTTGCACGGGCCGGTTGTGTTGCGGGGTGCGGCAGTCGGCTCAGTCACGTCGCCCGGCGGGTGACTCCCGGTCCCCGGACTCGTTGTGTGAGGTGCGGTCGGCTCCGTAGGCTGGTCGCCGGGATCAAGGTTCGGTGTCTAGGGAGGCGCTTCCCGCTGTGCTGTACTGGATCATGAAGCACGTCCTCCTGGGACCGATCTTGCGGCTGTTCTTCCAGCCCAAGATCATCGAGGGCGCCGAGAACATCCCCAAGGAGGGCGGCGCGATCCTGGCGAGCAACCACCTCGCCGTCTCCGACTCCTTCTTCCTGCCGCTGATGCTGTCGCGGCGGGTCACCTTCCCCGCCAAGATCGAGTACTTCACCGGCACGGGGCTCAAGGGCAAGCTGCAGAAGTGGTTCTTCTCCGGCGTCGGCCAGGTGCCGATCGACCGGTCCAGCGCGTCCGCCGCGCAGGGAGCGCTCGACACCGGCGTGCGGATCGTGCGCGAGGGCAAGCTGCTCGGCATCTACCCCGAGGGCACCCGTTCGCCCGACGCGCGCCTGTACAAGGGCAAGGTCGGCGTCGCGTGGATCGCCCTGGAGTCCGGTGCGCCGGTCATCCCCGTGGCGATGTTCGGCACGGACAAGGCGAACCCCATCGGCTCGAAGATGTGGAAGCCGCACCCGATCCGGATCAAGATCGGCAAGCCGCTCGACTTCTCCCGCTACGAGGGCCTGTCCGGCGACAGGTTCGTGCTGCGGTCGATCACCGACGAGATCATGTACGCCCTGATGGAGCTCTCCGGCCAGGAGTACGTCGACGTCTACGCGGCCAAGGCCAAGGAGCAGACCGCCGACGTGCCGGAACAGGGCGGCAAGACCGACCGGGTGCCCGAGAAGAAGGCGAGTTGAGCACACCCCTAGGGTGTCGCGGTGCGGTTTTTCTACGACTGTGAGTTCATCGAGGACGGGCTGACCATCGACCTCGTGTCCATCGGTGTGGTCGACGAGGAAGGCCGCGAGTTCTACGCCGTGTCCACCGAGTTCGACCCCGATCGCGCGGGGCCGTGGGTGCGGCAGAACGTGCTCAACCAGCTGCCCTCGCCCGCGGACAGGGCGTGGCGCAGCCGCGAGCGCATCCGCGAGGACCTGCTGGACTTCCTCGGCGCCCGCGACGCCGCGCGCGACGAGATCGAGCTGTGGGCCTGGTTCGCCGCCTACGACCACGTGGCGCTGGCGCAGCTGTGGGGTGCCATGCCGGCGTTGCCGCGCGCCCTGCCCCGGTTCACGCGCGACCTGCGGCAGCGCTGGGACGACGTCGGCCGCCCCAAGCTGCCGGCCCCGCCCGCCGACGCCCACGACGCCCTCGCCGACGCCCGGCACAACCTCGCGCGGTGGAAGGTGATCGAGGAGCACCGCAGGAAAATCGGCTTTCCCGTCCGGTAAGTGAGACCCCCCGTTGCTGCACCGATACAGCTCGTGAAAGTCTGCGTGACACAGAACACGAGAGATGGGGAAGCAGATGCGCATCGGTGTGCTCACTGGCGGTGGTGACTGCCCCGGTCTGAACGCCGTGATCCGGGCCGTGGTCCGCAAGGGCATCAAGGCACACGGCTGGGAGATCGTCGGGTTCCGCAACGGGTGGCAGGGCCCGATCGAGAACCTCACCAAGTCGATCGACCTCGCGGACGTCGAGGAGATCCTGACCCGCGGTGGCACGATCCTGGGCTCGTCGCGCACGAACCCCTACAAGGTCGAGGGCGGTGTCGACCGCATCCGCGAGACCATCGCGGAGAACAACATCGACGCCATCATCGCGATCGGCGGCGAGGACACCCTCGGTGTCGCCAAGCGCCTGACCGACGACGGCATCGGCGTCGTCGGCGTGCCGAAGACGATCGACAACGACCTCGGCGCCACGGACTACACGTTCGGCTTCGACACGGCCGTCCACATCGCGACCGAGGCCATCGACCGCCTGCGCACCACCGCCGAGTCGCACCACCGCGCTCTCGTCGTCGAGGTCATGGGCCGTCACGCGGGCTGGATCGCGCTGCACTCCGGTCTCGCCGGTGGCGCGAACGTCATCCTCGTCCCGGAGCGCCCGTTCAGCGTCGACAAGGTCGTCGAGCACGTCGAGCGCCGCTTCGAGAGCGAGTTCGCCCCGATCATCGTCGTCGCCGAGGGCGCGATCCCCGAGGGCGGCGCCGAGGTGCTGCACTCCGGTGAGCGCGACGCGTTCGGCCACGTCCGCCTCGGCGGCGTCGGCCAGTGGCTCGCGGAGGAGATCGCGGACCGCACCGGCAAGGAGTCGCGCGCGGCCGTCCTCGGCCACATCCAGCGCGGGGGCACGCCGACCGCCTACGACCGCGTCCTCGCGACCCGCTTCGGCCTGCACGCCGTCGACGCCGTCGCCGCGGGTGACTTCGGCACCATGGTCGCGCTGCGCGGCACCGACATCGTCCGCGTGAAGCTGTCGGAGGCGACGGCCGAGCTGAAGACGGTTCCGACCGAGCGCTACGAAGAGGCCGAGGTCTTCTTCGGCGCCTGACGATCGGGCCTGACGTCCAGGGCCTGATCCCGCAATACCCAATATGCGATACATCGCTTGTGCAAAAGACGTTTGCGGACGACCGCAAACGTCTTTTGCACAAGAGCACATTCGCGCAGGTCAGAACGCTTTCACGTCGAGGTACGCCCCGAACGTCCCGAGCCAGTGGTCGGCCATGTAGCCGTGCCCGCCGAACACGTAGCTCCACCCGGCCTCCCGGTGCGCGGCGGAGGCCGACCGGGCCAGCGGGGCGTACCGGTGCCCGGACGGCAGCGAGTCGGCGATCGCCTCCCAGCACCAGGCGCGCGACAACGCGAGCCCCGCCAGGTGCGAGCCGTAGGGGTCGGTGGGGTCGTCGACCGGGAACGGCTCGCGCAACGCCTGCCACCGCTGCGACGAGAGGTCCGGCAGGTACGCGTCGAGCCAGTCGGCGAAGTCGTCGGCGCTCAGAGCCCGCCGCATCAGGTCGGCGGTCGTCAGCGCGGGGGAGAGGAAGTCGGCGGCGTCCGGCTCGAAGCCCCCGTACGCGGTCTCCGGCCCGTGCCACCTCAGTGCCGCGTCGACACAGGCCGAGGCCAGTTCGGAGTCGCCACGGGCCTGCGCCGCGTCGTGGACCAGTCCGGTCGCGAACGCGGTGTTGCCGTGCGTGCCGGTGCGGATCGGCAGCCGCGCGGCCGAGACCCACTCCAGGTAGCGGTCGCGCAGCACGTCCCCGATCGGCGCCACCGACCACGGCAGGCCGGAGGTGCGCAGTTCGGCGTCGAGCACGAGCAGCCACGCCCAGCCGTACGGCCGCTCCCAGTGCCGTCCCGCCGGCGAGGCGAAGAAGGCGGCCTCGGCGGCGCAGTTGTCCGGGGTGATCAGCTTGTCCAGGGCGTCGCGGGCCGCGTCGGCGCCCGCGAGAGAGGGGCGCAGCCGCAGCAGGCGCACGGCGAGCCACGTCTGGTGCACGCACGAGTGCCAGTCGAAGGACCCGGCGAACACGGGGTGCAGCTCGCGTTGCGGCACGAGCCGGTGGTCACCGTCGATCACGTGCGTCCAGTGCACCGGGTGGTCTCGCTGGATGTTGTCGATCGCGATGCCCAGCAGCCGGGTCGCGGTGCCGTCATCCAACCGGGTGGCGTCCATGGCCCACATCATGCAGGGCGGCGTCTCGGCAGGGCAGAGGCGGATAGTTGACCAGTAACAGACTTGACCTGCCCGCGGGGGAGCTGACCTGGGCCTGACCGGCGCCTGGCCGATGGCGGAAGATCCCTCGCGGAGCTGACGGGCCCGGCAGGGTCTCTCAGTGTGGGACAACTAGGATGAGCAGCGTGAACTGGACCGTGGACGTGCCCATCGACACGCTTCCCGAGCTTCCGCCGCTGCCTCCCGAGATGCGCAAGCGCCTGGACGACGCCCTGTCGCGTCCGGCTGCCCAGCAGCCCGAATGGCCTGACGCCGAACAGGTGCGTCGTGTGCGGACCGTGCTCGAGAGCGTGCCGCCGATCACCGTGCCCGCCGAGATCGACCGGCTGCACACGCAACTGGCGCAGGTCGCGAACGGTGAGGCGTTTCTGCTGCAGGGCGGTGACTGCGCGGAGACGTTCGCCGACAACACCGAGCCGCACATCCGCGCGAACATCCGGACCCTGCTGCAGATGGCCGTGGTGCTGACCTACGGTGCGAGCCTGCCCGTGGTGAAGGTCGGCCGCATCGCCGGCCAGTACGCCAAGCCGCGTTCGTCCAACATCGACGCGCTGGGTCTGCCGTCCTACCGCGGCGACATCATCAACTCCCTGGTCGCCACGCCCGAGGCCCGTGTTCCCGACCCGGGTCGCATGATCCGCGCCTACGCCAACGCGGGCGCGGCCATGAACCTGCTGCGGGCGCTGACCGGCGCGGGTCTGGCGGACCTGCACCGGGTGCACGACTGGAACCGCGACTTCGTGCGCACCTCGCCCGCGGGCGAGCGCTACGAGGCCCTGGCCGGCGAGATCGACCGCGGCCTGAAGTTCATGTCGGCGTGCGGCGTCACCGACCAGTCGCTGCACGGCACGGAGATCTTCGCCTCGCACGAGGCGCTGCTGCTGGACTACGAGCGCGCGCTGCTGCGCCTGGACACCACCGGCGACCAGCCGAAGCTGTACGACCTGTCGTCGCACTTCGTGTGGATCGGTGAGCGCACCCGTCAGCTCGACGGCGCGCACATCGCGTTCGCCGAGATGCTGGCGAACCCGATCGGTCTGAAGATCGGGCCGTCGACGTCGCCGGAGATGGCCGTCGAGTACGTCGAGCGCCTCGACCCGCGCAACGAACCGGGTCGTCTGACGCTCATCTCGCGCATGGGCAACCAGAAGGTGCGCGACGTGCTGCCCGCGATCGTGGAGAAGGTCGAGGCCAGCGGCCACAAGGTCATCTGGCAGTGCGACCCGATGCACGGCAACACCCACGAGTCGTCCACCGGCTACAAGACCCGGCACTTCGACCGCATCGTCGACGAGGTCCAGGGCTTCTTCGAGGTGCACCGCCGCCTCGGCACGCACCCCGGCCGGCATCCACATCGAGCTCACCGGTGAGGACGTCACCGAGTGCCTCGGCGGCGCCCAGGAGATCTCCGACGACGACCTGGCCGGCCGCTACGAGACGGCGTGCGACCCGCGCCTGAACACCCAGCAGTCGCTCGAGCTCGCGTTCCTCGTCGCCGAGATGCTGCGCTCCTGACGAGTTGCCGAAGACAGGCTGTAGAACGAAGGGCCCCGCGTCGAGAACGCGGGGCCCTTCGCTTTGCCCTGGTCAAAGGCCGACGATCGTGATCTCGGTTCCTCGCTTCACCCGCGTGCGCGGCGGGATCGACTGGTTCACGACGGTCGCGTTGTTGCTCTTGTTGAACTCGACCTTCACGCGCAGGCCGGCCCGTTCGAGCTGCTCCTTGGCCTCGCGGACCTTCAGCCGCGTCACCTCGGGCACCTCGACCTCGCGGTTGTTCTGGAAGAACACGGTGACGCGCTTGTTGCCCGTCCCCTCCAGCACCGTGCCCGCGGCCGGGTCGGTCCGCACCACGCGCGACTGGTCGTTCTCGGCGGCGTCGTCACCGCCCGCCTCGACCGGCTCCAGACCGGCGCGCTGCAGCTCCGCGAACGCCTCGTCCTTCGTCTTGCCCGTCACGTTCGGCACCGGGGTGCGCGGCGACGGACCCTTGCTCAGCACGAGCGTCACCGGGCTGTCGAGGTTGAGCGCCGTGCCGGGACGCGGGTCGAGGCCGACGACCTTGCCGATCGGCACCGTGTCGTGGAACGCGTCCTTCGCGGGGTCCTTGACGGCCTTCAGGCCCGCCGCCTGGATCTCCTTGGTCGCGGCCTCCACCTCGGCACCTACGGTGATGAACGGCACCACGGGCTTGCCGCGCGACACGACGAGCTTGACGGCCTGGCTCTTGCGCAGCTCGGTGTTCGGGCCGGGGTCGGAGCTGATGACCGTGCCGGGCGGCACGTCGTTGGACGGCACCTTCTCGACCTGCGCCGCGAGGTCCGCCTGCTGGATCAGCGACACCGCGTTCTGCTCGGTCAGGCCCGTCACCGCGGGCATCGTCGTGTAGCGGCCGGCCGAGACGTAGTAGAAGAACACGCCGATGAGCAGCACCAGCACGCCCGCCACGGCACCCCAGATGGTGAAGAGCTTCTTGCGGCGCTTGCGCTCCTCCACGACCGGGTCGACCTTGGGCTTCTTCTTCTGCGGAGGACGGCGCCGTGGCGGTTCGGGACGCTGCATCGTGCGCGTCGCGGCCACACCGGGAGGCGGAGTCGGCGGGCCGGTGCTGACCGTGGTCATCGCCGCGTGCGCCGCCGGCTTCGGCACGGCGGGCCTCGTCGCCTCGGCGGCCACGGACGGAGGGGTGGCGCCGACCGCGACGGGAACGGGCCGCATGACGACGGTCCTGTCGTTCTCCGGCGCCGTGCCGGGCACGGGCACCGGCTGCGGCGTGAGACCGAGGTCCGCGCCCACGCGCTCCAGCTCGGCCAGGAACGCGTCGGCGTTCGCCGGGCGCAGCGCCGCGTCGCGCCGCGTCGCCTTGCGCACGAGCGTGTCGAGGGCCAGAGGGACGTCCGGCACGGAGGGGACGTCGGAGTTCACGTGCTGGTAGGCGACGGAGATGGCCGTGTCGCCGCGGTAGGGCGCCTGGCCCGTCAGCATCTCGTAGAGCACGATGCCGGCCGAGTAGACGTCACTGCGCGCGTCCGCGGCGCCCGTCTCCACCTGTTCGGGTGAAAGATAGGCGACGGTGCCCAGGATCTCGCTGTCGCTCGTGACGCCGTTCCCGGCGATCGCGCGAGCCAGTCCGAAGTCCGCCACCTTCACCTGGCCACCGGGCCCGATCAGCACGTTTTCCGGCTTCACGTCCCGGTGCACGAGCCCTGCGCGGTGCGCGGCGCCCAACGCCGACAGCACCGGCCCGAGGACGCTCAGCGCCACCGCCGGAGCGAGCTTGCCGCGCTGGTTGAGCAGGTCGCGGAGGTTGCCGCCGTCGATCAGCTCCATCACCAGGAACACCTGGTCACCGTCGACGCCCTGGTCGTGCACGGACACCACGGCCGGGTGATGCAGCTGGGCCGCGGCACGCGCCTCGCGCACGAAGCGCGCCACGAAAGCGGGGTCGGCGGTCAGGTGAGGATCCATCACCTTGATGGCGACATCGCGATCGAGGCGGGTGTCACGACCTCGATAGACGGTGGACATGCCACCCCGTGCGAGCACGGAGTCCACCCGGTAGCGCTGCTCCAGCAGTCCACCCATCACGTTCGAAACCGACCTCTCCACAGTGCGAGATGGTAAAGCTCAGGATGACCCGGTTGGCGGAAGGGCGTTCCCAGTTCGGTTATGGCATCGTGACCCCCGTGAGTGCGATTCCTGCCGCTGCGGATGTACTGGCTGCCGACCTGGAGGTCCTCGGCCTCCCCGAGGTGGCCGACCGAATGGGACTTCCGGTCACCCGGGTCCACCAAATGCTGCGCGACGGGCAACTGCTCGCCGAGCGGCGGAACGGCGTTCTCGTCGTTCCCGAGGCTTTCCTCGCCGCCGGAACCGTGGTGAAGGGTCTGCCCGGCACCATCACGGTGCTGCGCGACCAGAACTTCTCCACGGAGGAGATCCTGCGCTGGCTGTTCACGGAGGACGACAGCCTCCCCGGCACTCCGATCGAAGCATTGCGCGGAGACCGTGGGCGTGAGGTAAAGCGCCGCGCTCAGGCCATGGGCTTCTAGTTCACCCGTTGCAGCGGTTCCGGGCGTCTCGCCGAGCGCGAGACGCCCGGAACCCGTGAGCCCGCGCACTTGATCACCAAGACTCTGGGCCTCAACTGCCAGCCGAACGCGACGTTCACCATCGACGCCCCCGCGACGTCGAACATCGCCGCAGTGGTCGTGGTCTAAGGCGGGGCTCATCTCGTCGCCACGGGCAGGGCGCACGCGAGCAGCGCCCGCCGCCACGGCACCTCGCAGCCGACGAGCCCGAGGACGTCCACGGGGCTCATTCGTAGCGGGTGGACAGGCCGAACGGGTCCGGCTTCACCAGCGACCGCGCCGCGAGGCCCGACACCACCAGCGCGAAGAACAGGTAGCCCCACGAGTACAGCGCCGTGTCGCCGTTCGGGAACGTCACCAGCAGCAGGAACAGCGACGCGACCGTCACCGCGACCAGGGCGCCCGTAGTCCACGCGAACCCGGCGGCCAGCGCCAGCGGCCAGCTGAAGTACCAGGGCAGCGTCGCGGGCGACAGCAGCGCGACGGCCAGCATCGTGAGCGCGCCGCGGCGGATCGCGTCGCGCACCTCACCGTCACGGGCCGCCCACCACTGCGTGTACGCGATCCAGACCAGCACCAGGGAACCGATGCCCCGCGCGACGCCGAGGAAGATGCCGCCGTCGACGTAGACGAACCAGTTGACGACCATCCGCACGAAGTCGCCGACCGCGCTCGGCACCGACAGCCAGTTGATGATCATCGACGAGCTGCGCAGCGCCGGGATCCAGCCGAGCGTCACGCCCGCGACCACCGTGCACGCGGCGAACGTCCCGAGGAACGCGATCAGACCCGGGACCAGGGCCTTGCGGAACTGGGTCCGCTTGTCGCCGTCGAGCCGCGCCGCCCAGATCCAGACGAGGAACGGCACGACCACGACCGCCGTCGCCTTCACCGAGAACGCGAGGGCGAGCAGCACGAAGCCGAGCACGTGCCTGCGGTCGAGCACCAGCAGCACGCCGGCGGCCATGAGGCCGATCATCAGCAGGTCGTTGTGCGCGCCGCCGATCAGGTGGATCAGCACCAGCGGGTTGGCGGCGACCAGCCACAGCGCGATCGCCGACTTCCCGCCCAGGTGCCTGCTCAGGCCCGGCAGCGCCCAGCACAGCAGCACCAGGCCGCCGGCGAGCGAGAAGCGCATGGCGACGACGCCGAGGATGACGCTCGCGTCCGTGATCCACACGATCGCCTTGGCGACCAGGATGAACAACGGCCCGTACGGCGCGGGCGTGTGCTGCCACACCCAGCTGACGTTCTCGCTCAGCGTGCTCTGCAGCACCGCGGGCCCGACCGTGTAGGGGTCGTAGCCGCTCAGCGCCAGCTGCCCCTGCGCGAGGTAGCTGTAGATGTCCTTGCTGAACAACGGCGGCGCGAACAGCAGCGGCAACGTCCACACCGTCACCGCGACCAGCACGGCGAAGTCGCCGATCTCACCCCACCGCACGAGGCGGCCGAGCCGGATCCACGCCCAGATGACGAGCCCCAGCCCCAGGTACAGGACCATGCTTGCGAGGTCGCGGCCGTGGCCGTAGCGCAGCCAGCTCAGCCCGACCTGGGCGAGCAGCGGGTCGCGCTCGAGGATCGCCCCGGCACCCATGCCCCCGAGCGCGATCAGCGCCACGCCCAGCAGACCGAGCATGGTCGTGCGGATGGGGATGGCGTAGGTGTTCGCGCGCACGACTGGTTGAAGCTCCTGCGGAGACACCTCGGAGCTCGTTCGGGGGAGGGACGGAGTTGCTGCCATCGCCCGAACATCGTTGCACAACGCGCGGAAGCGTCAGCAGGCAACGGCCCACACGGTCACGAGGAGTCAATCGACTCCCGGGAACCGGACGACATGATCGTCTCAGAAGGTCCGCTTCGTCGAGCTGATCGCGAGGCCGGCGAGCTTGGTCGCGGCCGGTTCGGCCACCCCGGCCGCGTCGAGGGCGGCCAGCGCGCTCTTCGTCAGCTCCTCGATGCGCTCCTCGACGGCGTCGACGGCGCCGACCTTCACGAGCGCGCGGCGGACCTCCTCGACGGTGTCGAGGTCGAGGTCGGGCTTGCCCAAGGCGAAGTCCAGCACATCGGCGCCGTACTGCATACCCAAAGCCACGAGCAGCGTGCGCTTGCCCTCGGCGAGGTCGTCACCGGCGGGCTTGCCGGTGACCTCCGGATCGCCGAACACGCCGAGCAGGTCGTCGCGCAGCTGGAACGCGACGCCGATGTCGGCGCCGAACGCGCGCAGCCCGTCGACGAGCTCCGGCGAGCCGCCCGCCATCGCGGCGCCCATGTGCAGCGGCCGTTCGACGGTGTACGCGGCGGTCTTGAGCCGGTCGATGCGCAGCGCCGCGTCCGGGGACGAGTCGCCCCGCGCCTGCGTCAGCACGTCGAGGTACTGGCCGGCGAGCATCTCGGTGCGCATGTCCCGCCACGGCTCGCTCATGCGCCGCAGCACCTCCGCCGGCAGCCCGGCCGCGAAGAGCATGTCGTCCGCCCACGCCAGGGCGACGTCGCCGATCAGGACGGCCGCCGACATGCCGAACCGCTCCGCCGAACCGAGCCAGCCCTGCTCGCGGTGCCGCGCGCCGAACGTGATGTGCACCGTCGGCTTGCCCCGGCGCACCGAGGAGGCGTCCATCAGGTCGTCGTGGATCAGCGCGCACGCCTGGATCAGCTCCAGCGAGCTGACCGCCGTGAGGACCTCCTCCGCGAGGTCGCCGTACGGGTCACCGCCGGCCGCGCGCCAGCCCCACCACGCATAGGTCGGGCGGATGCGCTTGCCCCCGCCCAGCACGAAGTCCGACAGCGCGTCGACCGCGCTCGCGAAGCTCGGGTCCATCGCCTTGCCGGACGCGCGCCGGGAGGCCAGGTACGTGGTCAGCGCTTCTTCGACGTGCTGGGGCAGCGCCACGTCGATGGGGTGGTGGGACACACGTCCATGGTCCGCTGTGTCCGGCACCACGCGCATGTCGGGGCGGCGTACCACATGGTGAGCGGGTGTCCCACTCCTCGGAAGTACCATTAGGGTTGACCCCATGACGTCGGTGGTGGAGCGGCTCCAGGGAGAGTCACCCAAGTTCTCGGTGGAGTTCCTGCCACCGCGAGACGCGGAGGACGAGAAGGTCCTCTGGAAGGCCGTCCGCGAGCTGGAAGGCCTCGACCCGGCGTTCGTGTCGATCACCTACGGCGCCGGCGGGTCGCGCCGCGACCGCACGATCCGCGCCACCGGCCGCATCGCGCAGGAGACGACGCTGCTCCCCGTCGCGCACCTCACCGCCGTCGACCACTCGGTCGCCGAACTGCGCAACGTCATCGGCTGGTACGCGGCGATCGGCGTGCGCAACGTCCTCGCGCTGCGCGGCGACCCTCCCGGCGACCCGATGGGCGAGTGGGTCGCGCACCCCGAGGGCCTGAACTACGCGGACGAACTGGTGCGGCTCGTCCGCGAGCTCGGCGACTTCTGCGTGGGCGTGGCGGCGTTCCCGTACGGGCACCCGCGCTCGGCCGACCTCGACACCGACCTGAAGTTCCTGCTGCGCAAGCTGAACGCGGGCGCGGACTACGCGGTGGCCCAGCTGTTCCACGCGCCGGAGCCGTTCCTGCGGCTGCGCGACAGGGTGGCGGCGGCGGGCTGCGACGCGGCGATCCTGCCGGGGATCATGCCGATGCTGTCGCCGCGCGGGCTGTCCAAGATCGTGGAGCTGTCCGGCGCCGACCTGCCACCGGAGGTCTCGCGCCGGCTGGAGCCGTACGCCGACGACGTCGCCGGGTTCCGCGCGACGGGCATCGACATCGCGACCGAGATGTGCCGGCGGCTGCTCGACGAGGGCGTTCCCGCGCTGCACTTCTACACGATGAACAGGGCCAAGGCGACGCGTGAGGTGCTGGGGCGCCTGGGGCTGGTCACCCGCGCTTAGGCGACGGTGCTGCGCCTGTGCGCGATGAGCGCGAGGACGACGACGACCAGCGCGGCACCGCCGGTGAGCCCGGCGACCAGCAACGCCCAGCCGACGAACGAGCTGGAGTTCTCACCCGCGTACTGCACGGTGGCCTGCAGCATGGAGGCCTGACCGGGCTTCGGGGACCACGCGATCGTGTTGTTCTCCTCCTCGCGGCCGTTGGTGTTCACGACCTTGCCGGGGAAGCTGACCTTGACCTGGATGTCGGCCCGTTCCACGGGCACCTGGGTCAGGTCGACCGACCCGGAGAGCGTCACAAGATCACCCGACCGGCGGAAGTTCAGGCTGTAGCGGCTGTTCGACGAGCTCGTCGACGACGACAGCGTCCGCATCTCGTCGAACGACAGCCCGTTGAAGAACAGCTGCGTGCCCGTGTACGACTCCACCCGGTACGGCTTGGTGGTGACCCGGCTCGCGAGCTCCGGCGGAACCTCGAGCTGGGGGCCGGGATCGTTGTCCTGCGTGGGAGGTGTGGCCGCGATGATCTCGCCCGAGATGCGGTCGTCGTCGGACACGGCCATGGCCGCGTACACGCGAACGCATCCGCTCAACGAAAACAGGGTGAGCAGCAGGAAGACCGGCACCAGCAGTGCCCGGGATCGACGCACGGCGGCCATCCTGCCAGCACGGCGGGCACGACGCAGTCCCCCCGATGGTCGTGAGCTTGACTAACTACCTTTTCGAGTGGAAGAGGGCGCTGTAGCGTTTCGGCGCATGTCATCCGTGCACGAGATCAGCAACAAGTTCGTCAGCGACTACGTCGCGCTGGACCCCATCGCGGCCACCAGCCTGGGCTTCGCGGGACACGACGACCAGCTGACGGACCTCTCCCCGGAAGGACACGCGGCACGCGACGAACTCGCCGTCCGCGCCCTCGCCGCCGTCACCGCCGCACAGCCCGCCGACGCCTCCGAAGAAGCGGCCAAGGCCGTCTTCCTGGAGCGGACGGGCCTCGAGCACGAGCTGTACGAGGCCGGGGAGACCGAGTCCTCGCTGAACGTCATCGCGAGCCCGATCCAGTCCGTGCGCGACATCTTCGACCAGATGCCGACCGACACGCCCGAAGACTGGGCCACGATCGGACGACGCCTCGCCGCCGTGCCCGCCGCTCTGGACGGTCTGCGCGCCTCTCTCTCACGCGCCGCCTCCCGCGGTCAGGTCTCCGCGATCCGCCAGGTCACCCAGGTCGCCAAGCAGTGCGACACCTTCGCCACGACCTTCTTCGGCCCGTTCGCGGCTTCCGCGAACGTCGACGGTTCGTTGCGCTCCTCTCTCGACGCCGGCGCCACCGCCGCTGCCGCCGCGTACGCCGACTTCGCCTCCTTCCTCCGCACGACGCTGGCCCCGCAGGCACCCGAGAAGGACGCCGTCGGCGAGGAGCGCTACCGCCTCGGCTCCCGCTACTTCACCGGCTCGCGCCTCGACCTCGCCGAGGCCTACGCGTGGGGCTGGGAGGAGTTCCTCGGCATCGAGGCCGAGATGAAGGAGGTGGCCGCGCGGCTCAAGCCGGGCGCCTCGCTCGCGGAGACCGCGGCGTACCTCGACGAGAACCCGCGCTACCAGGTGCACGGCCAGGACGGCCTGCAGACGTGGATGCAGGAGCTGTCCGACAAGGCCCTGCTCGACCTGCGCGACGTGCACTTCGACCTGCCCGACGCCCTGATGAACCTCGAGTGCAGGATCGCCCCGCCCGGCGGTGCCGTCGGCGCCTACTACACGTCACCGACCGCCGACTTCTCCCGTCCCGGCCGCATGTGGTGGTCGATCGCCGAGGGCAAGACGGTGTTCCCGACCTGGCGCGAGACCTCGACCGTCTACCACGAGGGCGTCCCGGGCCACCACCTCCAGTGCGCGACGGCGGTGTACCAGTCGGAGACGCTGAACGACTTCCAGCGCCTCATGTGCTGGGTGTCGGGCCACGGCGAGGGCTGGGCGCTCTACGCGGAACGCCTCATGCGCGAGCTCGGCTACCTCGACGACGACGGCGACCTGCTCGGCATGCTCGACGCGCACCTGTTCCGCGCGGCCCGCGTCATCATCGACATCGGCATGCACCTCGAGCTGGAGATCCCCGCCGGCACCGGCTTCCACCCCGGCGAGCGCTGGACGCCCGAGCTCGGGCTGGAGTTCATGCTGACCCGGACCCTCTCCGAACCGGCGCACGTCCGCGACGAGATCGACCGCTACCTCGGCTGGCCAGGCCAAGCCCCCGCGTACAAGATCGGCGAGCGCCTCTGGCTCGCCGCCCGCGAGGACGCGCGGACCCGCAAGGGCGCCGACTTCGACCTCAAGCGCTTCCACAAGGAGGCCCTGGAGATGGGCGCGATGGGCCTCGACACCCTTCGTGAACGGTTGGCCGCCCTCTGACGCACACCTCGTTGCAAGGGCTCTGAGCTGCATCAACGCGTCCTTGTGCAAAAGACGTTTGCGGACGTCCGCAAACGTCTTTTGCATAACTGATATATCGGCTATCGCTTGGCGCGGGCCAGGTGCCCGTCGATCAGGCAGGGTCCGCCCATCGCACGCGCACGCGGTTCGTGATCGGCTCCGGGTCGTCGGTCCGCACGAACTCGAGCCACGGTCCGGGCTCCGGCCGCACCGAGGCGAACCCGTCCCCGCTGCGCACCACCGGGTGCCCGGTCGCCCGGGCCGACGCCAGCGGGTCGGGCGAGTCGACGACGACGGCCGCGATCACGCCGGAGTACTCGGGCCGGGGCTCCAGGACGCAGAACTCGTTGCCCTGCGGATCGCGCAGCACCACCCACGGCACGTCGGTCTGGCCGATGTCGGCGAGCTCGGCGCCGAGCTTGACCGCGCGCGCGACGATGTCCGCCTGGTGTTCGGCCGAGGACGACGCCAGGTCGAGGTGGACCCGGTTCTTCTCGATCTTGGGAGCGTCGCTCCACACGAACGTCAGCTCGACCTCGTCGCCGGCGAACTCCGACCAGAAGGCGGCGAGGGAGGACGGATCCGCCGCCTCGAACGTGATTTCCACCCGTGCGAGGGTACTGTCTCGCGCGTGGCGAAGCTGGTGCTCGGACCCCTCCTGAGATATGTCGACGAAACGTCCGCGACGGTGTGGGTCGAGACGGACGCCTCCTGCGAGGTGAAGATCGCCGGGGGCTCGGCGCGCACGTTCCAGGTGGGCGACCAGCACTACGCGCTCGTCCGTCTCGAGAACCTCGGTCCCCGCACCGAGTACGACGTCGAACTGGACGGCCAGAAAGTCTGGCCGGAACCGGGCAGCGACTTCCCGAAGCCGGTCATCCGCACCGGGCAGGTCCGCCGGATCGCCTTCGGGTCGTGCCGCGCCGCACCCGACCAGCCGCTCGGCCCGGACGCGCTCGACGCGTTCGCGCAACGGCTCATGGCCGCCCCGGAGGAGGAGTGGCCGCAGGCGATGATCCTGCTCGGGGACCAGGTCTACGCCGACGAACCCACCGAGTCCACGAAGCAGTGGCTGCGCGACCGCAGGCGCGACACGGATGAGCCCGACGGCGAGGTCGTGCACTTCGGCGAGTACGCCCACCTCTACCACGAGACCTGGGGCGACCCCGAGATCCGCTGGCTGCTGTCGGTCGTGCCGACGGCGATGATCTTCGACGACCACGACGTGCGCGACGACTGGAACACCTCCGCGGTGTGGCGCGCGCAGATGGCGGAAAAGCCGTGGTGGCGCGACAGGATCCGCGGCGCCATCTCCTCGTACTGGGTCTACCAGCACCTGGGCAACCTCAGCCCGGACGAGCTCGCGAAGAGTTCCCTGTACGCCAAGGTGAAGGCGCAGGGCACGGACGTGCTGCCGATGCTGCTGGACTTCGCGGAGGCGGCGGACAGGGAGAACGAGGGCCGCAAGTCGACGTGGTGGAGCTTCCGCCGCGACTTCGGCCGGGCCCGGCTGCTCATGGTCGACACGCGTTCCGGCCGCATCCTCGAAGAGGGCAGGCGGCAGATGGTCAACGACGACGAGTTCGAGTGGATCGAGCGCAACACCAGCGAGAACGACGGCGAGTACGACCACCTGCTGATCGGCTCGTCGCTGCCGTGGCTGATGCCGCACGCCCTCAGCCACGTCCAGTCCATCAACGAGATCGGCGCGAACAAGCCGGGCTGGCAGGGCAAGGCCGCCGAGGCCATCCGGCAGGCGGTCGACCTGGAGCACTGGCCCGCGTTCCGCGAGTCGTTCGACAGGCTCTCCCGCATGATCGAGAAGGCCGCCGGCAACGGTGCCGCCACGGTGTGCGTGCTGTCGGGCGACGTCCACCACAGCTACGTCGCCGAGGCCGAGTTCCCCCGGCCCACCAAGGCCGTGGTCGCGCAGCTCGTGTGCTCGCCCATCCACAACGAGGCGCCGAGGGTGCTGCGCCCGGCGTTCCGGCTGTCGTGGTCGCGCGCGGCCTCGAAGGTGTTCCGCCGCCTCGCGACGATGGTCGGCGTGCCCGAGGACCTGGTGCACTGGCGCAAGACCAGCGGCCCGCACTTCGGGAACTCCGTGGCACTGCTGGACTTCAACGGCCGCCAGGCCCGTTACCGCCTGCTGTCGGCAACGGGCGAGGAGACCACGTCCGTCCTACTTGGTCGCGAGACGGAGTAGCGCCCACAGCTGCGCGATCGCGTCGTGGTCGCCGACCACCTCGACCATCCGGTCGGGCAGCCGTCCCCACAACCAGCGGTACATCGTCATCGGGCTCGCCGACACCTGCGCGTCGGCGGAGTGGGCGTCCTCCGGGTCGGCCACGCGCCACGCCGACGCGCCCTGCGGGCCGCAGCGCGTGAGCCACAGGTCGTCCTCGACCTGGACGGTGACGAGGCTGTCGCGCGAGCCCCGCACCCCGAGCACGTCCAGCTTGTGCCCCAGCCACAACGTGAGCACCTCGTCGACGCCGTCGACCGCGACCTCGTCGGTGACGGCGCCCACCTCCATGCCGGCGGCGCCCTGGACGTCCATGCGGTGCACCGTCGTCTCGTGCGCGAGCCGTCGCCGCCAGAACCCGTAGGTCTGCTGCTCGGGCCACCACGAAGCGCACGGCTCGTCCTCGTCGTGCGCTTCGAGTTCCGCGATCACGGCCTCCGCGCCCGACCGCATGAAGTCCAGCGGGTCCTCTCCCGGTTCCGGGTGGTCCTGCCACTCGCCGTCCACGGGCTCGCGGCCGAGCCTGATCCAGGCCAGCGCACTGCGGTAGCCGCTGCCGATGTGCCGCACGGTCTCCCCGAGGTTCAGCCCGGGACAGGCAGGCACACCTTTGTGCGGAGGCTGGCCGATCGCGGACATGGCGAGCAGATCCGCCTCACGGCGCAAAACGTCGAGCAAGTTCACCGCTTCGCCTCGCTCATCACACGGTCGACGAGCATCACGAACAGAGTGGTCTGACGAACCAGATCGTCGGCTGTGCGCGCGTTGACGTGCCGGGTGATCCCGGCGAGCACAGCGGCCCGTGTGGACGACCACGACGCGAAGAACGCGGCCCACTCGCCCATCTCCGGCGCGATCGCGGACAGCAGCACCCAGGCGCTGGTCGGCCGCGAACGCCCGCGGTGAGGCCGTCCACGCAGAGCGAGCACCGCGGCGGCGGCCCGCAACGCGGCGAGGTAGGCGGTCGCGAACCGCTCGGGGGGTTCGGGCGTGCGCTCCGACTCGGCGAGCGAGTCGCGGGCCTGCTGCAGCAGGGTGAGCGCGGACGCGGGGGGCAACGGAACGGGGAAGGCTGCCGGACTCGAAATCTCAGCTGTCATCTCGGCCTCCTCGTGGCGTCGGTCGACGACGTCCACCGCCGAGGGGAAGCCGGCGGCTCTCGGAGGTGGGGTGCTTCCCCCACCCCACCTCCGAGGCATGGTGCGACTCGAACACATGTTCGAGTCCCCACCAGCCTAGCTCCCGGCCGATGGATTCCTCAACCCGCCCCACCACGTGGGCGTGAGTCGTGGTCTGATTGATGGCGTGAGCGCGCTCGAACACCCCGGAATCCGCAAAGTGGCGGAAGCCCTGCCGCCCGCCACCGCAGAACGCATCGTCGTACTGCCGGACGCCGTGCGGACCGCGGCGGCCGCGGCCGAGGCGGTCGGTGTGCCGGTGGGCGCGATCGCGAACAGCCTGCTGTTCGCCGCGGTGCGCGACGGCGAGGCGGCACCGTTGCTGGTGCTGACGTCGGGCGCCCACCGCGCGGACACGTCATTGGTCGCCGAACTGGTCGGAGCGGACGCCGTGAAGCGCGCCGACCCGGAGTTCGTCCGCGAGCACACGGGTCAGGTGATCGGCGGGGTGTCGCCGGTCGGGCACCCGGCGCCGATCGAGACCCTCGTGGACGAGGCGCTGTCCGGCTACGAGGAGATCTGGGCGGCCGCGGGTCACCCGCACGCCGTCTACCCCACGACCTTCGCGGACCTCGTCGCCCTGACGGGCGGCCGCGCAGCGGTGGTGTCGGCATGACGGCCTCGCCGCGCGTGGAGCGCATCGTCGAGCTGACCACCACCGAGCTCAACGCACGGCTGGGCGAAGCGCTCGCGCTGTACGTGACGGCGATGAACTACCCGCCCGGCACCGTCGAGCAGCGCGCCCCGATGTGGCTCGCGCACATGATGCGCGAGGACTGGCGCTGCGTCGTCGCGCTGGGGGAGCAGGACGAGCTCGTCGGCATCGGCTACGGCTACCGCGGCGCGTCCGGCCAGTGGTGGCACGAGCAGGTGCGGCGCGGGCTGATGCAGGTCTCGCCGCCCGCGGTCGTCGACGAATGGCTCTCCGACTACTTCGAGCTGACCGAACTGCACGTGCTGCCGCGCGCCCAGGGCCGTGGCCTCGGTGAGGACCTGCTGCGCGGGCTCATGGAGGGCGTGAAGTCCTCGCGCGTGCTGCTGTCCACGCCCGAAGGCCCCAGCAAGGCGTGGAAGCTCTACCGCCGCGTCGGCTTCCTGGACGTGTTGAGGCACTACCAGTTCACCGGTGACCCGCGCCCGTTCGCGGTGCTCGGCCGGACCCTGCCCTTCTAGGCCGCCTCACCGCCCCGGTTCAGAACCAGTCCGACTCCCGTGCCGCGCGCATCGCCTTGCGCCGCAACTCGGGCGTGAGGCGGGACAGGTACAGCTTCCCGTCCAGGTGATCGGTCTCGTGCTGCAGGCAGCGAGCCATCAACCCGCTCCCGCGCACGACGACCGGTTCGTTGCGCAGATCGACACCGCGCACGACGGCCTCCTGTGCGCGCACGGTCGGATACGCCAGTCCCGGCACCGACAGGCATCCCTCGCCGCCGTCCTGGGTCTCCTCGGACAGCTCCACGATCTCCGGGTTGATCACGTACCCGCGCCGGCGGCCGCCCTTCTCCGGCACGTCGTAGCTGAACGCCCGCAGCCCGACGCCGATCTGCGGCGCCGCGAGCCCGGCGCGCCCGTCCGGCTCGACCGTGTCGAGCAGGTCCGCGACCAGTGCTTCGAGGTTGCGGTCGAACCGCGTCACCGGGTCGGCGGGGCTCGTCAGCACCGGGTCGCCGAAGAGTCGGATGTCGCGCATCGCCATGTCATCCACCCTAGGTTGCGATCATCCGGTCTCGGACCTACTCTCCCGATATGCAATATATTGGATATGGGTCGTTGAAGGAGCGTGCCGCCGCCGAGATCCGCTCGGCGATCGTGCGCGGCGACCTCCAGCCGGGCACGCCCATCAAGGACGTCGAACTGGCGGAGCGGCTCGGCCTGTCCCGCACGCCGGTGCGCGAGGCGCTCGCGACCCTGACCGATGAGGGCCTCGTCGAGACCAAGCCGCACGCGTACACGCGCGTCACCGCGCTGGAAGCCGAGCCCGTGCTCGACGCGCTCGTCGTCGTGCAGACGATGCACTCCCTCGCCGTGGGCATCGCCGTCCTCCGGGAGATGCCGGCCGAGGACATCGCCGCGATGCGCGCGGCGAACGAGGCCTTCAAGAAGGCGCTCGACGCCAACGACGCCGTCGCGGCACTGGCCGCCGACGACGAGTTCCACGCGGTGGCCGTCCACCGCTGCGGCAACTTCGCCGTCGCCGCGACCATCGACCGCTACACACCCCTGGTCCGCCGCGCCGAGCACAGCCGGTTCTCCTCACCGCAGGCCCGCCACTCGGTCGCGCAGCACGACCGGATCATCGAGGCGTGCGAACGAGGCGACCACGAACAGGCCTCGCTCCTGGTCGATGAGAACTGGGGCACCCTCAAGGAGGAACTGTGAACAGATTCCCGCTGCTCTTCGGCCCTTCGCCCGTCCACCGCCTCGACCGCCTGACGGCCCACCTCGGTGGCGCCGCGGTCTGGGCGAAGCGCGAGGACTGCAACTCCGGCCTCGCCTACGGCGGCAACAAGACCCGCAAGCTCGAGTACCTCGTCGCCGACGCGCTCGCCACCGGCTGCGACACCCTCGTGTCGATCGGCGGCATCCAGTCCAACCACACCCGCCAGGTCGCGGCCGCCGCCGCGCGGGCGGGCCTGAAGGCCGTGCTGGTGCAGGAGAGCTGGGTCGAGTGGTCCGACGTCGGCAGCGACCGCGTCGGCAACATCCTGCTCAGCCGCATGATGGGAGCCGACGTCCGCCTCGTGGACGCCGAGTTCGGCATCGGCGTCAAACCCGCCTGGGAACAGGCGATCGAGGAGGTCCGCGCCTCCGGCGGCAAGCCGTACCCGATCCCCGCCGGCGCCTCCGACCACCCGCTGGGCGGCATGGGCTTCGCCTCGTGGGCCGATGAGGTCCGCCAGCAGGAGGAACAGCTCGGCGTCTTCTTCGACACGGTCATCGTCTGCTCGGTCACCGGCAGCACCCAGGCGGGCATGGTCGCGGGCTTCGCGAACGACACCCACCGCCGCGTGCTCGGCATCGACGCCTCGGCCAAGCCCGCCGAGACCCTCGCCCAGATCACCCGCATCGCGCACAACACCGCGAAGCTCCGCGAGGTCACGGTGTCCGAAGAGGACGTCCTCCTCGACGACCGCTTCCACGCCGGCACCTACGGCATCGCCGACGAGTCCACTGTGGAGGCCATGCGCCTCGGGGCGAGCCTCGAAGGCATGATCACCGACCCGGTCTACGAGGGGAAGTCCCTCGCGGGCCTCATCCACCTCGTGTCGTCCGGCGAGATCAGCCGCGACTCCACGGTCCTCTACGCGCACCTCGGCGGGCAGCCGGCGCTGAACGCCTACAGCTCGCTCTTCCCGGCCTGACCTCGGGGCACCGGACCACCGCGGTCCGGTTCCCGACCGGGTGCGGCGACGCCTCGTCCCGGAGCCGCCGGACGGGCGCGCGTCCCGCGGTCCGGCTCCGGCTGGGGCTGGCTGTCACGGTGATCGCGCGGGCGACGCAAATCTCGGCAATGCAGACCTCGGCGACGCGAACCTCGGCGACGCGAACCCGGCGCGAAACCGTGTGCGACCTCGGGTTGCCAAGACCGTTGCGTCAGACCAGGCACGCCAACTCCGGACCCGTCGGCTTCGAGCGGCCGACACGCCACTCCGCACCACCACACACGCCACCCCGCACCAACAGGTGCGGCGTCGCGTGGCGCCCCGTGGACCGCGAACCCGGTCCACGGGTCAGGCGCGCAGGCGCAGACCCTTCGGTGTGGCGCGGAAACCGGCCTCCTGCAGGACCGTCGCCAGGTGCGAGGTGAGTGCGACCTCGCCGTCGGCTCGCTGGACCGCCAGCTGGCCCAGCCAGCCGTCGCGGACCGCCCTGCTCAGGGCGTTCGCGGCGATGCGCAGGGTCGGATCGTCGTCGGTGAACGACAGCAGCGACTTGCCTCCTCTCTCCACGTAGAGCGCCGGGGTGCCGTCGACGAGCACCGCCAGCGCGCCGGCCTTGCGCGCCGGCCTGTGCTTGCCCTCGCCGAGCGGATCCGGCCACGCCAGAGCGGCTCCGTAGGGCTGGGCGGGGTCTGCCGCGGCGAGCACCACCGCGGCCTGGTCGTTCTGCAGCGGCTGGCCGGGAGGGCGGGACAACGCCCGCAGCCGGTCCACCGCGCCCCGCGCCGCGAACTGGGCGGCGCCCAGGCCCTCGACGACGTAACCGCGGATGACCTGGCCCGACTCCTCCATGGCCCGCAGCACCTTGTAGACGCCGCTGAAGCCGCCCGTCACGCGCTCGGTGTCCAGGGCGCCCCTGGTCAGCACGCCGTGACGTTCCAGGAAGGCCTCGGCGCGGGCGTGGGCCCGGCGGGTCGGGTCCTCCGCCGGTCGCACCGCCAGCGACCAGCGACCGGCGGCGGTCGGCGGGCCCGTGCGGGACGGCATGTCCGGGCGTGCGGCGCGCAGCCGGGTGTAGCGGCCGCGCGGTGCGCTGCGGCGAGCCTTGTGGGCCGCACCGCCACCGGACACCAGCGCGCGCAAAGGCGACAAGGTGTCGTTCGTGACCAGTCCTGTCCACACCAGGTCCCACAGGGTGCCGACGACCTCCTTGTCCGTGCACGTCACGGACACCGACGCCCTGTCGACGACCTGCCGGAAGAACAGCGCCCCGCCGGACAACGCCTCCAGCACGGCGGTGTGCAGCGGAGACTCCGGGATCGACTCCGGCACCAGGTCCGGCAGCAGCAGGTCGGCCACGTCGGTCGGGGCGAGGGCGACCCAGCCGTCGCCACCGGCCAGTGCGCCGCACCCCGTCCACGTCACCTCCCCGGACGCCGTCAGCTCGTCCAGCAGCGCCGGGTAGTAGCCCGGCAGCCGCGCGGGCAGGAGCAGCGACTCCAGCGCACTGGCCGGAAGGGGCGCTCCGGCGAGCTGTTCCACGACCGAGAACACGTCGTCGACCGTCGGCGCCGAACGCAGCCGGCGGCCCAGTCCGTGCCACTGCGGCAGGAACCGGCCCAGCGCCGCGGGTTCGACCGGCTCCACCTCGGAGCGCAGCCGGGCCAGCGACGCACGGCGCAGTCGGCGCAGCACGTCCGCGTCGCAGTACTCGGTGTGCGTGCCGCCGGGACGGAGCTCACCGCGGACCAACCGGCCCGTGGCGGCCATGCGTTCCAGGACACCCGTCACCACGGCCACGCCCAGGCCGAAGCGGGAAGCGGGTTCCGCGGCAGGGAACGGCCCGTGCGTGCGGGCGTAGCGGCTGAGCAGGTCGCCCAGCGGATCCGCGACCGGCTCGGTGAACGCCTCCGGGACGCCGACCGGCAGGGCGACGCCGAGCGCGTCCCGCACCCGGCCCGCGTCCTCGATCGCGATCGTGCGTTCCTCGCCGGCGATGCGGACGCGGATCGCCCGGCGCTCGGCCACCAGTTCGTCGAGCCACTCGCGGGGCACGCCGCGTTCGAGCGCCTCGGCGTCGGACAGATCTCCCAGGAACCGCAACAGGTCCGCCGTGTCCTCGGCGTGGCGGGGGCGGCGGTCCTCGGACAGGCGCCGCAGGCTGAGCTCGACCTCGGCCACGACCTCCGGGTCGAGCAGTTCGCGGATCGCCTCCGAGCCGAGCAGCTCCGCGAGCAGCGTCGAGTCGAGCGACAGCGCGGCCGCCCGCCGTTCCGCCAGCGGCGTGTCCGCCTCGTAGAGGAACATGCCCACGTACCCGAAGAGCAGGCTGCGCGCGAACGGCGACGGAGACGGCGTCTCCACCTCGACCACGCGCACCTTGCGCGCGCGGACGTCCGCCATCAGCTCCCGGAGACCGGGCACGTCGTAGACGTCCTGCAGGCACTCGCGCATCGCTTCCAGGACCACCGGGAAGCTCTCGTACTTCGCGGCCACCGACAGCAGCTGCGCCGAGCGCTGCCGCTGCTGCCACAACGGGGTGCGGCGCTTCGGGTCGCGGCGGGGCAGCAGCAGCGACCGGGAGGCGCACTCGCGGAACCGGGCCGCGAACAACGCCGAGCCGCCCACCTCCGCGACCACGATCTGCTCGACCTCCTCCGGGTCGAGCAGCACGTCCTCGGCGCTCGCCGTGACCTCCGCGCCGTCGTGGTCGAGCGCGTCGGGCAGCCGCAGCACGATGCCGTCGTCGGAGTGCGCGGCCTGCACCTCGACGCCGCGCCGCTCACGCAGGCGTGCGGCGATCGCCAGCGCCCACGGCGCGTTGACCTGGGCACCGAAGGGGGAGTGCACGACGAGCCGCCAGTCGCCCAGCTCGTCGCGGAACCGTTCCACCAGAACGGTCCTGTCGTTCGGGACGTGCCTCGTGGCCTCGCGCTGCTCGGCCAGGTACGCGAGCAGGTTGTCCGTCGCCCACGCGTCCAGGCCCGCGGACGCCGCCCGTTCCCTGGCCGCCGCGTCGTCCATGGTGGACACCTCGCGGAGGAACCTGCCCATCGCGCGGCCCAGTTCGAGCGGGCGGCCGGGAGCGTCGCCCTTCCAGAACGGCATCCGCGCGGGCTGGCCCGGCGCGGGCACCACGATCACCCGGTCGTGCGTGATGTCCTCGACCCGCCACGACGACGTGCCGAGCAGGAACGTGTCGCCGACGCGGGACTCGTAGACCATCTCCTCGTCGAGCTCGCCGACGCGCGAGCCCGGACCGTTCTCCGACGGCGGCGTCATGACCGCGAACAACCCCCGGTCGGGGATCGTGCCGCCGGAGGTGACCGCGAGCCGCTGCGACCCGGGACGCCCGCGCAGCTCGGAGTTCACCCGGTCCCACGTGATCCGCGGCCGCAGCTCGCCGAACTCCTCGGACGGGTACCGCCCGGACAACATGTCCAGCACCGCGTTCAGCGCGGAGTCCGGCAGCCCGGCGAACGGCGCCGCCCGCCGCACCAGCGCCGTCAGGTCCTCGACCGTCCACGTCTCCATCGCCACCATCGCCACGACGTGCTGCGCCAGCACGTCGAGCGGGTTGCGCGGGAACCGGACGGCCTCGATCCCGCCGTTCTGCATCCGTTCCGCCACCACCGCGCACGACACCAGGTCGCCGCGGAACTTCGGGAACATGACGCCCCGCGAGACCGCGCCCACCTGGTGGCCCGCACGGCCGACGCGCTGCAGCCCGGACGCGACCGACGGCGGCGCCTCCACCTGCACCACCAGGTCGACCGCGCCCATGTCGATGCCCAGCTCCAGCGAGGACGTCGCCACCACGCACGGCAGCCGCCCGGACTTCAGGTCCTCCTCGACGGCGGTGCGCTGCTCCCGCGACATCGACCCGTGGTGGGCACGGGCGACCGACGCGGTCTTCTGCACCGTCATCCCCGCCTGGCCGATGGCCTCGGCGGGGAAGGACTCCGGCTCGGTGGCTTCCTCGGCGAGCTCGTTGAGGCGCGCCGTCAGCCGTTCGGCGAGCCGCCGCGAGTTCGCGAAGACGATCGTCGACCGGTGCGCGCGCACCAGTTCCAGCACCCGTGCCTCGACCGACGGCCAGATGGAGGTGCGCTGCTCGGCGCCGGCGGCCGAACCCGACACCTCGCCCGTGGGCCGGCCGAGCACCGTCATGTCCTCGACCGGCACCTCGACCTCGACCTGGATGGTCTTGGGCGTCTTCGGCTGCACGACCGACACCGGCCGCCCGCCGGCGAGGAAGGTGCCGATCTCCTCGACCGGCCGCACCGTCGCCGACAGCCCGATCCGCTGCGCCGGCCGCTCCAGCAGCGCGTCCAGCCTTTCGAGTGACAGCGCCAGGTGCCCGCCGCGTTTGGTGCCCGCGACCGCGTGCACCTCGTCGACGATCACCGTCTCCACGCCGCGCAACGACTCGCGCGCCGACGACGTGAGCAGCAGGAACAACGACTCCGGCGTCGTGACCAGCACGTCAGGGGGAGTGCGCCCGAAGGCCCGCCGTTCCTCCGGCGACGTGTCACCCGTCCTCATGCCGACCGCGATCGACGGTTCCGGGAGCCCGAGCCGGTGCGCGGCCTGCCGGATGCCCGCCAGGGGAGCGCGCAGGTTCCGCTCGACGTCCACCGCCAGCGCCTTCAGCGGCGACACGTAGAGCACGCGGCACCGCCGCTTCGGCTCCTCGGGCACGGGGGAGGCGGCCAGCCGGTCGAGCGCCCACAGGAACGCGGCCAGCGTCTTGCCCGAGCCCGTCGGGGCGATGACCAGCGCGTGCTCGCCCGCCGCCGCGGCCGCCCACGCACCTGTCTGCGCCTGGGTGGGCGCGGCGAAGGCCCCGGCGAACCACTGCCTGGTCGCCGGTGAGAAAGCCTCCATCACGTCCATGGAGAACATCATGGCCCCGGGGTCCGACAATTTCTGATTACGCAGGTCCGAGCACCCGTCGGAGCCCCCTGTGGCACGATCACCGGCAGTACGTCCTTCGAGGGGAGCACGGTGCGCGTCCTGTCCGTCGACCTGGGCACCGCCAACACGGTTGCGGTGCTGTCCGGCCATGGTGTGGTGGACGTGGACGGAGGGCCCGTGATGCCCTCGTCCGTCTACCTCGAGGAGGACGGCACCCTGCTCGTCGGCAGGGAGGCGGACCGGCGGTCGCGCCAGGACCCGTCGCGCTACGAGCCGAACCCGAAGCGCCACATCGACAAGGCCACGCTCAAGCTCGGCGAGCGGAACCTGCCCGTCAACGACGCCCTCGCGGCCATCTACGCGCGCGTGATGGAGGCCGTGACACCGCTGCTGATGGGCGCGGCGCTCGACGAGATCCGCCTGACCCACCCGGCCGAATGGGGTCCGAGCAGGCGCAACAAGCTGCTGTCCTCGGCGCGGCTCGCGGGCATGACCGGCGAGCTCGTGCCCGTTCCCGAGGCGATCGCGGTGGCCTCGCTCGGCGGCGGCCGCCCGCTCGCGGTCTACGACTTCGGCGCCGACACCTTCGACGTCTCCGTGCTCGACTCCGAGCACCGCATCCTCGCCGACGGCAGCCTCAGCGACGTCGGCGGTCTCGACGTCGACCAGGCGCTGCTCGAGCACATCGGCCGCATGGTCTCGCACAAGGACCCGGCCGGCTGGCAGCGGCTGCTGCGCCCGACCACCGTCGACGACCACCGCGCCCGCCTGGGCCTGCGCGAGGAGTTGCGCCTCGCCAAGGAGGACCTCTCCGAGCTGCCCCAGGTCGAGGTGCTGATGCCGGAGCCGTTCGAGAAGGTCGTCGTCACGCGCGACGAGCTGGAGGCGCTCGTCCGGTCCAGCCTGATCCGCAGCGCCGAGGTCGTCATCTCGACGGTGCGCAAGGCCGGTGTCACGCCCGAGCACGTCTACCTCGTCGGCGGCTCCTGCCGGATGCCGCTGGTCAGGCAGATCATCGCGGAGAAGGTCGGCATCGTCCCGACCAGCCCGGACCACCCGGAGACCATCGTCGCCTCCGGCGCGCAGGTCGTCGACAAGGCGACGATCACGCTCAAGGCCGAGGACGACAAGCCCAAGTCCGTCGAGCCGCCCACGGTCGTCACCGCGCCGGTCAGCCCCGCCGTCACCGGCCCGCACCCGGTGGGCAACCCGAACGTCAGCGGCCCGAACCCGGTGGTCAGCGGGTCGTACCCGAACCCGAACGTGAGCGGGTCGTACTCGGCGAGCGGCAGCTACCCGGTCTCGGGGCCGTACCCGGTGAACCCGAACACCAGCGGCAGCTACCCGATGAATTTCCCGCAGCAGCAGGCCCCGAAGAAGGACAACAAGAAGGTCCTCATCGGCGCCGGCGCCGCGGTCCTCGCGGTGGCGGGCATCATCGGAGCTGTCTTCGCGTTCTCCGGCCCCAGCCTGCCGAGCGCGGACGAGTGCAAGGACGACACCGCGCAGGACGGCCAGGGCTTCACGAAGTGCCTGCGCCAGCTCGCGGGCACCGTGCCGGACGGCGGCGGCTGCGAGAAGGCCGACTCCGCGCAGATCACCGGCATGGAGGAGATCAAGGGCACCGTCGTGAGCTGCACGATCCGCGACGGCTACGCGGTGCAGTACATCCTCACCGACAGCGTCACCGGCGCCGAGAACAACGCCGACGCCATCGCGAAGTCGTTCCAGACCGACCGCGTCGAGGCCGACTGGACCGGCAACGGCCTCGAGGGCGACTACCGCGCGGCCACGTCGAGCGGCACCGGCGTCCTCGTCTTCACCGCCAAGGGCCGCCCGATGTTCGGCATCCTCACCAAGACCGCCGAGGAGAACGCGGACGAGCTCAAGCCGGACGAAATGGCCGACTTCTTCGAGAAGACCGTGCAACCGGGTGAGTAACCGCCCCTGATGGACCTGTCGGCGCGCCCGCCGGGCGTGCCACGATCGTGATCATGGTGACTGCCGCGCCGCAGGTGGAGCACGTGCAGCGCAAGGTCGTCCGCGTGCTGACCGGCACCCAGGTCCTCGGGTCGGCGGCGGTGACGATCGGCCTCGCGTTCAGCACGCTGATCGCCGCGTCGCTGTCCGGGTCCGAGGCCGTCGGCGGGCTCGCGCAGACCGCGGCCGTCGCCGGGGCCGCACTGCTCGCCCTGCCCGGAGCCCGGCTCGCCCAGCGCGGCGGGCGCCGGCCCGCGCTCGTTCTCGGCTACGGCATGGGCGGTCTCGGCGCGTTGACCGCCGCTGTCGCCGTGGGCCTCGGCTCGTGGCAGGTGCTGCTGCTGGGACTCCTCCTGTTCGGCGGTGCTTCCAGCGCCAACTACGCGGCTCGTTATGCCGCGACGGACCTGGCGCACCCACATCGCCGTGCGCGCGAACTGTCCCGCGTGGTGTGGGCGGCCATGATCGGCGCGATCATCGGCCCCAACCTCGCCGATCCCGCCGGTCGCGCCGCCGCGGTCCTCGGCCTGCCCGCGGGTGCCGGGCCGTTCCTGCTCGCGGCCGCGGTGCTCGTCGTGGCCGTGCTCGTCATCCAGTTCGGGCTGCGGCCGGACCCGCTCGTCGTCGTGAGAAGCACACGACCGGTTGAATCTCCGCACTGCGCCGGAGGCTCCGGTGCGACTCCCGGTGGCCTGAAGGTCTGGGGAACGCTCGGACCGATGGCCCGACTTGCACTCGTCGGTGTGATGTTGTGCCACACCGCGATGGTCGGGCTGATGTCGATGACCCCGGTGCACATGAACCACGCCGGGTCGTCGTTGCGCGTGGTCGGCGTCGTGATCAGCCTGCACGTCGCCGCCATGTACGCCGCGAGTCCCCTGTTCGGGTGGATGGCGGACCGGCTCGGCCGCGTGCCGGTGCTCGCGATCGGCGCGTCGCTGGTGGTCGCGGCGTCCGGGGTCGCGGGGATGGCGTCCTCGCACGACGCCCCGCAGCTCGCCGTGGGGCTAGCGCTGCTCGGTTTCGGCTGGTCCGCCGGGCTGGTGGCGGGCTCGGCGCTGCTGACGGAGTCGGTGAGGGTGGAGGACCGGCCCGCGGCGCAGGGGCTGTCCGATCTGGTGATGAACGCCGGCGGCGCCATCGGGGGAGCGGTGGCGGGGATCGTCGTCACGGCGTGGTCGTACGCGGCGCTCGGCCTGATCGTCGGGTTCACCGCGCTGCCGCTGCTGGTCGTGTGCCTCTTCGCGTCGCTGCGCAGGCCCGTTCGTTAGTGTCTGGCGGTGCGCATCACCATGTTCCGCAAACTCATGGCGGGGGAGTTCGGCCAGGTCAGGGCCGAGATGATCGCCCAGGACCACGTGCTGTCGTCGCTCGGGGGCCGCACCGCCGACCAGGCGCTGGAGGCCGGGATCGACGCCAAGGAGGTCTGGCTCGCGGTCTGCGACGCGTTCGAAGTTCCGGGGAAACGACGCTGAAACCGAGGCCGGACAGGCCGCTCGGAGTGTCACGTGTGCTCGAACACGTGTTCGGCTACAGTGGCTCCGACCCCCGGCTTCGCAAAATTGTCAGACCCCGCCAGTAGCGTCAGGTCCAACATGACGAAGCAACGGCAGACGACAAAAGGTGGACCCAAGATGGCACCCGCAGCACCCGACCGGGACAAAGCGCTCGAGCTGGCCCTGGCGCAGATCGACAAGCAGTTCGGCAAGGGCTCCGTGATGCGCCTCGGCGAGGAGGGCCGTGCCCCGATCGAGGTGATCCCGACCGGCGCGATCGCGCTGGACGTGGCGCTCGGCATCGGCGGTCTGCCGAGGGGTCGCGTCGTCGAGATCTACGGTCCCGAGTCCTCCGGTAAGACCACCGTCGCCCTGCACGCCGTCGCGAACGCCCAGAAGGCCGGCGGCATCGCCGCGTTCATCGACGCGGAGCACGCCCTCGACCCGGAGTACGCGAAGAAGCTGGGCGTCGACACCGACGCGCTGCTGGTCTCCCAGCCCGACACCGGTGAGCAGGCGCTCGAGATCGCGGACATGCTGGTCCGCTCCGGCGCGCTCGACATCCTCGTCATCGACTCGGTCGCCGCCCTTGTGCCGCGCGCCGAGATCGAGGGCGAGATGGGCGACAACCACGTCGGTCTGCAGGCCCGCCTGATGAGCCAGGCGCTGCGCAAGATCACCGGTGCGCTCAACGCGTCCAACACCACCGCGATCTTCATCAACCAGCTGCGCGAGAAGATCGGCGTGATGTTCGGCTCCCCGGAGACCACGACCGGTGGTAAGGCGCTGAAGTTCTACGCCTCCGTGCGTCTGGACGTGCGCCGCATCGAGACCCTGAAGGACGGCGGCGAGCCCGTCGGCAACCGCACCAGGGTCAAGGTCGTGAAGAACAAGGTCGCGCCGCCGTTCAAGCAGGCCGAGTTCGACATCCTCTACGGCAAGGGCGTCAGCCGCGAGGGCTCGCTCATCGACATGGGCGTCGACCAGGGCATCCTGCGCAAGTCCGGTGCCTGGTACACCTACGAGGGCGACCAGCTGGGCCAGGGCAAGGAGAACGCCCGCAAGTTCCTGCTGGACAACCCGGACATCGCGAACGAGGTCGAGAAGCGCATCAAGGACAAGCTCGGCATCGGCGCCACCCTCGACGCCGACGAGACGGCTCCCGCCGCGCCGGTCGAGTTCTGAGAGGTTCCGGGTTGGACGAGGCTGAGGAGCAGCGCAAGGCGCGGGACATCTGCTACGCGCTGCTCACCGCCCGGGCCCGCTCGCGGCAGGAGCTGCACGACGCCCTGCTGCGCAAGGGGATCAGCGCCGGCGCCGCCGAGGTCGTCCTCGGCAAGTTCGACCGCGCCGGCCTGATCGACGACGCGCAGTTCGCCGAGATGTGGGTCCGCTCCCGCCACACGTACAACGGCCTGGGCCGCCGCGCCCTCGCCGTGGAACTGCGCCGCAAGGGCGTGGCGGACGAGGTGGTCGCCGAGGCCGTGGCCGCGGTCGACGACGAGGCCGAGGAAGACCGGGCTCGCGAACTCGTCCGCAAACGCCTGCGCACCCTGTCCGGTGTGGACGAGACGACGAAGATCCGCCGGCTCGTGGGTGCGTTGGCGCGCAAGGGGTACGCGGAAGGCCTCGCCTACCGGGTGGTGCGCGACGAGTTGCGCAACGCCGGCACCCAGGCCTCGGCGCTGGACGAACCCTGGTAGCGGCCAGGCCGCGACCGGCCTGGCTCATGTCCGCGGTCCGGCGCGAGGTGGTGGCCGGGGCGGACCCCGGTTCCGCCTCTTCGGGGCGCCCGTAACCGATCTCGCCGCTTGACCGGTTGGTCCCGAGTAGCCTGAAACGCGTGAGCACTACTCCCGACGCGCCGTCCGCCGTGACCCCCACGGTCTCCGACCTGCTCTGCTTCGACCTCTACACGACGTCGCGGGCGGTCACCGGCTTCTACCGGCCGATCCTGGACAAGGCGGGCATCACCTACCCGCAGTTCCTGGTGATGCTGCTGCTGTGGGAGCGGGACTCGAGGCCGATCCGGGAGCTCGTGCGGGAGCTGGACCTCGAGTACAGCACCCTCTCGCCGTTGATCAAACGGCTGGAGAAGAGCGGTCTGCTGCTGCGCGTCACGCACCCCGACGACGAGCGGTCCGTGCTCGTCCAGCTCACCGACAAGGGTCGTGACCTGCGGTGGATCGGTGCCGAGATGTTCAGCCAGCTCGGCAAGGCGCTCGGTATGACCGTCGAGGAGATCGCCGTTCTCCGCAAGGCCCTGCAGCGCGTGAAGCTCGGCGCCGAGCGCCAGTGAGCTGAAACACATCGCGTACGAGGTACCTCGTCCGGTAACTTGCATCGTGCACGACCTAATCGAGCGCGATGCACCGCTGACACGGTGCCCGACGAGAGAGTGAGAGACCAATGCGAGTTCGTAAGGTGTTCGCCGTTCTGGGCACGCTGCTGGCGCTGGCCGCTGTCGTTCCGTCCGGTGCCGGTGCCGCGGAGGGCGCCCAGGAGCAGGACACTCGGGAGCAGGGCTCGAAGAAGCCGACCGTCGTGCTGGTGCACGGCGCGTTCGCCGATGCGTCCAGTTGGAACGGTGTCGTGGAACGGTTGCAGCGCAAGGGTTTCCCGGTCGTCGCGGTGGCGAACCCGCTGCGGTCGCTCACCGGTGACGCCGAGTACCTGCGCAAGGTCCTCGCCACCATCGACGGGCCGATCGTCCTCGCGGGACACTCCTACGGCGGCATGGTCCAGTCGCAGGCCGCGCTGGGCAACCCGAAGGTGAAGGCGCTGGTCTACGTCGCGGCGTTCGCACCGGAGAAGGGCGAGAGCGCCCTCGAGCTGTCGAACAAGTTCCCCGGCAGCACGCTGGGCGACACCCTGTCGACCATCGACATCGGTGACGGCAGCAAGGACCTCGTGATCCAGCAGGACAAGTACTGGCAGCAGTTCGCGGCCGACGTCCCGCGCAAGGACGCGACCCTGGCGGCGGCGACCCAGCGCCCGGTCAACGACACCGCGCTGACCGAGAAGGCCGGCGACCCCGCGTGGCACGCCATCCCGTCGTACTTCGTGGTGGCGGGCAAGGACAAGAACATCCCGATCGCCGCGCAGAAGTGGATGGCCGAACGCGCCCACGCCCGCGCGGTCGTCGAGGTCCGGGGCGCCTCGCACTCGATCGCGGTGTCGCAGCCCGAGACGGTGGCCGACCTGATCGTGCGCGTCGCGAAGTAGGGGGAGAACGCGAAAGCCGGGACGCGGGCAGGGGCGTCCCGGCTTTCGCCGTCGTCAGGGCTTCGCGACCTCGCAGCCGGGCAGCGACAGGTTCAGCGTCGTGCCCGGACCGAAGCAGGAGACGAGGCCGTACGTCTGCTGGCCGTAGTTGATGCCCTTGCGCACGGTGATCGCGCCGGAGGCGTCGACCTCGCACGGGTTGTTCATCGTGCAGCGGCCGCCGCTCTCGTTGCCGGTGTTGTTGACGCCGACGACCTTGCCGCTCGCGTTGTCGATGATCGGCGAGCCCGAGGTGCCGCCGATGGTGTTGCACGACGGCGTGTAGCGCAGCGAGTCGCGCCAGGTCCAGGACGCCTCCCTGACCTGGTGGACGAACCCGTCGATCCGGCAGGAGTAGATCCGCTTCCAATAGCCGGAGACGATCCGGATCTCCGCCCCGGCGACCGGGCGCGAGGCGGACAGTTCCAGCGCGCGGCTGCCGTACTGCTGCTCGAGCTGCTGGTAGGTCGTGGTCAGCTGGTAGAGCGCGGCGTCGGTGCCGGTCATCGTCGCGTAGAGGAGCTTGCTGCTCTTCACCGTCGCAATGTCCGAGCCGGAACCGTTGAGCAGCTTGAAGTTGCGGGTCACCGTCCGGTCGACGATCACCTGGCCGGCCTTCATCAGCTCGACGCAGTGGCCGTTCGTGAGGACCAGTGCTTTGTCCCCCGGCGCCGAACCGGGCAGGCGGACCACGGAGCCGGAGCAGTTGTCCAGCGCCACGACGCCGGTGAAGTCGGCGGCGGCCTGGGCGGGTGCCGTCGTCACGCCGAGGGCGGCGATCGCCGCGAGCAGGGTTCCGACGAGTCGTCGTGCCATGTGCGCGTGTCCTTTCAGGGATGGCGTCCAGCACCGATCCTGTACGGATCGTAGCGGCTCCGCTACCGATAGAAGCCGACTGACAAGCCGCTGGTAACTCGATCGAGTGGCGGTGTCCGGGGCGGGCTAACGGGTGAAGCGGACTACTCGACGTGGTGATCACACATCGCAACCGCCAGGAGCCTTGATGACCTACACGACGCCACCCGTCCACGCCCAGCCCCCGCTCGCACCTCCGAAGCCCGCGAAGTTCGGTGCGCTCGCCTGGACGGCGTTGATCCTCGGGATCGTCGGCGTTGTTTGCTCGTGGGTCATCCTCCTCAACAACCTCACCGCCATCGCCGCGTTCATCGGGCTCGTGCTCGGCGTCGTCGCGTTGTTCGGCACCCGCAAGGTCGTCGCGATCATCGGCATCCTCCTGTGCGTCGCGGCGATCGGGCTGACCGTGGTGGCGCAGCAGGCCGCGGTCGCGGAGCTCGACAAGATCCTCGGCGGCGGCACGAACCAGGTGCAGACCGGTGTCGCGGGCGAGACCGCCGAGCAGGACGCCGCCGTCGAGAACCCGACCTGGGGCAAGCGGTACACGTGGGAGAACGGCCTCTCGGTCGACGTCGCCGCACCGGCCGCGTGCACGCCCGGCGAGTACGCGGCACCGGCGAACATCGCCCGCGCGGTGAAGTTCGAGATCACCATCACCAACGGGACGAGCGCCGCGTTCGAGACCGCGCTGATGTCGGTCGGCACCGACGCGCAGTTCAACGGGCAGAAGGCGACCATGATCTTCGACGCCAGCGGCGGCTGCGACAGCACGTTCGACTCGGCGACCGTGCTGCCGGGCAAGACCTACACCTTCCACGTCGCCTACGCGGTCGGCGCTCAGCCCGGTGAGATGCAGCTCGTGTTCGAGCCGACCTTCAACTCCGCCAAGGCGGCGTTCGTCGGGCAGGCGTAAACCGTTCGCCCGCAGGCACGTGGACGGGCTACAAATCGGGCATGTTGCGCAAGTACCCGCGAACGCCCCACCTCGAGGGCTCGCGCCTGCAGCCGGGCGACGAGGACCTCGACCAAGTGCCGTTCCGCGCGATCGCGGGACGGCACCTCGTCGTCGAGGAGAAGCTCGACGGTGCCAACGCGGGCATCAGCTTCGACTCCGGCGGTGTGCTGAAGTTGCAGTCACGCGGCCACTTCCTGGCAGGCGGGCCCCGCGAACGGCAGTTCGCGCCGCTGAAGGCGTGGGCCGCAACGCATCAGGGCGTGCTGTGGGAGAGGCTCGGAACCCGTTACGTGCTTTACGGGGAATGGCTCTACGCCAAGCACACCGTGTTCTACGACGCGCTGCCGCACCACTTCTGCGAGTTCGACCTGCTCGACCGCACGACCGGCGAGTTCCTGTCCACACCGGAACGCCGGCGGCTGCTCGAAGGCACCCCGGTCGTCTCCGTGCCGGTGCTGCACGAGGGACCGCTGGGGAAGCTGAAGGACCTGACCGCGTTGCTCGGTCCGTCCACCTGCCGCACCCCGCGGTGGCGTGACGCCCTGGTCGAAGCCGCGCGCTCGGCCGGGCAGAACCCGCAGGTCGTTGTCGCGGAGACGGATCCGGACGACGACATGGAAGGCCTCTACATCAAGGTGGAGGAGGACGGTCGCACGGTCGAGCGCTACAAGTGGGTGCGGCCGACGTTCCACACGGCCGTGCTCGACTCCGGAAGCCACTGGCAGGACCGCCCGATCCTGCCGAACCAGGTGGTGACCCGTGTTTGAGCAACTCTGCCCTGTCGGTCCGAAGTGGACTCTCGACTGGGACGCCGTCCGGTCGGCGTTCCCCTGGGTGCGCGCCATGGAGGGCGTGCCGCAGGACCCGGTGCACCACGCGGAGGGCGACGTCGCCACGCACACGCGGATGGCGTGCGAGGCGCTGGTGTCCCTGCCGGAGTGGCGGGCGCGCCCGGAAGCCGACCGGGTGCGGCTGTTCGCGACGGTGCTGCTGCACGACTCCGCGAAACCGTTCCGCACCCAGACCGCGGACGGCCGCGTCACCGCCCACGGGCACTCCCGCGCCGGCGACCTGCTGGCGCGCAGGGTCCTGTGGGAGATGGGCCGCCCGATCGCCTGGCGCGAGCACGTCGCCGCGCTGGTGCGGCACCACCAGGTGCCATTCTGGGCGCTGGAACGCCCGGACCTCGACCGCATCGCGTTCCGGGTGAGCCTGCTCGCGCGCAACGACGACCTGGCGACGCTCGCCCGCGCCGACATCCTCGGCCGGATCTGCCAGGACGCCGACGCGGTGCTGGAGAACATCGCGCTGTTCGAGGAGTACTGCCGCGAACGCGACTGCCTCGACCACCCGCGCGCCTTCCCATCCGACCACGCGAGGTTCCAGTACTTCCGCACACCCGGCCGCGACCCGGACTACGACGCCTACGACGACACGCGCGTCGAGGTGACGGTGCTGTCCGGCCTGCCCGGTGTCGGCAAGGACCACTGGATCGCCGCACACCGGCCTGGCTGGACCGTGGTGAGCCTCGACGCGGTGCGGTCCAGGCTCGGCATCGCCCCCGACGGTGACCAGCGACCGGTGGCCGCCGCGGCGTTCGAGGAGGCGCGGACGCTGCTGAGGGCGGGGGAGCGGTTCGTCTGGAACGCGACCAACACCTCCCGGCAACTGCGCGACCGGTGCATCGGACTCGCCGCCGACTACCGCGCGCGGATCACCCTGGTCGGGCTGGAGGCACCGCGGGACGTGATCCACGCGCGCAACCGCTCGCGTCCCGAACCGGTGCCGGCCGCCGTGATCGACCGGCTCGTCGGCAAGTGGGAGGCGGTCGACCCCACCGAGGCGCACGTCGTCGAGCGAGTCGACACCTCGTCGCGCACTCACGCCGGCTGATCTTCAAGCCGGGCTAAGCCACCATCTGTGCCGCAAGGGCCGCGTCAACGTGGCGGCCCCGCACCTGCGGCAGGCCTTTGACCTGAACATCAGCACTGACGACGTGCTCGCCGAGACCCCGCACCTGACCCGTCGCACGGTGGAGCTGCACCTGTCGAGCGCCTACCGCACGCTCGGCATCCACGGACGTGCCGAGCTCGTCGCCGCCCTGTGGTCCTGCCGACGGGCAGGACGGGTCACCCCAGCTGCGACGCCTCGCGGGCGAGCGTCTCGACGCGGTCCCAGTCGCCCGCCTGGAGGGCGTCCTTCGGGGCGAGCCACGAGCCGCCGACGCAGCCGACGTTCGGCAACGCGAGGTACTTCGGCGCCGTCTGGGGCGTGATGCCGCCGGTCGGGCAGAACCTGATGTGCGGAATCGGGCCGCCGATCGACTTCAGGTAGTCGACGCCACCCGCGGCCTCGGCCGGGAAGAACTTGAGCGCGTCCAGCCCGCGCTCGGCCAGCCGCATCACCTCGGACACCGTCGCCGCACCCGGCAGGTACGGCAGCCCGGTCGCGTCGGCGGCGTCGAGCACGCGGTCGGTCGTGCCGGGCGTGACGAGGAACGCCGCCCCGGCCTTCGCGGCCTGCTCGGCGTGCTCGGGCGCCGTGACGGTGCCCGCGCCGATCACGATCTCCGGCACCTCACGCGCGACGTTCTCGATCGCGGCGAGCGCGGCCGGGGTGCGCAGCGTGAGCTCGATGACGCGCACGCCGCCGCGCAGCAGTGCCCGGGCGAGCGGCACCGCGTGGTCGGCGTCGTCGACCACGACGACGGGGATGACGGGCGAGAGCGCAAGCAGGTCGGCTCCGGTGGTCGCGCCGTTGGTCACGGTGTCACTCCTTGGCAGATCTGGTGATCGGAAACCGATATATCGCACACCGCCGGGCCGACCGTCGCCCTGCTGTCCCTGATCTCACTGCCCGCCACCTCACCCGGATGCAAAAAACGTTTGCGGACGAAGTCAAAAGACTCGTTGCAAAGGTGGATGACGAGTGGCGGCGGTGAGAAGAACGAGGGTGCTTCGAGTTCGTCCACGAGGACGGCGGGTCGGGCGTCGCCGCCCCTTTGCAACGAGTCTTTTGCGGACGAATTCCAAAGAGCCATTGCTAAGGGGCAGGTCAGCGGTGGTGTGAAAGTAATATATCGGCGGTGGATGGGGTTGGGGGGTCAGTGGTGGGTGACCGGGGCGAAGTGGTCGGCGGTGATCGGGCCGAACACCGTCGCGCCGCGGTCGGCGGGTCCGACGGTACGGCGCAGGGCGGCGAACAGCTCGCGTCCCGTGCCCGCCCACTCGTGGCTCGACGGCGGGAAGTCGACGAGCGGGCGTGACGCCAGCTCCTCGGCGGACACCCGGACCTCCAGGGTGCCGGCGGTGGCGTCGAGCCGGACGACGTCGCCGTCGCGGACCCGGCCGAGCGGGCCGCCGATCGCGGCTTCCGGGGTCAGCTGGATCGCGGCCGGGATCTTGCCCGAGGCGCCGGACATGCGGCCGTCGGTCACGAGGGCGACCTTGTAGCCGCGGTCCATCAGCACGCCGAGAGGCGGCGTCAGCTTGTGCAGCTCGGGCATGCCGTTGGCCTGGGGGCCCTGCTGGCGGACCACGACGACCACGTCGCGGTCGAGCTCGCCCGCCTTGAAGGCCTCCTGGAACGACTCCTGCGTGGTGAAGACGCGGGCCGGGGCCTCGACGACGTGGTTTTCCGCCGCCACCGCCGACACCTTGATGACCGAACGGCCGAGGTTGCCGGACAGCATGCGCAGGCCGCCGTCGGAGGCGAACGGGTCCGAAGCGGGGCGCAGCACGTCGGTGTCCAGCGAACGACCCGGGCCGTCGACCCAGATCAGCTCGCCGTCGGCCAGCACCGGTTCCTGGCGGTAGCGGTCGAGGCCGTGGCCGACGACCGTGGTGACGTCGGCGTGCAGGAGTCCGGCGTCGAGGAGCGTGCCAACGACGAACTGGACGCCGCCCGCGGCCTGGAAGTGGTTGATGTCGGCGCCGCCGTTCGGGTAGACCCGCGCGATGAGCGGCACGACCGACGACAGGTCCGAGAAGTCGTCCCAGCTCAGCTCGATGCCCGCGGCTGCGGCGATAGCGACGAGGTGCATGGTGTGGTTCGTGGAACCACCGGTGGCGAGCAGGGCGACGACGCCGTTGACCACGGCCTTCTCGTCGACGATGTGCGCGATCGGGGTGTAGCCCTCGCCCTTGGCCATCTCGACGGCGCGGCGGCCCGCGTGTTCGGTCAGGGCGCGGCGCAGCGTCGTGCCCGGCGGCACGAACGAGGCGCCCGGCAGGTGCAGGCCCATGACCTCGACGACCATCTGGTTCGAGTTCGCGGTGCCGTAGAAGGTGCAGGTGCCGGGCGAGTGGTACGAGGCCGCCTCGGCCTCCAGCAGGTCCTCGCGGGAGGCCTTGCCCTCGGCGTACAGCTGCCGGACGCGGGCCTTCTCCTTGTTCGACAGGCCGGACGCCATCGGACCGGCGGGCACCAGGATCGACGGCAGGTGGCCGAACGACAGCGCGCCGATCAGCAGGCCGGGCACGATCTTGTCGCACACGCCCAGCAGGACGGCGGCGTCGAACATCTCGTGCGACAGGGCGACGCCGGTGGACATCGCGATCACGTCCCGGCTGAACAGCGACAGCTCCATGCCGTCACGGCCCTGCGTGATGCCGTCGCACATGGCCGGCACGCCGCCCGCGAACTGGGAGACGCCACCGACGGAGCGCACGGCGTCCTTGATCCAGGCCGGGTACTCCTGGAACGGCTGGTGGGCCGAGAGCATGTCGTTGTAGGACGACACGATCGCGACGTTGGACTTGCGCAGCGCGCGCAGCGCCGCCTTGTCGCCGCCGGTGATTCCGGCGAAGCCGTGCGCCAGGTTGCTGCACGCGAAGCCGGACCGGGACGTTCCGTCCTGCGCGGCGGCCGCCACGCGTTCGAGGTACACGCGGCGGGTATCGGCGCTCCGGGCGGCGATCCGGCGTGTCACCTCGGTCAGAACAGGATGCAGTTCGGTCATGGGGGTCTCCGGGTCATCACGGGCCGTGGTGGGGCCCTCACGAGACGACAACGGTGGCGTCCCACGGACGGGCGTGACGCCACACACAGTAAGTCATGGCTGGTCGTAGACACAAAAACGATTCAGTAACTGGTCTGGAACCAGTTGTGAATCTTGGCGTGTGGTGCTTGTCACATCGCTTGAGATTGGGCAGAGTGCGGGGCACGACCTTGGAACGGAGGTGTCCCATGAACTCCACGGAGATCGTCGAGTTGCGCCGGGTCATCGGTCAGATGCGGCACGTCGTCAGCAACCTGCGCGCCAGGTACGGCGATGTGGCAGCCGTGCAGCGACTCGCCAACGACGTCGAGCGCATGGACATAGACGCCACCGAACTCGTCGACCTCAGCACCCCGAGGCAGCGCGAAGCGCCCCGCTTGGAACGCGAGGTCGTGGTCGTGCCCGACACGCCCTACGACGAGTCGCTCTGGAAGGACGCGGACGACGAAGGACTCGGTGGCTACCGGCACCGGACCTGAGCCGAGCTGATCACACGGCCCCCGCCTGACGCGGGGGCCGTGTGTGTTCCTCCACAACGACGTGGACCCCCAGAAAGGTGAGCAATGGCGAGGGCAGAGATCGCCGCCAGGACTCTGCGCACGGACCGATGGTGGCTGCCACCGCTGACGACATTCGTCGGCCTGCTGCTCATCTCGATCTACGCGGCTTTCCGCACGTTCCAGGGGGACTACTACTGGGTCGACCAGTACCACTACCTCACACCGATGTACTCGCCGTGCCTCACCGAGGAGTGCATCCCGGCGGCGTCGCACTTCGGCCAGTGGTTCCCGGCGCTGCCCGGCTTCCTGACCCCGCCGCTGCTGATCATCCCGTTCCTGCTGGGCTTCCGGATCACCTGCTACTACTACCGCAAGGCCTACTACCGCGCGGCCTGGGCGTCACCGCCCGCGTGCGCCGTGGCCGAGCCGCACGGCAAGTACACCGGCGAGACCCGGTTCCCGCTCATCGCCCAGAACCTGCACCGCTACTTCTTCTACGCGGCCTCACTCCTGCTGCTGATCAACATCTACGACGCGGTGCTCGCGTTCGGCACCGGCCTGGGCCTGGGCAACATCATCCTGCTCGTCAACGTCGGCCTGCTCGCCGCGTACACGTTGTCGTGCCACTCGTGCCGCCACATCGCGGGCGGACGCCTCAAGCACTTCTCCAAGCACCCGGTCCGCTATTGGGCATGGACGCAGATCTCGAAGCTCAACAACCGGCACATGCAGCTCGCCTGGGCTTCGCTGATCTTCGTCTGCCTCACGGACCTGTACGTCGCGCTGGTCGCCTCGGGAACGATCTCCGACCTCCGCTTCATCGACTAAGGAGTGGTTTTGCCCGAGCTGGAAAGGCATTCGTTCGACGTTCTCGTGATCGGCGCGGGTGGTGCCGGTCTGCGTGCCGCGATCGAGGCCCGTGAGCACGGCCTGCGCACCGCCGTTCTCTGCAAGTCGTTGTTCGGCAAGGCCCACACCGTCATGGCCGAGGGCGGGATCGCCGCCGCCATGGGCAACGCGAACGAGAGCGACAACTGGCAGGTCCACTTCCGCGACACCATGCGCGGGGGCAAGTTCCTCAACAACTGGCGCATGGCCGAGCTGCACGCCCAGGAGGCGCCGCAACGGGTCTGGGAGCTCGAGACCTACGGCGCGCTGTTCGACCGCACCAAGGACGGCCGCATCTCGCAGCGCAACTTCGGCGGCCACGAGTACCCGCGCCTCGCCCACGTCGGCGACCGCACCGGCCTCGAGCTGATCCGCACGCTGCAGCAGAAGATCGTGTCGTTGCAGCAGGACGACTTCAAGGAGTTCGGCGACTACGAGGCACGCCTGCGGGTGTTCCAGGAGTTCACCGTCACCGAGCTCGCGAAGGACGGGGACAGGATCGCCGGCGCGTTCGGCTACTGGCGCGAGTCCGGCCGGTTCGTGCTGTTCGAGGCACCCGCGGTGATCCTCGCGACCGGCGGCATCGGCAAGTCCTTCAAGGTCACCTCGAACTCCTGGGAGTACACCGGCGACGGCCACGCGCTCGCGATGCGCGCGGGGGCCTCGCTGATCAACATGGAGTTCATCCAGTTCCACCCCACCGGCATGGTCTGGCCGCCGTCGGTCAAGGGCATCCTCGTCACCGAGTCCGTCCGCGGTGACGGCGGTGTGCTCCGCAACTCCGACGGCAAGCGGTTCATGTTCGACTACATCCCCGAGGTGTTCAAGGACAAGTACGCCGACAACGAGGAGGAGGCCGACCGCTGGTACACCGACCAGGCGAACAACCGGCGCCCACCGGAGCTGCTGCCGCGTGACGAGGTCGCCCGCGCGATCAACTCCGAGGTGAAGGCGGGCCGGGGATCACCGCACGGAGGCGTCTTCCTCGACGTGTCCACGCGCCTGCCCGCCGAGGAGATCCGCCGCCGGCTGCCGTCCATGCACCACCAGTTCAAGGAACTGGCCGACGTGGACATCACCGCGCAGCCCATGGAGGTCGGCCCGACCTGCCACTACGTGATGGGCGGTGTCGAGGTCGACCCGGACACCGGATCCTCCTCCGTACCGGGGCTCTTCGCGGCCGGTGAGGTCTCCGGCGGCATGCACGGCTCGAACCGGCTGGGCGGCAACTCGTTGTCCGACCTGCTGGTGTTCGGCCGGCGCGCCGGGGCGGGTGCCGCGGAGTACGTGCGCGCGCTCGGCGACCGGCCCGTCGTGGCCGAGGAGGCCGTCACCGAGGCGCGGGCCACGGCGCTCAAACCGTTCCAGCACGAGGGCGGCGAGAACCCGTACACGCTGCACATGGAGCTGCAGCAGTCGATGAACGACCTCGTCGGCATCATCCGCCGCGCCGGTGAGATGGAGGAGGCGTTGCAGCGACTGGAGAAGCTCAAGGAACGCGCCCGGTCGCTGACCGTCGAGGGCCACCAGCAGTTCAACCCCGGCTGGCACCTCGCGCTCGACCTGCGCAACATGCTGCTCGTGTCGGAGTGCGTCGCGAAGGCGGCGTTGCTGCGCACGGAGTCCCGCGGCGGCCACACCCGCGACGACCACCCGTCGATGGACTCCGAGTGGCGCCGGAAGCTGCTGGTGTGCACGACCTCCGGCGAGGGCGTGCGCGTCGAGGAGAAGCCGCAGATCCCGATCCGGCCCGACCTGCTGGACCTGTTCGACCGCACCGAACTGGAGAAGTACCTCACCGCCGAGGAGTTGGCATGAGCTACCAGGGGAAGTTCCGGGTGTGGCGCGGTGACGACTCCGGTGGCGCGCTGGAGGACTTCACCGTCGAGGTCAACGAGGGCGAGGTCGTCCTCGACATCATCCACCGGCTGCAGGCCACGCAGGCACCGGACCTCGCGGTGCGGTGGAACTGCAAGGCGGGCAAGTGCGGCTCGTGCTCCGCTGAGATCAACGGACGGCCGCGCCTGCTCTGCATGACCCGAATGTCGATCTTCGAGGAGTCGGAGACGATCACGGTCACGCCCATGCGGACGTTCCCGATCATCCGCGACCTCGTGACCGACGTGTCCTACAACTACACCAAGGCGCGCGAGGTCCCGTCGTTCGCGCCGCCGAAGGACCTGGCGCCAGGCGAGTACCGGATGCAGCAGGTCGACGTCGAGCGCTCGCAGGAGTTCCGCAAGTGCATCGAGTGCTTCCTGTGCCAGAACACCTGCCACGTGATCCGTGACCACGAGGAGAACAAGGAGGCGTTCTCGGGGCCGCGGTTCCTCATGCGGGTCGCGGAACTGGAGATGCACCCGCTCGACACCGCGGACCGCGTCGACCAGGCCCAGGACGAGCACGGGCTCGGCTACTGCAACATCACCAAGTGCTGCAGCGAGGTCTGTCCCGAGCACATCCACATCACCGACAACGCGCTCATCCCCATGAAGGAGCGCGTCGCCGACCGCAAGTACGACCCGATCGTGTGGCTCGGCAACAAGCTGTTCAAGCGGTCCTAGCGAAGGCCTGCGGCACGACCAGCCCGGACTCGTACGCCATCACCACGGCCTGGGCCCGGCTGGTCAGCCGCAGCTTCGTCATCACGCGGTTGAGGTGCGTCTTCACCGTGCCCTCCGCGACCGTCAGCCTGGCCGCGATGGCCGTGTTCGTCAGGCCCGTGCCGACCAGCCTCAGCACCTCACGTTCGCGGCCCGTGAGCTCGTCCAGGCCCACCGGGCACCACGGCGGCACCGCCGCGTCACCGCGCAGGTAGGCCGCCACGAGTCTGCGCATCACCGTGGGGCTGAACTGCATCTCGCCCGAGGCGACGGCGGTGATCGCGGCGATCAGCCTGGCCGGCTCGGACTCCTTCAGCACGAACCCGGCCGCGCCCAGCCGCAACGCCTCGTGCACGTGCTCGTCGAGGTCGAACGTCGTCAGGACCAGCACCCGCGCCGAGGCCGCGGCCCGCTTCAGCGCGGCCGTGCCCGGCAGGCGGATGTCCACCAGGACCACGTCCGGGCGCGACGACTCGGCCAGGAGCGCGGCGGTGTGGCCGTCCGCGGCCTCGCCGACGACGGTGAGATCAGGTGAAGCGTTCAGCAACGCGACCAGGCCCGCACGGAACAACGGCTGGTCGTCGACCACAAGCACGCGCGCCACGACGTCCCTCATTCATGTGACGTCACCGCGGAAGATTCCCCCACCACGAGCGTACCGCGAAAGTTGACAGGAGATCCACTCCCCGTGAGACGACCGGGTTCCGCTCCCGCCGCTACGTTCCGCTGCATGCGCACCGCATCGGCAGACCTGCTCGCCGCCCGCACGGTCACCGTCGACGGCTCGGAAGTCTGGCTCCGCGTCACGGCCAGCCCGGTCGACCTGGAGATCCGGTGGCGCGGCGGCGACCGGCTGGCGGGCAGCCCCGTGCTGTTCCCCGCCGGAGACCGCTCACGGCGGCTGCTCGGCGCCGGTCTGCGCGCCGGCACCACGTTCTGCCTCGACGTCGTGGGGGAGCAGGACCCCGACTGGGCCGGTGTCGTCGACTGGAACGTCTGACACCGCCCGGGAAAGCGAACGGGGCGTGTCCGATGTGGACACGCCCCGGTACACCCGGTCCCGGCTCCGAGCGGTGCCGCTCAGGCGGAAGCGGCGGCGGATTCGGCGACCTGGACCTGCGCGGCCTTGCCGTCGTCGAGGTGGATGACCTTCTTGTTGCGGCGGTTGCGCTTCTCGAGGTAGTTCGCGAACCACGACAGCAACAGGCACAGTCCGATGTAGATCAGCGCGACCACGATCATGACCGAGATCATCGGGCGGCCGAAGTTCGGCGCGTCGTTGCCGATGCGCGTGCCCCAGCGCAGCAGCTCCTCGAACGTGATGAGGAAGCCGAGCGCGGTGTCCTTGAGCAGCACGACGAGCTGGCTGATGATGGTCGGCATCATCGCCCGCAACGCCTGCGGCAGCAGCACGAACGTCATCACCTGCGTCTTGCGCATGCCCAGCGCGTACGCGGCCTCGCTCTGGCCCTTCGGCAGCGAGTTGATGCCCGCGCGGAAGATCTCCGCGAGCACCGAGCCGTTGTAGAGCATCAGGCTGATGACGACCGCCGTGAACGCGCTCAGCTTCACCCCGGCCACGGGAAGGCCGTAGTAGAAGAAGAACATCATGATCACGAGCGGGATCGCGCGGAAGATCTCGACGACCACCGCGGCCGGCCCGCGCACCCACGCGTGGTCGGACAGCCGCGCCGCCGCGAAGATCGCGCCGAACAGCAGTGCCAGCACCGCTCCGGCGGCGAACGCGGTGAGCGTGTTGCCGATCGCCTCGAGCAGGGAGAGCTGGATCTGCTTGTAGTTGATCCAGTCGAGCCTGCGCGAGGAGAACTGGTCGGTGGCGATGAACCGCATGGCCACGTACGCGACCGCGGCGACGGCGGCCGCGATGCCGACGACGGCCATGATCCTGTGCCGGACGCGGGCCTTCGGGCCGGGGATGTCGAACAGCACCATGCTCATCGGGCCACGCTCCACCGCTTCTCGAAGACCTGCTGCACGTACGTCAGCGGCATCACCAGGATCACGAACCCGACCGCCACCCACAGGAGTCCGAGCAGGACGTTCTCACCCTGCTCCGACAGCGAGTCGCGGATCGAGCCCGCCTGCACGACGGCGAAACCGGACGCGACCGTCGTGTTCTTCAGCAACGCGATCATCGTGCTCGTCATCGGCGGCACGACCGAACGCAGCGCCTGCGGCAGCACCACGTTCCCGAGCATCTGCGTGAACGTGAGACCGAGCGCGCGCGACGCCTCGGCCTGGCCGACCGGCACGGTGTTGATGCCCGAACGCACGACCTCGCAGACGAAGGCGGCGGTGTAGAGCGACAAGGACACGACAGCCGCGGTGTAGGCGTCGATCTTCACGATCTCCAGCAACGGGTACGCGAAGACGAAGAACACGAACACCAGCGTGAGCGGCGTGTTGCGCAGCACCGTCACGTAGGTGGCACCGATGCCCCGGAACACGGGCACGGGGCTGACCCGCAACGCCGCGAGGAGCGTGCCCAGCACGAGCGACAGCACCGCGGAGATCGCGAACAGCTGGAGGGTCTGCCCGAACGTGGACAGGAAGAGATCTAGGTTGTTGGTGAGGACGCTCATCGGTTTCCTTGCCGTCCGTCCGCCTTCAAAGGAACGGCCGGTGGACCCACGCGGGATCCACCGGCCACGTGAGGAACCGTCAGTACCGGTCGATCGTCGGCTTCTGGGCCGACGAGCCCGACTTGCCGAGCGTGCCGTCGTAGATCTTCTGCCACGTGCCGTCGTCGAGCGAGGCCTGCAGGATGTCGTTGAACTTCGTGCGCAGGGCCGTGTCCTCCTTGGGGACGCCGATGCCGTACGGCTCGCTGGAGAACGTCTTGCCGACGACCTTCAGCTTGCCCTCCTCGGCGGAGGCGTAGCCCTTGAGGATCGCGTCGTCCGTGGTGACCGCGTCGATCTCACCGTTGAGCAGCTTGGTGACGCACTGCGAGTAGCCCTGGAACTCCAGGATGTTCTCCGGCTCGGTGTAGCCGTTCTCGCGGATCTTCTTCACCGGGGTGGAGCCGGTGACCGAGCAGACCTTCTTGCCCTTGAGGGTCTCCGGGCCGGTGATGTCGGTGTTGTCCTTCTTCACCAGCAGGTCCTGACCGGCGACGAAGTACGGTCCGGCGAAGCCGACCTTCTCCTTGCGGCCCGCGTTGATCGTGTAGGTGCCGACGTAGTAGTCGACGTCACCGTTGATCAGCGCCTGCTCGCGCGCGGCGGACTGGATCGTCTTGAACTGGATCTTCTCGGGGTCGAAGCCCAGCTTGGCCGACATCAGGCGCGCGATGTCGATGTCGAAGCCGCTGTACTTGTTGGTCGTCGGGTCCTTGTAGCCCAGACCCGGCTGGTCCTCCTTGACACCGACGATCAGCGAGCCGCGCGCCTTCGCCTTCTCGAACGTGGGCGAGCCGTCGACCTTGACGTCCTTGGCGACCTCGAACAGGCCGGCGGGCGCCGCCGGGTCGGTCGGGCTGCCCTCCTTGCCACACGCGGTCAGGGCCAGTGCGCCCGTCAGCAGCACCGCCGCAAGGGTGCGAACCCTCATCGTCCTTCTCCTGCCATTCCGTTCGAAAGTGGGCTGACTACTAGTGAGTCAGGATCTTGCCAAGGAAGTCCTTCGCGCGGTTGGACTTCGGGGCCGAGAAGAACTCCTCCGGGGTCGAGTCCTCGACGACCTCGCCGTCGGACATGAAGATCACCCGGTCCGCGGCCTTGCGGGCGAAGCCCATCTCGTGGGTGACGACGAGCATCGTCATCCCGTCCTTCGCGAGGCCCGTCATGACGTCCAGGACCTCCTGGACCATCTCCGGGTCGAGCGCCGAGGTGGGCTCGTCGAACAGCATCACCTTGGGCTTCATGGCGAGCGCGCGGGCGATCGCCGCGCGCTGCTGCTGACCACCGGAGAGCTGCGCGGGGAACTTGTCGGCCTGGTTCGCGATCCCGACCCGCTCCAGCAGCTCCATCGCGGTCTTGCGCGCGTCGGCGGCGGGGGTCTTGCGGACCTTCACCGGCGCGAGCATCACGTTCTCGACGATGGTCTTGTGCGCGAAAAGGTTGAACGACTGGAACACCATGCCCACATCGGCGCGCAGGCGAGCCAGTTCTTTTCCTTCGGCGGGAAGCGGCTGGCCGTCGACCTCGATGACGCCGGAATCGATCGGCTCGAGGCGGTTGATGGTCCGGCACAGGGTCGACTTACCGGAACCCGACGGCCCCAGCACGACCACGACCTGCCCCTTCGGCACTTCCAGCTGCACGTTCTTGAGCACGTGCAACGGGCCGAAGAACTTGTCCACACCCGCCACGCGAATCATCGGCGGTGCAGAGGCGGCAGTCATCCAGTCCTCCATTTGGGGTCGTCGGCGTTGGCGGAAACCTAGGTGTCCGCCACCACACCAGTCCAGGACATTGAGCAAGACTTAGGGTCTCAACTCTGTCACAGGCAGACATCGGTTGCCCGGGAGGTAGCGAAAGTGCGCGTGCTGCTCGTCGAGGACGACGACAGGGTCGCCGAGGCCTTGGTCCCAGCCCTGACCAGACGGGGTTTCCACGTGGACCGGCAGGCCACGGGCCGCGGCACGCTCGACCGCCTCGCGGGCGTCGACGTGGTGCTGCTCGACCTCGGCCTGCCCGACATGGACGGTGTGACGCTGTGCCGTGCCATCAGGGCCGCCTCGGACGTCGCGATCATCGTGGTGTCCGCGCGGGGGGAGATCGACGACCGGATCCTCGGCCTGCACGCCGGCGCCGACGACTACCTGGTCAAGCCCTACGACGTGGGGGAGCTCGTCGCCCGCGTGCACGCCGTGCGCCGCCGCCGCGGCGCCGACCCGGTCGGGGTGGGCGCGGCGTCCACGGAGGTGTTCGAGACCGGCGACGTGCGGGTCGACCTGGGACGCCACGAGGTCACGGTCGCCGGGGAGTCGGTCGCGCTGTCGCGCAAGGAGTTCCAGGTGCTCGCGCTCGTCATGGCCGCGGGCGGCGCGGTGTGCACGCGGGAGCGGATCCTCGCCGAGGTGTGGGGACGCACCTGGTCGGGCGCGAACCGCACCCTGGACGTGCACGTCGCCACGCTGCGGACCAAACTCGGCAGGCCCGCGCTGCTGGAGACCGTGCGCGGCGTCGGGTACCGGCTGGGGCAGGTGTGATCTCGATTGAGTGATTCTCGCGCGGCGTGTCGCGGTCGGGTGGGGTGACGGCTCGTGAGGTCCCGACTGCTGGGAGTGGTGCTCGCACTGGTCGTGCTGGTGCTCGTCGGCCTCGGGGTGCCGCTGGGCAGGGGCGTGGCGGCCGCGGAGCAGCAGGAGATGTTCCTCGACCGGCTCACCGACACGAGCCGGTTCGCCTCGCTCGCCGCGCGGCCGCTGATCGACGACAAGCCGGACCTGCTGCGCCCCGAGCTGGAACGCTACGACGAGCTCTACGGCATCGGCGTGGCCGTCGTCGCCCGTGACGCGCCGACGGTGCCGCTGGTGGCGTCGCGCAACGACCTCGCGCTCGGCGAGAGCGGCGTGCAGGACCTGGTCAGCAAGGCGCTGGCCGGGCGCCTGCCGGTCGCGCCGCCGCTGTTCATGCCGTGGGACGACGAACGGCTGGTGCTCGCCGAGCCCGTCCTGGTCGACGGCGAGGTGCGCGGCGCGGTGATCACGTTCTCGCCGACCGCGAAGACCCGCTTCGAGGTGCTGGCGTGGTGGGCGCTGCTGCTGGCGGCGAGCCTGCTGGTGCTGGCACTGGCCGTGCTGCTGGCGCTGCCGGTGGTGCGCTGGACGCTGCGGCCGGTGCAGGCCCTCGACGACGCGACGGGCAAGCTCCTCGCCGCCGTGGTGGCGGGCCGGCCGGTGCCGCCGGTGGGCGCGGAGAGCGGACCGCCGGAGCTGAGGCAGCTCAGCCGGTCCTTCGATCAGATGGCCGCGAACGTCAGCGACGTGCTCGCCTCCCAGCGGGCCTTCGTCGCCGACGCCTCGCACCAGCTGCGCAACCCGTTGACCGCGCTGAAACTCCGTCTGTCCAACCTGGAGGGTCACGTCGACGCCGAGGCCGAGGTGCACCAGGTCGAGGCGCTGAGCGAGACCGACCGCCTCAACCGCATCCTCGACGAGCTGCTCGCCATGGCGCGGGCCGAGTCGAGCTCGGTGGACCCGGTGCCGGTCGACGTCGACAAGTCCGTGGCGGCCCGGCTCTCGGCGTGGCAGGCGGCGGCCGCCGCCAAGGAGGTGCACCTCGTGCTCGACGGGCACCGCGTCGGCATGGCGCTCGCCCCGCCGCGCGGCGTCGAGACCATCCTGGACGCGTTGCTCGACAACGCCCTCAAGTTCACCCCGGAGGGGACGTTGATCGTGGTCGACGCCCGCAAGGCCGGCGGCGTCGTCCGGCTCTCCGTCGCCGACCACGGGCCCGGCCTGCAGCCCGAGGAGCTCGAACGCGCCACCGACCGGTTCTGGCGCAGCCCCGCGCACCAGAACGTGCCCGGCTCCGGCCTCGGCCTGTCGATCGTGCGGCTGGTCGTCGAGCGCGTCGACGGCGTCGTCCGGCTGGAGTCGCCCGAGGACGGCGGGCTGAAGGTCGTGGTCGAGCTCCCGGCTGTCTAGGAGCTCAGATCTTGCTCTCGCGGTAGTAGCGCATGGCGCCGTTGTGCAGCGGTACCGGTGACGTCTCGATCGCCGACCGCTGCTCGATCGTGCGGGCCGCCGAGTGCGCCTTCACGAGCTCCGGCTGCCCTTCGAACAGCTGCCGCACCAGCGCTTCGGCCACGTCGTCGGGCATCTTCTCGCTGACGAGCAGGAAGTTGCGCACGACGAGGGTGATGACCGGCCCGACCGGGTCGGACTGCAGGGTGTAGGTGGACGCGGGCAGCGTCGCCGACCCGTACACGGGTTTCTCGCGGCGGAACTTCGGCAGCACGTCGCTCAGGTCGAGCATCCGCACGCCGAGCCCCTTGGTGAGGTCCGTGATGGCCTGCGTCGGCAGACCGCCCGACCAGAAGAACGCGTCGAGCCTGCCCTCGCGCATCGCCTGGGCGGAGTCGTCGAGGTTGAGGTTGACCGCCTGGGGCGTGACGCCCGCCGACCTGAGCAGCGCGCTCGCGATGATCTCGACGCCCGACTCCCGGCCGCCGATCGACACGCGCAGGCCGTCCAGCTGGGCGAACTTCGTCACCGGGAGGTCGGCGCGGACGATGACCTGCAGGTAGTCGTCGTGCATGCGGGCCAGGGCACGGAGCTTGTCCGAACCGGCGACGCCCTCCAGCGCGTCGGCCTGCGAGAAGCCGACCTGCGCCTGGTCGTTGATGAGGCGGGTGACGTTGTCCTTGGAACCGGCCGTCGCGACGACCTGGGGACGCGTGATGCCGAGGCGCCCGCTCCAGATGTCCGCGAGCCCGCGGCCGAGCGAGTAGTAGACGCCGCCGGGGCTGCCGGTCGCCATGGTGATCTTGATGTCCGACACCGTGCTGCCGCACCCCGTCAGGACCGTTGCGGCGGTCAACAGGCTCACGGCGGCGTGCATTCGTCCGAACACCAGCGCATCGTGCCACGGGGACCGGCGGGCGTTGCACCCGACGAAGGTCTCGCCTGGTCACGGCGCTCGTCGGCGAGGCTTTGCCCGGTCCGCGCGACTCGGGCCACTGACCAGGGGTTATCGTGTTGGGCGTGAGTACCGCGCAGGTTCGCAAGAGCTTCCAGATCCGCACGTTCGGGTGTCAGATGAACGTGCACGACTCCGAGCGGCTCGCCGGTCTGCTCGAGGACGCGGGCTACGAGCGGGCGACCGAGGACGAACAGGCCGACGTCGTCGTCTTCAACACCTGCGCCGTCCGCGAGAACGCCGACAACAAGCTCTACGGCACGCTCGGCCACCTCGCCCCGCAGAAGGCGGCCAAGCCGGGCATGCAGATCGCGGTCGGCGGCTGCCTCGCGCAGAAGGACCGCAGCGAGATCGTCCGGCGCGCCCCGTGGGTGGACGTCGTGTTCGGCACGCACAACATCGGTTCGTTGCCGGTGCTGCTCGAACGCGCCCGCCACAACTCCGAGGCGCAGGTCGAGATCCTCGACGCGCTGGAGACGTTCCCGTCGTCGCTGCCGGCCGCGCGCGACTCCGCCTACTCGGGCTGGGTGTCGATCTCCGTGGGCTGCAACAACACCTGCACGTTCTGCATCGTGCCGTCGTTGCGCGGCAAGGAGAAGGACCGCCGCCCCGGCGACGTGCTGGCCGAGGTGCAGACGCTCGTCGACGAGGGCGTGCTGGAGGTGACGCTGCTGGGCCAGAACGTCAACTCCTACGGCGTCGAGTTCGGCGACAGGCTCGCGTTCGGCAAGCTGCTGCGCGCCTGCGGTGACATCGACGGGCTGGAGCGCGTGCGCTTCACCTCGCCGCACCCCAAGGACTTCACCGACGACGTCATCGCCGCCATGGCGGAGACGCCGAACGTGTGCCACAGCCTGCACATGCCGCTGCAGTCCGGTTCGGACCGGCTGCTCAAGGCGATGCGCCGCTCGTACCGCACGGAGAAGTACCTGGGGATCATCGACAAGGTCCGCGCCGCCATGCCGGACGCCGCGATCACCACCGACATCATCGTCGGCTTCCCCGGCGAGACCGAGGAGGACTTCCAGGGCACGCTCGACGTCGTGCGCCAGGCCCGGTTCTCGTCGGCGTTCACGTTCCAGTACTCGAAGCGCCCCGGGACCCCGGCCGCCGAGCTGCCGGACCAGCTGCCCAAGGCCGTCGTGCAGGAGCGCTTCGACCGGCTCGTGGCGCTGCAGAACGAGATGACGCACACGCTCAACAAGGAGCAGGTGGGCCGCACCGTCGAGGTCCTCGTCGCCACCGGCGAGGGCAAGCGCGACGCCGAGACGCAGCGCATGAGCGGCCGTGCGCGCGACGGACGCCTGGTGCACTTCACGCCCGGTGCGACGGTTCCGCGTCCCGGCGACGTCGTCGAGACCGTCGTGACGTACGCCGCCCCGCACTACCTCGTCGCGGACGGGGAACCGCTGTCGTGGCGCCGCACGAAGGCCGGTGACCGCTCCGAGGCCGGCATCAAGCCCAAGACCGCGGGCATCGGACTCGGTCTGCCCTCGTTCGGAGCCCCCGCGCCGCTGCCCGCCGTCTCGGGGTGTGCGGCCCAGTGAGTGATGAGGACTTCTTGCGCAAGGAAATCGACGCGGTCGAGCACCAGGCGGCCAAGAGGATCGACCCCGGCACGGGCGCGCTGACGATCTCGGTCGCGGTGCTGGCGATCCTGGTGTCGCTGGTGCTGCCGTGGATCGGCGAGCACTCGGGCCTGCAGGTGGTGCTCGGCGAGGCGGACCTGTTCCTGCCGACGCTGTTCTCCTACCTCGCCCTCGGCGTCGGCGTGGTCGGCTCGGGCGTCACGCTCGCGGTGCGGCGCTGGGTCCTCACGTGGGTGTGCTCGCTCGGGCTGTTCGCCGGGTCGATCATCGGCGTGCTGTCGATCTGGACGCAGCAGACCACGACGAGCAACAAGACGATCGGCCCCGGCCCCGGCATCGGGCTGATCATCGCGGTGATCGCCGTGGTCGTGCTGCTGGTGAAGTGGGTCAAGATCGCGGCCTCACGCCCGCCGCAGCTGTGACGCACTCTTCCCGCCGCCGGAGGAACGCCCGGCGGCGGGAAGACACCTGAGGGCCCCTCTCCGCGCGGGAGAGGGGCCCTCAGACGTCAAAACCTCTAGCGGGTCGTCAGTGCCTGCTCGGCGGCGGCGAGCCACTCGCGCCACTGCGCCGCCTGCGCCTCGGCCTGCTCGGTGCGGCGCTTGTCGCCCGCGGCACGGGCCTTGGCGGCCTGCGCCTCGAACTGCTCCACGCGCTCGCGGAACTGCGCCACGCGGGCCTCGGCCTCGGGGTCGGAGCGGCGCCACTGGGCGTCGACCGCGCTGCGGACCCTCTCCTCGATCGCGCGGAGCTTGCCCTCGAGCTCGCGGATGCGCTCGCGCGGCACCTTGCCGATGGCGTCCCAGCGCTCCTGGATCTTGTAGAGCTGCTGGCGCGCCGTCTCGAGGTCGGCCGACGGGTCGATCGCCTCGGCCTCGGCGAGCAGCTCCTCCTTCAGCTTCGCGTTGGCCGAGAACTCGGCGTCACGCTCGCTGAACGCCTCGGAACGCCGCTGGAAGAACGCGTCCTGCGCGGCGCGGAACCGCTGCCAGAGCGCGTCGTCGGCCTCCTTGGGCGCACGCCCGGCGGCCTTCCACTCGACCATGAGCTCCTTGTAGCGGCCGGCTGTGGGGCCCCAGTCGTCGGAGTCGACGAGCTTCTCGGCCTCCTCGACCAGCGCCTGCTTGGAGGACTTGGCCACCGTGCGCTGGCGGTCGAGGTCCGCGAAGTGCGAGCCGCGACGGCGGTTGAACGCGTCACGGGCCTTCGAGAACCGGCGCCACAGCTGCTCGTCGGTCTTGCGGTCGACGCCGCGGATGGTCTTCCACTCGTCGAGGATCGCGCGCAGCCGGTCGCCCGCGACCTTCCACTGGGTCGACTCGTTCGCGATCGACTCGGCCTCGTCGACGAGCGCCTGCTTGCGCGCCACGGACTGGGCGCGGGCGGCCTCCTTGGCCTCCTTCGCCTTCTCCATGCCGGCCTCGGCCTGCCGCAGCACGTGCTCGACGCGGGCGGCCAGCGCCTTCAGGTCGCCGACCACGGCGGCCTCGGCGAGCTGCTCCTTGACGTGCTTCGCGCTGGTCAGGGCGTGCTTGGGGTCGCCGGCGCCGGACGCGAGCCGCGAGACGAGCAGCTCGACCTCGGTGCGCAGGTCGTCGAAGCGCCGCGCGAAGTGCGCGAGGCCCTCGACCGGCTCACCGGCCTGCCACGACCCGACGGCGCGCTCGCCGTCCTCGGTCTTCACGTACACGGTGCCGTCGGCGTCCACGCGCCCCCAGCGGTCAGGGTGGTCCGACGCCACGGGGACGGCCGGAGGCGTCGCCTGCGCGGTCTCCTTCGGCGTCTCCTCGACCACACCCTCGGCTGCGCCCTCCACCGGGGCGGTCTCGGCCACGGCCTCCGGTGTGCTGTCCTGCTCCGACATCGCCGGTTCCTCCCATCTGACGCCCGTGCCTGCCACGGGCGCCCCGCCGTTGGCGGGGCCGATGCAATACGGGCGCTGAGGGGTCTCCCGTCCCCAGTTCCCCGCGCGCATTCAAACAGGTCAGAGCTCGACTCGGTACTGGGAGTCCACGATAGGTAGCCTCGTTCGTCGTGATCACCCGTGCCGTGGTGGTGCCGCACCCACCTCTCCTGGTGCCAGAACTGGTCGCCGGCGCCGCCGCCGAGACCGAGCCCGTGCGCTCCGCAACCCTTGCCGCTGCGGGAAAACTGCCCGGTCAGTGGATCGCGGTCGCCGCGGACGACAGCGGTCCGGCGACGTTCGCGCCGCCGATGTCGGGAACTTTTCTCGGTTACGGGGTCGACGTGCCGGTGTCACTCGGCGGTGACCTGCCGCCGGACGCCGAAATTCCTTTGCCCGTGCTAATCACGGCGTGGCTGCGGGAACAGTGCGCAGCCGAGGTGTCACGCGTCGAAATCATCCCGCGTGACCTGCCCGTTCCCGACTGCGTCTCGTTTGGACGGCGACTGGCGGAGGAGGACTGCGGCCTGCTCGTCCTCGGTGACGGCTCGACCCGGCACGGCCCCCGGTCGCCGGGGTCCGACGACGAGCGTTCGGGACCTTTCGACTCCCTGGTCCACACTGTGCTGGCGGCCGCCGACGTGGACGGCCTGCTCGGCCTCGACGTGGACCTCGCCCGCGAGCTGGGGGCGCAGGGCCGTGCGGCCTGGCAGGTCCTCGCCGGCGTGCCCGGACCGTGGCGCTGCACCGGCGCCGAGTTCTTCGCACCGTTCGGCGTGGGCTACCACGTCGCCGTCTGGGAGCGCCCGTGATCACGCCCATCGCAGTCGTCGGACCCACCGCGACCGGCAAGTCCGACCTCGCCGTCGCCCTGGCGGAGCGGTTCGGGGGAGAGGTCGTCAACGCCGATGCCATGCAGCTCTACCGCGGCATGGACATCGGCACGGCGAAGATGCCGCTGTCCGAACGCAGGGGCGTCCCCCACCACCTGCTCGACGTCCTCTCGGTCACCGAGACCGCGTCGGTCGCCGCCTACCAGCGCGAGACGCGCGCCGTCGTCGAGGACCTGCTCGCCGCCGGACGCCCGCCCGTCCTCGTCGGCGGCTCCGGCCTGTACGTGCAGGCCGTGCTCGACGACCTGAAGTTCCCCGGCACCGACGACGCGGTGAGGGAGCGCTTCGAGGCGGAACTGGCCTCGGTGGGCTCCGAGGCGTTGCACCGGCGCCTGGGTGAGCTCGACCCGGCCGCCGCGATCGCGATCCTGCCGTCCAACGGCCGCCGCATCGTGCGCGCGCTGGAGGTCATCGAGCTCACCGGGCAGCCGTTCTCCGCGAACCTGCCCAAGCCGGGACCCGCGCGCTACGGCACCGTCCAGATCGGCGTTGACCGCGAGGTGTCCGAACTGGACGAGCGCGTCGACCTGCGCGTGGACCGGATGTTCGCCGCGGGCCTGGAGGACGAGGTGCGCGCGCTGGTCCGCATCGGACTGCGCGACGGCAAGACGGCGTCGCGCGCGTTGGGCTACCAGCAGGTGCTGTCCGCAATGGACGGAGCCTGCACGATCGACTTCGCTGCCGAGGAAACCAAGCGCGCCACCCGCCGGTTCGTGCGCAGGCAGCGCTCCTGGTTCCGGCGTGACCAGCGCATCACCTGGCTCGACGGTGCGCGGCCCGATCTGGTGGAAGCCGCCGGTAACCTGGTGCCGTGGAGTTCGTGAAGGGGCACGGCACGGAGAACGACTTCGTCGTCCTGCCCGACCTCGATGACCGGCTGGACCTGACCGTCGCGCGCGTGCAGGCGCTGTGCGACCGGCAGCGCGGCCTGGGCGCGGACGGCGTGCTGCGCGTCGTGCGCTCCGGTGGCGAGTCGGGCGGCAAGTGGTTCATGGACTACCGCAACGCCGACGGCTCCATCGCCGAGATGTGCGGCAACGGCCTGCGCGTGTTCGCCCGCTACCTCGTCGACGCGGGCCACCAGCCGCAGGGCGAGTTCGTCGTCGCCACGCGCGCGGGGGACAGGACCGTGGTGACGCACCCGGACGGCTCCGTCACGAACGACATGGGCCCGGCACGCGTGACCGGCACGTCCATCGCCGCGGTCGACGGCGCCGGCATCGGCGGCTTCGCGGTCGACGTCGGCAACCCGCACCTGGCGTGCGTCACCGACGTCCCGGTCGAGAGCTTCGACCTCACCGTGCCGCCCGGCTACGACCCGGTGGTGTTCCCGCACGGCGTGAACGTCGAGCTGATCAACACCATCGGCGACAACGCCCTGCGCATGCGCGTCCACGAGCGCGGCGTCGGCGAGACCCGGTCCTGCGGCACCGGCACCGTCGCGTCCGTCGCCTCCTGGCTCGCCGGGCAGGGCAGGACGACCGGCTCGGCGACCGTCGACGTCCTCGGCGGTCAGGTCTACGTGACGATCGAGCCGACGACGTCGACGCTCACCGGACCCGCCGTGCTCGTCGCCCGCGGCGAGCTCGACAAGTCCTGGTGGGACGCTCTGGCGTGACTGATATATCGGTTCCGGTGCATCAGCCGAGTTCGTAGACCTCGACCTTCCCGAGCCGGTCCGGCTTGACCACGGACGGGTTCGAGTCCGGCGCCGTCAGGCACACCAGGTGGTCGTCGACGACGGCGACGGCGAAGCACGTCTGCGTCGTCTCGACCCTGTGCGTGATCCGGCCGCCCTCGGTCACCCGGAACACGGCGGGCTGCAACGAGGGCGCCACCCACACCCCGTCCCCGTCGCCCGCGATCCCGTCCGGCGCGATCCCGAACTCCTTCACCTCGGCCCACACCCTGCGGTTTTGCAACGATCCGTTGCGGTCGACCGAAAACGAAGTGAGCTTGAACGCAACGGTCTCGGCGACGACGAGGATGTTCCCGCTCTCCGACTCGCCCGTCGGGTCGGGCAGCAGCGCCATGCCGTTCGGGAACTTGAGGTCCTCGGCGACGACGCTGACGGAGCCGTCGGGCCGCACGAGCGCGAGCGAGGCGCCCGGCGGGACGAAGTCCGGTTCGAGCAGGCGCGGGACGCCGACCTCGTCGATCAGGCCGTGCAGGTCGAAGCCGAAGTTGCCGACGTACGCCCGGCCCTCGCCGTCGACGAGCATGTCGTTGGCGTGGAAGGCCGCGATATCCGATATATCGGCGTGGATGACGAGTTCGCCGCCTTCGAGCCGGCGGACCGTGCGGTCGAGCATCGAGACGACGAGGAGCCGTCCGTCGGGCAGCCAGCCCAGGCCCGAGGGCTGGCCGTCGAAGGCGGCGACGACCTCGTCGGCCCCGCCGGTGAGGTCGAGGGCGTGCACCTCGCCCGCGTAGAAGTCGGAGTAGTAGAGGCGCCCGTCGGGACCGCGCCGCGGTCCTTCGCCGAAGTGAAGACCGTCGCGCACAACCACCGTGTCAGCCATGAGTCGCGACGCTAGATGCCACCGGCAGGTCGCGCATAGTCCGCAACGGCGAGAACAGCACCCACAGCATGCCCGCCACCGAGCCGGTCAGCGAGATCCACAACGTCGGCACGATGCCGATCCACGAGCCGAGCCCGCCGCCGAGCAGCGCGCCCAGCGGCATCGCGCCCCACACGACCCAGCGGATCGAGGCGTTCATCCTGCCCAGCAGGTGGTCGGGGCAGATCGCCTGCCGGAAGCTCACCTGGCCGACGTTGTAGACGACGACGCCGAACGCGCTGACGGCGAGCCCGGCCATGGCGAACGCGATGCCCCAACCCGGCTTCGTGAACGGCATCAGCAGCACGAACGGCCAGGTCAGCAACGGTATGAGCCAGATCAGCCGTGCCTGCCCGATCAGCACGCCCAGCCGGTGCGCGACCATCGCCCCGAGCACGCCGCCGACACCGCCCGCGCTGAACACCAACCCGGCGGTGCCCTCGTTCAGCCCGGCGACCCGCAGCAGGAACAGCACGCTGACGGCGTTCTGGATGCCGTGGAAGAAGTTCGAGGTGCCGGTGCACGCCACGATCTTGCGCAGGGTGGCGTTGCCGAAGACGAACCGCAGCCCCTCCATGATCTCGCGCCGCAGGTGCGGGTCGGGGTGGCGTTCCGGCACCGGCTCGACGTTCTTGATCCGGAACAGGAAGAACGCCGAGCTCAGGTAGCCGAGGCCGGTGCCGAGCACACCGTTGGCGGCACCGAGGAACTGCGCCACGTAGCCGCCGATCGCGGGGCCCGACACGTCGGCCACGGAGAGGCTGGCCTGCAACTTCGAGTTGCCCTCGACGAGTTGCTCGCGACCCACCAGCGACGGCAGGTACGACTGGTACGCGACGTCGAAGAAGACCGTGCACACGCCGACCCCGAGGCTCACCAGGACCAGTTGCGGCAGGTCGAGCACTCCCAGCCACCACGCGACCGGCACGCTCAGCATCAGCGCGGCCCGCGCGACGTCCATCGAGATCATGAGCGGCTTGCGGCGCATCCGGTCGACCCAGACGCCCGCCGGCAGGCCGATCAGCAGGAACGCCATCGTGCTCGCCGCGGCCAGCAGTCCCATCTCGAACGGTGTCGCGTGCAGCACACCGGCGGCGAGCAGCGGGACGACCGTGATGCCGATGCTCATGCCGAACTGGCTGATCGTGTCGCCGACCCACAGCCGGCGGAAGTCGTGATGCCCCCAAAGCGCCATGCGGCGAGTCTGCGCCGAGTGATTGGAAAGTGTCAATCACTCATCTAGGCTGAACTCGTGGCCCTCTCCAGGAAACGACGTCCCGCGACGAGCGAGGAAGCCGCCGCGCTGAGCTCCGACCTGCGGCTCCGCATCGTCCGCCTGACGTTCGAGCGCCCGCTCACCAACAAGGAGCTGGCGCAGCGCCTCGGCAAGGACCCGGCCACGACGCTGCACCACGTGCGCAAGCTCGTCGCCGCCGGATTCCTGGAGGCGATGCCGCCCCGAGCGGGCAACAGAGGGGCGAAGGAGATCCCCTACCGGTCAACGGGCCTGTCCTGGCAGCTCGACAACAGCGAAAATGCGCTCGCGGTCGGTGAGGCGATGTTGCACGCTTTCCTCGGCGAGGTCGCCGACATCGGGCTCGAGGACGTGGATCAGAGCCGCCTGGTCGTCACCGTCGACCCGGAGGAACTAAAGCAGCGGCTCGCGACGTTGATGGATGAGCTGGCCGCGCAACCGGTCAAGCCGGATGTTCCCCGTGTGGCGATCTACCTCGCGGTGTATCCGGGGGACTAATGGTCCGTGGGACGATGAAGGGCAAATGACGGAAAACATCCAGAGCACAGAGTTCGACCCGGAGTTCGACAGCACCTGGGACGAGGAGGACGACTTCTCGACCGGCGACTTCGAACTCGCCGAGCGCGCCGCACTGCGCCGCGTCGCCGGGCTGTCCACCGAGCTCGAGGACATCACCGAGGTCGAGTACCGCCAGCTTCGCCTGGAGCGGGTCGTGCTCGTCGGGGTGTGGACCGAGGGCACGGCGGCCGACTCCGACGCCTCGATGGAGGAGCTCGCGCGCCTCGCCGAGACCGCGGGCTCCGAGGTCCTCGAAGGCGTCGTGCAACGGCGGGACAAGCCAGACGCCGCGACGTACATCGGCTCCGGCAAGGTCTCCGAGCTGCGCGACGTCGTGCAGTCGACCGGCGCCGACACCGTGATCTGCGACGGCGAGCTCTCTCCCGGCCAGCTGCGTCAGCTGGAGGAGAAGCTCAAGGTCAAGGTCATCGACCGCACCGCGCTCATCCTGGACATCTTCGCGCAGCACGCGCGGTCCAAGGAGGGCAAGGCGCAGGTCGAGCTGGCCCAGCTGCAGTACCTGATGCCGCGCCTGCGCGGCTGGGGTGAGACGTTGTCGCGGCAGGCCGGTGGCCGTGCCGGTGGCGGCAACGGCGGCGTGGGTCTGCGCGGTCCCGGTGAGACGAAGATCGAGACCGACCGCCGCCGGATCCGCGCGCGCATCGCCAAGCTGCGCCGCGAGATCGCCGCGATCGGCGTCATCCGCGAGACCAAGCGGGGCCGCCGCACGGCGAACGAGATCCCGAGCGTCGCCATCGCGGGTTACACGAACGCGGGCAAGTCGTCGCTGCTCAACGCGCTGACGGGCGCCGGTGTCCTGGTGGAGGACGCGCTGTTCGCCACCCTCGACCCGACGACGCGCCGCGCGCTGACGCCCGAAGGCCTGCCGTACACGCTGACGGACACGGTCGGCTTCGTCCGGCACCTGCCGCACCAGCTGGTCGAGGCGTTCCGCTCGACGCTCGAGGAGGTCGGCCAGTCCGATCTGCTCGTGCACGTGGTCGACGGCTCCGACAGCATGCCGGAGAAGCAGGTCAAGGCCGTGCGCGAGGTCCTCGCGGAGATCAACGAGAAGACCGAGGCGCCGATGCCGCGCGAGCTGCTCGTCGTCAACAAGATCGACGCGGTGGGCGACCTGGGCATGGCGCGGCTGCGCCACCTGTTCCCGGACGCGTCGTTCGTGTCGGCGCATTCGGGCGTCGGCATCGAGGAGCTGCGGGTCCGCATCGCCGAGCTGATGCCACGGCCCGAGGTCGTGGTCGAGGCCCTCGTGCCGTACGCGCGCGGCGAGGTCGTCGCCCGCGTGCACCGCGACGGCGAGGTGCTGTCCGAGAAGCACACGGAGTCGGGCACGCTGCTCAGCGCCCGCGTGCGCCCGGACCTCGCCGGCGTCCTCGAGGAGTTCGCGACGAACGGGACGCCTGCTTGATCCTCCCGCCTCCACCGGTGGACGTGTGCCCGGTAGCCATGCAGGAGCTCTCCGGGCTCACGTCCGACGGCAAGCAGTTCTTCGCCGTCAGCGACAGCGACAACGGCACGCTGCGCATCCAGGTCATGGGCCGCGACTGCGTCGTGAAACGCACGATCACCGCGCCCGTCGACCCCTACGACGTCGAAGACCTCGCGCTGACGCCGGACGGCACCCTCTGGGCGTCCGATACCGGCGACAACAACAAGTCCCGCTCCACGGTCGCCTTGCACAAGGTCTCGCCTTCCGGCGCCGTGGAGCGGTTCCGCGTGACGTACCCGGACGGCAAGCACGACGCCGAGGCGCTGCTCGTCGACAAGACGGGCACGCCGTACATCATCACCAAGGAACCGCTCGGCTCCGCGCTGGTCTACCGTCCGACGGCCCCGCTCCGCACTGATGCACCGGTGGCGTTGGAGCAGGTCGGACGCGTGTCGCTGTCGACGACGGACACCCCGGGCGGGCCGCTCGAAGGCACTCTCGACTCGCGCCTGGTGACCGGAGCCGCCTCGACCGCCGACGGCTCCGTCATCGCGCTGCGCACCTACACCGACGCGTACCTCTTCCCGGTCCCGGACGGTGATGTCGTCAAGGCCCTGGCCGGCGACCCGGTCCGGGTCCCGTTGCCCAACGAACCCCAGGGCGAGGCCATCGCGTTCGACCCGGACGGCACCCTGCTGTCCGCCTCCGAAGGCGCCGGCACCGCGATCCGCGCCGTCGCGGGCGCCGCGGCCCTGGCCCGGCCGGCCGCGCCGACGACCACGACGCCACCACCCCCGGCCGCCGACCAGCCGCAGGCCGCCCCGCCGGAGTCGTCGAACGGCTCCTGGCAGAACTGGCCCCTGGCCCTCACCCTCGGCGGCATCGTGCTCGTCGCCGCACTGGTCATCGGCCTGCGCTTCCGCCGCCGCGCTTAGGGACCGCGCCGAAGTCCCGACAGGTCAGTCCCAGGCGACCGGCATGCGCTCCAGCCCGCCGATCACCAGGCTCGCCCGGCGCGGCAACTCGTCCTCGGGCACGGCCGGCCGCAGCCCCGGGAACCGCGTGAAGAGCCCCGGAAAGGCGATCTTCAACTCGATCCGCGCCAGGTGCTGGCCGATGCACTGGTGGACGCCGTGCCCGAACGCCAGGTGCCCCACCGCGCCCCGGGCCAGGTCGAGGACGTCCGGATCCGCGTACCGCGCCGGATCGTGGTTCGCCGACGCCAGCTCGACGAACACCGTGTCGCCCTTCCGCACGACGACGCCGTCGACCTCGACGTCCTCCAACGCCGTGCGCACCGTCGCGGGCGTCAGGCTGATGTACCGGAGCAGCTCCTCGACGGCAGCCGCGGGATCGGCGAGCATCGCCTCCACCCGCGCCGGCTCCCGCATGAGCTCCAGCGCGCCGAGCGACAGCATGTTCGTCGTCGTGTCGAGCCCGCCGCCGAGCAACGCCATGCCCATCGCGGCCATCTCGTCGTCGCTCAGGTCGTGGTCCGCGTTGACCAGATCGCTCAGCACGTCGTCGGTCGCCCGAGCCCGCTTCGCCGCGACCATCTCCAGCATGAACCGCTGCAACCTCCCGAACGCGGCGAACATCGCCTCCGCCTCACCGGCCTCCGCGCCGCTGCCGCCGGTGAGCACCATCGCGTCCTGCTGGAACTCGGCACGCCGCTCGTACGGCACGCCGAGCAGCTCGCAGATCATCAACCCGGGCACCGGCACCGCGAAGTGCTCGACCAGGTCCGCGGGCGAGCCCGCCGCCGCGAGCTCGTCGAGGTGCGCCGCCGTGATCACCTCCAGCCGCTCGGCGAGCAGCCGCATCCGCCGCACGGTGAACTGACCGGTCAGCCTGCTCCGGTACCGCGTGTGCTCCGGCGGGTCGTGGTCGGTGAACGCACCAGGCGGCGACGGCGGCGCGTCACCGGGACTCCCCGTCCCGAACGGGTTGTGCATCAGATCCGGCCGGATGCTGAACCGGTCGTCCGCGAGCACCGCACGCACCGAAGCGTGGTCGTGCGCTCGCCAGCCGACGTGCCCGTCCGGGTACGTCATCGGCCTCAGTGGCATCGCTTCCCCCTTGCAACGAGCTTCTTTCCCCTCCCTGCAAGCTAAAAACGTTTGCGGACGAAGTCAAAAGACTCATTGCAATGGCCTGGCGCGCAAGGCACCATGATGTCGTGCCAGGTAAACGGCTGGATGAAGAAGAACGGCAGCTCATCGCCCAGTTCCTCTGGGACGGGCTCGGCTACTCCGAGATCGGGAGGCGGTTGCAAAGGCCGGCCTCGACGATCCAGCGGGAGGTGGTCCGCAACGGCGGCCACAACAACTACCGGCCGGGTGCCGCGCACCGGGCGGCGAGTGAGCGGGCGATGCGCCGGATGCCCGCGGTGGACGACCTCGACGTCGACGAGGAGGCCTACTCGTTCGACCGCAGCCCGGGCGAGGTGCAGGAGTTCCACCTGAGGCTGGTCGGCGTGTTTCGGCAGACCGGCCTCACGCGCACGGCGGCGCGGATCCTCGCCGAGATCTTCATGACCGACAGGGGCAGTCTCACCGCGACGGAGCTCGTGCTGCGGCTGTCGGTCAGCCCCGGCACGGTCTCGCGCTCGGCCGCCTACCTGCAGGAACTCGACCTGCTGCGCGCCGAGCGCGACGGCAAGCGCGTGCGCTACTCCCTGGGCGACGACCTCTGGTACCGGGCGTGGCTGTCCAGCGCCCAGCGCAACTCGACCTGGGCGGACACCGGACTGGCCGGTGCCGAGATCTTCGGTCTCGACACGCCGGTCGGTGCCCGCCTCAAGGACATGGGCCAGTTCTTCGCGTTCGTCGTCGTGGACATGGAGGCCACGAGGCAGAAGTGGCTCGACTTCTTCGCCAAGAAGAAGCGCGCCCGCGGCGAAGCTACGGCAGACGCCTCAGCACCGTGACGACCTTGCCGAGGATGGTGGCCTCGTCGCCGTTGATCGGCTGGTAGGCCGGGTTGTGCGGCATCAGCCACACGTGGCCGTCCTTGCGCTTGAACGTCTTCACGGTCGCCTCGCCGTCGATCATGGCGGCGACGATCTCGCCCTGGTCGGCCGTGGGCTGCTTGCGGATCACGACCCAGTCGCCGTCGGTGATCGCGGCGTCGATCATCGAGTCACCGACGACGCGCAGCAGGAACAGCTCACCCTCGCCGACGATCTCGCGCGGCAGCGGGAACACGTCCTCGATCGACTCCTCGGCCAGGATCGGGCCACCGGCCGCGATCCGGCCGACCATCGGCACGTACGCGGGCGTCGGCTTGGACATGGGGTCGAGACCGGGGTCGATCTCGGTGGGCAGCACGCCGACCGCTCGCGGGCGGTTCGGGTCGCGGCGCAGGAAACCCTTCCGCTCCAGCGCGCGCAGCTGGTACGCCACGGACGAGGTCGACGTGAGACCCACGGCCTCACCGATCTCGCGCACGCTCGGCGGGTAGCCGAAACGGTCGAGCCAGTCGCGGATCACGTCGAGCACCTTGCGCTGACGCAGGGTCAGGCCGGCGTTTCCCGCGATCTCGTTCACCTGTGTCTCCACAAGAGCGGGGTCCGGGTCGATCGTCTTGCCTGCCACGGTCGCTGTCCTCCTCGCCGCCCCCAGTTCGAATGGGATTCCGGCCTCCGTCGATCTTCACGGTCGACGGTAGTCGTGTTTGCTGCGCAGATCAAACACCTGTTCGAGGTATTTGGTCGCGTGTTGTGGCGTCCGGCCATCCCGTCTGGTAGAAATTCGCACGGACGTTCGATCGAACCCTTGTTCGATCACGGTGGCTGACCTGCGATGGAGGTCGTGATGGCGGTGCTCGTCGAGAAGCGGTTGCGCGTTGTCGAGGACGCGGACGTCGCAGCGGGACGCCCACTCCGTTCGGGTCCTCGTGTCATGCCGCGGCGTCCGGCGACGCGGCCGCACCAGATCGTGGTCCCCGCGAAGCGCGAGTCGAGTTCGTGCGAAGTCCGCCCGAAGCGCGAATCGACGCTCGAGCTGATCGCGGCCGGCGTCCTGAGCGCGTTGACGGTCGTCGCGCTCGGCGCGCTCTACCTCCAGCAGGTGGGGGTCACCCCGTAGGCCTGCCCCTACATCTTGTGGTTCCACGCCCACCCTGACGTGTTCGCTGCGTCATGAGGTGGGCGTCGCTGTGTAATCACCGCTGATCTTCGGCGGTTCGTCCAACAGGGTGACGCTCGACGCGCCGTGTCGAGTTGCGCCCGGTGTCGGTTGCGATCTAGGTTCTACCCCTACATCTAGTGGTTGCACCGTTCCAAGTAGTCCACAGGTTGTGGGTAACCCGACCAGTGAGGCTGCTGTGATGAGTGCTGCGCGGGGAAGGGGTGAGGTGGCGTGCGGTGTCCGTTCTGCCGCCATTCGGACTCGCGGGTGGTCGACTCCCGCGAGGTCGACGAGGGTCAGGTGATCCGCCGCCGGCGCTCCTGCAACAGCTGCAGCCGCAGGTTCACCACGGTCGAAGAAGCGGTTCTCGCCGTGGTCAAGCGCTCCGGCGTGACGGAGCCCTTCAGCCGCGACAAGGTCGTCGTCGGCGTGCGCAGGGCGTGCCAGGGCCGCCCGGTCGACGAGGACGCGTTCCAGGTTCTGGCTCAGCAGGTGGAGGAGTCGATCCGGTCGACCGGATGCGCGGAAATCGCGAGCCACGAGGTGGGTCTCGCCATTCTCGGCCCCCTGCGCGAGCTCGACGAGGTCGCTTATCTGCGCTTCGCGAGTGTTTACAGGTCCTTCTCGTCCGTCGAGGACTTCGAGAAGGAAATCCTCGATCTTCGCACTGCCCGAGCCGAGGAAGCACCGGACGGGCAGTGATCCGCGCGCCTTTGCGGCGCGCGGGGCAAACCATCTTTCTAAAGCACCAGCACGAGGGAGATCCACCGTGACCGAGACCGTCGGCGGCTCAGCCAAGAAGACAGCCGCACGGGCGGCTGCCAAGCCCGCCGCGTTGAAGGTCCAGCGCGTCTACACGACCGAGGGCCGCCACCCCTACGACGAGGTCACCTGGGAGCGCCGCGACGTCGTCATGACGAACTGGCGCGACGGCTCGGTGAACTTCGAGCAGCGCGGTGTCGAGTTCCCCGAGTCGTGGTCGGTGAACGCCACCAACATCGTCACCAGCAAGTACTTCCGCGGTGCCGTCGGCAGCGAGAAGCGCGAGCAGTCGCTGCGCCAGCTGATCGACCGCGTGGTGAAGACCTACGTGGGCGCCGGCAAGGAGCACGGCTACTTCGCGGGCGAGCAGGACGCCGAGATCTTCGAGCACGAGCTCACCTACATGCTGCTGCACCAGGTGTTCAGCTTCAACTCGCCGGTGTGGTTCAACGTCGGCACCAGCTCGCCGCAGCAGGTCAGCGCGTGCTTCATCCTCGCGGTCGACGACACGATGGAGTCGATCCTCAACTGGTACCGCGAGGAGGGCCTGATCTTCAAGGGCGGCTCCGGCGCCGGCCTGAACCTCTCGCGCATCCGGTCGTCGAAGGAGCTGCTGTCCTCCGGCGGCACCGCGTCCGGCCCGGTGTCGTTCATGCGCGGCGCCGACGCGTCCGCGGGCACCATCAAGTCCGGTGGCGCCACCCGCCGCGCGGCCAAGATGGTCGTCCTCGACGTCGACCACCCGGACGTCGTGGAGTTCATCGAGACCAAGGCACGCGAAGAGGACAAGATCCGCGCGCTGCGCGACGCCGGGTTCGACATGGACCTCGGCGGCGCCGACATCGTCTCGGTGCAGTACCAGAACGCGAACAACTCGATCCGCGTGTCGGACGAGTTCATGCACGCCTACGAGAGCGGCGGCGACTTCGGCCTGCGCGCCCGCCAGACCGGTGAGGTCATCGAGCGCGTCGACGCCAAGGAGCTGTTCGGCAAGCTCGCGAAGGCCGCGTGGGAGTGCGCCGACCCCGGCATCCAGTACGACGACACGATCAACGACTGGCACACCTGCCCGGAGTCGGGCCGCATCACCGCGTCCAACCCGTGCTCGGAGTACATGCACCTCGACAACTCGAGCTGCAACCTTGCGTCGCTGAACCTGATGAAGTTCCTCGGTGACGACGGCAAGTTCGACGCCGTCACGTTCGCCAAGGCCGTCGAGCTGATCATCACCGCGATGGACATCTCGATCTGCTTCGCGGACTTCCCGACCGAGCCGATCGCGGACACCACCCGCAAGTTCCGCCAGCTCGGCATCGGCTACGCCAACCTCGGCGCGCTGCTGATGGCGACCGGCCACGCGTACGACTCCGAGGGCGGCCGCACGCTCGCCGCGACCATCACCTCGCTGATGACCGGTGTCTCGTACCGCCGCTCCGCCGAGCTCGCGGGCATCGTCGGCGCCTACGACGGCTACAAGCGCAACGCGACGGCGCACCAGCGCGTCATGCGCAAGCACGCCGCCGCGAACGACCTGATCCGCACCTACCACGCGAACGACTCGTCGGTGCACAAGGTCGCGACCGAGGCCTGGCAGCAGGCGCTGGAGATCGGCGCGAAGAACGGCTGGCGCAACGCCCAGGCGTCCGTGCTGGCCCCCACCGGCACCATCGGCCTGATGATGGACTGCGACACCACCGGTATCGAGCCGGACCTGGCCCTGGTCAAGTTCAAGAAGCTCGTCGGCGGCGGCTCGATGCAGATCGTCAACCAGACGGTGCCGCGCGCCCTCAAGGCGCTGGGCTACCAGGACGAGCAGATCGAGGCGATCGTCGAGTTCATCGGCGAGCACGGCCACGTCGTCGACGCGCCGGGCCTGCGCCGCGAGCACTACGAGGTCTTCGACTGCGCCATGGGCGAGCGCTCCATCGCGCCCATGGGCCACGTGCGGATGATGGCGGCCACGCAGCCGTTCCTGTCCGGCGCGATCTCCAAGACGGTCAACATGCCGGAGACGGCGACCGTCGAGGACGTCGAGGAGATCTACTACCAGGGCTGGAAGCTCGGCCTGAAGGCGCTCGCGATCTACCGCGACAACTGCAAGGTCGGCCAGCCGCTGTCGGCCGGCAAGTCCGCGAAGGCCACCGAGAAGAAGGCCGCCGCGGAAGACTCCTCCGCGACCGTCGTCGAGTACCGCCCGGTCCGCAAGCGCCTGCCGAAGAAGCGCCCGTCGCAGACCGTGTCGTTCACGGTCGGTGGCGCCGAGGGCTACCTGCACGCCGGTTCCTACCCGGACAACGGCCTCGGCGAGATCTTCGTCAAGCTGGGCAAGCAGGGCTCGACGCTGGCCGGCGTGATGGACGCGTTCTCGATGTCGATCTCGGTGGGTCTGCAGTACGGCATCCCGCTCGAGTTCTACGTCTCGAAGTTCCAGAACCTGCGCTTCGAGCCGGCGGGCATGACCGACGACCCGGACGTCCGCATCGCCACCTCGGTGCTCGACTACCTGTTCCGCCGCCTGGCGCTCGACTACCTGCCGTACGACAAGCGCGCGCAGCTCGGCATCTTCACCGCCGACGAGCGTTCCGCGCAGGTCGCGGGGGAGTACGGCGCCCCGGCGACGTCCGATGTGGACCTCGAGGGGCTGCGCGGCTCGGTCGAGGCGGCCCCGGCCGTCGAGGCCGCGGTCGAGCAGGCGGCGCCGAAGCAGGTCGGCAGCTCGACCGAGCTGCTGGAGCTGCACCTGGGCAAGGCCGCTGACGCGCCGCTGTGCATGACCTGCGGCACGAAGATGCGTCCGGCCGGTTCGTGCTACCTGTGCGAGGGCTGCGGCAGCACCTCCGGCTGCAGCTGATCCCGGCCGGGGTGCACCCGGTACGGCAGTGAGCCGGGTGTGCGCATGACGTGCACGTGAAAGTGGGGGCCACCGTGCGGTGGCCCCCACTTCGCGTCCGCGTTCGAGTTAGATGATGTAACTGGCGTTGCGGGTCGTCACGGAAGCTTGATGCCGTGACGGTCCGCCAGCTTCTTCTCGACCTCCGCGATCACGCACGCGATCGTCGACGGGTTGAGCCGCCCCTCCCCGAACCGCACGACGGTCTTCGCGAACTCGTCCGCCGCCAGCGCCCGGCACTCGGCGTTCAGCGACCGGTGGTCGACCTCCGCCTCCTTGAAGCACTCCAGGGGCTTGCGGCCGAAGATGACCTCGAACTCCTCCCACCCGCGCAACGTCCAGTACGTGTCGGCCGACAGCGCCGAGGTCGCGCGCAGCCACCGCCACAGGTACCGCGGGTCCTGGTGGCTCGGCGACTCGCTGACGCACCGCCCGCACAGCAGCACGACGTTGTCCGTGGTGCGCGCGCCACCCATCGACGCGGGTACGACGAGGTGTTGCTCCAGTGAGGACCTGTAACCGCAGCGCCAGCACCGTTCGTGGGCCGTGCTCCAGTCGATGACGAGGTCGACCTCGTGCTCGACCCAGTACGCGACGATCTGCCGGTTGCTGATGCTCATGTGGTCCTTCCCCGGTCGTTGCCTCCCCTGTCGGTCGTGAAGGCGATTCCGTTTCGCCCCCGTGCAACTGATAGAACATCTCGCAGGAAGGGGGAGAGATGCCTTCGTTCGACGACTTACGTCGTTACCTGCTCGGTCAGCTCAACGCCGCTGTCCGGCGTCCCGGCATGTACGGCGGTGAGGCGGTGATCCTCACCCTGCTCGACGCGCTGGCGTTCGCCGACGACCGCACGGACCGCTGGCAGAGCGAGCTCGAGGCGCTGGTGAAGCGCGGCGCGGCGAACGCGGCGATGGTCAGCGGCGCGGTGCAGGAGGCGCTCGGCCACCGCAGCGAGGACGTCATGGCGTCGGTGTACGCGGACCTCGCGCACCGCCAGGGCTGGCTCAGCCTCGACGCCGACAGCCGCATCCCCGGCGTGCTGGGCGAGCACGACTGCCTGCTCGACGACGTGATCGCCGAGTACGGCGAGCCGCCGCTGTGGCTCGGCGGCACGAACCCCAAGTACTCGAAGACGCTCGGCTACCCGGACCGCTCGGGGTCGCTGGTGTTCTTCCACTTCATGCCGGAGCTGCGGCTGATGGCGACGAGGCGCGGCGACGGGGGCTTCCGCGACAGCTTCGTCTTCACGCCCGCCGGGCAGGCGCGCTGACCCGCGAAAATCACGCGACCGGGGCAGGGTGAACGGGTAAAATCGCAGGTGATGCGCATAGTCCTGCACACTCGCGCGCGCCTGGACCTCGCCTACGCCTCGCTCGACGGGCTCTCCGTCGGCGACGCTCTGGGCGCGCAGTTCTTCATGGTCGGCCGCTCGGTGTCCGACCTCGTGGCCGGCAAGCCGCCGCGGGGCCCGTGGGAGTGGACCGACGACACCGAAATGGCCTGCAACCTCGTCGCCGAGCTCCGCGACCACGGCGAGGTCGACCAGGACAGCCTCGCCGCGACGTTCGCCGACCGCTGCGAGCCCTACCGCGGGTACGGCGCGGGGGCTTTCACCATCCTGCACAAGATCCGCCGGGGAATGCCGTGGAAGCAGGCCGCCGGCAGCGCCTTCCACGGGCAGGGCTCGTGCGGCAACGGAGCGGCGATGCGGATCGCGCCGCTGGGCGCGTACTTCGCCGACGACCCGAAAGCCGTCACGACGCAGGCGGTCCGGGCCGGCGAGGTGACGCACCGGCACCCGGAGGGCATCGCGGGCGGAGTGGCCGTCGCGCATGCATCCGCCATCGCGACCAGGGCCCGGCTGACGGGCGCGCCACCGGACGACCTGCTCGGCGGCGTGCTGGAGCACCTCGGCGAGTCGTTGGTGCGCAAGGGGATCGAGAAGGCGCGCGGGATCGACGACGCCGAGGAGGCCGCACACGTCCTCGGCAACGGTTCGCGCGTGACGGCGCAGGACACCGTGCCGTTCGCGCTCTGGGTCGCCTCGCGCCACCTCGGCGACTACCGCGCTGCCATCACGACGTGCGTCCAAGCGGGCGGTGACGTCGACACGACGGCCGCGATCGTCGGCGGCGTCGTCACAGGACCACCGCAGGAGTGGCTGCAGGCCCGCGAACCGCTGCCGGACTGGGTGAGCCGCTCCGGACAGGAGCTGTGACCCGGCAAATTATTCATCACTTGTTGAGTTTCTGGTCCAAGGCTCGTAGCCTCCTTCCCAGGCGGATCCGGGAGGGGCGACCATGGCGCTCACGATCGACTTCGAGTCCATCGACGGCTCGATGCTCGCCACCGTCGGCGGCAAGGCGGCGAACCTCGGTGAGCTGACCAGAGCCGGCCTGCCGGTGCCGCCCGGCTTCTGCGTCACCACCGACGCCTACCGCGCCGTCGCGCGGGCCGGCGATCCGGCGAGCACCACGCCGGGCAACGCCCGCGAGACGTTGCTGAGAACCCCTGTGCCGCAGGAGATCCGGGACGCGATCGTCACCGGGTACCGCGCGCTCGGTGACGACGTGCCCGTGGCGGTGCGGTCCAGCGCCACGGCCGAGGACCTGCCTTTCGCGAGCTTCGCGGGCCAGCAGGACACGTTCCTCAACGTCGTCGGCGAGGACGCGGTGGTCGACGCCGTGCGCCGCTGCTGGGCCTCGCTGTGGACCGACCGCGCGGTCAGCTACCGCGAGGCGAACGGCATCGACCACACCACTACGTACCTCGCCGTCGTCGTGCAGCGGATGGTGCAGTCCGTGGTGTCGGGCGTGATGTTCACGGCGAACCCCGTCACCGGCAAGCGCGACCAGATCGTCATCGACGCGAGCCCCGGTCTCGGCGAGGCGGTCGTGTCCGGCGCGGTCAACCCCGACCACTTCGTCGTCGACGGCTCCGACATCGTCGAGAAACGGCTGGGGGACAAGAGGTTTGTCATCCGCTCGCTGCCCGGCGGCGGCACCGAGCACGTCGAGGTCGGGGAGAGCGGCGAGCAGTGTCTCACCGACGGGCAGGTCCACGCGCTCGCCGTCCTCGGCCGCAAGGTGCAGCGGCACTACGGGACACCGCAGGACACCGAGTGGGCGATCGACCACGAGGGCGAGCCGCACCTGACGCAGGCGCGCCCGATCACGACGCTGTTCTCGTTGCCGGACAACCCGGACGGCGGCAGCCACGTGTACTTCTGCTTCAGCCTCGCGCAGGGCCTCGAACGCCCGATCACCCCGATGGGGCGCGCGGCGTTCCGGGAGATCTCCAAAGCGGCCTTCGAGATCGTGATCGGAGACCCGGCGAGCCGGTCCTATGTGGAGAACGGCGAGCGCATCTTCTTCGACGTCACCAAGGTCCTGTGGAGCAAGGTGGGCCGCGAGTTCGTCACACGCCTGCTCGCCGTGATGGAGGCGCGGTCCTCCGAGGTGCTGCACGGGCTGTTCGACGACCCGCGGTTCGCGATCAGGAACTCCTCGCCGACACCCGCGTTGAAGCGCGTGCTCCGGCTCGCCCGCCGGTTCCGCGTGCCCGTGACGGTGGCGAAAGCACTGGCCGACCCGGAAAAGGCCGTGCGCACCGCGTTGCGGCTGGAACGGGAGGTCCTGGAGAAGGCCGCCGGCCTCTCCGTCGAGCAGGCACTGCGGCAGTGCGTCGTTCCGGTGCTGCCCCGCCTCGCACCGACCGCGCTGGTCGGCTTCGCGATGCTCGGCCTGGCCGGCAAGGTCGTGAAGACCCGGCCGGGGGAGCTGCAGACCGTTCTGCGCGGCCTGCCCAACAACATCACCACCGAGATGGACCTGGCGCTGTGGGACCTCGCGCAGGAGATCCGGCACGATCCCGTCGCGTTGCGGCAGTTCCGCGACGGCGAACGCCCGGCCGCGCTCGACCGCTTCCTCGCCCGGTGGGGGCACCGCGCCGTCGCCGAGATCGACCTCGGACTGCCCCGCTGGTCCGACGACCCCGCGCACGTCGTCGGCGTGGTGAAGAACTTCCTGCGTCTGGAAGACGACCAGGCGCACCCCGACGCGGTGTTCGCCCGGGGCGCCGCCGACGCCGAGGCGATGATCGAGACGCTCGCCCGCCGCGCGTGGGGACGCGGCTGGTTCGTGCGCTTCGCGTTGCGCCGCACCAGGGTGCTGGCCGGTCTGCGGGAGTACCCGAAGTACCTGGTCATCACGTTGTTCGGCGCGCTGCGGAAGCGGATCGCCGAAGCCGGCGCCCAGCTCGTCGCCGACGGGCGCCTCGACACCGCGGACGACGTGTTCTTCCTGAACTTCGAGGAGATGCGCTCTCCGCGGGGAGACCTGCGGCCGCTCGTGGCGGCGCGGCGCGAGGTCTACGACCGCGAGCTGCGGCGCCGGCACGTCCCGCGCGTGCTGCTGTCGGACGGCACGGAACCCGAGGCCGTGCACCACGGCGCCCCCGTGGACGGCGATCTCGTCGGCACACCGGCGTCGGCGGGCACGATCACCGGTGTCGCGCGCGTCGTCATGGACCCGGTGGGCGCGCACCTCGAACCCGGCGAGATCCTCGTGGCGCCCTCGACGGATCCCGGTTGGACACCGCTGTTCCTGACCGCGGGCGGCCTCGTGATGGAGATGGGCGGCGCGAACTCGCACGGTGCCGTCGTGGCGCGCGAGTACGGGATTCCCGCGGTGGTGGGCGTTCGGGAGGCCGTGACGCGGATCAGGACGGGTGAGCGGATCACCGTGGACGGCAGCACGGGCGCGGTCACGACGCTCGACTCGCCGGTTGAGGTCTCGCCGCGGCAACCGGACGCGTAATGTCGGGATCGTGGCTGAGTCCAAGGGTGAGCTGAACAAGGTCCAGCAGGGCATCGCCGACTACCTGCTGCGTGCGGGCGTGGACGGCTTCGGCCCGTTCAAGAGCGCTCGCGAGTCCGCGTCCGACGCGCTCGCCAAGAAGGGCGACGAGACCGACGCGATCAAACACCTCATCCGCACCCACGTGGCGCTGGCGGGCGCGCAGGGCTTCCTGACGAACCTCGGCGGCCTGATCACACTGCCGATCTCGCTGCCGTCCAACGTGGCGGCCACGTACGTCATCCAGACACACCTCATCGCGTCCATCGCGTCGTTGCGCGGCCACGACGTGGACAGCGAAGAGGTGCAGATGGCGATCCTGCTGTGCCTTCTCGGGAACGCCGGAACCGAGCTGTTCAAAAAGGTCGGCATCAAGCAGTTCACCAAGAAGGCCGCTTCGGCGCTCATCACGAAATACGGCACGAAGAAACTCGGCAGCGTCGTCGCCAAGGGCGTTCCGGTGCTGGGCGGCGTCATCGGCGGTGGCGTCGACGCCGCCTCGACCCGCGCGGTCGGCGCATTCGCGAACCGCTACTTCGCGCAGGCCGACCCGCTGCCGAAGGTCCTCGACGGAGAGGTGCTGTCCGTCGAGATCGAAGAAGCGGACGGAACGGCGGATTCGCGCTAACTCAGCCTGTCGACCGCGGAGCTGAACGCGTCGGAAGGGATGAGCACGCCGCCGTCGAACGGGTTCTGCAACTGGTAGATCGCGAACAGCAGCAGGACCAGCGTCGAGGTGAGCGTGACCGTGATCAGCAGCTGCGAGACCAGTGTCGGGCCGCGGAACAGGTACGGGAACAGCAGCGACAGACCCGTGCCGATCAGGAGCGCGAGCCAGACGACCGGGTTCACGCCGTTGTCGGCCGCGTCGAGGCGTTGCTGGCGGGCCTGGTAGACCTCCCAGAGCTGGTTCGCGGCCTCGGCCTTGCGGTCCTGCGGCCAGTCGCCGTCCGGTGCCGCCGACGCGATCGTGTCCCTGAGCTGGTTCAACGTCAGCCAGCCCTCGTTGCCGACGTTCTCGCCCTCGCGCATGCGGGGCCACTCGTCCCGCACGACGATCGACACGTAGTCCCGGATCAGCTCGTCGACCTTGGTCTTCGCGGGCTCCGGCAGCGAGTCCGCCGACCAGTTGACCGCGACGAGCGCGTTGGCCTCCTTCTGGACCTGGTCCTCCGTGCTGTTGGCGGAGTCGAACAGGGAGATCAGGACGAACGCGGCCAGCACCGCGTGCAGGCCGGCGACGATGCTGAACACCGAGCCGCCCGTGCCGAGGTTCTTCTCGCCCACCTCGTCCGAGCCGAACCGGCGGGTGATGACGACGAGGACCGCCGAGATGACGGCGGCGCCCAGAACCCAGAGCGCGCCGCTGAGGTAAATGCTCAATTCGGCTCCTTTCTGGTGTGGGATTAGACCACGGTCTACTGTGACCGGTACAGCACGGTCTGGGTAACGAGCAATGGTCAGGTGGCAATGCGCGGCAACAGCACGAATACCCGGTTGTCGTATTGGGCTACTCCATTCCGGTTGCGGCGGAATGTGTTCGCGCTGGGAGCCGTCTCGGCGCTCATGGTGCTTTCCACGCCGTTCACCAGCGCTGTTGCTCAGGCTGCACCGTCGAACTGTGACGCTTATCAAGTACGTTCACACCATCGTGGTTCGTTTTCGTCGTTCACGAAAGTGGAGCTGTCATCCGGTGGGGTGACAGAAGTGGCTCACCTGGACTACGCGCTGAACGCATTGGGGTATTCGTCGTCGTTGGGCCGGCTGGTCGGTCTCACGTCCCAGGGCCACCGCTCGTGGAAGAACCCCTCGCACGTCGTGCTGGTCGACACCAAGGGCGCGGTCGACGACCTGGGACCAGTCGGCGCGCACTGGTTCCGCACCGACGACGTGTCCGCGGGCACGGTCGTCGGCACCACGTTCTACGTGCGCGACCACGCGAAGCTGCACGCGATCGACATCGACCCGGCCAGCCCCACCTACCTCACGATCACGCGGACCGTCGTGCTGGGCTGGCCCGCTCTGACGCTCGACGACTTCGCCCCCGACCCGGCCGGGAAGCTGACCGGGGTGTCGGCGGCGGGCCACGGACCGGGCGAGGTCGTGTCGTTCGACCCGGCGAACGGGCGGGTGGTGAGCAGGACCGAGATCGCCGGCCTTCCCGGCAAGTCCACCTACGGCGCCGTGGTGATCGACTCGGCCGGCACCGTCTACGCCGTCAACAACGGCTACAAGGGCCGCAGCCGCCTCTACCGGATCTCCGGCGGCGTGGCGGTGGAGCTCTCGTCGGGCCCGTCGATGGCCATGATCGACGCGGCGGGCTGCCTCCCGGCCCCCATGCCTCCGCGCGTCCAGCCGCCCTCGCCGCGTCCCGAGGTGCCGGCGCCCGCGCCGCCGTCTCCTCCCGCACCCGCGCCCGTTCCGGCTCCGGCGCCCGCACCCGCTCCGGTGGTCCCGCCGCCCCCGGCCGCGATGGCCAAGCCCGCGCCTGCTCCTGTTGCCGTGCAGCCGGTTCCGGTGCATGCGGCGCGGCAGAAGCCCGAGCCGCGTCGGGACCTCCCGCTCGACCCCGAGACGACGCCGATGACGAAGTCCCGCAAGTGGGCCATGGTGACGATCGTCCTCGTGATGCTCGGCGCCGGCGCGGCCGCCGCACGGGCCCGCGGTTAATTCGGTTGGCACGGGACAGCATCATCGCTAGCGTTGCGGGCATGTTCTTCATCTGATGAAGCCCGCGGCGCTCTCGACGCCGCCTCCGCGACCTCGTCGTCGCGCTCTCCTCGGTGACCCTTGCGGGTCCACTTCCACGGCTTTCGCCGTGTCCTTGCACGCCCTCTTCGTGAGGAGGCTTTCGCATGCCTGACACCACCCCGCCCGAGCAGGGCAACCGCGCCGCGCGCCGTGCGCAGAAGCGGAACAAGCACGACCAGACCACGCACTTCCCGCTGCCGCAGCAGCGTGTCCCCGTGGTCCAGCCGCGCCAGTTCGCGACCCGTCGCCGCGGAGGAGCCGCGTAGCCGACGCCGAACCAGGCGCGACACCGGCGGGGGACGCGTTCACACCGGACGCGTCCCCTGCTCCCTTCGAGGGCACGACCTCCCGCTCCGCCCGGATCCGATCTAGCCTGAGGTGCTACCGGACCGACAGGATCGGAGGCGCCAGGTGAGGATCGCTGACGTGTTGCGGACCAAGGGATCGGCGGTCGCGACGATCGGCCAGGACGTACCCGTGTCCGAACTTCTCAGAGCGCTCGCGGAACACAACGTCGGTGCGATCGTCGTCGTCGGCGCTTCCGGCGTGGCGGGAATCGTGTCCGAACGCGACGTCGTGCGGAAGCTGCACGAATCCGGCGCTGATCTGTTGTCTTCCCCCGTGTCGGCGATCATGACCGCCGACGTGTTCACCTGCAGCCCGTCCGACACCGTGGACAGCCTCATGGTCGTGATGACCGAACGGCGCTTCCGCCACGCACCCGTGCTTTCCGACGGCCAGCTGGTCGGGATCGTCAGCATCGGTGACGTGGTGAAGAGCCGCATCGGCCAGCTCGAACAGTCGCAGGACCAGTTGCAGGCCTACATCGCCCAGGGCTGACCCGCCTGTCTCTACGCTGGAACGGGTGAAGCCTTCCGCTCAGCCCGAACTCGTCGAGATCGCTCCCGGAGTCCACGCCTACGTCCAGCCCGACGGGTCCTGGATGATCAACAACACCGGCGCGGTCGTCGGCTCCGACGACTCGCTGCTGCTCGTGGACACCACGTCCACCGAGGCGCGCAACCGCGCGTTGCTCGCCTCGGTGGCCACGGTGAGCTCCGCCGAACCCGGCTACGTCATCAACACCCACCACCACGGCGACCACACGTTCGGCAACTGGCTCGTCCCGCCGTCGACCGTCATCATCGGCCACGAGGCGTGCCGCGAAGAGGTCCTCACCGCCGGCCTGCTCGCCGCCCAGGTGCTCACCGGCCCGGACTACGGCCACATCGAGGTCCGCCCGCCGTCCCTCACCTACACGAAGTCGCTGACCCTGCACCTCGGCACGCGCGTCGTCGAACTGCACCACCCCGGCCCGGCGCACACCCGCGGCGACACCGTCGTCTGGCTCCCGGCCGAGCGCGTCCTGTTCACCGGCGACCTCGTGTTCGCGGGCGGCCAGCCGTTCCTCGCCGAGGGCAGCATCACCGGCTACCGGTCCGCCCTCGAGTTCCTGCGCTCTTTCGACGCCGCCGTTGTCGTTCCCGGCCACGGTCCGCTGCTGCGAGGCGCCCAGATCAACCGCGTCCTGGACGACCTCGCCGCCTACACGACGTACCTCGCAGACCTGGCGTCGTCCGGCCACGCCGCCGGCAAGACTCCGATGGAGGTCGTCCGCGAGGCGGGAGAGTCACGCTTCTCGTCGTGGCAGGAGTCCGAGCGCCTGGTGGGCAACCTCCACCGCGCCTACCACGAACTGGACGGCAAGCCCCTCTCCGAACGCCTTGAACTGCCCCGCGTCTGGATGGACATGATGGAACTCCACGGCGGCCCCATCGTCTGCCACGCCTAACAGCAACCAATATATCGGCTGCTCCACCGCGTTCACCTGCTATTTTGCAACAGGTCTTTTGACTTCGTCGTCAAAAGACCTGTTGCAAAGCCGGGATCGCGTCTCAGACGGCTTGGCCGATACCCGGCGGCTCGGGGACGTTCCCGGCCTTCGTGCCCGCCGGCATCGCCCACATGAACGCGCGCATCAACGCGTACCGGACCTTCAGACCGGAGCTGACGTCGCCGGTCTCGACGACCTGCTTGAGCGCGACGAGGATGCCCTTCCACGTCGAGTCGACCTTGCCGAGCCGCTTGACGCCCTCGGGCCAACTGGAGTTGCGCAACATGACGCGCGTTCCGCCGTCCACCTCTTCCAACTGCCACGAGACGGCGGTCCACGGGTTGTCGCGCATGGTCAGCCGCAGCGTGTGGGAAAGCAGTCGCGGCGGATCGACCTCGACGACGCGGCCGACGACGAACACCCGCTTGCCGTCCGGTGATCGGTAGTGCAGCGGCGCACCCGGCTCGAGCGTGGAATCGAGAACCGCGTCCATCATGGCGCGTTGCTTGCCGTCGAGTCGGGTGATCTCCGCCCACGCCTCCTCGATCCGCGCGGCGATCACGATGCTGTGCACCAGTTCGGTGCCGGGTTCACCCAACGTCCTCGTCCTCCTGTCCGACGCTCTCGACCGTGAGCTTCAAGCCGACGAGCGCCGCTGCCCAGTTCCGCTCGTGATGCGCGACTTGCCGCTGGTGAATCTGCTGAATGGGCACGGGGTTGAGGTGGTCGACCCGCTTCCGGCCCCGCGGCTCCACGAGCATCAGGTCAAGCACCCCGAGGTGCCGCATGACGACGTGCAGGCTGGTCTCCAACGCCTCCTCAACGGGTTCGCCACGGCGCGCCAGACTGCGTCGTCATCATGTTGCGTCTTCATGCACGTCAGATTTTTGGCACCCATTGCGGCTGGCGTCGACCGCATCCACTGCTCTGTGACCGCAAGGCCGATAAGTTCAAAAGATGCTGCACGACGTCGCTGACGCCACGCATCACTACATCGGCTTGTTGGGCGGTGACCAGCGCGAACAGGCGATCCGCGCCATCACCGACGACGACCTGAGGCACCGCTGGGCGTACACACCGGGCACACGACCGGGCCTGGCGCTCGGAGACCTCCGACGCGACCAGCGCAAAGCAGTCCACGGCATGCTCGCCACCGTTCTCAGCCCGCACGCGTACGCCCAAGTGGCCGCGGTCATGGCGCTGGAAGACGTGCTCGACCACCGCGAGGGCGGACACCGAAATCGGCACAGCGCCGACTACTGGACCGTCCTGTTCGGCACACCCGGCAGCGACGAGCCGTGGGGATGGCGAGTCGATGGACACCATCTCTCGGTCAACGTCGTCGTCGCCGACGGCCACGTGTCCGCGACGCCCTTCTTCCTCGGCGCGAACCCCGCCCGAGTCACCTACCGGGGCCGCGTGGTCAGCCAGCCGCTGAAGCTGGAAGAGGAACTGGCCCGCGAACTCCTCGACCGCATGGGCCCGACCGCTCGCCGCTTGGCCGTCGTGTCCGACACCGCGCCGCACGACATCCGCACCGGCAACGCCCCGCGGATCAGCCCGTCCGAACCGGTCGGAGTGACGCCGGCCCAGCTCGGCAAGCCGGCCGGTGAGCTCCTCGTCGACATCGTCCGCTTCTACCTGGACAGGCTCGCGTTCGAACTCGCCGACGAGGAGTACGCGCGAGTCGACCCCGAACGCCTGCACTTCTCCTGGGAAGGCTCGCTGCGCCGGGGCGAGGGGCACTACTACCGCATACAGGGCCCGGAACTGCTCATCGAGTACGACAACACAGCCAACGAGGCGAACCACATCCACACCGTCTTGCGTCGCCATTCGGGTGACTTCGGCGACGACCTCCTGACCGCCCACTACGACGCGTCACGGCACACTGTCGTACGTGGAGTGGCCCAGAACGGTTGACGACGCCATCGCGATGCAAGAACGCCTGCGCACGCAGGTGATCACCACTAGTGCCCCTGACCTGCGCATAGACACCGTTGCAGGTCTGGACGTCGGCTACCGTAGCAACGACACAGTTGCGGGCGTCTGCGTGGTGTTCGATGCAAAATCGCTGGTCGTGCTCGACGAAGTCGTCGTTGAGGGCACGACCGACTTCCCCTACATCGCCGGTCTCTTCGCGTTCCGGGAGATGCCCGTCCTGCTGCGCGCCCTCGAACAGGTGACCGTCACACCGGACCTGCTCGTCGCGGACGGTCAGGGCCTCGCGCACCCCCGGCGCTTCGGCCTGGCGTGCCATCTGGGCGTGCACACCGGCATCCCCAGCATCGGCGTCGCGAAGAACGCGATGGGCAGGTTCGACCCGCCGGGCCACGACCGCGGGTCGACGAGCGACCTCGTCATGGACGGCGACAACGGCGACGAGGTCGTCGGCAGGGCGTTGCGGACTCAGACCGGCGTGAAACCGGTCTTCGTGTCAGTCGGCCACAAGATCGACCTGGACCGGGCATGCGCCGAGGTGCTGCGTCTAGCTCCGCGCTACCGGCTGCCCGAGACGACCCGCCGCGCCGACGCACTCACGCGGCAGGTTGCTTCGTCGGAGTGAAGCTCAGCAGCACGAGCAGGATCGCACCGCAGACCAGCGCGATGTCCGCGACGTTGCCGACGAACCAGCCGTTGTAGTCGATGAAGTCGACGACGTGCCCGCGCGCGAACCCGGGCTGGCGGAACAGCCGGTCGAGCAGGTGCGTCGTCGCGCCGCCCAGCATCAACGCGAGTGCGAAGGCCCGCAGCCTCGTCTGCGGCTGCATGCCGTACCGCGCGAGCAGCACGACGGCGACAGCCGCGACGATGGTGAAGATCCACGTCGACCCCGCGCCGATCGAGAACGCGGCACCGGGGTTGTAGAGGAGCCTGAACTGCAGGAACTCCCCGAGCACGGGAATGGGCGCGCGGCCGGTCAGCGCGCTCTCGGCCCAGAACTTCGTGGCCTGGTCCAGCAGCAGCACGAGCACGGCGATGCCCATGACGAGCGGCACGCGGCGAGAGGTGGTGGTGTCCATTTGTGGACGAGCGTAGTTAAGAACACCACCACTCGGCATCAGGCCTTGGTCACGTCCTCGGTGTTGAACGCGTCGGCGCCCTCGACACCGATCGCCGCGAGGAACATTTCCTCCAGCGGCCTCGACCGTTCATCGATCATGTGTGGAAGCGGACCAGGCAACGTGCGGCCGTCACCGTCCGCACGTCTCGACACGAGTTGGGAGACGCCGCGCTCGCTCACGAACCTCAGCGGTCATGGCGTGGAGAACCGCTGCAACAGCGGGTGGGTGTCGACGATCCTGCGAGCCACGTTGACGGAGTCGACTAGCGGATGCAACGCCAACGCCTTCACGGCGTGCGCACGTTCACCGCTGATGGCCGCTTTGATCGTGGCGCGCTCGACGACCTTCAACGCCGTGACGAGTCCGACGCCCTCGTCCGGGACCTGGCTGACCGAGACGGGGCGCGCACCGTTCGCGTCGACCAGGCTCGGCACCTCGACGACGGCCTCCGAGTCGAGACACCTCAGCGTCGTCCTGTTCGGGACGTTGAGGATCAAGGTGGTTCGTTTGTCCGACGCGATCGCGTGCATCAGGTCGAGGGCGACGCGTTCGTAGCCGCCGCCGTCGAGGTCGTCGCTGTCGCGTTCCTCGTCACGGGTCTCGGCCATGTACGTCTGTTCGCGTTCCAGGCGCGTGCGGTCCCAGCTCTCCCAGGATGGCGCCGCGTAGAACCGCTTCTGCTGCTCCAAGAGGAATGCCCCGCGTGAGGCACCGGCCTCCACGGCCTCCCGCGTGAAGTAGTAGTAGTGCAGGTACTCGTTCGGGACGGCGCCCAAGGAGCGCAGCCATTCCGCACCGAACAGCCTGCCCTCTTCGAACGACTCGAGCCGGGCGGTGTCGGCGAGCAGTTCAGGCAGCACATCCCGCCCCGCCACGTGGACGCCCCGCAGCCAGCCGAGGTGGTTGAGGCCGGCGTAGTCGAGCCATGCGTCTTCAAGGGTCACACCGGCGGCACGGGCCACTCGCTTGCCGAGCCCGACGGGGGAGTCGCAGATGCCGATGACGCGGCGGCCGAGGTGCGCCGACATCGCCTCGGTGACCATGCCGGCGGGGTTCGTGAAGTTGATGACCCACGCCTCCGGCGCGAGTTCCGATATACGACGTGCGATGTCGAGCGCGACAGGAACTGTGCGCAGCCCGTACACAACGCCACCGGCACCGACGGTCTCCTGCCCGAGCACACCACAGCCCGCCGCGACGCTCTCGTCGGCGGCGCGTCCTTCGAGACCACCGACGCGGATGGCGGAGAACACGAAGTCCGCGCCCCTCACCGCTTCGTCGAGATCGGTCGACGTCGTCACGGCGGGCGCGTCCGGTACCTCCGCCGCGAGCTCGGCCAGGACGACACCGATTGCGGCAAGACGGCCGGGGTCGAGGTCGAACAGCGCGACTTCGGTGACGCGCCCCGGCGACCGATCGGCGAGCAACGCGCGGTAGACCAGCGGGACGCGGAAGCCGCCTCCGCCCAGGATGACCAGCTTCATGCTTCGACCACGTCCATTCCGGCCTCTCCAGCTGTGCGAGCCGTGTAGCCGAATCCTACATTTTCCGGTGCGGCCGCCAATGATTCGAAGGGGTTGGCGCGGCACGCTGCCAGCTCATCATGCCCTTGAATTGCCTGGTCCAGATGCCTAGGGGCACGTCAGCACGCTGTCTCGACCAGCATTGATCGAACCGCATCGCAGCACGTCACGCGCGGGCGTTGGTAGATCATGCAAGGGATTCCGCGCACAGCGGAGATGTGATACAAAGAATGGCTTTGCATTATCGGAACTAGATTTCCGAGTGCACGGCACTATTGTATCACAGGGGGCAATGTGTTGGCGAGCGAACAGGCGCGAATCACCTCTCTGTATCAAAAGCTCGACCGGGAAAGGAACAAAGCGGCAGCGGATCTCGCCGCCGCGCTGCGGGACGACACGGCCCAGAGGCACGACCGCGAAGCCGCGGTCGAGGTGCTGACCAAGGACCTCCGGAAGTACCGCGCGGCGGAAGAAGGGCTGTGCTTCGGACGCATCGACTCGGAGAACGGCGACAGCACCTACATCGGGCGGGTCGGACTGTTCGGCGACGACTTCGAGCCACTGCTTCTGGACTGGCGCGCACCGGCGGCGCGGCCGTTCTACACGGCGACGGCCGCGAACCCCGAGGGTGTCGTGCTGCGGCGGCACTTCCGCATTCGCGACCGGGAGCTGCGCGATTGCCACGACGACGAACTGCTGACGGACACGACCGCGTTGCTCGACGCCCTCAACGCACCGCGGACGGCGACGATGCGGGACATCGTCTCGACCATCCAGGCCGAGCAGGACGAAATCATCCGCCACTCCGGCCCCGGTGTGCTCGTCATCGAGGGCGGTCCCGGAACGGGCAAGACCGCGGTGGCCCTGCACCGCGTGGCATACCTGCTGTACACGCGTCGTGAACGCCTGTCCCGGCACGGTGTGCTGATCGTCGGCCCGAACACCGGCTTCCTCCACTACGTCGGCGACGTCCTGCCATCGCTGGGGGAGACCGACGTCGTCTTCGCGACGCCCGGTGAGCTTTACCCCGGTGTTGTCACCGACGCCGAAGACACGCCGTCGTTGCAACGGCTGAAAGGCGATGTGTCCGTTCTCGACCTGCTGGCCGTCGCAGTGGCCGACCGGCAGGAACTGCCGGACGAGCCCATCGAGATCGAGCTGGAAGACATCGTCGTGCCGCTCGACGCTCATATCGCCGCCGTTGCACGCGAGAAGACGCGCTATTACGAGCTGCCGCACAACGCCGCCCGCAAGTACTTCTTCCTGGCGCTCGCCGAGGAACTCGTCGCGCCGACGATGCGCTTGATCGGTGTCGACTGGCCGGAGATCGAGGAGGACGTCCGCCACGAACTCCGCCGCAGCTCCGCGTTGCGCGACGCCGTCGACAAGCTGTGGCCGCTGCTGACACCGGAACAGTTGCTCGCCGATCTGTACGCGGGTCGCTGCTTCCGGATCGGTGCGCCGGAGCTGTACCGGGCAGACGCCGACGCGTGGACCGTGTCCGACGTGCCGCTGCTCGACGAGCTCGCCGACCTGCTCGGGTCCGACGGCACCGCGGAGCGTGAGGCGAGGCGAGCGGAGGAGGAACAACTCGAGTACGCCCGCGGCGTCATGGACGTCCTGTCGATCGACGAACGCGCCGATGCCGACGAGTACATCGTCACCGACTTCGTCAACGCCGATGTGCTGGCCGCTGGGCACGAAGTGCGCGATCACCGATCCCTCGCCGAACGCGCCGCCGCAGACCGCACGTGGACATACGGCCACGTCGTCGTCGACGAAGCACAGGAGCTGTCCGCAATGGATTGGCGCGTGCTACTGCGCAGGTGTCCCAACAAGTCCATGACCGTTGTCGGCGACCTGGCTCAACGCCAGGCGGCGGGAGGAGTCCGGAGCTGGGGATCGGTGTTCGAGCGGTTCAACTACCGCCGGCTGGAGGTCAATTACCGCACCCCGGGCGAGATCATGGCCGTCGCCACCCCGGTCCTGAAGCTCGTCGACCCCGATGCGTCGGCCCCGGTGTCAGTGCGCAAGACCGCTGAACGCCCGTGGGCCCGTCGCGTAACTGATATATCGGCAGCCGTGCGCGACGAACTCGATGCGCACGCCAACTCGTGCAACGGCCGCACGATCGCCGTCATCGGCGAAGGCTGGATGCCGCCGCGTGCGTCGAAGGGGCTGGAGTTCGACGTCGTCCTCGTCGTCGAACCGCAACGCATGTCGCCCAGCGAGCTGTACGTCGCGCTGACGAGGGCGACGCAGCGGCTTGGCGTGCTGCACACCGAGCCGCTGCCGCGTCACCTACGAGGTCTCCTCTGAGATCCACGCGAGGTAGTCGTCGTTGCCCCCGACCACGGGGGTGACGACGACCTCGGGGACGTCGTAGCTGTGATGCGCCTTGATGTGCGCGACGAGGTCGTCGACGCGGACGGAAGACGTCTTCACGACGCACTGCCACTCCGCGTCGACGCGCACCTCGCCGTCCCACCGGTAGACGCTGCGGATGGGCACGATCTGCACGCACGCGCCCAACCTGGCCTCGACGATGCCCTTCGCCAGCGACTCGGCGGCCTCGGGCGAGTCGACGGTCGTCGTCACCACGTTCGCACCACTCATACCGCGTCGATCTCCTTCAGCAACTGGTCCTTCAACTCGGCCGGCGCGTAGGACGCCCGCACGGCGGCACGGGCGAAGTCGGCGAGCTCGTCCCGGCCAAACCCGAAACGCTCGTGGCACAGCAGGTACTCGCGGTCGAGGTCGGTGTGGAACATGCCGGGGTCGTCGGTGCTGATCGCCACCGGCACGCCCGCCTCCACGAGCCGCGGCAGGTGGTGCTCGTCGAACGACCGCACCGCGCCGGTCCGGAGGTTCGACGTCGGGCACACCTCGACGACGACGCCTTCGTCGGCGAGGTGCCGCAGCAGGCCGGGATCCTGCGCCGCGCTGACGCCGTGCCCGATCCGTTCGGCTCGCAGATCGTGCAGAGCGGCCCAGATCTCACTGGGCGGCGTCGTCTCACCGGCGTGCGGGACCATGTGCAGTCCGGCGTCGCGCGCCATCGCGAACGCCTCGCGGAAATTCGCCCTCGGCGCGTCCGACTCGAACCCGCCGAGTCCGAAGCCGACCAGCCCCTCCGGCCGGTGCTCGGTGGCGAACCGCGCACTCGTCATGCCCCAGTCGCGATCCCAGACACCGGGAACGTCGAAGATCCACTGCAACGTCACGCCGTGCACGGCGAGCGCTTCGTCGCGTCCGGCGTGCAACGCCTCGACGAGTTCGTCGGGCGCGATGCCGGCTCGCAGGTGGCTGGTCGCGCTGATCGTCAGCTCCGCATATCGGACATTGGTCCGTGCCGCGTCACGCGCGTATCCGACGACGAGAGTGCGGACGTCCTCGCCCGTGGTGACGAGGTCGTTGACGATGCCGTAGACGTTGATGAAGTGCCGGAAGTCCGTGAACTCGTAGAACTTCCGCAGCTCGGTCTCGTCGGTCGGCACCCGCCCGCCGGGGTGGTTGCGGGCGAGCGCGAGGACGGTGTCGGCGGAAGCCGCGCCCACGAGGTGGACGTGCAGCTCGGCCTTCGGCAGCGCGTGGACGAAGTCGGAAATGTGCACGGTCCATGCTCTCAGGTCAAGAGCCGATCGACGGGTGACATGTCTTGCAGTCAAAGGAGAGGGTGCAGGGCGATTCCTGTCTCTGGCTTCCGCATTGGGGGTGCCTCGTGAGGGGCGCACGAAGAGTCGCACTGCTGACCGCGGTGCTCGTTCTGCCATTTCTGCCCGTCACCGCTCAAGCCGCCGAAGGGCCCGTTTTCCAGAACGGCGAGGCCCAGCCCGTCTTCGACCCGAAAGACGTGGTGAAGGAGAGCCTCTGGGTCCGCGCCCCGGTCGACAGCGACCGCGACGGCAAGGACGACGAGGTCTACACCGAGATCGTCCGGCCGCGCGCCACCGAACGCGGCCTCAAGGTCCCGGTCGTCTACATGGTCAGCCCGTACTTCTCGGGCGGCAACGACGTCGCCAACCACAACGTCGACGTCGAGCTGTACGTGCCCGACAAGCGCAACGGCCGCCTGCTCAAGGCCAACTCCGACGAACGCATCACCGCCGCCCTCGGCCCCAACCCGATCACCTCCGGTCGCTACGAGGCCTACTTCATCGCCCGCGGGTACGCGGTCGTCTACGCCGAGTCCCTCGGCACCGGCAAGTCGACGGGCTGCCCGACGACGGGCGACGTCAACGAGACGATCGGCGCTCGTGTCGTCGTCGACTGGCTCAACGGCCGTGCGACGGCGCGGACCGCCACGGGCGAGGCCATCAAGGCGACCTGGTCGACCGGCAAGACCGGCATGATGGGCGTCTCCTACAACGGAACGCTGCCCAACGCCGTCGCCTCCACCGGCGTCCGCGGCCTCGAAGCGATCGTGCCGATCGCCGCGATCTCCAGCTGGTACGACTACTACCGCGCGGACGGCGCCGTCGTCGCACCCGGCACGTTCCAGGGCGAGGACGCCGACGTGCTGGCCGAATACGTCTACACGCGTGCTGATCGGGAGATCTGCAAGCCGATCATCGCCGAGATCGCCAAGGACCAGGACCGGATCACCGGTGACTACAGCCGGTTCTGGGACAAGCGGAGCTACCTCAACGACGTCCACAAGGTTCGCGCGGCCGTTCTCGCGGTGCACGGGCTCAACGACTGGAACGTCAAGATGACGCACGTCGAGCAGTGGTACTCGGCGTTGAAGAAGGTCGGCGCGCCGCACAAGATCTGGCTGCACCAGTCCGGGCACACGGACGCCGACACGCTCCGTTCGGCCGAGTGGCGGCGCACGCTGAACCGCTGGTTCACCCAGTACCTGTGGGGTCACCGCAACGGCATCGACAAGGAGCCGAAGGCGACGATCCAGCGCGAGGACAAGACGTGGGTCGACGAGAAGGACTGGCCGGCCGCCGGCACGTCCGACGTGCGGCTGCGCCTGTCCGCGGGCGGAACCACCAAGGGCGGTCTCGGTGTCCTGCCCGGCCGCGGCGTGGAGAAGCTGACCGACGACGCGACGAAGACCGCCGAGTCGTTGATCGACCAGGCGACCTCGCCGAACCGGCTGTCCTACACCTCGGAGCCGGCGCAGAAGCCGGTGCGGCTGTCCGGCAAGTCGACCGCGAACCTGCGTCTCGCGTTCGACCGGCCCGCGGCCAACGTGACGACGCTGCTGGTCGACCGCCGTCCGGACGGCACGTCGCACGTCATCACCCGCGGTTCGACCGACCCGCAGAACAGGGAACGACCGGACAGGACGTCGCCGATCAAGCCCGGCAAGTTCTACGACGTCGAGGTGCCGATCGTGCCGGACGACTACGTCCTGCAGGTCGGTCACCGGCTCGAGTTCGTGGTGATCTCCAGCGACTACGACTACACGCTGCGCCCGAAGCCGGGCGCCGGACTGTCGCTCGACCTCGCCCGGACGTCGGTGGAGCTGCCGGTCGTCGGCGGCTGGCGTTCGGTGTTCCAGGCGTTCTGAGGTGATGCCGTGCTCCGGTCGGCGAGGACCGGAGCACGGCAACCTAGCACCCACCCCCGACAGAACCCCGCTCCCAGGCGGTCCATGATCTCGACCTGTCCACAGCCGCTGAGTTGTCCACAACCTGGCGTCCATCCCGGCTCATCACCTGGCTCGCCCCGCCACAGTGAGCCCCATGCCCACTACCCTCCCGAAACCGATCCGGGTTCGCGACGCCGCCGAGCTCTACGCCGCGATCCCGCACCTGATGGGGTTCCACCCGTCCGACTCGCTCGTCGTGCTGGTGCTGAAGGACGACCTGGTCAGCATGACCATGCGCGTCGACCTGCCACGCCCGCGACATAGGGGCTTCCTGGCGGCCCAGCTGGAAGGGCCGCTGCTCGACCAAGGCGCGACAGAAGTGATCCTCGTGGTCGTCTGTGCGCCGACAGAGCACATACCCGAGGAACTACCTCACGAACCGCTGGTCACCGCGCTCAGACACGGACTGGGCGGCGTGGGCATCGACGTCGTCGAAGCCGTGTGGCTGCCGTCGTGCCAGAAGGACGCGAAGTGGCTCTGCTACCTCGACATCGACTGCCACGGCACGCTGCCGGACCCCCGGCTGTCCGCGGTCGCCGCCGCGTCGGCCCACGAAGGCAACGTGACGTTCGAGTCGCGTGCCGCGATGGCGGCGATCCTCGCGCTTGACCCACCTGAGGCGATGGAGCGCAGGTCCGCGATGCTCGACGAGCTCATGACGAATTCGGCCGAACCCGATCCCGGCACCGAATTGCGCCGCGTGAGCGACGCGATCGACGCGGTGGAGAACCGCAAGGGCCCGTTGCGGGACGACGAGATCGTCGCACTGGCACGGGCCCTGGCGATGCCCGACGTCCGGGACGCGAGCCTGGGGTTCGCCGTCCAAGCCAGGTCCCGTCTCGCCGAACGCCTGTGGCTCGAGCTCACCAGAGCCTGCCCGGCACCGGAACGTGCGGAGGCCGCGTGCCTGCTCGCGTTCTATGCCTACCAACGCGGCGACGGCGGGATCGCGTCCGTCGCCCTCGACGCGGCCGATGAGGCGTGCCCCGGTCATTCGCTGAGCAAGCTCATCAGGGCCGCCGTCAGCGCCGCGTTCCCGCCCTCGCAGATGCGGGCGCTGGCCGTGAGGTACATGGACAGCGCCCGCCAGTTGCTCGCTCAGAGCAGTTCGGGTCGCTCCCAGCCCTGATCCAGCACGTGCTCGGCCAGGAACGCCCACACCGTCTCGTACCAGACCCGAGAGTTGCCGGGGGTGAGGATCCAGTGGTTTTCGGTTGGGTAGTAAAGGTACTTCGCGGTCACCCCGTGGCGGACGAGGTCGAAGTACAGCCGGTGCCCCTCACCGATCGGGACCCGGTAGTCCTTGTCCCCGTGGATGACGAGCATCGGGGTCTTGATGTCGGCGACCCGCAGGTGCGGGGAGTTGGCCTGGATCCGCTCCGGCTGGGTGAGGGGGTCGCCCATCTCCCGCATCCAGAAGTAGGAGCTGTCGGTGCCGCCGGAGAACGCGTCGAGGTGCCAGAGGGACGCGTGGGTGACGATCGCACGGAACCGGTCGGTCTGGGTGGCGATCCAGTTGGCCATGTAACCGCCGAACGACCCGCCCATGGCGGCGGTCCGGGACGCGTCGATGTCGGCTCGCTCGACCGCGACGTCCGTGATGGCCATCAGGTCGGTGTAGGGCTCGGCGCCCCAGCGGCCCCAGCCGGCCTTGATGAAGTCCGGCCCGTACCCGGTCGAGAGGGCGGGGTCGGGCAGCAGGACGGCGTAGCCGCGAGCGGCCATGAGCCACGGGTTCCAGCGCCAGGTCCAGCCGTTCCAGCTCATGACCGGGCCGCCGTGGACCCACAGCAGGAGCGGGGCGGGGGAGTCGGCGGAGGCACCCTCGGGCAGCACCAGCCAGGAGCGGACGGTCCTGCCGTCGGCGACGACCGTGGAGATCTCGGTGAGCGTGCCGGGCACCGACGCGAGGGCGCCGGGCGCGCGCAGCCGTTCCGGGTCCTGGTCGGTTCCCTCGGAGGCGAACCGCACGGGCTGTGGCGGGTGGTCGACCGAGTTGCGCAACGCGTACAGCGTCTTGCCGTCCGGGCTCACCACCAGATCGCTGTAGTAACCGGTCACCGTCAGCTTGGTGACCTCGCCGGTCGCGAGATCGAGCCGCCAGACCGGCTGGTGCCCGAGGTGGCTCGCGGTGAAGAAGACCGCCGACCCGTCCGGGCTCACCACCGGGTGGTCCGGCTCCTCCTGGAAACCGGGCGCCAGTGGCGTGATCGAGTTCTCCGCCAGGTCGATGCGCACGAGGTCGCGCCGGTGTGGGGAGTCCGGAGTGGACTCGCGGTACCGGATCGCGATCACGGCGGCCGAGTCGGGCGTGAACGTGGCGCCACCGAAGGAGAAGCCCTCTTCGGAGGCGATGGTTCGCGGCGCGCCACCACTGGTGGCGACGACCCGCAGTTCGGTCCGGCGACCGTAGGAGGGGCTGACGTCGACGTCGTGGCCGAAAACGGCCCACTTCCCGTCTGGGCTCAGCTCAACGTCCTCATCGCTGAGCCTGCTTTCGGCGTCTTCGCTGAGAGCGATGACGGTGCCGGGGTCCGCGAGAGGAGCCGCGAACAGGCGTGGGTAGGTGGGACCGAGGTCCGCGTCCCAGTACCGGATCGGGTACGACTCGTGCAGGATCGCCGTCACCCCGGCGTCCTCGCGTGCCTTGCGCTTGGCGTCGTCCTCGTCACCGAACTCCGTGAAGCGGTGCGCCGACGACGTGAACAGCACCGTCTCGCCGGCGGCCCGCACCTGACCGACTCCGCCACCCGGCCGCAGCACCTCGGCGGCCTCGCCATGGACGGGAAGGCGCCACAGCGCCTTCTTGTCGTTGGACTCGCCCGGCTTCGTGAGCGGGTCCGGGCGGCCCGACAGGAACAACAACGACCCGTCCGGCGCGAACACGGGGGAGGAGTCGCCCTTGGCGGAGCGGGTGAGCCGGACGGCCTCCCGCTCCCCGGTGGGGTCGACCTCCCAGAGGGCGCCTTGCCACGTCTTACCGTCCGGGGCCAGCGTGGAGACGACCGTGACGAGCCTGGTGCCGTCCGGGGACAGTGCGAGCGACGCGAGCCGCGGGGTGGCGTTGTAGCTCTCGAAGGAGGCGAAGTCGGTCATCCCGGCTCAGGCTCCATGCCGGGCGCGGGTGAACTCCCACGCGTCGCGGACGATGCCGGTGATGTCGGCGCGCTCCGGCTTCCAGCCGAGCTCGGTGCGCGCCCGCTCCGCGGAGGCGACCAGGACGGCGGGGTCGCCGGCGCGCCGGGGGGCGACGACGGCGGGGATCGGGTGGCCGGTGACCTCGCGGCAGGTGTCGATGACCTGCTTGACGGAGAAGCCGGTGCCGTTGCCCAGGTTGTAGATCCGGTGCTCGCCCGCGGTGGCGTTCTCGAGCGCGAGGAGGTGGGCGTCCGCGAGGTCCAGGACGTGGATGTAGTCCCGGACGCAGGTGCCGTCCTCGGTGGGCCAGTCCTCGCCGTAGATCGAGATGTGCTCGCGCTGCCCGAGGGCGACCTGGAGCACCAGCGGGATGAGGTGGGTCTCGGTCGCGTGCCGCTCGCCGATGCTGCCGTAGGCGCCGGCGACGTTGAAGTACCGCAGGCTCGTCGCCGCCAGGCCGTGCGCGGCGGCGTACGACGTGATCGCGTGGTCGATGGCCAGCTTGGTGGCGCCGTAGGTGTTGGTCGGCGCGGTCGGCGCGGTCTCGGGGATCGGCACCTCCCGCGGCTCGCCGTACGTCGCGGCAGTCGAGGAGAAGACGAGCTTCGGCGTGCCGTGTTCCTTCATGGCGTCGAGCAGGCGGACCGCCGTCAGGACGTTGCCCGTCCAGTACTTGCCGGGGTCCTGCATGGACTCGCCCACGAGGGACTTCGCCGCGAAGTGCAGAACGCCGTCGAACCCTTCTGCGAGGACATCGTCGATGACCTCGGCGATGTCACCCCGGATGAAGCGCGCTCCCGAGGGGACGGCATCCTCGTGGCCGGTCGAGAGGTCGTCGAGGACGACCACCTCGTGCCCGGCTTCGAGCAGCCTGGCAGCGCACACACTGCCGACATATCCGGCCCCGCCCGTGACGAGCAGCTTCACCGCAGTCCTCGCATTCCTGGTCAAGATCGTTCTCTGCTACCGGTCCCTGCCCGCGCCCGCGGACGGAACCGCCGTGAAGAGCCTCGGCCGCGTGAGCGAGCGAGAGGCGAAGCCTGCGAGCACGGACCGCTCGACCTCGTCGTGCCTTTCGACGGGCACGAGGGCGATGGCCGAGCCACCGAAACCGCCGCCGACCATCCGGGCACCCAGCGCGCCGGCCGCCATGGCGGAGTCGACGGCGACGTCGAGCTCCAGGCAGGAGACGCGATAGTCGTCCCGCAGGCTCGCGTGGGAGCCGGAGAGCAGCGGTCCGACGTCGGCGAGCTCGCCCGCGCGGAGCAGCTCGACGCTGCGCAGGACCCTGTCGTTCTCGGTCACGACGTGCCGCACCAGCGGACGCAGGTCTTCGGGCAGCCGGACGAGCGCCTGGTCGAGCTCGGCGATGTCCACGTCGCGCAGAGCCGGAACGCCGAGAATCTCGGCGGCGCGCTCACAGCCGGCACGCCTGGCGCCGTAGCCGCCGTCGACGAGCGCGTGGCTCGCGCGCGTGTCGATGACCAGGACCTCGAGCCCGCTGGCAGCCGCGTCGAACGCGACCTGTTCCGGCTTGCCCGAGCGCACGTCGTAAAACAGGGCGTGCGCTTCGATGCAGCACAGCGATGCGGTCTGGTCGAGAATGCCGGTCGGCGCGCCCACGAAGTCGTTCTCGGAGCGCTGCACCCAGCGCGCGATGTCCGGCCGCTCGGCGTCGACACCGGCGAGACCGAGCAGGGCGAGCGCGACGGCGCACTCCAGGGCGTGGGAGGACGAGAGACCGGCGCCGGCGGGCACGTCGCCCGCGATGACGAGGTCGGCTCCTCCGGTGACGGCGATCCCCTGCTCCCGCAGGGCCCAGGCGACTCCGCCGGGGTACGCGGGCCACCCCTTGACGGTGCCGGGGGCTAGGTCGGCCACCACCATCGGGTCCGCCTCCTGCAACCCGCCGTCGTCTCCCATCGTGCTGACGGTCATCACGCCGTCGGCACGGGGAGACGCCGCGACCGCGATGCGGTGCGGCAACGCGAACGGCAGCACGTAGCCGTCGTTGTAGTCGGTGTGCTCGCCGATGAGGTTGACGCGGCCGGGAGCCGACCAGACCCCCTCGGGAGCGCGGCCGTGCAGGCGCTGGAACGCCTCGGCCGCCTTCGCCGCCGGTGCCGTCGCCTGGGTCACCGGGCGAGCACCAGGACGGCGTGGGCGACCGCGGGGTCGAGTTCTGCGGAGTTGCCGTTGCCACCGCGCACCTGGACGACCTTGGCGCCGGCGAGCGCCTCGACCTCCACGGTGCTGCCGGGCACGACGCCGGCTTCCTTGAGCTCGGCCATGAGGTCGGGGTCGAGCTGGACGTGCTCGGCGATGCGGCGCACCTCGACGCGGCCACCGCCGCGGCGAGCCACTTCGTCCACGCGCACCAGGTCCGCCTCGGCGGGCGGGGCCGGCTCGCCGTCGCCCAGCTTGTCGAGGCCGGGGATCGGGTTGCCGTAGGGCGAGGTGGTCGGGTTGCCGAGCAGCTTGATGAGCTTGCGTTCGACCGCTTCGCTCATCACGTGCTCCCAGCGGCACGCCTCGCTGTGCACGTGCTCCCATTCGAGCCCGATGATGTCCACGAGGAGGCGCTCGGCGAGCCGGTGCTTGCGCATGACGGCGATCGCGAGGTTGCGGCCCTGCTCGGTGAGCTCGAGGTGGCGGTCCTCCGCCACGATGACCAGGCCGTCGCGCTCCATGCGGCCGACGGTCTGGCTCACCGTCGGTCCACTTTGGCCGAGGCGTTCGGCGATGCGGGCGCGCAGTGGCACGACGCCCTCTTCTTCGAGCTCGTAGATCGTGCGGAGGTACATCTCCGTGGTGTCGATGAGGTCGTTCACACCCGCTCCCCTTCGTATGGTGTCGATGGTAGTCGTGCCGGGGGACACAGGTGTCCGCGCGGGTGCAGGATGTGTGCCGTGCATCCCTTGATCACTCCTGAGGCCCTCGCCGACGCGCTGCGTATGCAGCCGGCCACCGTCGTGCTGGACGTGCGGTGGCGTCTCGGCGGACCACCCGGACGCCAAGACTACGAGGTCAGCCACGTGCCCGGTGCGGTGTACGTGGATCTCGACACGGAGCTGTCCGCCCCGCCCGGTGCGGGTGGGCGCCATCCGCTGCCGGATCCGGAACTGCTGCAGGAGGTGCTGCGGCGCGCGGGCGTGCGCGAGGGCGGCCGGGTCGTCGCGTACGACGCGGGAGACGGGTCGGTCGCCGCGCGGGTGTGGTGGTTGCTGCGGTGGGCCGGGTACGGCGAGGTCGCGGTGCTGGACGGCGGGTTCGCCGCGTGGGAGGCCGCCGGGTTGCCGGTGACCGCGGAGGAACCGGGGGCCCTGACCGGTGATGCGGCCGGAGACGTCGTGGTGCGGCCTGGGCAGATGCCCGTGCTGGACGCGGACGGGGCGGCGGCGCTCGCTCGGGACGGCGTGCTGCTCGACGCGCGGGCGGCGGCCCGGTACCGGGGCGAGACCGAGCCGGTGGACCCGAAGGCCGGGCATGTTCCGGGGGCGCTCAACGCGCCGAGCACCGGGCACGTCGGTCCGGACGGGCGATGGCTCGGCGCGGCTGAGCTGGCCGCGCGGTTCGCCGAGATCGGGGTGACGGGGGAGGCGGCTGTTGGTGCTTACTGCGGGTCCGGCGTGACCGCTTCGTCCGTCGTGCTCGCGCTGGAGGTCGCGGGGATCACGTCGGCCGGGAACCCGGCGGCGTTGTACGCCGGGTCGTGGTCCAACTGGTGTGCGCTGGACCGGGAGGTCGCCACCGGCGGCTGATGCCCGGCTGCCGTCAGGCCGTCGCCTGACGGCGTGGGGCCGGTCAGGCGTTGGGGATGCGGTTGAAGCCCGCGGTGGCGAGCTTGAGCGCCGTGCCGCAGGTGTCCAGGTCGTCGATCGCCAGGACGCTCACGGAGAAGGCCGGGGTGATGACGTCCGGGTCGTCGGTCAGCATGACGGTGACCTGGCAGTCCTCCTTGGAGGCGGCGACCTGCCACGCGGTGTTGCCGCCGATGTCGATCTGCTTCTTCTCGCCCTCCTGGTCCACGGCGTCGGGGACGGTGACCAGCTGCGTGATGACGGCGGACGGGTTGGTGACGGTGTGGATGCAGCCGCCGTCCGCCGAGGACTTGCCGCCGGTCGCGGCCTCGACGTCGGCGGGCTTGAGGACACCGCAGGTCTCGAGGCCCGTCGCCTTCTTCCTGGTGCCGATCTTCACGTCGCCCTGCTTCTGGGCGGTGGGGGGCGCCGGCTTGGACGGCGTGGCACTGCTCCGCGGCTTCCGCGAGGTCGTGGAGGGCGCGGTGGACTGCTCCGCGGCGTTCGGGTCGGGGGAGGCCGAGCCCCGCACCTGTTCCGCGCAGCCCGTGGCGGTGGCGAGGGTCAGGCCCAGTGCGAGGAGGACGGCGGCTGGTCGCAGGTGCATGTCGCCTCTGACCCCTGTTCGGTGAGATCGGTTCCGGGGTGGTGGTCCCGGGTTCGTGGCCGGAGGTGCGCCGACGGGGAGCGACTGTAGGTTGCTGGGCATGGGTAAGCCAGCCGCGGTTGTCTGGGACAGGTCCTTCCTCGGGTACGACCTCGGTGGCGACCACCCGCTGAACCCCGTCCGGCTGGACCTGACGGTCCGGCTCGCGACCGCCCTCGGAGTGCTGGACGGCGTCGAGCTGCGGGCGCCGGTGCCGGCCGGTGACGACGAGATCGAGCTCGTGCACAAGCCCGGTTACCTGAGCGCGGTGCAGGCGGCGCCGACGGCGGGGTGGGACGTCGGGCACGGGTTGGGTACGGCGGACAACCCCGTGTTCGAGCGGATGCACGAGGCGTCGGCGCTGGTGGTCGGCGGATCGCTGGTGGCGGCCCGGGCCATCGCGTCGGGGGAGGCGGACCGGGCGGTCAACATCGCCGGCGGCCTGCACCACGCGATGCCGGACAGCGCGGCCGGGTTCTGCGTCTACAACGACTGCGCGGTGGCCATCGAGTGGTTGCTGCGCAGCGGAGTGGAGCGCATCGCGTACGTCGACGTCGACGTGCACCACGGGGACGGTGTGCAGACGGCGTTCTGGGACGACCCGCGGGTGCTGACGGTGTCGTTGCACCAGCACCCGATGAGCCTGTGGCCGGGGACCGGGTGGGCCGGTGAGGTCGGCGGGGCCGGGGCCGAGGGGAGCGCGGTCAACGTGCCGCTGCCCGCCGGCACGCGCGATGGCGCGTGGCTGCGGGCGTTCCACGCGACGGTGCCCGCGTTGCTGAAGGCGTTCCGGCCGCAGGTGCTGGTCACGCAGTGCGGGGTCGACACGCACAGGGAGGACCCGCTCGCGGACCTGTCGCTGAGCGTGGACGGGCACCGGGCGATCTACCAGGCGTTCCGCGACATCGTGAACGAGCACGGGTACAAGTGGCTCGCGCTCGGCGGCGGCGGGTACGAGCTGCTCAGGGTGGTGCCGCGGTCGTGGACGCACCTGCTGGCGACGGTGCTGGACCGCGACGTCGACCCGAACCGGCCGCTGCCGGCGGAGTGGGTCGCGCATGCGACGCAGATCGCACCCGAGTGGCCTTTGCCTGCGTCCATGACTGATGGGTGCGACCCTGGGTACCAGGCGTGGGGCGGCGACGCGGAGCAGCCGGTGGACAAGGCGATCCGCGACACGCGCCGTGCGGTGTTCCCGTTGCATGGGCTTGACCCCGACGACCCCAGGGACTGACACAAAGTGCCGGACAACGTGCCGAAGGACGTCCCGACGGGCGTCTCCAACGACGTTCCGAAAGACAGCGCCGACGACGCGGCCAGGGACCCGTTCGACTTCCCGCGGCACTGGGAGGCGGACGTCGTCCTCAGCGACGGCGGCACCGTCCACCTGCGGCCGATCACGCCGGCCGACGCCGAGGAGCTGCGGGAGTTCCACGGCCGGCTGTCCGAGCGGACGCGGTACTTCCGCTACTTCGGGCCCTACCCGCGGATCCCGCAGCGCGACCTCGAGCGGTTCAGCACCGTCGACCACCACGACCGCGTGGCGCTCATCGCGTTGCTGGGCGACGACATCGTCGCCGTCGGCCGCTTCGACCGGCTGCACCACGGCGACAGCGCCGAGGTGGCGTTCGTCGTCGAGGACGGGCACCAGGGGCGCGGGCTCGGCAGCATCCTGCTCGAACACCTCGCCGCCGCGGCCAGGGAGGTCGGGCTCACCCGGTTCGAGGCCGAGGTGCTCGCCGAGAACGGCCAGATGGTCCGGGTGTTCCGCGACGCCGGCTACCAGGTCAGCAGGGCGTTCGAGGAGGGGGTGCTGCACCTGGAGTTCGCGATCGACCCCACCGACGAGTCCGTCGCCGTCGCCAGGGCCCGCGAACAGGCCGCCGAGGCCCGCAGCGTGCACAACCTGCTGCACCCGCGCAGCGTCGCCGTCATCGGCGCCTCGACCGATCCCACCAAGATCGGGCACGCGGTCCTCAAGAACCTCCTCGAAGCCGACTTCAACGGCCCTGTCTACCCCGTCAACGCCGAGCATCGCGCTGTGCGCGGCGTACGGGCCTATCCGACCGTGCTCGACATCCCCGACGACGTCGACCTCGCCATCGTCGCCGTTCCCGCGGCCAGCGTCGACGAGGTCATGGACGGCTGCCTCGCCAAGGGCGTGAAGGCACTTGTCGTCGTCAGCTCCGGCTACGGCGAGACGGGACCTGACGGTCTGTCTGCCGAACGCAGGCTCGCTGCGGAGGCGAGAGCCCACGGCATGCGCGTCGTCGGTCCGAACGCACTGGGTGTGCTCAACCTCGACCCCAAGGTCCGCCTCAACGCGAGTCTCGCCCCGCAGTTGCCGTCGCGCGGCCGTGCGGGCTTCTTCTGCCAGTCCGGCGCCCTCGGCACGGCCATCCTCGCCAACGCCGCCGGCTGGGGCCTCGGCCTGTCCACGTTCGTCTCGGCGGGCAACCGCGCCGACGTCTCCGGCAACGACCTGCTGCAGTACTGGGAGACCGACCCGGCCACCGACGTCGTCCTGCTCTACCTGGAGTCGTTCGGCAACCCGCGCAAGTTCGCGCGGCTCGCGCGCAGGCTCGGCCGCACCAAGCCCATCGTCGCGGTGAAGTCCGGCCGCCACGCCGTCGTGCCCGGCCTCGCCGCCACGGCCGCGAAGGTAGACGAGGCGAGCGTCCAGGCCCTGTTCGAGCAGGCCGGCGTGATCAGGGTCGACTCGCTGGCGCAGCTCTTCGACACCGCGCTGCTGCTGGCCCACCAGCCGCTGCCCGCGGGCAAGCGCGTCGCCGTCGTCGGCAACTCCACCGCGATCGGCCTGCTGGCCGCCGACACGCTGCTCGCCCAGGACCTCGACCTCGCGGGCGACCCCGTCGACGTCGGTGCCCAGGCCACGCCGGAGGAGTTCGCCAAGGCCGTGAAGGAGGCCCTGGACCGTCCGGACACCGACGCGCTCGTCGTCGTCTTCGTGCCCCCGATCGCGGTTCCCGGCGCCGCCTACGCCCGCGCCCTCAAGGAGGCCGCGCCCAGCACGAAACCGATCGTCTCCACGTTCCTCGCGGTCGAGGGCATCCCCGACGAGCTGAAGATGCCCGGCAAGGGCTCCATCCCGAGCTACGCCAGTCCCGAACGCGCCGTGCTCGCGCTGGCCCGCACCGTCCGCTACGCCCGCTGGCGCGCCGCACCGCAGGGCACCTTCGTCCGGCCGGAGGGCATCGACACCGAACGGGCCAGGTCCATTGTGGACTCGCCGGCGTCCGAGGTCCGGCTCGACGACCACAAGGCCGTCGCACTGCTGGAGTGCTACGGCATCGACGTCGTCCCGTTCCGCATCGCCTCCAGCGAGGAGGAAGCCGTGGAGGTGGCGGACGAACTCGGCTACCCCGTGGCGATGAAGGCGACCAGCGAGCGGTTGCGCCACCGCACCGACCTCGTCGGTGTCCGGCTCGACATCGCCCAGCGCGAGTCGGTCAGGGCCGCCTACCACGACCTCGCGGCGCTCTCCGGCAAGCCGGGCGTGTACGTGCAACGCATGGCGCCCAAGGGAGTCAGCTGCGTCCTCGGCCTCCAGGACGACCCGAGCTTCGGCACACTGGTCTGGTTCGGACTGTCGGGTCTGGTCAGCGATCTCCTCGGCGACCGGGCCTACCGGGCGGTACCCCTCACCGACACCGACGCCGCGGAACTCGTTGCCGCACCCAAAGCCGCGCCTCTGCTCACCGGATATCGCGGCGACGAACCAGCGGACCTGGAAGCACTTCAGGAGCTGGTACTCCGTTTGGCCGCGTTGGCGGAGGACCTTCCGGAGGTGCGGTCGCTGAAGCTCGAACCCGTTCTTGCTTCTGCCGCAGGGGCTTTCGTCAGCAGCGCCCGCATAGTCGTCGGCCCGCCCCCGTCCCTGCACGACGCCGGTCCGAGGCGTCTGCGCTAGCCCCGCGCCAGTCTCGGCGCTGAACTGTTACAGCAACGATTCCGTTGTTTTCATTCGCTCCCAGGTATGGACATGCGTCCTGCCGCCGCTTAGGTTTCCCGCATCGCCCAGCAGCGCCGACCCTGGTGCGAGGGCGCGTGCCCGTGGAATAACGCTGTAAGAGGGACGAATGACGCCGAGAGCACTTCTCCGCCTGACGGCGACAACAAGCGCGGCCGTGCTCCTGCTGGCCTCGTGCGCGGGTGGTGACGCGTCCACGATGGCCGGGAAGGTCAGCTCGAACGACCGCATGGTCATCGCCGTGTCGTACGACCAACCGGGACTGTCGGTGCGCAGGCTCGACGGCAGCTACCGCGGTTTCGACGTCGACGTCGCCAAGTTCATCGCGGGCGAGCTGGGCGTCAAAGAGGAGAACATCGTCTGGAAGGAGGCGCAGCCCGGCAACCGGGAGACGCTCCTGACCAGCGGTGAGGCCGACATGGTCGTCTCCACCTACTCGATCACCGACAAGCGCAAGCAGATCGTCGACTTCGTCGGCCCGTACTTCGTCGCCGGCCAGGACCTGCTGGTGCGCATGAACGAGAACCGCATCGAGGGCCCGAAGTCGCTCAACGCCAACCTCAGGCTGTGCTCCACCGCGGGTTCGACCTCCGCCGAGTACGTGCGCGACCAGTTCGCGAAAGACGTGAAGATGGTCGAGTACGCGAAGTTCAGCGACTGCGTCACGGCGCTGCTCGCGGAGAACGTCGACGCCGTCACCACCGACGACGTCCTGCTCGCGGGCTACGCCGCCCAGAACCCCGAGCTGCTGCGGGTCGTCGGCGAACCGTTCAGCAAGGAGGAGTACGGCGTCGGCCTGCACCGCGACGACCCGACGAGCAAGGCGAAGGTCCAGGCCGCGCTGCAGAAGATGATCGACACCGGTGCCTGGCGCAAGTCGCTCGAGGTCAACATCGGATCTTCCGGCTACAAGATCCCCGATCCGCCGAAGCTGTCGTCCTGATCGTACGGGGAGTCACGTAGGCTCACGCCACGTGAACCGCGTCCCGCCGCACCGTGCTGATCGACCCGTTCGCGCGGGCATCCCAGAACACGGCCGAGTTCCGCGCTATTACGCGGTCAAGGCCGAGCTGTTCGACCTCGTCGAGACCCTCGGCGAGGGTACGGTCCTGCCGTCCGAACGCGAGCTCGCCGAACGGTTCTCCGTCTCGCGCGTCACGCTGCGCCAGGCCGTCAGCGAGCTGGTGCTCGAAGGCAAGCTGATCCGGCGTCAGGGCAGCGGCACGTTCGTCGCGCCGCCGAAGCTCGTCCAGCCGCTGTCCCTGGTCAGCTACACCGAGGGCATGCGCCGTCAGGGCGTCGAGCCGAACCGCACCGTGATCACGGTCGAGGAGCTCGACGCCGACGAGGGGCTGGCCCGCGACCTCGCGCTCGACGCCGGCGACCCGGTCGTGCACCTGGAACGCGTCCTGCTCGCCGACGACGAGCGCATCGGCCTTGAGTCGACGTACCTGAGCCTGAGTCGTTTCCCGGACCTGCCGGAGAAGCTCGACCCCGCCGGCTCGCTCTACGCCTGCCTCACCGAACGGCTCGGTGTGCGGTTCGCCGAAGCCGAGGAACGTGTCGAGACGGTGCTCGCCACGCCCCGGGAGGCGCTGCTGATCGGCACGAACCCCGCGCTGCCGATGTTGTTGCTGCACCGCGTCTCCTACGACGTCGGCGGTCACCCGATCGAACGCGCCCGGTCGCTGTACCGGGGTGATCGGTTCAGCTTCGTCGCGAGGCTCCACGCGGACCGCTGAAGCATTCGTCCACAATGGAACTGGCACGCTCTCTTCGTCGTCAACGAAATGCGCGGCGGAATTCCTTTCGGGCCCCAACGGCTTTCGTGGTTTCGCGGCGTTGCGGAAGCCGCGCACTTTGCGTGACCCACCCGGCGCGTCCGGGCGGCTGACAGCGTCGCGCACCGTGCCGAAATGCGCCCGGCGGCTAGGAGAAGTGACTACGGGTCACCGGAAACCCGTACGGGCTCAGGAAGATACCGCCCGTTCGCACTCGTTCCCCGCTCCAGTCGCGGAGGTACTGTTGTTCTCACGAACTTCAGGACGTCCGCGAAGGTGCGGAGGAGCGGGGGGTGTGCCGTGTCCTTCAAGGCGGAGTTCCTCGCAGAACTCGAGGACTGCTTGCGCGGCTACGGCGCGGTCCCGGTGAGCAATCCCGACGCACTCGCCCTGTTCATCGAGTTCGTGCGGGCGCTTCCGGCGAGCGACCAGAGGCTGCGCTGCCTCGAAGGTGTCGACCAGGGGTCCGGATCGTTCTGGAACAACCCGGCGGTGTGGTGGGAGCAGGTGCCGAGGTTCGGCGCGGGACTGCCGCGGTGCGGCTCGGAGGAGTGCCGCAAGCTGCTGGACGACATGCTCGACGAGGCGATCAGCGACGAGATCGACGTGCTGGAGATGGAAATCCGCGAACTGCCCAGCTGATCCGGGCGTGGTTCACCAGTCGTGAAGTGTCCGGACGTGCCTGCCGGCGCCGCCACCTGTCACGGCCGCGGCGCCGGGGCTTCCAGCAGCACTTACTTGACGGCGACCAGCGACCTGAACAGTTCCCGGTACCGGTGGAGAGCCAGTCGCAAGTCCTCGGTCTGCGGATCACGGTTTCCCTCGAGCTGCTGGGTGAGGGAACGGTGCCGCGTGGTGAGCTCCTCGAGCGCCCGCGTCACGAGCTGGTCGGCCTTGCGGACAGCCGCCTTCGGGTCGTCGACGAACTCGTACTGCACCGCCTGCCACTCGTCCTCGAGCCTGCCGGTCGACTGCTGCTCGGACCGCGGCTGCTCGGTGCGGTGGTGTTCCGTGCGCTGCTGTTCGTGACGCTGCTGCTCAGAACGCGTGTGCTCGCCGTGCGTCTGGTCGGCACGGGTCTGCTCGGTACGAACGTGCTCGGTGCGCGTCTGGTCGCCACGGGCCTGGTCGGCGCGCACGTCCTCCTGACGCCGCTGGTCCTGGCGCTGGACCTGCTGCGGCATGCGATCGGTGTGCGTGACGCGCTCCTCGACGTGCCGTTCCACCTGCGCTGCGCGCTCGGCCTGCTGCGGCCGGGCGGGGGTGGGGACTCCAGCGGAGTGGGCGGGGGCCTCAGACATCGGTCTTCTCCTTCCGCGCGGCTTCCCGGTTCGTGTGCGGCTCGGCGCCGCGTTCGAGCAGGTCGGTGAACAGCTCGCGGTAGTGGACCATCGCGGTCCGCAGGTCCTCGGTGCTCGCCTCCCCGATCTCCTGGCGTTCGGAGATGTCGTGCGCCTTGCGGTAGTGCTCGAGCGTCCGCGCGTGTTCGACGGAAAGAACGCTCAGCTGCGCCTCGTAACCCTCCGTGGGATAACCGCGCTCCGCCATCAGATCGGTCACGAGCCGGTCCGCGTCCGCGATCGCGCTCTCCGGCGAGTCGACGAACTTGGCCTGCACGTCGGCCCAGTGCCGGCGGTAACTCTCCTGCGCCGTGGGGGAAAGCGGCTTCAGATCGAACTCGCTGTGGCGCTGTTCCCGCTCGGCGAGCTCCTTCTCCGCGGCCGATCTGTTGTCGCTGTGCTCGACCACGCGGTCGTACTCAGGGCCGAAGCGGTCGCGCAGCTTCTTGCGCTGCATGGCGGGCCTCAGCACGAGAGCGAGGATCACCAATGCCGCGACAATCGCGACCGCCACGCCGATGATGGCGCCCGTTGACATGGAAAAACCTCCAAGACAGGCAAACTCTCTGGCTGTCCGGGAGGCTTTCCGGTTCACTCACACGGGAAACATCAGCCCTTGATACAAACCACCTGCTTGAGCTTCGCGACCACCTCGACGAGGTCGGACTGGTTCGCCATCACGGTGTCGATGTCCTTGTAGGCACCGGGGATCTCGTCCACGACGCCGGAGTCCTTGCGGCACTCGACACCACTTGTCTGTTCGGCGAGATCCTGCGCGGTGAACGTCTTGCGTGCCTTGTTGCGCGACATCTTCCGCCCGGCGCCGTGCGACGCCGACTCGAACGAGTCCGGGTTCCCGAGCCCGCGCACGATGTACGAGCCGGTGCCCATGGAACCCGGGATGATGCCCAGCTCGCCCCGTCCCGCCCGGATCGCGCCCTTGCGCGTCACCAGGACGTCCTCACCGAAGTGGTTCTCCTCGCTGACGTAGTTGTGATGGCAGGAGATCGGCTCCTCGAACACGACGTGCGGGAAGTCGGCGCGCAGCACGTCGCAGACCAGGCGCATCATGACCGCGCGGTTGCGTCGCGCGTAGTCCTGGGCCCAGTACAGGTCGTGGCGGTACGCCGCCATCTCCGGCGTTCCCGAGAGGAACACGGCGAGGTCCGGGTCCGGCAGTTCGGAGTTGTGCGCGAGCGTGCGCGCCACCGAGATGTGGTGCTGCGCCAGCTCGTTGCCGATGCCGCGCGACCCCGAGTGCAGCATGACCCACACCCGCTGGTCCTCGTCCAGGCAGACCTCGAGGAAGTGGTTGCCGCCGCCGAGCGTGCCCATCTGGTGCATCGCCTTGTCGGCGCGCGCCTTCACGGCAGGCGTCAGGTCGTCGAACTTCCGCCAGAACATTCCCCAGTCGGACGCGTCCCTCTCGGTGAAGGCGGTCGCCTTGTGCTGACCGAAGCCGACGGGAACCACGGCCTCCATGCGGGATCGCAGACCGCGCAGCGTCTCCGGCAGGTCACTGGCCGTGAGCGAGGTGCGCACGGCGGCCATGCCACAGCCGATGTCCACGCCGACGGCCGCGGGGGAGACGGCGTCGCGCAGCGCGATCACCGAACCCACCGTGGCGCCCTTGCCGTAGTGCACGTCGGGCATGACCGCGACGTGCTTGAACGCCCACGGCAGCGAGGAGATGTTCTGGAGCTGCCGCATGGCGAACTCCTCGACCTCGTCCGGTCGAGTCCACATGCGGATGTCCACGTTCTGGCCGCGGACCAACGTTGCTGCCATGACACCGAGGTTAGGCGGCCTTTTGCCCGTTCCACAAAAGAGTTTCCGCCTCGGCACCCACGAACTCCCAGGTGCCCTTGCGCACCTTCGCCCTGGAGACGTCCCCGCCGATCTTGGTGATGAACGCCCGCACGGTTGGCAGGTCGTCGACGCCGGCGATGAGGATCGCTTTGTCGTGCAACGTGACGCTGCCGCCGCCGAGCTTCTCGCGCGCGACCGCGTCCTGCAGCAGCCCCTCGCGGACCTGCTGAGCGGTGATGCCCTGGACCTCGACCTGGACGGCGTCGACCTCCGGGGAGTTGGCGTGCAGGAACCGGAACGTGAGCACCGACTCCTGCCCGAACCGCTTGGCGATGGTCGAGGCGGTGTGGCGGAGGCTTTCCTCGTTCAGCGTGACGTCGAACTTGCGGGATCGCTCGAACGTCGTCTGCTGCAGGTCGCTCGACCAGAACACGCCGTCGAGCAGAGTAGAGCGAGTGGTGACGCCACCGTTCGCCCTCACGATCCCGCGGACCTCGCGGTCGAACCCGGTCAACCTGTCCTCCAGGCGCGGGTCGGCGGGATCGGTGATGATCGCGGTGTTGTTCGACGCGAAGATCTCCGGGGACGGCAGCGGCGCTCCCGCCGCCGTGCCCGTCGAGACCGCGAACGCCAACACCGACGTGACTGCCACGAGAAGATTTCGCATGCGCCACAACGTATGGGCCCGGAGTGGCCGGGTACACCCCGTTCCACTCAGCGGGCCGGTGCTTGTTCGTGCTGGTGATCGGTCGTCCGGATTCCATTGGCCGGGGTTGTTGACAGTCGCAATGAACGTGAAAATACTTCAGAGCCATGGAACGCGTGTGCGTCATCGGGGCTGGTTCGTCCGGCATCGCCGCATGTCAGGTCCTCGGTGCCCGCGGGATCGAGTTCGACTGCTTCGAGACCGGGTCCGACATCGGCGGAAACTGGCGCTACCTCAACGACAACAGCATGTCGTCCGCCTACCGCTCGCTCCACATCAACACCTCGCGGCAGATGATGGAGTTCAAGTCGTTCCCGATGCCGTCGCACCTGCCGGCTTACCCCTCGCACTTCCAGATCGCGGAGTACTTCGACGACTTCGTGAAGCACCACGGGTTCCGCGACCGCATCCGGTTCCGCACCGAGGTCACGTCCGTCGCCGTCGCGCCGGGCGGGTACTCGGTGACGACGCGTGACCGCGACACGGGGGAGGAGGCCACCGCCACCTACCGGTCGGTGATCGTCGCCAGCGGGCACCACTGGTCGCCGCGGATGCCGGAGCCCGCGTTCCCGGGCACCTTCGACGGCGAGGAGATGCACGCGCACTTCTACAAGACGCCGGAGCGCTTCACCGACAAGAAGGTGCTGGTCCTCGGCATCGGCAACTCCGCCTGCGACATCGCTGTCGAGTCCTCGCGCGTCTCCGCACGGACGTTCCTCGCGATGCGCCGCGGCGCGCACATCATGCCCAAGTACCTGTTCGGCATGCCGACCGACCACCTGACGACCTCGCCGCTCGCCCGGTTCGCGCCCTCCTGGCTGCAGGCGCTGTCGCTGAAGGTGATGCTGCGGCTGGCGCGGGGCAAGCTCTCCGACTACGGCCTGCCCGAGCCGTCGCACGGCATCCTCGCCGCGCACCCGACCGTGTCCGACGACCTGCTGACCAGGCTCGGGCACGGCGACATCACCGTGAAGCCGAACCTCGAGCGGCTGGACGGCTCCGGTGTCGTGTTCGCCGACGGCTCCCGCGAGGACGTCGACGTGATCGTCTACTGCACCGGCTACCAGGTCGACTTCCCGTTCCTGCCCGCCGCCGAGTTCCCCGCCGTCTCGTCCGCGGACAACGACGTGTCGCTGTACCGGCGGGTCGTCGACCCGGCGCATCCGGGGCTGTACTTCCTCGGGCTGATCCAGCCGCTGGGGGCGATCATGCCGCTGGCCGAGGCCCAGGCCGAGTGGATCGCCGACCTGATCTCCGGCCGGGCCGCGCTGCCGCCGGTGCCGGAGATGAAGGCGGAGATCACCTCCTACCGGCAAGGGCTGCGGCGCCGGTACGTGAAGTCGAAGCGGCACACGCTGGAGGTCGACTTCCTCGGGTACCAGCGGGAGCTGCGGCAGGAACGACGAGCGGGCGCGGCTCGCGTCTGACGCACCTTTGCAACGAGTCTTTTGACTTCGTCCGCAAACGTTTTTTGCATGTGGTCGGATCAAGCTACCGATATATCAGTTGCGGCAGGGCCCTGAACTGCGTTTTAGCAATGGGACTTTTGACTTTGTCCGCAAAAGACTCATTGCTAGGAGGCGTGCAGCGAGTGGTGAGGGCTTGGATGCCGGGTCGGCTGGGTACGGTCGGAGCGTGGCGTCGAGTGCTCAGGTGATCGTCCTCAACGGCGGGTCCAGCTCGGGGAAGTCGGGGATCGCGCGGTGCCTGCAGGCCGTGTTGCCGGAGGCGTGGCTGGCGATCGGGGTCGACACGTTGATCGACGTGATGCCCGCGCGGCTGCGGCTCGGGTCGGAGGGGATCGGGCTCGCGGGGGACGGTGAGGTCAGCGTCGGGGCCGAGTTCCAGGTGCTCGAGAACGCGTGGATGGCCGGGGTCGCCGCGATGGTGCACGCCGGGGCGCGGGTGATCGTGGACGACGTGTTCCTCGGCGGGACCGAGTCGCGGTCGCGGTGGGAGAAGGCGCTGGACGGACTCGACGTGCTGTGGGTCGGGGTGCGGTGTGACGCCGACGTCGCCGCCGGCCGGGAGCTCGCCAGGGGAGACCGGGTCGCCGGGATGGCCGAGGCACAGGCCGACGTGGTCCACCGCGGGCTGACCTACGACATCGAGGTCGACACCGCTCACGCCGAGGCGGTCGAGTGTGCGCGGGCGATCGCCGAGAAGATGCGGAGCGGCTGAAAGCAAGACGGGGAACGATCGAAGAAAGCGGGGCCGCCGACGGTGCGTCGGCGGCCCCGCTCGTCCCACAGCTCAGTGCACGCCCAGCACACCGTCCACCCGGCGCGGAATGCCGAGCGGGTTCGCGTCCTGCAGCTCCGCGGGCAGCAGCGCGTCCGGCCACGACTGGTACGGCACCGGGGCGATCCAGCGGCGGATCGACGTGGCGCCGACCGACGTGTGCAGCGGGTTCGTCGTCGCGGGCCACGGGCCGCCGTGGTGCTGGCCCCACGCGACCGCGACACCGGTCGGCCAGGCGTTGAAGATCAGCCGGCCCGCCACGCGGCGCAGGACCTCGGCGATCTCACCGGCCTCCGCGTGGTCCGACTCGGCGGCGTGCACCGTGCCGGTGAGCGTTCCCGGCAGCTTCGCCAGCACCGAGTGGAGCTCGGACGGCGAGGAGTACGTGACGATCAGCGCCGCCGGGCCGAAGTGCTCCTCGGTCAGCTTCTCGAGGTTCTCCTCGAACACCTCCACCGACGTCGAGAACAACAGCGGCGCCACCGCCCACGCCTCGTCCGGGCGGGTTCCCGTCGACACCACGGACACGAGGTCCGACGCGGCCAAGGCGTCCGTGCCCGCCTTGTAGGAGTCGCACATCCGCTCGTTCAGCATCGCGCCGCCCGAGGTCGCGGCGACCGCCTCGCCCAGCGCGGGCACGAGCGACTCGGGGGCGAAGACCAGGCCGGGGTTGGTGCAGAACTGCCCGACGCCCATCGTCAGCGACTGCGCGAAACCCTCCGCGATGTCCGGGGTCGCCGCGCCCGGCAGGATCACCGTCGGGTTCACGCTGCCCAGCTCGCCGTAGAACGGGATCGGGTCCGGCCGGCCCTGCGCCAGGTCGAACAACGCCCGGCCGCCCCCGGTCGAGCCGGTGAAGCCGACAGCGCGCACCGCGGAGTGCTTCACCAGCGCGACACCTGCCTCGGTGCCGTGGACGATGCCGAACACGCCCTCGGGCGCGCCTGCCTCACGCAGGGCGTCCACGACGACCCTGGCGGTCTCGCGCGAGGTCGACGGGTGCGCCGAATGCGCCTTCACCACAACGGAACACCCGGACGCCAGCGCGGACGCCGTGTCGCCACCGGCCACCGAGAACGCGAACGGGAAGTTCGAGGCGGAGAACACGGCGACCGTCCCGAGTGGACGCAGAACGCGCCGCAGCACCGGGCGCGGCGGGATGATGTCCGGGTTCGCCGAGTCCAAGGTGGCCTCGACGTAGCTGCCCTCGCGCAGCACCTCCGCGAACAGCCGCAGCTGGTTCGTCGTGCGCTTGAGCTCGGTCGTCAGCCGCGGCGTCCCGAGCGCGGTCTCGCTGTCGGCGGTCGAGACCAGCAGCGACGACTCGGCGTCCAGCGCGTCCGCGACCTTCTCCAGCACCACGGCCCGGTCCGCCGCCGGAACGACCGACCACGCCGAGAACGCCACAGCGGCGGCCGAGGCGATCCGGTCCACCTCGCTGTCGGGGGTCTTCGCCACCGGTTCACCGAACGGCTCACCGGTTCGCGGGTTGTATCCCTGCACGCCGTGGCTCAACGCCCTGCCTCCTTGACTGCCGTGTCGAAATCGGGGCCGCACCAGGCCCCGCCCACGTACCTCGCCGCGGGCGACGAGGGGTCCAGCTCACCGTGCTCCTCCAGGACCTCGGCCGCGTACTGCTCCGAGTCGTCCTTCGGTTCGTACCCCAGCGCGCGGGCCTCGTCCAGCGAGAACCAGCCGCGCTTGTTGTCCGAGACACCCCACACGACGCGGAACCCCGGCGACGGAGCGGAAAGGCACGCCTCGAACAGGCGCGCGCCGTCGTCCGGCGACATCCACGTCGACAGCATCCGCACGTCCTTCGGCTTCTCGAAGCAAGAGCCGATGCGGATCGCGATCACGTCCATGCCGTAGCGGTCGGCGTACAGCGACCCCAACGCCTCCATCGCCACTTTGGACACTCCGTAGTAGGTGTCCGGGCGGGGGAACGCGTAGTCGCCGGCCACGCCCTGAGCCCGCTCGACGAAGCCGACGGCGTGGTTCGAGCTGGCGAGGACGACGCGGCGCACACCGGCCCGCCGCGCGGCTTCCAGCACCGTGTGCGTGCCGTCGATGTTGACCCGCAGGATCTTGTCCCACGACTCCTCGAGGCTGTGGCCGCCGAGGTGGATCACCGCGTCGACGTCCTCCGACGCGGCCTCCATCGCGGCCATGTCGGTCACCGACGCCTGGACGAGCTCCACGTTCTCGCCGTCGGTGGCCGCGGGGAGATCCGCGATGTCCAGCAGCCGCAGGACACGGCCCTCGGCCGCGAGGCGGGTACGCATGAGCGTGCCCACCCCGCCACCGGCGCCGGTGATCAGGATGCGTGCGGTCACGGGTTGGACCCTTCCGTCTTGTTCGGGTGTTCCGTCAAAAGGCTCAGCGACCGAACTGGCGGAGGAGCTCGGTGATGGTCCTGGCGGCGTCGAGCAGCGCGGAGATGACCTGCTTCTCGTGCTCGGGCGTCAGCCTGCCCAGCGGGACGGAGCAGCTCATCGCGTCCAGCACGGGGTTGCGGTACGGCAGCGCCACCGCGAAACAGCCCAGCCCGGGCGTGTTCTCCTCGCGTTCGTGGGCGTAGCCGACGTTGCGGAACCCGGCGAGCTGCTCGTGCAGTGCCGCCCGATCGGTCACGGTGTTCTGGGTCAGCGGCGCCAGTTCGTCGGGGAGGATCACGTCGACCTCCTCCGGCGTGCGCGTCGAGAGCACGGCCTTGCCGAGCGACGTCGAGTGCGCGGGGAGCCGGCGGCCGACGCGCGAGACGACGCGCAGGTGGTGCTCGGACTCGCGGCTCGCGAGGTAGACGACGTCCGCGCCGTCCAGGCGGGCGAGGTGCACGGTCTCGTTGATCTCCTGGCGGACCTGCTCCATCACGCGGATCGCCGCCCGCACGACCGGGTCGTGGTCGAGGTAGGACGTACCGACGAGCAGCGCGCGAACGCCGATGCCGTACGTGCCCCTGTCCGAGTCGACCTCCACCCAGCCGCGTGCGACGAGCGTCTGCAGCAGCATGTAGAGGCTGGACTTGGGATAGCTGAGCTCGCGGTGCAGCTCCGTGAGCGTCAGCCTGCGGTCTGACGCGGACAGCACCTCGAGCAGCTCCACAGTGCGGTCAGCGGACTTCACCGCGCCTGGACGAGCCGTGCCCTTGTCGATCGGCGACGCCACCTGACCTCCTCGAAACAGTTAAGCAACTTGCCCTTGACACGTTGCTCTGCTGATTCTTACAGTCCTGCATCAGGTTCACAAGTACGACCCCAGTTCATATATCTGAACATGAAGGGTTCCGAGGATGCGCCGCAGAACAGCCACCACCATCGCCACGCTCGGCGTGGCCGCCGTGCTCGCGGGGTGTGGCGGCAGTGGCGGCACGGCGGCCAAGGACCCGAACAAGCCCCTCGAGGTGTGGACCCGCTCGACCGAGGCGACGGCCAAGGTCTACGAGAAGATCTTCAAGACGTTCACCGAGAAGACCGGGGTGCAGGTCGACTACAAGCCGATCTTCAACGACTTCGACAAGCAGGTGCAGCAGCGCGCCGCGTCCAAGGACCTTCCCGACGTGGTGATCACCGACACCGGCTCGCTCGGCAACTTCGTCAAGCAGGGCTGGGCGACCGAGGTCGAGCGCGGGGACGTGGTGGGTGGCACCGACATCGTCGACCGCGCGTGGGACAACGGGAAGGGCGCCGACGGCAAGTTCTACGCCATCCCCTACTCCACCCAGGCGATGGTCACGCTGATCCGCAAGGACTGGCGCGAGAAGCTCGGCAAGCCCATCCCCACGACGTGGGAAGAGCTCGACGACCTCGCGAAGGCCTTCACCCGCGACGATCCCGACGGCAACGGGCAGAACGACACCTACGGCATGCTCGTGCCCGGAACGACCGATCGCGGCTACCTCGCGTGGTGGGCGTCCAGCTACATCTGGCAGGGCGGCGGCGACATCCTCGAGGAGGAGGGTGACGGCAAGTTCCGCGTCGGCGTCGACTCCCCGGAGTCGGCCAAGGCGGTCGAACGGCTGCGCAAGCTCTTCTGCGAGGAAAAGGTCGTACAGCCCGGATCGCTGACCCTCGGCACGAACGACGCGCACCCGCTGTTCGAGTCTGGCAAGAGCGGCATCTACCTCACCGGCCCCTACATGATCGGCCGCTTCGACAAGTCGGTCGGCAAGGACAGGTACGAGGTCATCGCGTCCCCGCGCGGCCCGGCCGGCGCCGCGGTGCTCGGCGAGGGCGAGAACATCTACCGGATGGCCGGCTCCGCGAAGACCGCCGACCAGAAGAAGCTCGCCGAGTACCTGATCACCGCCGAGGCGCAGCAGGCCGGCATGAAGGGCGACCCGCAGCCCGTGGTGCGCCTGCCCGTCAACAAGACCGTCGACGTCAACGCGACCTACGAGGACCCGCGCTGGGCCACCGTGGCGGGCGTCTACCAGAGCGAGGCGCGGCCGTTCCCCAGCGTTCCGAACTTCGCGCCGTTCCGGCAGAAGACCTCGGAGACCCTGAACTCCATCTTCGCGAAGTGCCCCGCGGACTCCTCGGCCGAGCTGAAGTCGCTGGCGGAGGCGCTCGAGAAGGAACTCGACAACCAGAAGGCGTCGAAGTGACCTCAGTCCAGTCACCCGGCGACACCCGAGACGTGGGCTCGACGGCTAGTGGCGGCGGTGCCGTCGAAACCCACCCCGTGAGGCGGCGCCGCCGGCGCCGCCTCACGGGAACCACCCCGGGAACGGGCGTCTGGGTCCCGTGGCTGTTCCTGCTCCCCGCCGCGCTGATCTTCCTGGTCTTCAAGTTCATCCCGATGGCCGAGGGCATCCGGCTCTCGCTCTACGAGGTCCGGCCGTTCCTCGGCGACATCTTCGTCGGCTTCGAGAACTACGCGACGATCCTGCGGGACGAGAAGTTCCTGACCGCCGGCTGGCACACCCTCGTCCTGGCCGGCGGTCAGACCGCCGGCGCGATGGTGGTCGGCTTCTTCCTGGCACTGCTGCTGGAAGGGCACACCAAGTCGCTGTGGCTCGTCCGGTCCGCGGTGTTCCTGCCCGTCGTGGCGGCCACCGCGGTCATCGGCGAGATCTGGCGGCTGTTCTTCTACCCGGCCCCCGAAGGCTTCCTCAACGAGCTCATCTCGTGGGTCGGCCTCGGGCCCTGGGAGTACATCCACGACACGGACACCTCGCTGGTGTCGGTCATGTTCGTCGGCATCTGGAAGCACGCGCCGTACGACATGGTGCTGATCCTCGCAGGCCTCGCCGGCATCGACCGCCGGCAGTACGAGGCCGCCGCCATCGACGGGGCCACGACGCCACAACGGATCTGGAACGTCACGCTGCCCGCGCTGCGGCCCGTCATCACCATCCTGCTGACCCTGGCCGCCATCCGCGGCCTGCGCGTCTTCACCGAGGTCTACGTGCTCACCGGGGGCGGACCGGCAGGATCGACCGACGTGTGGATGACGCGCGTCTACACCACGGCGTTCGAACAGTCCGAAGCCGGGCTCGCCTCCGCTGGTTCCGTGCTGTTGTTCCTGGTTACCTTGGTTTTGACGGTCAGCGTGCAGTGGTACCGGCGCAGGAGGGAGGCGCGATGAGCATCAACTCGAGCCGCTTCGACAGCGCCATCGGCTGGTCCACCCGCACGGACGCGTGGCTCAGCAGGGGCATCAGATTCGTCCTGAGCGCCCTCGCCGTGCTCCTCTTCTGCGGCCCGCTGCTGGTCATCTTCTCCGGCGCGTTCGACGACAACCCCGATCCCACCCGGTTGTCGGTGATCCCCGACAACCCGTCACTGATCAACTTCCGGGTCGCGGCGGAGAACAGGATCTGGCACTACCTGATGAACTCGCTGGTCATCGCCGGTGGTGCCCTGTTGCTGCAGCTGTCGGTGAGCGTGTTCGCCGCCTACGCGTTGGCGCGCAAGAAGTTCCGCGGTCAGGCCATCGCACTGCTGGTCATCCTCGCCACGATGATGTTGCCGGAGGAGGTCATCGCGATCCCCCTGTCACTGGTGATCGGGGACCTCCCGCTGGTGCACGTGAGCCTCAAGGGCACCCTGCTCGGCGTCATCCTCCCGCTGGGGGCGTGGGGTTTCTCCATCTTCGTCATGACGGAGTTCATGAGGGAGATCCCCGCGGAACTGGAGGAAGCGGCCAAAGTGGACGGTGCGGGGGAGCTGCGCCTCTTCGCGCAGATCATCCTCCCGCTGTGCAGACCCGCCCTCGGCGTCATCGCCGTGTTCGGCTTCACCATGATTTGGGAGCAGTACCTGCTCCCCCTGATCGTCGCCGCTGACCCCTCCGACTACACGCTCACGGTCGCACTGCTCGCGCTCCGCTCCGACGACATGGTCGGGACGGGCATCGTGCTGGCCGGTGCGTTGCTGGCGCTGGTGCCGAGCCTGGTCGTGTACCTGGCGCTGCAGAAGTCCTTCCTGCGTGGGATCACCACCGGAGCGATCAAGGGATGAGTCTGGTTATGCAACTCGATGGTGTGCTGTTCTTTCCGGTGACCCCGTTCGACAGCGAGGGGAACATCGCGTACGACGTGCTCGCCGAGCACGTCAAGCACGGTGTGTCCGCCGGGCCGGGCGCGGTGTTCGCCGCCTGCGGCACCGGCGAGTTCCACGCGCTGGGACTGGAGGAGTTCGAACGCGCGGTCGCGGTCGCGGTCGAGGCGACCGCGGGCAGGGTGCCGGTGTTCGCCGGCGCCGGTGGGTCGGTCGCGATGACCAAGGAGTTCGTGAAGGCGGCCGAGCGCGCCGGCGCCCAGGGCATCCTGCTGCTGCCGCCGTACCTGGTGAGCAACCCGGCCGCCGGTCTCGTGCGGTACGTGGCCGAGGTCGCGGGCGCCACGGAGCTGCCGATCATCGTGTACCAGCGCAACAACGCGCGGTTCACGCCGGACACGGCCGTCGAGGTCGCGCGGATCCCGAACGTCGTGGGCCTCAAGGACGGCCTCGGCGACCTCGACCAGATGCAGCGGATCGTGCTGTCGGTGCGTGCCGGCGTCGACAAGCCGTTCCAGTTCTTCAACGGCCTGCCGACCGCCGAGATGACCCAGCTCGCGTACCGGGCCATCGGCGTCGAGCTCTACTCGTCGGCGGTGTTCTGCTTCGCGCCGGAGATCTCGATCGGCTTCTACAACGCCGTGCAGTCCGGCGACACCGAGCTCGTGAACCGCTTCCTGCACGAGTTCTACAAGCCGCTGGTCGAGCTGCGCGACAAGGTGCCCGGCTACGCGGTCGCCCTGGTGAAGGCCGCGGTGCGCGCCAACGGCCTCGAGGTCGGCGGCGTGCGCCCGCCGCTCGTCGACCCGCAGGAGGAGCACCTCGCCGCGCTCGACAAGATCATCGCCGCCGGCAAGGCCCTGCTGGGCTGAGGGGGCGTTCGGAATGAAGATCACCGAGATCGTCCTGACGCCGATCGCGTTCCGGGACCCGCCGCTGCTGAACTCCGCCGGCGTGCATGAGCCGTGGGCGCTGCGCACGATCGTCGAGGTGCACACCGACGAGGGCATCTCAGGGCTGGGGGAGACCTACGGCGACCTCGGGCACCTGGAGCGTTCGCGGTCCGTTGTGGACTCCCTGATCGGCCTCGACGTCTTCGCGCTCAACGAGATGCACGCGCGTGTGGCCGCTCGGCTCGGCGGCAAGGCGGGCCCGGACAAGCACGGCCTGACCGGCAAGATCACCGCGGAGAGCACCGTCGACCGCGTCTACTCGCCGTTCGAGGTCGCGTGCCTGGACATCCAGGGCAAGGCGCTGGGGCGTCCGGTGAGCGACCTGCTCGGTGGCGCCGTCCGCGACGCGGTGCCCTACTCCGCCTACCTGTTCTACAAGTGGGCGGGGCACCCCGGCGCCGAGCCGGACGAGTGGGGCGAGGCGCTCGACCCCGCCGGCATCGTCTCCCAGGCGCGGAAGATGATCTCCCGGTACGGGTTCGGGTCGATCAAGCTCAAGGGCGGTGTCTTCCCGCCGGAGCAGGAGGTCGAGGCGATCCGCGCGCTGCGCGAGGCCTTCCCGGACCACCCGCTGCGGCTCGACCCGAACGCGGCCTGGTCGCCGGCGACGTCGCTGGAGGTCGCCGCCGAGCTCGACGGCGTGCTGGAGTACCTGGAAGATCCGGCGCCCGAGATCGCCGGCATGGCGGAGGTGGCGTCGAAGGCGCCGATGCCGTTGGCCACGAACATGTGCGTCGTCGCGTTCGAGCACCTCAAGCCGTCCGTGGAGCAAAACGCCGTGCAGGTGCTGCTGTCCGACCACCACTACTGGGGCGGCCTGCAGCGGTCGCGCCAGCTGGGGATGATCTGCCAGACGTTCGGCATCGGCCTGTCGATGCACTCGAACTCGCACCTCGGCATCTCGCTGGCCGCGATGACGCACCTGGCGGCGGCGACGCCGAACCTGAACTACGCCTGCGACACGCACTACCCGTGGAACGCGGCCGACGAGGTCGTCGAGCCCGGCGTTCTGTCCTTTGTGGATGGATCGGTGCCGGTGCCCACGACTCCGGGGCTGGGTGTCTCGCTGGACCGCGACGCACTGGCGCGCCTGGCGGAGAACTACGTGCGGTGCGGCATCACGGCTCGTGACGACACGGGCTACATGCAGAAGTTCGACCCGAGCTACGAGAGGAAGCGTCCCCGGTGGTGAAGTCGGTTGTCCACGCCTACCCGTGGGACTTGATCGGAGATCCTGACGCCGTCACGCGGTACCAGGACCTCGGAGTCGACGCGATCGCCGTCGCCGCGTCCTACCACACCGTGCGAGCCGCGACGCCGCTCCACCCGTCGCACCGCCTCGTGGACGCGCGGCACGCGGCGTTCTACCTGCCGGTGCGCGCGTCGCACTACGGCCGGCTGGTGCCCGCCGAACCGTCCTGGATGGACGGTCCGAACTCGTTCGGCGACGCGGCGGCCCTGGTTCGCGCGGCCGGATTGCCCGTGTACGCGTGGACCGTGCTGACGCACAACTCGCGGCTGGGCGACCTGCACCCGGACGTCACGGTGGTGAACGCTTTCGGCGATCGCTACCCGTACGCGCTGTGCACCGCGCAGCCCGACGTCGTCGAGTACGCGTCCGTGCTGGTGTCCGAGGTGCTGGAGCTCGGTGCGCCGGACGGGATCATCCTGGAGGCGTGCGGGCCGCTGGGGTTCTTCCACGGCGGCCACCACGAGAAGACCGACGGCACGGACTGGAACGCGGTGCAGCAGAAGCTGTTGTCGCTGTGCTTCTGCTCTGCCTGCACCGCCCTGTACGCCGACCCGGATGCCCTGCGCGAAGCGGTCCGGGCCGGGGTCGACCGCGGCGCACCCAGCGTCGAGGAAGCGCTGGGTGCGCTCACGGAGGACGTTCAAGCCGTGCGCACCGCAGTGGTGCGGTCGTTGCGGCAGAAGCTCGTCGGCGAGATCCGTGCCGCCGCGCCGTCGGTTCGCGTCGGCATGCACGTGACGGCGGACCCTTGGGGCACCGGGCCGTTCGCGACGGTGGCCGGTGGTGTCGACGCGGACGTCGACGTCCTGACGACGATGTGCTGGCCCGGCCCGGAGGTCGCCGTGCCCGGCATCGAGGCACTGCGCGCGGTCGCGCCGGACACGCGGATCGCCGCGTACGTGCTGGGGCTGCCGCCTAAGCCCGCCGACGGCGCGGCGTTGTCCAAGGAATGGCTCGCCTACCTCGACGCCGGGGTCGAGGAGTTCCACCTCTACCACGGAGGCCTCGCGTCCGCGGCGCGACTGGAGGCTCTGCGCGAGGCGGTCGCGGCGGTGTCCCGGCAACTGTGAAGGGAAGTCGCTGCAACCCGTTGTGAGCGCGGTTCCGTCCTCTTCACATGAGGCACATGGGAACCGTAGTTGGTACAGGCGCACTGCTGCTCGTCCTCTCGGCCTGTGGCGGTGCGCAGAACGCGAGCACTGGAGCAGGTGGCGGTCCGACGTTGCCGACCGCCACCTCGTCCTCCGAGGCGCCTCCCGGTGTCGCACCCGGAGAAGTGCCGCCGGACGGCAAACCGGTGACGAAGCTGGACGCCAACGGCCTGGCGTCGGACTACCCGCGCACCGTCTGGACGCAGGGTGACGGCAAAACCGTCGGCGTCGTGGCCCAGGAGGCCGGGTGCGGCAAGGCGAGCGCGTCCGTCCTGGAGCAGAACGCCTCCACGGTGAAGATCGAGCTGCTCGAAACGCTGCCGTTGACCAAGGAAATGTGCACGATGGACATCCGCTTCCCCCCGCTGACGGTGCAGCTGTCCGAGCCACTGGGTGAGCGCACGGTCGTGCTGACGTCGCGGCAGGAACAGAAGTAGACCTCTTTCCTCCCCCCGCGGTGCCCGGCCGGCATCTGCCCCGCCGGCCGGGCACCACCCGCCGTCCCCGTCCGGGAAACTCGACCGGACAGGTCGCAGGACAATTCACAGGGACCTCCCGTCCCGGTTTGCGAGGATGGTGAGCATGAGAAACGCCGCCGCTGCCGTTGCTCTCGCCGTCGTGCTCGTCGGCTGCTCGACCGGGACGCAGTCCGGTGCGCCCGGCTCCAGTACGTCCGGCTCCAGCTCGTCCGGCGGCGCGCCCACCACGGGCACGTCCGCACCCGGTTCGTCCGGCTCCAGCTCACCCGGCGCGAATCCCACCGCTCCGGCTCAGCCGCCGGTCTCGATCTCGGAGGAAAAGCCGGTCGTCCCGCCCAACGTCACGCCCATGGCGAAGGAAAAGGGTCGACACGACATCGTTGTCAGACACTTACCGCGACGAGGCCTACGTCTTCGGCGACGGTCGCGACGTCGAGGTGTTCGGCGTCGGCGGTGGTTGCAAGGAAGCCCGTGCCGAGGTGAGCGGCCAGTCCGCCGAGCTCGTTCAGATCACGCTCGTCACGATCACCAAGCAGTCTCCGGGCACGGTGTGCACCCAGGAGGTCCGGCAGGTGCCGCTGACCGTGCGCCTGGACGCACCGCTCGGCAACCGCCGCCTGGTCCTGGAGGCCCGCGAAGAGACCGGCTGACGTGTGGGGCTGTGGTTGAACGGTCGTGTAGTGCGTGTAGACGACGTGGGCTTGCCGGTGTTCTATCACCCACGGCACTCCAACCTCGGCCTTCCGCCTGAGCCGCTGTGCCGTCCCGGCGTGCGCTGGGTGTCGTACGACTGACCCGGCCACCGCGGTTCCACCGCAGTAGACACCCGCTGTGTTGCGTCTACTGCGGTTGATATATCGCATATCGCCGACGCCTTTGCACACTTCCTGATTTCGGGCACCTGCCTGACCTGCGCCCTAGCAATGACTCTTTGGACTTCGTCCGCAAAAGACCTGTTGCAAAGGTGGTTGGCGCACAGGATCCGGGAGTCGATATCAGATCTCAGGCGTCGGCCAGGAACTCGATGCGGTTGCCCACGCCGTCGAACGTGTGGAAGCGCAGCCTGCCTGGGATCTCCGCCGGGTCCGCCTACACGACGGGATGGCCGGCCGCCGCCACCGCCTCCGCCATCCCGATCACGTCGACCACGAACGCCGGATGCGCTTTGCGGGCGGGGCGGAAGTCGGGCTCGACACCGACGTGAACCTCACCGCCGCCGGGCACCGCGAACCAGCAACCGCCCCGTGCGGCGAGGAGAGGTGACTTGGGCAACTCGGCCCAGCCGAGCACGCCGGTGTAGAAGGCGCGTTGGTCGTCCTCGGCGCCTGCAGGGCAGGCGATCTGCACGTGATGGATCACGGCAGAACCCCCGTTCAAACAGTATGAGCGTACTGCTTGAACGGGGGTTCGTCAGCCGAACCGCGGGGGTCTACCGGCGGAAGCTGATCTGCAGGGTCGGCGTGGACGTCTCGGCGAAGAAGTCGTTGCCCTTGTCGTCGACCACGACGAAGGCGGGGAAGTCCTCGACCTCGATCTTCCAGACCGCCTCCATGCCGAGCTCGGGGTACTCGAGTACCTCGACCTTGCGGATGCAGTCCTGCGCCAACCGGGCCGCCGGGCCGCCGATCGAGCCCAGGTAGAAGCCGCCGTGCGTGGAGCACGCGGACGTGACCTGCTTCGAGCGGTTGCCCTTCGCCAGCATCACCAGCGAGCCGCCCGCGGCCTGGAACTGCTCGACGTAGGAGTCCATGCGCCCTGCGGTGGTCGGGCCGAACGAACCGGAGGCGTAGCCCTCGGGCGTCTTGGCCGGGCCGGCGTAGTAGACCGGGTGGTCCTTCAGGTACTGCGGCATCTCCTCGCCGGCGTCGAGGCGTTCCTTGATCTTGGCGTGCGCGATGTCGCGGGCCACGACCAGCGGACCGGTCAGCGAGACGCGGGTCTTCACAGGGAGCTTGGTGAGGACCTCGCGGATCTCCGACATCGGGCGGGTGAGGTCGATGCGCACGACCTCGTCGGAGAGGTCCTCGCCCTCCACCTCGGGCAGGAACTGGGCCGGGTCACGCTCCATCTGCTCCAGGAACACGCCCTCGGCCGTGATGCGGGCCTTGGCCTGGCGGTCGGCCGAGCACGACACCGCGATGCCGACCGGGCACGACGCGCCGTGGCGGGGAAGGCGGATGACGCGCACGTCGTGGCAGAAGTACTTACCGCCGAACTGGGCGCCGATGCCGAAGTTGCGGGTGAGTTCCAGGACCTGCTGTTCGAGGTCCGTGTCGCGGAACGCGTGGCCCAGCGGCGAGCCCTCGGTCGGCAGGGTGTCGAGGTAGCGGGCCGAGGCGAGCTTCGCGACCTTGAGGTTCTGCTCCGCGGAGAGACCGCCGACGACCACGGCGAGGTGGTACGGCGGGCACGCGGCCGTGCCGAGCGAACGCAGCTTCTCGTCGAGGAACGACGCGAGGCGCTTGGGGTTCAGGACCGCCTTCGTCTCCTGGTAGAGGAACGTTTTGTTCGCGCTACCGCCGCCCTTGGCCATGAACAGGAACTCGTACACGGGTTCCTGGCCGGGCTTGTGGAACACCTCGATCTGCGCGGGCAGGTTCGTGCCGGTGTTCTTCTCGTCCCAGAACGTCACCGGAGCCATCTGCGAGTAGCGCAGGTTGAGCTCCTGGTAGGCCTCGTAGACGCCGCGGGCGAGCGCCTTCTCGTCGTCACCGCCGGTCAGGACGCTCTCGGAGCGCTTGCCCATGATGATCGCCGTGCCGGTGTCCTGGCACATCGGCAGCACGCCGCCGGACGAGATCGCGGCGTTGCGCAACAGGTCCATGGCGACGAACCGGTCGTTGCCGGAGGCCTCCGGGTCGTCGATGATCTTGCGCAGCTGGGCGAGGTGCGACGGGCGCAGCAGGTGCTGGATGTCCCGGATCGCCTCCTTCGCGAGCAGCGTCAGCGTCTCGGGCGCGATCTGCAGGAACTTGCGGTCACCGGCCTCGATCAGCTTCACCCCGTCCGACGTGACGAGGCGGTACTCGGTCTCGGTGTCCTTCGCCAGCGGCAGGACGTCGGTGTACTCGAAAGTGGTGGGCACGGCGTACACAACTCCAACGGTGTGCAGTTCGGATCAGAAAACCGTACCGCCATCGAACGGACGTCCCGCCGCCCGTGCACCGTGTTCTTCGCAACGGCCGCCCGAACGCGGAAGGCCGGGGCAGCCCCCGGCTGCCCCGACCTTCCTTCGCGTGCGAAACCCGGCTCACGACGGGCGACGCGTGGCTCTGGTAACGCCCGACCGTGCCGTGAGTTGAGTCACAAGTCAATACTGCCGGACGGGTGAGACCCGACCGGGATCACGAGGCGTAGGCGCGCAGCTTCGCGGCACGTTCACCCTGGCGGAGCTTCGACATGACCTCGCGCTCGATCTGGCGCACCCGCTCGCGCGACAGCCCGAACCGCTTGCCGATCTGGTCGAGCGTGCGCGGCTGGCCGTCCTCCAGGCCGTAGCGCAGCCGGATCACCGCCTGCTCCCTCGGCTCCAGCGTCGCGAGCACACGGCGCAGGTCGTCCTGCAGCAGGCCGGAGATGACGGCGCTCTCGGCGTCGGTCGCGTCCGAGTCCTCGATGAAGTCACCGAGGGGCGCGTCCTCCTCCGTGCCGACCGGCATGTCGAGCGATACCGGGTCACGCGCGTGGTCGAGCAGGTCGGCGACCTTGTCGACGTTGAGGCCGGCTTCCTTCGCGAGCTCCTCGTTCGTCGCCTCGCGGCCGAGCGTCTGGTGCAGGTCGCGCTTGATCCGCGCGAGCTTGTTCACCTGCTCGACGAGGTGGACGGGGAGGCGGATGGTGCGGCCCTGGTCGGCCATGCCGCGGGTGATCGCCTGGCGGATCCACCACGTCGCGTACGTCGAGAATTTGAAGCCCTTGGTGTAGTCGAACTTCTCGACCGCACGGATCAGGCCCAGGTTGCCCTCCTGGATCAGGTCCAGCAGCGGCATGCCACGGCCGGTGTAGCGCTTGGCCAGCGACACGACGAGGCGCAGGTTGGCCTTGAGCAGGTGGTCCTTGGCGCGGCGGCCGTCGCGGACGAGCGCCCCCAGCTCTTCGCGACGGGTGGGGGTGAGGCGCTTGGCCGTCTCCATGACGTGCTGCGCGAACACACCGGCCTCGATGCGCTTGGCGAGCTCCACCTCCTCCTCGGCGGTGAGCAGCGCCGTCTTGCCGATTCCGTTCAGGTAGACTCGAACGAGATCGGCTGCCGGCCCCTGGGCGTCGAGTTCGTGCTCGACGACGGTGACGGTGTTCTCTCCGACTTCACGGTCGGAGATCCTCGTGACGGTCATGGATCTCCCTCCCCCTGCTGCGGGCGGCGACAAGTCGCGCTGGCGGTCAAGGCGGCGCGGCGCTGCGCCCTGGTTGCCGGTTGCGGCGGGCCCGCTCGGGATCCCATCGCTAGCTGGCTGATACCTGGGTAACGAAGACGATTCCGAATTCGTTCCCGACTTCCATGACCTGAAGACGTCACCGCTGTCACAGCGGTTGCGCGACTAATCTGAGGATTGGCTGAGAACCCTTTAGTCAGACCTCTACGAGCACTGTGAACGGGCCGTCGTTCACGCTCCGCACCTTCATCTCCGCCCTGAATCGTCCTGTTTCGACACGCGCGCCCTTTTGCCGCAGTTCCTGAACGACAGCGTTCACCAAAGGCTCCGCGTGCTCGGGCCGGGCGGCCGCCGTCCAGGACGGACGGCGGCCCTTGCGGGTGTCCCCGTAGAGGGTGAACTGGCTGACCACCAGCAGCGGAGCACCTGTCGACTCGCACGACTGCTCGTCGTCGAGGATGCGCAGCCCGTGCAGCTTCTGCGCCATTTTCCGAGCGTGCGCGTCCGTGTCGTCGTGGTGGACGCCGAGCAGCACCAGCAATCCGGCCTCGGCGATCGCACCGACGATCTCCCCGGCGACTTCCACACTCGCCTCTGTGACGCGCGCCACAACCGCTTTCATGCAGGAATCAGCATTCCGTGTCGGATGAGATCGCGAACGATCGGCAACGCCGCTTCTGCATCGATTTCCCCGTATGCGAACTCGAGCAGCGAGAGCAGGTCTTCCAGCGGCAACGCGCCGGTGCAGCCGGCCACGAGCTTCGCGGTCGCCTCGTCGACCTCGTGCTGCCAGCCGGGCCCGTCCGTGCGGTGCAGCCGTGCGACGACCTTCTTCCAGCCCTCCTCGCCCGGCTCGGACACCTCCTCGAGCAGGACGGTGTCGGCGACCCGGAACCGCTGACCCAGCAGATCGGGGTTGGCGCGCAGCCACGCGACGTTGTCGAGCCAGCGCGCGGCCTCCGGACCCAGCGGGTCGTCGTAGGCGTGGCGCAGGTCCTCGCAGACGACCTGCGAGTGCATCTCATCGGTGCGCCGCAGCGTCACGTAGCCGAAGCCGACGCCCTGCACGTCGTTCTCCTCGAACCAGTCGAGCCACGCGCTCGCCTTGGCCCGCCCCTCGGGGCTGCGCGGGTCGACACCCGCGTCCTTGAGCCACGTGCCGACGTACAGGGCGGGCTCGGCGATGTCGCGCTGCACGAACCACGCGTCGACGCCACCGCGGGGCAGCCAGCCGGAGACGCGCTCCTCCCAGTCCTCGCCGCGGCGGTGCACCCAGGACGCCAGGAGCTGCCCGACGCCGCCCTCGTTGAGGAACGACGGCAGCTGCCGGATGACGAGCGCCGACGCGTCGTCGCCGCCGAGGCCGGAGTCGCGGTACACGAAGTCCACGCGCGGCGGGCCGACCACGAACGGCGGGTTGCACACGACCTGGTCGAACCGCCGGTTCCGCACCGGGCCGAACCACTCGCCCTGCAGCGTCTCGACGTCGAGCTCGTTCATGCGGAACGTGCCCTGGGCGAGCCTCAGCGCGCGCTCGGACAGGTCGGTCGCGGTGATGCGCTCGGCGTGCGTGCTGGCGTGCAGCGCCTGGACACCGCAGCCGGTGCCGAGGTCGAGCAGCGTGCCGACCGGTGTGCGCTTGGTGGCGCGGGCGAGGCTGATGGACGCGTGGCCGACGCCGAGCACGTGGTCCTCGGGGACGGCGCCGCCGCGCAGGTCGGAGTCGAGGTCGGCGATGACCCACCAGTTGTCCTCGTAAGGCCGGACGTCCAGGCCGGCCTTGAGGTCGCCCGCGGTTCTGTCCGCGGCGAGGACCTCGTTCTTGACGGCGTCGTCGATGTCGACACCGTGGAGCGCCTTGCGGACGTCCTGCTCGGACTCCTGGTCCCCGAGTAGGAACAGGCGGATCAGCGTGCCGAGCGACCCGGCGTCCTTGCTCGCGCGGCGGGCGGGCTCCGGCTCACCGCGGCCGAGCGCGGCGTGGGCCTGCGGGCCGAGCGCGTCGACGACGCCGTCCGCGGTGTAGCCGGCGTTCAGGAAGGCTTCGCGCAGTCGGGCGCACAGGTCGGCAGAAAGATCGGGGTGCACGGGTGGAGATGCTTTCACGCCGCCCGGTTCACCGCGTGATCTGGAGGGCGATGGCCATCGCGAGGCGCTGGTCGGGGTCGTCGAGGGGCAGCGGCGTCACTTCGGCCATCTTCTGCATCCGGTACCGCAACGTGTTCGGGTGCACGTTGAGGTCCTTCGCCGCCGCCCGCACATCTCCCTGGGCCGCGAGCCACGCCCTCAACGTCATCGCGTACTGCGTCCCGTAGTCGGCGTCATAGCGCAATATATTGGATATCGGCCCACGTGTGGGCAGGCGTCCGGCCTCGGCGACGGCGGCGAGCCGGTGCAACAGGACCTGCGCCCACGCGTCGTCGTACACAACCGGTGTACCGGTGGACAGCGCGAGGCATTCGTCGGCCTCCTGCCGTGACGTCGGCAGCTGCGCCGCCTCGGCCGGACCGCCGATGCCGGCCAGCACGGTCGCCTCGGAGGGGAGTTCGCGGGTCAGCGAACGCACCCACTCGACGGCGTCGTCGGCGGCCGGGATGACGGTGTAGAGGACGTTGCCGAACAGAGCGCTGCGTCCCGGACGTGACCAGCCGAAGCCCGCCGTCGCCCGCTGGAACGCCAGCACCGCCGCGCCGTGCTCGCCCTCACCCGCGTGCGCCTGCACGGCGATCACCCGCAGGTCGGCGGACGGCAGACCGAGGCGTGCGACGTCAGCGGACTCCGGCTGGTCGAGCAGCCGGATCACCAGGTCCGCCTCGGCCTGACGCTCGAGGTCGGTCGACGCCCGCGACCGCAACAGGTGCAACGCCGCCGTGCGCGCGCCGTCGACCAACGCCGCGCTCCGTGCCGCATCGACCGGCCCCGTCACCTCGACCCAAACCGAGCCGAGCAGCTCACGCCCGGCCCGCACCGCGGCGACGAGCCGGTTGCCGAGCTGCGGCGTCAGCTTGGGCACGAAGATCGGTTCGTCGGACGACGCGAGGTGGCTGAACACGCCGAACTCGTCGAGCGCCCGGCGCGCCTCCTCGGGCACGCGCCGCCCGAGGATGGTCTGCACCCGCACGGGGTCGACGTCCTCCTGGCGGTAGGAGTACGCGAGCACGCGGGACTGCTGGTCCTCGATCGTGACCGGCCCGCCCACCACGCCCGCGATCACGTCCGCCAGACCGAACAGGTCTCCGGTGCGCGTGCCGCCGTTGACCAGCGTCTGCGTGACGTTCGCAAGCTGGCTCCACGGCACAGACGGATCCACGAGCAACACAGCCGCACCCGACTTCTTGGCCGCCGCGATCACCCGCTCGTCGAGCGGAGGCTTGCCGTGCAGCACGACAGCCGAGGCCGCCGTGGACGACACGAGCCGCACCGCCGCGGCGACCGACGGCGTGCCGAGCCCGAGCAGAACGTCCCCCGCGGCCGCCGGCGTGTTTTCGGCGGGGTCGTGCAAGGCAACCCCGCGAAGTTCGGCGTCACGGCCCCTCGGCGCGCACGCCAAATGCGTGCCCAGACTGCCGAGCACGTCCACGAGGCGATCAAGGGCGACCACCCGCGGATGTTAACCGCCGACCGGATGTCCCGGCGGTCACTCGGACGTGGGAGCATGGGACACGTGGAGGTGGTGTCGTGAGCAGTCCCGACCGGAACGACACCCCGGTGTTGATCACCGAGGCGGCCCCGTCCTACGAGGAACAGCACGCCGCCCGGCGCAAGAAGTACGCGATCATGATGAGCCTGCGCTTCCCGTGCCTCATCCTCGCGGCTCTGTTCGCGCACACCTGGTGGCTCGCGCTGTTCTTCATCGTGCTGTCCGTGCCGCTGCCGTGGATGGCGGTGCTGATCGCGAACGACAGACCGCCGCGCAAGGCCGAGAAGGCCAACCGCTACGAGGCCGAGCGCCGCGCCATCGCGCGTAAGAGCACGACCGTCATCGACGGCTAGATGTACTGCCGTGAGAGGTTACGAACGGTCCGACACGTAGTCGGATGATCTTGGAATGAGGGAGGGCCTCCGGGTTCGGTGTGGATTGC